>CAXSDV010000027.1:0-7275 GCA_964235945.1 uncultured Caulobacteraceae bacterium
AAAAAGGCCCGCGCCATCCCCGGCGCGGGCCTCTTTCGTCCGGCGTGCGGCGCTCAGGTCAGATGCGGTCTTCGGTGATCAGCGACAGCTTGAAGAAACCGTCGTCCTGGAGGGTGTTGAGCACCTCCATGAACTGGTTGTAGTGCACCTCGTTGTCCGAGCGGATGTACACCGTCTCCTTGGTCGGCTCGGAGACCGCCAGGGCGCGGCTGACGTCGGGGCCCAGGTTCGCCAGGGTGGTCTTGTTCGGCCCGACGTAGAGCTCGCCCGACTTCTGGATGGAGATCACCGTCGGCGGCTTGGGCTTCGCGTTGGTGGGCGGCGAGGCCGGCGGCAGGTCGAGCTTGATCGAGACGGTGGCCAGCGGCGCCGCCACCATGAAGATGATCAGCAGCACGAGCATCACGTCCACCATGGGCGTGACGTTCATCTCGGCCGAGGTGTTGACCGTGTACTTGGAGCCGGCTCCGGAGCCGGCGAGCTTGGCCGCCATAGATACGCTCTCCCAAGCCCGGCCGCGACGGCGGCGGGCTGTCGGGTTAAAGTTTTGCCCGCATCGGCGGGTCAAGTAAAGCGCACTCCCCCGCCCGCCCCGCCGGGCGTCCGTCGGTTCCCCGCGCATGTCCCTCGACCTCGACCTCCAGGCCTACGTGTCCGACGCCCTGTTCACCCGGGAGGGCGCGGCCTTCGCCGCCGGCGACGGCGTCGTGCGCTGGGAGAGCGGCGAAGCGACGGAGGCCCACGACGGCGCCGTGCTGTGCGCGGCGCCCCACCCCTCCGGCGAAGGCGTGCTCACCGGGGGCGACGACGGGCGGCTGGTCTGGTCGCGGCCGGCGGGCGCGACGCAGGTGGCGGACACGGGCGGCCGCTGGGTGGACGCGCTGGCCGCCAGCCCCGCTTCCGGCCTCCTCGCCTTCTCCGCCGGCCGCGACCTGCACGTGCGGGACGTGGCGGACGCCCGCTTCGAGCGGCGCCACCGCCACGAGCGCGCCGTCGCCGCCCTGGCCTTCGAGCCCAAGGGCCGGCGCCTGGCGGCCGCCACCTACGGCGGGGCCTGGCTGTGGTGGGCCCGGGTGGCCGAGCAGGCCCCCTCCAAGCTCGCCTGGGCGGGCAGCCACACGGGCGCCTGGTGGAGCCCGGACGGCCGCTTCCTCGTCACCGCCATGCAGGAGAACGACCTGCACGGCTGGCGCGTGGCGGACGCCAAGGACATGCGCATGTCGGGCTACCCCTCCAAGGTGCGCTCGGCCGCCTTCCTGGCCAAGGGCGCGCTGATGGCCACGGCCGGGGCGGCGGGGGCGGTGATCTGGACCTTCGCGGGCGCGAACGGCCCCATGGGCAAGGACGCGGTGGAGATCGGCGCCTCCGAGCCCGGCGGCGAACGCCCGCCGCTGGTGGTGCGGGTGGCGGGATCGGCCGCCGGCTTCCGCCTGGTCGCCGGCCGCGACGACGGCGCCCTGTGGTCGGCGGACCTGCAGACTTCCGAGCGCAGAACGCTCAAGAACGGCGGCGGCGCGGCGATCACCGCCCTGGCGCTCTCGCCGGACGGGCGGCGGCTGGCCTGGGGCGACGCGGCGGGCGGGGCGGGCGTGATCGAACTCGCCTGACGACGGCGGCGGCGGGCGGCGGCGGCGGGCGGCGCTCCACCGCGCCTTAACCGCGTTCCCCACCCGGGTTGTTTACCCCCGCCGCGCCAAGCTGGCGTCCACGGAGCACTATCCGGGACGGACCACGGCCATGGGCGGAACCAGCGACGGACGGGCGCAGGGGCTGCGGCGCTTCGGCCGCGACCGGCGCGGCGGCTTCGGCGCCATGCTGGCCCTGGCCGCCGTGCCCATGGCCCTGGCGGTGGGCGCGGGCCTGGACACCGCCCACGTGCTCACCGCCCGCAGCGACCTGCAGAACGCCACGGACGAGGCGGCCCTGTCCCTGGCGCACCAGCCCTACGACGCCAGCGCCGCCGGCCAGACCGCGGCCAAGACCCTGGCCACCAGCTGGGTGCAGGCCAACTTCAACCGTTCGGACGCCTCCCTCTCCAGCACCGCCGCGATCACCTCCACCAGCCAGGTCGAGGTGAAGGGCTCCGCCAAGGTGAAAGTGTTCTTCGCCGGCCTGCTGAACGTGAGCTCGATCCAGGTCAACGCCGACTCGGTGGTGAACCGCTCGCTGAAGCATGTCGAACTCGCGCTCGTGCTCGACAACACGGGTTCCATGGCGGAAGACAACAAGATCGGTACGCTCAAGACGGCGGCCGGTCAGCTGGTGGACACGCTGACTTCCTCCGCGGCCGGGGCCGGCGATGCGAACGCGTTGAAGATCGGCGTCGTGCCTTTCTCGATGACGGTCAATGTCGGCGCCCAGTACCGCACATCCACGTACAAGGCGCCTTGGTTGACCGGCGTATCACCATACCCGAACGACCCCGCCGTGAATCAACTCGGCGTAAGCCAAGATCGTTTCGCCGGGTTCGATGCTCTCGGTAAGTCATGGGGCGGCTGCGTAGAGGAGCGTCCCATGCCCTACGATGTACTGGACACACCCCCGACGATTGGAAAACCCAACACGTTCTTCGTGCCCTATTTCGCGCCCGACGAACCGGACGACGGCACCCCGAGCAGCAAGAACGCGAAGACTGCTGGGTACTGGTACAACAGCTACATTTCAGATCAGGTGCCCGCGAATGACGCTGGCAACACCGATCCCGCTTATCATCAGGCTTATGTAGCCAAGTATATTAATTCCACTTCCCAACTTGGATATTACAATGCCCATGGAGCCACGCCCTATACGGCGGGCCCGAACTGGGGGTGCGGCGTCACCCCCCTGATGAGGCTGACGCCGGTGCGTTCCACGACGGACGCCAACGCCATCCACAATGAACTCAACGCGATGACGCCCGTGGGGGACACGGAGATCCCCGTCGGTCTCGTCTGGGGCTGGCACGTGCTGTCGCCCTACGGCCCGTTCGGCGACGGCTCCGCCTACGGCGCCGCCAACACCCTGAAGATCGTGGTCCTCGTCACCGACGGCGCCAATACTTACAACCAGGGCAACGTCAACAACCAGAACCAGTCGCTCTACACATCCCTGGGCTACCTGGCCACCAAGAGGATCAGCGTCGGCGGCCCGATCGCGGACGGCGGATCGCCGACCCAGGGCGACTTCAGCAACGTGGCCGCCGCCCTGGACGATCGGCTCACGAAGCTGTGCGCCAACATGCAGTACAACAACATCATCATCTACACGGTGCCGGTGGAGGTGACGGACTCCGGCATCAAGAGCCGCCTGCAGAACTGCGCCAGCGGCGCGGACCACTACATCGACGCCACGTCCACCGCCGCGCTGACGGCGGCCTTCGCCAACATCGCCGGGCAGATCAGCGCGCTGCGGCTCGCCCGCTGACCGCCCTCGCCGCCTCCGCCGACCACGTGGCGGCGGAGCTCACGCAACCCGGCTAGTTGCCGAACAGCGCGCCCAGGTGGGCGGCGGCGGCGGCGCGGCGGACGACGGCGGGCCCCAGGGTGTCGGCCACCGCCGCGCCGCGGGCCCCCGTGTGACGGGGGTCGCCGGCGGTGGTGTCCACAGTGGTCTGGTGTTCGAGCTCGGAGTTCAGCTCGGCCCCGAGCAGCACGATGATGGTGGAGTACCAGATCCAGGTCATGAAGCCGACCACCGCGCCCAGCGAACCGTAAGTCTTGTCGTAGTGGGCGAAGTTGGCGACGTAGAAGCTGAACAGCACCGAAGCGGCCAGCCACAGCACCGCCGCCAGGGTCCCGCCCCAGCTGATCCAGCGCCAGCGCGGCTTGCGGCGGCTCGGACCGTAGCGGTACAGCACCGAGATCGCAAAGGCGGCCACCACCAGCAGCAGCGGCCAGCGCAACTCCGCGAGCCACACGCTCCCGGAGTCCAGCCCGATGAAGTGCAGGGCCACGGGCACCGCCACCACCGCGGACAAGGTGACGGCCACGAACAGCAGCGCCCCCAGGGTGAAGGCGAAGCTGATCAGGTTGAGGCGCAGGAAGTTGCGGGTCTCCCGCTCCTCGTAGGCGATGTTGAGACCGCCGAACATGGCCTTGACCGCCCCGTTGGCGCTCCACAGCGAGATCAGCAGGCTGACGGCGAACGCCACGCCCAGTCCGCCCGAGCGGCCGGCGGCGATGCGCAGGATCTCCCCGCCCACGAAGTCGATCACCTCCTTGGGCAGCACGCCCCGCAGCAGGCGCAACTGGCCTTCGGCCTGCTTCACGTCCGCGAACAGGCCGTAGAGCGAGACGAACGCGCCGATGGCCGGGAACAGGGCCAGCAGGGCGAAGAAGGTCACGCCGGCGGCCACCGACATGATGTGGTCGTTGTTGAACTCGCTCCAGGTGCGCGAGAGCACGTCGCGCCAGCCGCTGACGGGGATGTCCTGGGGCGAAGCGGCGGCGCGGCCGCGGCCCGGCTCCTGCGCCTCGGCCGCCGCCGCCCGGCCCGCGCCGCCGCTCCCCGCCGGGCGCGGCCGGCGCGCCGCGTCCGCCACGATCAGTCCCGCCAGCATGAAGAAGCCCAGCGCGTCCAGCCGGCCGACGGGCGCCGCCGTCGCACGGTCCGCCTTGCGCGCCCGCGCCGCGTCCCGGCGCTTCTCGGCCTTGGAGGGCTTGCGCGCCTTGGCCGGGGCGGGCGCGGGCGGGCGCTTGAGCGGGGCGGGGGCGGCGGGCATGGCCAGCACGGGACCGCGCCGGCGCCCGGCCTTGCGGGGGCGCGCCGGCTTCGGCTCGGGGCGGGTCCGGGGCGGACGGGACATGGAGGGGTGACCTGGAGCTTGAGCGTTCTGCAGGCGGAAGCGTGGAGAGGGCGGCTGCGTTCCTCCCGCGCTTGCACCCGCCCGGTTCCGCGCTCTAAGCGTCGCGCCATGACCACCCTCGTCCAGGCCTGGACCCGCGCGCGCGAACGCCTCAAGGCGGCGGGCGTGGACAGCCCGGCCATCGACGCGCGCCTCCTGCTGGAGGCGGCGGCCGACGCCACCCGCGCCGACATCCTGACCGACCCCTACCGCGAGCTCACCCCCGAGCAGGACGAGGCGTTCGAAAGCCACCTCGCCCGCCGGGCGCGGCGCGAACCGGTGAGCCGCATCCTGGGCCGGCGCGGCTTCTGGAAGATCATGCTGCGGGTGGACCCCCACGTGCTGTCGCCCCGGCCGGACACGGAAACGGTGGTGCAGGAGGCGCTGGCCGCCTTCCCGGAGGAGAACCGGCGCTTCCAGGTCCTGGACCTGGGCGTCGGCTCGGGGGCGATCCTGTTGGCCATCCTGGCCGAGCGCCCGGCGGCCGTGGGCCTGGGGGTGGACGTGTCGGAGGAGGCGCTGGCGGTGGCGCGCGACAACGCCGCCCACCTGGGGCTGGAGGGGCGCACCGCCCTGCTGCGCGGCGACTGGACGGCGGGCCTCGGGAGCGACGGCTTCGACCTGGTGGTCGCCAACCCTCCCTACATCCCCAGCCGCGACATCGAGGCCCTCGACCCGGAGGTGCGCGAGCACGACCCGCGCCTGGCGCTGGACGGCGGGGAGGACGGGCTGGACGCCTACCGCGTGCTGGCGCCCGAGGTGCTGCGCGTGCTGCGCCCGGGCGGGCGCTTCCTGCTGGAGATCGGCCACGACCAAGCGGCGGCGGTGGAGGCGCTGATGCGCGGTGCGGGAGCGGACGAGGTGCGCACGGTCAAGGACTTGGCGCTGAAGGACCGGGTGGTCGCCGGCTTCAAGAAAATTGTTGGAGAACCCGCTCCGAACGGCTAGATCGGAGGTATTCCCACCGCGTCGATCGGCGTTCGGGCCTGGAACCTGCCTTCAGGTCCGGCCGTGCGCGTCGGCGGCGCAAGGCCTCGCCCCGGATCGCTCGGAAACGTGCGGGGGTCGAATCCCGGGATTTTCGGCTTGGCGCAAACCTCCCGGCTTAGGATCGGCCCTGTCGGGGCCGGCGGACCGGGACGGAGGCGCGACGCGCAACGACCCCAGGCGGGCGGCGGACGGTTGAGCACCATGAGAGACTACAAGGGCATGAAGCGTCAGCGCGGGCGCAACCGCAGCGGCGGCCCGCCCCAGGGCGGCGGCGGCAAGCCCGGCCAGAACGCGAACCGCGCCTTCGAGTCCAACGGGCCGGACAACATCAAGGTGCGCGGCCACGCCCAGCACGTGTACGAGAAGTACCAGCAGCTCGCCCGCGACGCGACCACCGCCGGCGACCCGGTGCTGGCGGAGAACCACCTCCAGCACGCCGAGCACTATTTCCGCACCCTGCGCGTGCTGCAGCCCAACCGGCCGGTGACCGAGCTCGTGGGCCGCGACACCTTCGGCAACGGCTTCGACCTCGACTTCGAGGACGAGGCGGTGGAGACGGCCATGGAGGAGGCGGACGCCGCCGCCGCCCAGGCTCCCCCCGCCGCCGCGGAGGCCGACGCCTCCGCCGAAGCGCGCCCCTACGCCGAGCGCGCGCCCCGCGCCGAGCGGCCCGCCTACGAGCGCAACGACCGCCTCGAGCGGGGCGACCGGCCGGCCTACGACCGCGACCGCCAGCCGCAGGAGACGCGCGAGCGCTTCGAACGCCCGGAACGCGCCGACTCCCGCGATCGCCAGGAGCGCGAACCCCGCCAGGACCGGACGCAGGAGCCGCGGCTCGCTTCAGATGCGCCGCGCGAGCGCCAGGACCGTCCCGACCGCCAGGATCGGGGCGACCGTCCGCGTTTCGAGGCGCGCCGCGAGCGCGAACCCCGCGGGGGCGAGGACCGCCCCGTCCAGCCGCAGAACGAGCGGGGCGAGCGTAACGGCGAGCGCCGGTTCGAGCGCGACCGCGGCGAGCGCACCGAGCGCGGCGGCCCTGAACGCGGGTTCGACCGGGCGGAGCCGCGGACGGACACGGCCGCCCTGGTCGCTCCCGCCTCGGCGACGCCGCCGCCCTCCGCTTTCGAGCCTGCGGAGCCGGAGGCCGCCTCCGTGCTGCGCGGTCAGGACGGCATGGTGAGCGAGGCTCCCGCCTTCCTGTCGGCGGCCCCGACCCCCGCCCCCGCCCCCGCCGCCGCGACCGGTGAGGAGGGCGAACCGCGCCGTCCCCGCGGCCGCCCTCGGCGGCGACGTGCGGAGGAGGGCGAGGCGGGCGTCCGCACCGAGCCCGCCACCGCCGAAGACGCCTGAGGGCCGGCGCGCCCGCCCCGGGGTCGAGCCGGACTCAGCCCGCCGCGCCGGCGTGGCCGCCCTGGTCGGGCTTGTTGTCGTGGTCGGCGTCGCCGCGGTCCAGCCGCTCGGCC
>CAXSDV010000027.1:7375-31223 GCA_964235945.1 uncultured Caulobacteraceae bacterium
AGGGCGCCCACCAGCTCGTCCAGGGCGTCGCCCTCCATCACCTTGGGCAGGTTGTAGACGGTGAGGTTGATGCGGTGGTCGCTCACCCGCCCCTGGGGGAAGTTGTAGGTGCGGATGCGCTCGGAGCGGTCGCCCGAGCCCACCTGCTCGCGGCGGCTGGCCGCGCGCTCGGCGTCCAGCGTGGTGCGCTTGAGGTCGTAGAGGCGCGCCTTCAGCACCTTCATGGCTTTGGCGCGGTTCTGGTGCTGGCTCTTCTCCGAGCTCGTCACCACGATGCCCGTCGGCATGTGGGTGATGCGCACCGCCGAGTCCGTCTTGTTGACGTGCTGGCCCCCCGCGCCCGACGAACGGTAGGTGTCGATGCGGATGTCCGCGTCGTTCACCTCGATCTCCACGTCCTCGGGCTCGGGCAGCACGGCGACGGTGGCGGCGCTGGTGTGGATGCGCCCCTGGGCCTCGGTGGCGGGCACGCGCTGCACCCGGTGGACGCCGCTCTCGAACTTGAGCCGGCCGAACACCCCCTCGCCGCTGATGGAGGCCGTCGCCTCCTTGAAGCCGCCCGCCTCGCCCTCGCTCGCCTCCTCCACCTCGAAGCGCCAGCCTCGGAGCTGGGCGTAGCGCTGGTACATGCGCAAGAGGTCGCCGGCGAACAGCGCCGCCTCGTCGCCGCCGGTACCCGCGCGCACCTCCAGGATCACGGAAGCGTCCGCGTCGCGGTCGCGCGGCGCGAGCAGCAGGGCCACCGCGCGCTCCAGGTCCGGCAGGCGCGCGTGGAGCGCGCGCAGCTCGTCGGCGGCCAGCGTCGCCATGTCCGCGTCGCCGCCGGCCGCCATGGCTTCGAGTTCGGGCGCCTCGGCGCGGGCGCGGGCCAGGGCGTCCACCGCGTCGGCCACGGGCCTGAGCTCGGCGTGCTCCTTGGAGAGGCGCACGATCTCCGCGCCGTCCACGGCCGCCCCCATGCGCGCCTCCACCTCGCGGAAGCGGTCGAGCACCTGGTCGAGGCGGGCCTGGGGGAGACGCATGGCGCTTGGCTACGGGCCCCCGCCCCCCGGCGCAAGCGGACGCGGGCGACGGGTCGGCGAACCCCGGGCGGGGGCCGGGCGTTGCTCGACCGGGCGCCGTCTAGCCCGCTCCGCATCGAGGAACGCCGCCATGGCCAATGAAACGCCCGCCCACGACGCCCGGACCGTGCGCGACCTGGCGGACGCGTGCGAGGCGGCGGCCGCGCGCCTGGAGGCCGAACCCGCCGCGGCCGCCCTCGCCCCCGAGCGCCGCGCCGTCGCCGCCGAACTGCGCGGCTTGGCCGAAGACGCGGCGCCCGCCCAGGCCGAAAGCGCGCCGGCGGCCGGCGAGGGTCTCCTGGACAAGGCGCGCGACATGCTGGGCGCGCTGGTGGGGCGCGAGGCGTCGACCGCCGGCCGGGGCGATCAGGCCGGCGCTCGAGACGCCGGAGGCGCCCAGGCCGGCGGGCTCGACGCCCTGGAGGCGGAAGAAGCGCGACTGCAGGCGCGCTTCGAGGCGGCCCTGGCCGACGACCGCCTGTCCGGCCCCGTGCGCGACTGCGTGCTGCGCGCCTACGACCGGGTGAAGGCCGGCCACGACGCCGTGCGCCAGGCGGCGCTGGCGGCGAGCGGAGACGCCTGAGCCGGGCTTGCGGCGCCGTTCGGACGAGGAGCGGCCGCGCCACCGGATGCGTCGCGGCCGGCGGAGCGTGCGCTCGCCCGCCCGCCCGCGGCGGCCTAGCTCCAGCGCTCGTTGCGGGCGGCGTGGATGGCCGCCTCCAGTTCGCGCCCGAAATGGGCCCGGGCCTCCGCCCCCAGCGCCGACCCGACCGTCAGGCCCCGCCCGGAGATGCGCAACTGCACCCGCGGCCCGCGCTGGAAGCGGTGCACCGCCACG
The DNA here is from genome assembly GCA_964235945.1 of uncultured Caulobacteraceae bacterium. Taxonomy (GTDB): domain Bacteria; phylum Pseudomonadota; class Alphaproteobacteria; order Caulobacterales; family Caulobacteraceae; genus JASLDZ01. The sequence goes on from CAXSDV010000027.1 coordinate 9,275, forward strand.
GAGGTGAAGCCGGTGGGGCTGGACCAGACCTCCGTCAGGGCGGCGCCGTCCTCGCGCGTCACCCGCACGCGCTCGGCGTCCACCCGCACGCGCTCGCCCCGCCGGGCGCGACGGTTGGAGACACGGAAGGCGATCAGCACCCCCAGGAAGTCGAGGCCGAGGAAGAACGGCACGGGATAGGCCCCGATCAGCAGCAGGAAGCCCGCGATCAACAGGTTCCAGAACAGCAGAACCGCGAGCAGCACGAACAGGCCGCGCGGGCTCAGCGCGCGGCCGGGCCCGATCCGGCGGTCCATGTAGAGGCGGCCCACGCTCATGCCCGCGATATGGACGGACGCGCCGGGGGACGCCAGGGTGGCGCCGATGCCGCCCGCGCCCAAGCCCGCACCCGAGCCCAGGTCCAAGCGCCGCGTCCCGGCCCGGCCCCGCGCCCCCTCCCCCGCCGAGCGGGCGCGCATCGCCGAGATCTTCCGCCGCTTCGCGCAGGCCATGCCCGCGCCGCGCACGGAGCTCGACTTCCACAACGCCTACACGCTGGTGGTGGCCGTCGCGCTCTCGGCCCAGGCGACGGACAAGTCGGTCAACAAGGCCATGGCCCCCGTGTTCGAGACGGTCCGAACGCCCCAGGCCATGCTGGACCTGGGGCTGGAGGCGCTGACCGAGGCGATCCGCTCCGTCGGCCTCTACCGCACCAAGGCCAAGAACGTGATCGCCCTGTCGCGCCTGTTGGTGGAGGAGCACGGCGGCGAGGTTCCGCTGAAGCGCGAGGCGCTGCAGGCCCTGCCGGGGGTGGGCCGCAAGACCGCCAGCGTGGTGCTGAACGAGCTCGGGGTCGAGCCCGCCATCGCGGTGGACACCCACGTGTTCCGGGTGAGCCACCGGCTCAAGCTCTCCAAGGCGTCCACCCCCGACAAGGTGGAGCAGGACCTGATGCGCATCACCCCCGCCGAAGCGCTGACCCGCGCGCACCACTGGCTGATCCTGCACGGGCGTTACACCTGCCTGGCGCGGCGGCCCCGGTGCGAGGCGTGCCTGGTGGCCGACCTCTGCCCCAGCCGCTCCCTGTTCACCGGCGTGGAGGTCGCCTGAGGCGGGGCGCCGGGCTGGAGGGCGGCCCGCCCCTGTGGCACATCGGGTTCTATGGCGGACGAGGCGCTCACCGCGCGGTTGCAGCTTCGCAAAGGGTCGGCGGGGAGCGTCGGGGCCGAGCGCGTGCGCCTGTTGCGCGCCATCGCCCAGGCGGGAACCATCACCGCCGGAGCCCGCGCCGCGGGGCTCAGCTACCGTGCGGCCTGGGACTCGGTGCAGGCGCTCAACGCCCTGTTCGCCCGGCCGCTGGTGCAGGCGCAGGTGGGCGGGCGCGAGGGGGGCGCGGCGGCCGTGACCCCCGCGGGGCAAGCGCTGATCCTGGCCTTCGCCCGCATCGAGGAGGAGCTGGCCCACATCGCCGGCCAGTTGGAGCAACACCTGGCGGACGAGGACGAACCCTTGGACCGCCTCGCCTGGAGACTCGGCATGAAGACCAGCGCCCGCAACCAGTTCCCCGGCGTGGTGGAGCGCGTCACGGCCGGCGCGGTGAACAGCGAAGTGGTGCTGGAGGTGGCCGGCGGGCTGCGGATCACCGCGATCGTCACCGGGGAGAGCGTGGAGGAGCTGGGCCTGGCGCCCGGCCGCCACGCCGTGGCCCTGGTCAAGTCGTCCTTCGTTCTGCTGGCGGCGGGCGAGGCGCCCCTGCGCACCTCCGCGCGCAACACCCTGGCCGGACGGGTGGTCGAGCACCGCCGGGGCGCGGTCAACGACGAGGTGGTGCTGGAGGCCGAGGGCGGCCTGCGAGTCACCGCCACCGTCACCCGCGGTTCGGCGGACGCGCTGGGGCTGGAGGCGGGCGCCCCCGCCCAGGCGCTGATCAAGGCCGGCCACGTCATCCTGGCGGTGGACTGAGCGGGCGGGGGCGGGGCGGGCCGGCTGGAGCCCGGGGCCGCGGCCACCTAGATAGGCGTCGCCTGGAGACCCCGCGCCCATGAACCGCCGCCGCCTTTGCGCCCTGCTCCCGGCCGCCGCCTGCGCGGCCGCCGCGCCCGCCCGCGCCGCGTCCCTGTCGCCGGAGGACAAGGCGCGGGTGGACCGGGCGGCGACCTATCTGCAGGACCTGGCCTCCGTGGAGGGGCGCTTCACCCAGACCGGGCCGGACGGGCGGCGCACCACCGGCCGCATCTGGCTCCAGCGCCCGGGCCGCGCCCGCTTCGCTTACGACCCGCCCGCGCGCATGACGATCGTGTCGGACGGGAGCCGGGTGGGGCTGTGGGACGGCCGGCTGAACACCTTCAACACCGCCCCCCTCTCCCGCACGCCGCTGAACCTGCTCCTGGCCAAGCACGTGCGGCTGGACCGGGGCGTGTCCATCGGCCGGGTGGACGCCAACGCCGAAGGGTTCGCCATCACCGCGGTGGACGTGGCCCACATGGGCGACGGCCGCATCGTCATCTACTTCGCCGACGACCCGACCGCGCTGACCGGCTGGAACCTGACGGACGGGCGGGGCCGCACCACCCAGGTGCGCCTGGGGCCGTTGACCTCCCGCTCGGGCCTGGACCCGTCGCTGTTCGTGGTGGCCGACCCGCGCAAAGCGGCCGCCGACCGGCCCTGATCGCGCCGCACGGCGTCGCCCGACGCTTTGTGTAGCGTTGATGACACAGGCAAGGCCATTCACCCGGCCCCTTGACGGCGACGCCCGGGGGTGGCATCTAAATCACACCTCGACGACGACGGTGTTCGCGCCGTCCAGTCGGTGACCGGCCTTCCCCTCCCGGCTCCGGCGCGAGACCCTGATCGGCCCGGTCGCCCCGTGCGGCCGGGCCTTTTCTTTTGCGCCGCGACCCGCGCGCGGCGGAGCGAGCCGCCCATGCGCCTGCGCGTCGTCACCTGGAACATCAACTCGGTGCGGCTGCGCGCCGAGCAGGTGGCGCGCTTCGTGGCCGAGAGCGGCGCGGACCTCGTGCTCCTGCAGGAGATCAAGTGCCGCGAGGGCGAGTTCCCGTACGCCGCCTTCGCCGCCATGGGCCTGCCCCACGTGCTGCTGCGCGGGCAGAAGGGGCTGCACGGGGTGGCGATCGCCTCGCGCCTGCCGCTCGCGCCCGCGCCGGACCTCGACCTCTGCCGTCACGGCGAGGCGCGGCAGGTGGGGGCGTTCGTGGCCGGGGTGGAGGTGCACAACCTCTACCTTCCGGCGGGGGGAGACACGCCCGACCGGGCGCTCAACCCGAAGTTCGACCACAAGCTGGACGTCTACGAACGGCTGACCGCGCGCATGGCCGCGCGCGACGGCGCCCGGCCGCTGCTGATCGCGGGCGACCTCAACATCGCGCCCGGCGAGTTCGACGTGTGGAGCCATCGCCAGATGTCGCGGGTGGTGAGCCACACGCCCGTGGAGGTGGCCGCCATGGGCGCGCTCCAGCGAAGCCTGGGTTTCGTCGACCTGGTGCGCGAGGCGACGCCCGACCCGCAGAAGCTGTTCAGCTGGTGGAGCTATCGTTCCGCCGACTTCCGCCGCTCGAACCGCGGGCTGCGGCTCGACCACCTCTGGGCCTCGCCGGGGCTGCTGCCCGCCGCGCGCGGGCCGGACGGGCGGGTGTCGGCGCGGGTGCACGACCATGTGCGCGGCTGGGAGCGGCCCAGCGACCACGCCCCCGTGTCCGTCGACCTGCGGGTGGACGGCTGAGCCCGGCCCCGCGCGGGCTCGCCGCGCGCCTCAGGCCTGGAGGCGGTAGCCGCCCGCCTCCGTCAGCAGGATGGGCGCGCCCTCCGCCGGCTCCACCTTCTGGCGCAGGCGGTAGATGTGCGTCTCCAGCGTGTGGGTGGTGACGCCCGCATTGTAGCCCCACACCTCCGCCAACAGCTCGTCGCGCGGCACGGGCTGGCCGCCGGCGCGGTAGAGGTACTTGAGGATGCTGGTCTCCTTCTCGGTCAGCCGCACCTTGCGTCGGCCGTCCGTCAGCATCTTCTGGGCGGGGCGGAACTCGTAGGGGCCCAGGCGGAACACGGCCAGCTCCGACTGTTCGTGGCTGCGCAGGTGGGCGCGGATGCGCGCCAGCAGCACGCCGAAGCGGAACGGCTTGGTGACGTAGTCGTCCGCCCCCGCCTCCAGTCCCTGGATGGTGTCGGCCTCGCCCCCGGCGGCGGTGAGCATGATCACGGGGGCGGCCACGCCCTCCGCGCGCAACCGCCGGCAGGTCTCGCGCCCGTCGATGTCGGGCAGGTCGAGGTCCAGCAGGATCAGGTCCGGCCGCACCCGCGACCCCGCCTCCACGCCGGAGACGCCCGTGGCGGCCTGCTCCACGTGGAAGCCCTCCAGCTCGAGCTGCTCGGCCAGGGCGCCGCGCAGGTCGTCGTCGTCGTCGATCACGAGCAGGGTTTTCGAGGAGGCCATGGCGGCGCACCATGCCCGCCGCACCCGCCCGCGCCAACCCCGGCGCCCTGCGCCGAAACCCTCGCCCTTGAAGCTGATCGCCACCGCCGACGGCCGCCTGCGCGCGGGAAACGGACCCTGGACCCGGTGCGCGCTCGGCCGCTCGGGCGTCGTGGCCGCCGCCGACAAGCGGGAAGGCGACGGGGCCACGCCCTCCGCCGTCCTGCCGCTGCGCGCGGTGCTGCACCGGCCGGACCGGGTGCGCCTTCCCGCCTGCGCCCTGCCCGTCCGCGCGATCACCCCCGCCGACGGCTGGTCCGACGACCCGGCCGACCCGCTCTACAACACCCTCGTACCCCTGCCGCACCCGCACCGCCACGAACGCCTGTGGCGCGACGACGGGCTTTACGACGTCGTGGTGACGCTGGGCTGGAACGACGACCCGCCCACGCCCGGCCGGGGCTCGGCGATCTTCCTGCACTGCTCCGGCGGAGGCGCGGGCCCGGACCCACGCCCCACCGAAGGCTGCGTGGCCCTGCCGCGGGACGAGCTCCTGGCCCTGGTGCCCCGCCTCTCCCCCGGCGACAGGCTGGAGGTGGTCGGCGGCTGACCCGCGCCCGCCGGCCTTGAGCCCGGCGCCCGTTGTGTGGTGAGGATCGACCGCGTCCGGGAGCCGCGTCCATGTCGTCCACCGTCCAGCCCGCCGAAGACCGCCGGGAGGCGCGCGCCCGCCGCCTGCAGGTGGACGCCATGGAGCTGGAATGCTTCCCCACCCACGTGCGCCCGCCCGAGATCATACCCGGCCGGCCCCAGCGCGGCTGGATGGACCGGTTCACCGAGCGCCATCCCTATCGCTGCCTGCCCCTGACCATGGCCAACACCACCGGCTGGGAGGTGCTCAACCCCATCGGCTTCACCGCCGAGTGGAACGGCGGCCCGCGCGCGGAGGACATCACCCTGCGCGCCGACCGCCCGCACCCCGACTTCCACGACCTGGCCAAGAGCCACTTCACCGGCGGCGTGCTGACCTTCCACCCGGGCTACCTGTTCCGCACCGCGCCCGGCTGGGACATGTGGGTGGGCGGCCCGCCCAACCTGCCCAAGGACGGGATTCAGCCCCTGCAGGCGCTGGTGGAGACCGACTGGCTGCCCTTCCCCTTCACCATGAACTGGATCTTCACCCGGCCCGGGCGCGTGCGCTTCGAGAAGGGCGAGCCCTTCTGCTTCGTCACCCTCGTGCCCCACCGGGCGATGGACGCGGTGCAGCCCGTGCGCCGCTCCTTCACCTCCGACCTGGAGCTGAAGGACCAGTACGACGCCTGGACGCGCATGCGCGCCGAGTTCAACGCCCGCCTGGGCAAGCGCGACCCCGAGGCCATGCGCGAGGCCTGGCAGCGCCTCTACTTCAAGGGCGAGATGCCCGACGAGGCGCAGGGGACGGGCGGCCCCATCGACCACCTCAACAAACGGCGGCTGAAAGCGCCCAAGCTCGGACGGTGAGCGCGATCCGGGGCGGGACGGCCGCTTGCCAAGGCGGCGGCCCTCTGCTTAAAGGCACGCCTCCCCGCGGGGCTGGCCCAGGCCGGTTCCGTACGCGGCCAGAGCGGGCGTAGCTCAGGGGTAGAGCACAACCTTGCCAAGGTTGGGGTCGGGCGTTCGAATCGCCTCGCCCGCTCCAAGTCTTCACTCCGGCGCTCAGCGCCGCCGCCGCGAGGGCGGGCCTCACCGGGCCAGTTCGTAGACGGCCGTCACCTCCACCCGCACCGCCACCTCGCCCGTCTCCACGGGGGTGGGCGCCTTGGCGGCCATCGCGCGCGCGAACATGACGGGATGCGGGAGCTCGGGGGCCGGGGCCGCCGTCTCCGACAGGCTGGCCAGGCGCGCCACGCGCAGCCCCGCCGCCCGGGCGTACAGCGCCGCCTCCGCCCCCAGCCTGTCCATGGCCTGGCGGCGCGCGGCGTCCGCGGCGGACTGGGGATCGGACAGGCCGAAGTCGGGACCGCGCACCTCGTCGGCGCCGGCGCCCGCGACCGCGTCCAGCACCGCGGGCAGCCGCCGCAGGTCGCGCACCACCGCCGTGACCGTGTTGGACGCCTGGTAGCCCGTGGCCCGCGGCGGCCGGCCCTCCTCGTAGGCGTATTGGGGGGCGAGACTGATGCTCGCCGTCTGCAGGTCGCGCCCCGCCAGGCCCGCCCGGTGCAGAGCGTCCACCACCGCCGCCATGCGCCCGGCGTTGCGCGCCTGGGCCGCCGCCGCGGTGGGGGCGGTGGTGGTCACCCCGAGCGTCAGCCCCGCCATGTCGGGCGCCGGCCGCGACTCCCCCTGGGCCTGGAGGGTCAGCACGGTCGCGCCCGGCGTGAGGACGGGGTCGCCCGGAGCGGCCCTGGCCGACGCTCCCGCGGCGACGGCGAGCGCGCAGGCCAGGACGGGAACGCGACGCAGGAGGTGGGGCACGGCGGCGACTCCGGGAGGAAGAGAGCGTCAGCGTCGCCGCCGCGCGTTGAACGCCGGCTGAACAGGCCGCGCCGTCTCCGCCCCGGCCTTCCCGACCCCGCCGCGCGCGTGCTACGCGGCCCGCTCCCCCCCGGGGGCCTGTAGCTCAATGGTTAGAGCCGGCCGCTCATAACGGTCTGGTTGCAGGTTCGAGTCCTGCCGGGCCCACCACCTCCCGCCTGCGGGCGGGGGATGTCAGGAGCCGCCGTGCGCGCCCAGCCCGTCCGCGTCCAGTCCGTCCGCGCCCAGTCCGTCCGTACTTCGTGATCCGCTGGGAGCGCCTGGCGAGCGCCGCCGTGCCCGGCGAGGGGGGAGAGCTGAGGCTGATGCGGCGCGGGCGCGAGTTCGCCATCACCTTGGGCGCCAACGAATTGATGAACAGCCGGCTGGGCGGGTCGGAGGCGGCGCTGGCGCGCTTGGCCTGCACGCGCCTGCCCGACCGGGAGGCGGCCCGGGTGCTGGTGGGCGGCCTGGGCATGGGCTTCACCCTGCGCGCGGCGCTGGGCGAGCTCGGATCCCGCGCGCGGGTGGTGGTCGCCGAACTCGTGCCGGAGGTGGCGGAGTGGGCGCGCGGCCCGCTGGCCGAGGTGTTCGGCGGCTGCCTGGACGATCCGCGCGCCGAGCTGGTCGTGGAGGACGTCCGCGCGATGGTGGCCGCCGCCCGCGGGAGCTGGGACGCGATCCTGCTGGACGTGGACAACGGGCCGGACGGCCTGACCCGCCCCTCCAACGACCGGCTCTACGACGAGGCGGGTCTGGCCGCGGCGCGGGCGGCGCTGGCCCCTGGCGGCGTGCTGGCGGTCTGGTCGTCCGCGCCGGACGCGCCCTTCACCCGCCGGCTGCGGCGCGCGGGGTTCGCCGTGGAGGAGGCGCCCGTGCGCGCGGACGGCCGCGGCGGCGGTTCGCGCCACCTGGTCTGGCTGGCGACCGCGCCCGGCGGACGGCGGGCGGCCTAGCGCTCCTCGCGGTCCAGCAGGCGCAGGGTGGCGGGGTCGCGCTCGCCGCCGCAGAGCGCGTCCAGCGCGCGCCGGAACAGGGGTTCGCCGGGATCGGCGGCGGCGAACAGGGTCAGGCTGGAGCGCAGCTTGAGGTCGTCCGGCGAGCCGAACACCTCCCGGGCGGTGCGCCCGGCGAGTTCGGCCGCCGCCTGCGCGCAGTCGCGCAGCCTCGGCCCCAGCACCGGGTGGGCGAGGTAGGCGCGCGCCTCCTCCAGCCCCGACAGGCCGTAGAGCCGGGCGGTGAGGCTGGAGCCCAAGCCGCGCAACTGGGGGAAGACGAACCACATCCAGTGGCTGGTCTTGCGCCCGCGCCGGATCTCCTCCAGCGCGCGGGCGTACACCCCCTCCTGGGCCTGGACGAAGCGGTGCAGGTCGTGGGGGTCGTCTCGGGTGGTCACCCGCCGCCAACGCCGGCCGCGCGGCGCGCGATCCCGCGCCGGAAGACGGACCCGCGCCGAAGCGACGGACCCGCCTCCCCCTCGCGGGCGTTGCACCCCCTCGCGACCTCCTCACGACGCCCACGGGCGCCGCGGCGGTCCCGCCGGGGAGGTCGCGGGCGTTCGTAGGAGTTCGGCATGATCCGCTTCGACCCGTCCCCCGCGCCCCGCCGCCCCGGGTGAGGATGTCCGAACGCCCGACGGTGGCGGTGATCGGCGGCGGCTTCAGCGGGTTGATGACCGCCCTGCACCTGCTGGACGACCCGAGCGGCCCGCGGGTGCGGCTGGTGGAGCGCGCCGCGGGCTTCGGCCTGGGCGCGGCCTACGCCTCGCGCTGCGCGGACCACCTGCTCAACGTGCGCGCGGCCAACATGAGCGCGCGCCCGGAGCGGCCGCACGACTTCGTCGACTGGCTGGCCGCCCGAGGCCGGCCGCAGGAGGTCTTCGTCAGCCGCGGCGTGTACGGGGCCTACTTGCAGGACATGCTGCGCGCGGCGGCCCGCGGCGCGCAGGCGGGCCGGCTGGTGCTGGAGGCGGACGCCGCCGTCGACCTGTCCCCCGCCGACGAGGGCGGCGGCGGTTGGCGGGTGACGCTGGCCATGGGCCGCACGGTGGCGGCGGACGCTGCGGTGCTGGCGATCGGCAACCCGCCCCCGGACGCGCCGGCGAGCCTGCAGCCCTGCGCCCAGGCCTCCCCCGCCTACGTCGCCGACCCCTGGTCGGACGCGGTGGACCGCCTGCCCGAGACGGGGACGGTTCTGCTGCTCGGCACGGGCCTGACCATGGTGGACGCGGCGCTGCGGCTGGAGCGCGCGAGGCCGGGCCTGCGCATGCTGGCCGTGTCCCGGCGCGGGCTGCTGCCGCGCCGCCACCTGGCCGAGGGCCCGCAGCCCGAGCCCTGGGCGCCCGCCTGCGCGACCTCGCCCGCCGCCGTGCTGGCCGAGTTGCGCGGCCGCGCGCGCGACCGCGACTGGCGGCGGGTGGTGGACGGCCTGCGCCCCCGCGTCCAGGAAGTGTGGCGCGGATGGAGCCTGGAGGAGCGCCGGCGCTTCCTGCGCCACCTGCGCCCCTGGTGGGACGTGCACCGCCACCGGGTCGCGCCGCAGGTGGCCTCGCGCCTCGACCACCTGACCGGCGGCGGTCGGCTGTCCACCTGCGCGGGACGGATCGAGCGCATCACGGCCGCGGGCGAGGAGCTGGAGGTGTGCTGGACGCCCCGCGCCTCCCGCTCGCCGCGCACGGTGCGGGTGGCGGGCGTGGTCAACTGCACCGGCCCCGCCGGCGACCTGGCGCGCTCCTCCGACCCGCTGCTGGCGGGACTGGCCGCCCACGGCCTGGCCCGCGCGGACAACTGCCGCCTGGGGCTGGAGGTGGACGCGCGCGGACGCCTGGTGGGCGCGGACGGGCGGGCCCACCCCACCCTGTTCGGCGTGGGCCCCGTGACCCGCGGGGCGTTCTGGGAGATCACCTCCGTGCCCGACATCCGCGTCCAGGCCGCCGCCTGCGCGGGCTTCCTGCGCGAAGCGCTGGCCCGCCCGCCGGTGTGGGCGCACTGAAGGGCTCGGCGCGGACCGGGCGGGCGTACGAAGCGCAGGCGTCACCGGCGGTTCGATTGGGGCGCGCCGGCCGCCGCCGTCACCGACGCCGCCCCCCAAGGGCGAGCCCGACGGCCGGCGCCCTCACCGCGCCCGGGCGCCGCTCCCCGTCCGCCATGTGCGCCCCCTCGATATGAAGGCGCGCTTTACGCCGCCCCGGACGCGCGGTTAACAGGAACCCTCGTTCCGCCCGCGAGGCCGCGCCATGTCGTCCGTCTGGGAGGTGGTGCGCCTCACCGCCCTGCTGGCGGCGACCACCACCGTTCTGCTGCTGCTGATCGCCACGCCCCTGGCCTGGTGGCTGGCGCGCAGCCGCGCCTGGTGGGCGGAGGCTGTGGCGGCGCTGACCAGCCTGCCCCTGGTGCTGCCGCCCACGGTGCTGGGCTTCTATCTGCTAGTGGCGCTCGGCCCCGACAGTCCGCTGATGGTCCCCCTGCATGCGGTGGGGGTGCGCACCCTGGCCTTCACCTTCACCGGGCTGGTGATCGGCTCCACCGCCTATTCCCTGCCCTTCGCCGTCCAACCCCTGCGCACCGCCTTCGAGGCGCTGGGGCCCGAGCCGCTGGAGGCCGCCGCCACCCTCGGGGCCTCGCCGCTGGACGCCTTCTTCAGCGTGGCCGTCCCCCTGGCGCGGAGGGGCTTCCTGTCGGCGGCCGTGCTGGTGTTCGCGCACACGGTGGGGGAGTTCGGCGTGGTGCTGATGCTGGGGGGCGGCGTGCCCGGGCGCACGGAGGTGGTCTCGATCCGCATCTTCCAGCTGGTGGAGTCGCTGCAGTTCGGCGAAGCGCACCGGCTGGCGGGAGGGCTGGCCGCCTTCGCCTTCGCCGCCCTGCTGGTGCTGCTGCTGGTGGACCGGCGCTTCGCCCGGCTGGGCGCGTGAGCGGCGGCGGACTGGAGGCGCGGCTGGCGGGCCCGCCCCGCGCCTCGGGCGGCGGGGGGCGGGCGGACTTCACCCTGGACGTGGCGCTGGAGGCCCCCGCCGGGCGGGTCACCGCGCTGGTCGGCCCTTCCGGCTCGGGCAAGTCCACCCTGCTGCGCGCGGTGGCGGGGCTGGAGCGGCTGGAGGGCGAGGTGCGCCTGGGCGAAGAGGTCTGGCAGGACGCGCGCCGCCGCCTGCCGCCGCACCGGCGCGCGGCGGGCTTCGTGTTCCAGCACGCGGCGCTGCTCCCCCACCTGACCGTGGCCGGCAACCTTCTCTACGCGCGCCGCCGCTCCGGGGCGTCGGCCGACGAGATCGCGGAACTGGTGGACCTGTTGGGGATCGGCCCCCTCCTGCCCCGCGCGCCCGCGCGCCTGTCCGGCGGGGAGCGCCAGCGGGTGGCGGTGGCCCGGGCGCTGGCGACGCGGCCGCGGCTCCTGCTGTTGGACGAGCCCCTGTCGGGCCTGGACGCCGCGGCCAAGGCCGAACTCCTGCCCGAACTGCGCCGGGTGTTCGCGGGGCTGGAGGTTCCGGTGGTCTATGTGAGCCACGACCCCCGCGAGGTGGACGCCCTGGCCGACCGCACCCTCCACCTGCGCGCCGGCCGCCTGGTCGAGGCTCCCGCCGGCCAGGCGGACGCGGCCCTGCTGGCCGGGCGCGGGCCGCAGGAGTTGGCGCGGCTGGCGGCGGCGGCGGTGCGCGCGGGGCTGGGCTGAGGGCGGACGCGACGGACGGGTCCGCCCGGAAGCGGTGGGCCGGGCGGCGCGGCGCGCGCCGCCGACCGGGAGGCCTTGGCGGACGCGCTTGCGCGGGCGGGGGCGCGTTTCGGGTGCGAGGCGACCCTGGCGGAGCCGGGCTGGGCGGACGACCTGCCCGTGGTCGCGCCCTGGGCGCCGGTGGGGCCCTGCGCCGCCGCCCTGCCGCCCTGCCTGCGCGTGCGCCGGGACTGGGACGAGCGCGCCTGGCCCCGGTCCACCCGGGGCTGTTTCCAGCTCCGCTCGGCCCTCCCGCAATTGCTGGAGGCCGCGGGCGTGCGCGCGGGCCCCGTCGACCGCCGACCCCGCATCGGACGGGCTGGACGGGGGATGCGCCGACGCGCCGGGAGGGGGTTCAGCGCGCGGCCACGCTTGGGCCCGACATCAGCGCCGCGCCCGCGTCCAGCCCGGAAGCGTAGCGGTCGAGGGCGGCGGCGGTGAGGCGCACGTAGCGGGCCGCGGTGTCGACCTGATCGGCCTCCAGCGCCTCGCGCACGCCGGGGAAGGTCTTGGCGCCGTAGCCGGTGAGCAGGCCGGGCGCGTAAGCCAGGTTGCGGTACCAGGGCCGCCCCGGCAGGCCCGCCGGGTCCAGCAGCCGCCGCTCCATGCCGATCAGCCGGGCGTCCAGCGCTTGCCGCGCGGGGGCGGACAGCGCCGGGCCCCGAACGGCGAAGGCGTCGTCGAACCGCGCCGCGCTCGCCTTCAGGCGCGCGAGCGAGGCGTCCAGCGGGCCGAAGTCGACGGCCGCCAGGGCGCGCGCGCGCGGGGGCGGGACGAAGCCGCGGACGGGGTCGGCGCTGAGGCGGAAGGCGCCCGCGTCGATCAACCGGTCCAGCGTGTCGGCGCGCGCGCGTCGCGCGGCGGCCAGCGTCTTCAGCTCGGCGAGGTAGAGGGCGAAGGTCGAAGCGGCGTCCGAGAAGCGCATGGGCGCGGCGTCCGCGTCCGCCGCGCGCATCACCACCCGGCCGACCAGCTTGGAGAGCGCGGCGCCGTACGCCTCGCCCGGGTCGCCGAAGCGGCGGTAGTGGTCGAAGCTGTCGTAAGCGGAATGGTAGACGCCGCCGCTCTCCCCCTCCCCGCCGAAGCCGATGTCCAGCGCGGCCACGCCCAGGTGCTGGAGGAAGCTCGAATAGTCCGAGCCCGAGCCCAGCGCCTCGATGGGCAGGTCGCCGCCCGCGTCCGCCGCCCGGCCCAGCCGCTTGGCCTCCGCCCCGCCGTCGCCGCCGAAGGCGGCCGTCTGCAGCCGCGCCCGCTCGCGCTCGCGCAGGGGAACGCCCGTTTCGGGATCGGAGGTGTCGCGCGCCGCCTCGTTGACCAGCCGCTGCAGCGCGGGACTACCCCCCGCGTGGAGGAAGCCGCGGTCGATGTTGTCCGAGTTGACGTAAAGCACCGCCTTGCGCTGCAGTTCGTCCCCGTGGGTTTCGGCCCACTCGGTGGAGCCGATCAGGCCGGGCTCCTCGGCGTCCCAGCTCGTGTAGACGATCGTGCGCTTGGGCCGCCAACCGGTGGTGCGGGCGAGCTCGCCCAGGGCGCGGGCCTCCATCATCACCGACACCTGGCCGGAGAGCGGGTCCTCCGCCCCGAAGACCCAGCCGTCGTGGTGGTTGCCGCGCACCACCCACTCGTCCGGCAGTTCGCGCCCGCGCAGCACCGCCACCACGTCGTAGATCGGCTTGAGGCTCCACTCGGAGCGCACCTTCAGGTGGACGGGCGCCGAGCTCACCCCCGCATGGTAGGTGACGGGCAGGCCGCCCCGCCACGACTTGGGCGCGACCCGACCCTCCACCGCCTGCAGGAACGGCAGGGCGTCGGCGTAGGAGATGGGCAGGGCCGGGATGCGCAGGATGGTCGGGGCGGTTTCGCGCGTCAGCCGCTTGGCCCCCGCCACGGCGCCCACGCCCGGGGTGAGCGGGTCGCCCGGATAGGTGGTGATGTCGGCCACCGAGCCGCGCTGCACGCCGAAGGCGGGGCGCTGGGGCCCCTTCGGGTAGACGTCGTCGGCGCCGTAGCCGTCGTCGGCGGGGTCCGAGTAGATCAGGCACCCCACCGCGCCGTGCTGCTGGGCCAGCTTGGGCTTGAGCCCCCGCCAGCCGCCGCCGTAGCGGGTGAGCACGATCCTGCCGCGCACGGACACGCCCATGCGCTCCAGCGCCTCGTAGTCGTCGGGCATGCCCTGGTTGACGTAGACCACGGGCGCGGTGACGTCGCCGTCGCCCTGGTAGGCGAGGTAGGGCGGAAGCTGGCCCGGAAGGCCGGAGGTGGCGTCGCCCGGCACGGCCGGCTCGTGCAGGGCGGCGGTGAAGGGCTTGGGCCCGCCCAGCTCCAGCTTCTCCTCCACCGGGGTGGGGTAGAGCACCTGGAAGGTCTCGATCCGCGCATCCCAGCCGAAGCTCTTGAACATGGCGAGCTGCCACCGGGCGTTGTCCCGGTCGTGGGGCGAGCCGACCTGGTTGGGCTCGGAGGACATGCGCTTGAGCCAGCCCTGCATCAGCTTGGGGTCGACCGCGGCGTCGAAGCGGGCCTCCGCCGCGCGTTCGGCGTCCGCGTGGGCGGGGGTGAAGCCCAGGAGGCCCCCGGGGGCGCGCACCGCGTGCGCCGCCACGGCCCCGGGCTCCGCGCCGGGTCCCTCCGGGTCGGGGGCCTGCTCGCCGGGCGGAACGGCCGCCTTGGTCTCGGGCGCGGCGGTCTGCGCGCCCGCCCCGGCGGCCAGCAACGACAGGGCGCAGGCGCCGCCGAGGAGGAACGGGACGAGGCGGCTCATGGTGCGGGCGACTCCGAGATGAGCGCCGAGCTTACCGAGCTTCGCGGCCGCCGCCAGCCGTGTCGGGCGATGATCACGAGCCCGACCGCGAACATCGGGAGCCTGGGGATGTCTCCATCGGAAAAACCGCCCCGGCGTGTGAACCGATCCGCCCGTCGAGGCTTTGCCTTTGCGAACACCGGACCCCGACCGTCCGCGCGAGCCCGTGCGCGGACCCGACCAGGAGCTTTTGATGCCCGTTTCGCGTCGTCAGATGTTGGCCGCCAGCGCCCTGACCGGGGCGGCCATCGCCGGCCCCGTCGCAGCCCAAACGATCGGCAACCCCGACCAGCCGCCCCAGGGCCTGATCAACACGCGCAACACGCCGCGCAGCCCCTTCAACCCGGGCCCGCAGAACACCGCGATCTCCGACCAGTTTCCGGACGCCTACACGCCGCCGCCGACCGACATCGGCGACCTGCCGCTGTTCTGGGCTTCGTTCAACAACGCTCCGCGGCGCATACAGGCGGGCGGCTGGGCCCGGCAGGTCACCCAGGCCGACTTCCAGATTTCGGAGTCGATCTCCGGCGTGAACATGCGCCTGGCGGCGGGCGGCGTGCGCGAGCTGCATTGGCACCAGGCGGCCGAGTGGGGCTTCGTCAGCACGGGAAGCTGCCGCGTGACCGTGCTCGACCTGAAGGGGCGCGCCTACGTGGCCGACACCAAGGCGGGCGACCTTTGGTACTTCCCCGCCGGCTTCCCCCACTCCCTGCAGGGCCTGGGACCGGACGGCTGCGAGTTCATCCTGGCCTTCGACCAGGGCAAGCAGTCGGAGTACAACACCCTGCTCGTGACCGACTGGATGGCGCACACGCCCGTCGACGTGCTGGCGCAGAACTTCGGCGTGCCCGCCGAGTCGTTCAAGAACATGTTCACCCACGACCTCTGGATCTACCAGGGCAAGGAGCCGGGCCCGCTCGCGGCGGACAAGGCTGCGGCGCGCAGCGCCCAGGGCGATCCCCCGTATCCGTTCACCTTCTCGCTGGGGAGCTCGCCGATCGTCAAGCAGAGCGCCGGCGGAACCGTGCAGATCGCCGACAGCCACAACTTCAACGTCTCCAAGACGATCGCCGCGGCGCTCGTCACCCTGAAGCCCGGCGGACTGCGCGAGATGCACTGGCATCCCAACGCCGACGAGTGGCAGTACTACGTGAAGGGCTATGGCCAGATGAACGTGTTCAACACCGGCCCCAAGTCGGTGACGAACGACTTCAAGGCCGGGGACATCGGATACATCCCGAAGAACCAGGGTCACTACATCAAGAACATCGGGAACGAGGACTTGGTGTTCTTGGAGATCTTCAAGGCCGACGAGTACCAGGACGTGTCGCTGGCCGACTGGCTGAGCCACACGCCGCCGGCCATGGTGGCGGCGCACTTCAACATGACCCCGGAGACCATCGCCCAGTTCCCCAAGACGGACTCGGCGGTCAGGCCCGCCCTGAAGGCCTGACCCGGGCGCTCGCCGGCTCCGAGGTCCTGGCGACCCCGGGGCCGGCGAAATCCTGCGCGCCGGCGGGCCGGATGGGCGGCCTCAGCCCCGCGCGCCTTCCAGCGCCGAGCGGGGCGGCTCGGACAACAGGTGCGCCCGGCGGGCCATCTCGGTTCCGATCGAGATCAGGTCCGAGCGCGCAGGCTCCGCCAAGTCCCTCGCCAGCCGCAGGAGCTGCAGCGACTTACATCTGAACTGCGTCGCGTGGCAGACATCCAGCTTCATGACGACAATCCTGTACCTCACCCGTTCTCCGGCCCAGGCTCCTTCCAGAACGTTAAGGAACGTCCCTCGACGCCCGCGCGTCCGCCATCACGAGAGTCGTGGAGGAAGCTGACCGGGCGCAGGGTGCTCGATGGCCAGGCGAAGGTCCGGCCGCGGGCGCGTCCACGACCTCCGACCCGCGGCCGGCGTCGCCGGACCGGATTAGATCTTCAGCCCGACGCGGGCGTACACGAACTGGCCGGGCACGTCGTAGGTGGTCGGGTCCGAGTTGTTCAGGCTGCAGCTGAAGCAGGCCGGCGGGCTGACGCCCGTGATGTTGTTCACCCCCAGGGCGAAGTTCACCGCGCGCCTCGCGATCTCGGTGCTCCAGAGCAGTTGCACGTCGCCGTACAGCCGCTCGCCGAGCGCGTGGGCGTCGCCCGTCTGCGTTTCATGCACGCCGCTGATGTAGCGGCCGGTCACCGAGGCGGTGAACGGCCCCACCGTCCAGTCCACGGTGGCGTTCGACTTGTATCGCGCGAACGCCTGGTCCGACGGGCTGCCCTCCTCCGTGCCCACCCGCCTGATCTTGGTGAAGCCGTCCGTGTTGGGCACGATCTCGTTGTAGCTGAGCATCACGCTGTTGGCCCAGTAGAGGCCGAAGCTGCCCATCCCGGTCGAACGCGACCGATAGGTCAGGTTCACGTCCACGCCGTCCGTCTTGATGGCGCCGATGTTGCCGAGCAGGCCGAGGATCTGGGTGATGTTGCCCGAAGCGCCGCGGCTGATGGCGGCGCAGGATAAGGCGTCCGCGGTCTGCTCGCAGCGGCCGAGCAGGGTGTCGGCGCCGATCGCCTGGACGGCGTTCTCCACCTTGATGTTGAAATAGTTGGCCTCCAGGGTAAGCACCCGGGCCCACCGGCTCGCCCAGGAGGCGGAATACACGCCGCCGCCCACCCAGCTGCGCGACGTCTCGGCCTTGAGGTCGGGATTGCCGCCGGTGACGACCCCCTTCTGCGCGCCGAGCTGGGTGTAGCCCGCCGGCACGCCCTGGGCCGCGCAGTTGCCCGCCACCACCGAGGAGTTCTTCCTGTTGACCTGCGAGCTGCTGTCGCTGGAGCAGGGATCGTCGACCACCGCGTCGGCGCGCGACGCCGAGCCGAACAGCTCGCCGATGCTGGGCGCCCGGTAGCCTTCCGAGTAGCTGCCGCGCAGCAACAAGTCCTGCACCGGCTTCCAGTTCAGGCCGCCCTTGATCGTGGCCTGGGACCCGGACGTGGAATAGTCGGAATAGCGCACGGCGAAAGACGCATCCAGCTTGCGCAGGAGCGGCAGGTCCTTGACCACGGGGACGGAGAACTCGCCGTAGACCTCGTCGGCGTTGAAGTCGCCGGTGGTGGGCAGGGCGGCGATGTCCGAGCCGAAGCCGGCGGATACGATGGGGTCCGGGGTGAACGACCCTTTCTGGTAACGGTGCTCGTAGCCCACCGCCACCCCCAGCGGGCCGGCGGGAAGGTCGAACACCGAGCCGGTCAGGTTGATCGAGCCGTCCGCGATCTCCTGTTTGGACTTATCGTGCTCGTCGAACTCGATGTAGTTCAGCATGGCCGGCGTGATCGTGCCCAGGCCGCCGAACAGGTTCAGCGGCACGCAGGCCCCCGTGCAGCCCGCCACCGGCCCCAGCGCCTGCGCCAAGTGCTGGCTGTTGATGTTGCCGCGCTCGATCTGGCTCGCGGAGTTGCTGCCGTAGATGCCGGTCGCGTCCCAGAAGAAGTCGCGGCCGAACATGGCGAACTTGCCGCTGAACGTACCGCTGCCGTAGTAGGTGTCGACGTTCTGGGTGTAGCGGCGCTGGCCGCCCTCGACGACGCGGCGGGCGATGAAGGAATAGTTGCCGGGGTCGAGGGTCCGGCCGAACGGGTTGTAGGGGTTGGTGGCGTCGATCGCGATGGTGGCGGGGAAGCCGGTTCCCCCGTCGGGGCCGATGAACAGCGGCAGGAAGGCCGCCTCGTTGTCCGAATTACGCCGGTTGTAGTAGAACTTCCCGGAGAACTTGACGTCCGGGGTGATCTTCTGCTCGACGTTGATGAACGTGCCGATCTGCTGGTATGGGGTGAGGAAGTAGTTGTAGGGCGCGAAATCGAACCGGTCGGCGGTGGTGAAGTCCCTGAAGCCGCTGCCCGGTCCGGTGGGATTGAGCGGGTCGAAGGTCGGCTTGCCGGCGACCGCCGCTTTCAGCGTGTAATCGCCGCCCAGCACGTCGTACCGGCCGTTGGGCGTCGCCGAACTGCAGGCGCTGGTGCACGCGGTCAGGAAGGGCTGCGGATACTGCGAGATGCTGCGGTCGCCGGAATGGACGGGCTGCTGGTCGACATAGCTCACGCCCAGGACGACCTGGGTTCCGGTCCTGTCGCTGCCGAAGCCGTAGCTGAAGTCGTACTTCTGGGTGAAGCCGTCGCCTTCGCCGAAGCCGCCGACCTGGGCGGAGCCGAGGAAGCCGTCCTGGCGGGTCTTGGTGATGATGTTGACCACGCCGGCGATGGCGTCCGAGCCGTACAGGGCCGAAGCGCCGTCCTGCAGCACCTCCACGCGCTCGATGGCGGCGTTGGGGATGGAGTTGAGGTCCACGGTGCCGGGCACGCCGGAGGCGGAGGCGCCGTTGACGTAGCGCAGGCTGTCCACGAGCACCAAGGTGCGGTTGGAGCCCAGGGTGCGCAGGTTGATCTCGGCCGACCCCGCGCCGACGCCGCCGCCGTTGGGCGGGTTGCCGATGTTGCCGGAGTAGTTGGTCTTCGTGTTGAGGCCGCCGCCCGACCCCGGCAGGCGCTGGAGCACGTCGGCGATGGAGCTCAGCCCGGTCTTGGCGATGTCCGCTTGGTCGATGAAGGTGATCGGGGACGGCTGGTCGAACGGGTTGTGGCGTATGCGCGACCCGGTGACGACGACTTCGGACGTGTCCGCCGCCGTCGGCGCCGAAGGGTCCTGGCTTGGAAGAATTCCGCCCGACACGCTCTGTGCGAGCGCCGCTCCGGACGACGACAGCAAGGTGATCGCCGCGCCCGCCGCGCAGCACATCAATTTCGATCGATTCAAAGCCGGCTCCTGTTCGCTGTAATCAGCAAATCAGCCGGCGCTTTTGATACGCCTTACCGTTCGCAGTCTCCTCCGTGCTGATGAGGACAACGCATTTTCACCGTCGTAACAAGTGCGTCACAAAATCGCCGCGAGCAGGACTTGATGCGCTTGCCTGTGGTTGAATCACCACACTTCCGGGGCTGAGCGCCGGGCGACGCAGCCGGCCGGCATGGCTTGGCGCGACGGTCCGCGCCGGGGCGGGTCAGGGCCGCGGAGTGGGCGCGGCGTGCGCCCGGCGCAGGGCGGCGGCCACCGCGTCGAACACGGGCTTGGGGGCGCCCGCGTCGTCGAACAGGAGGGGCTCGTCCGTACCGTCGCCCGCGTTGGGGGGCGTGCGCAGCCAGCTGTCCTTGTCGCGCACGCCGAACACGGTGAAGGCGAAGCGCTGGCGGGCGGGGAGCGCGGCGAACGCCTCCACCGCCTCCACGTAGATCTCCTGCTGGCGGCGGCGCTTGTCGGCGCGGGTGCGCAGGTCGAGGCGACGCTCGCTCTGCAGGGAACAGTCGAACTCGGACACGTGGATGGGCAGGCCGAACCCCGCCATGGCCCGCAGGCAGCGGGTGACGTCGCCGGGGGCCATGTCGACGCCCACGTGCAGCTGGGCGCCCAGCCCCGTCACCGGCGCCCCCGCCTCCAGCAGCCGGTCCACCAGGCGCAGCAACAGGTCGAGCTTCCTGGGCCGGATCTCCTGGCCGCCCTCGTTGAGGAACAGCACCGCGTCCGGGTCGGCCTCCCGCGCCACGTGGAAGGCGCGCACCATGTACTCCTGCGGGCCCAGCGCGCGGCTCCACAGGCAGGGGCGCAGGGCGTTCCCGTCGTCGTCGATGGGCTCGTTCACCACGTCCCAGCCGCGGATGCGACCGCGGTAATGGCCGGCCACCGTGCGGATGTAGCGGTCGTAGGCGGCGGCGAAGGCGGCCCGGTCGCCTTCCAGCCGCTTGAAGGGCTCGGGGGCGAACATGTGCCAGATGAGCGAGGCGCCCATCAGCCGCTCGCCGTGGGCGGCGGTCCAGTCGGCGATGCGGTCGCCGCCGTCGAAGCGGAAGGAGCCGTCCGGGCGCAGCACGTACTCCATCTGCGCCTCGTAGCCGATGGTCACCTGGCTGAACTGGTCGGCCACGAGGGCGGCGGTGACCGGGTCGGCCAGGTGCTCGGTCAGCACCTCCGTGCCGATGGGGAAGGGCGCGAGGTCCTTCAGGCGCGCGAGCGGCCCGGGAGGCCGGACGGCGGCGGGGGCGGGCGGCGCGGGTCCGGCGGGTCCGGCGGCCCCGGCGGCGGTGGGGAAGAGCGCGTCCGCCTCGGGGCCCTGCGCGCGGGCCGGGTCCGGCGCGCGGCCGCAGGCGGCCAGCCCCGCGGCGGCGGCGAGCGCCCCGCGGCGGGTGAGGTCGGGGGAGCCGCTCACGCGGGCTCGGGCAGGCCGGCGGCGACCGGGGCGCCCGCGGCGGGAGCGTAGGCGGTCTCGGACCCGTACCGGCGGCGCAGGCGCAGGAAAGGCTTCTCCAGCCCGTAATAGGAGGCCGCCGCCAGGGCGAAGCTCAGCCCCAGCCGCGCCGCCCACTGGGCGGGGAGCGGCGCCCCCGGCAGGAGGTGGTCCGCGATGGCGGGCGTGGCCTCGTGCCAGATGTAGAGCGAGTAGCTCAGCCGCCCGACCCAGACGACCGCCGGCAGGTTGAGCGCGATCTGAGCGAGCCGCCAGCGCCCGCTGAACAGCAGGCCGCAGAACAGGGTGGTCAGCGCCAGCCCCTGCAGGCTGTAGCGCCAGGTCTGGCGGAAGCCCTCGCCGCGCACCGCGAAGGTGACGACCAGCAGCGCCAGCGCCGCCAGCATGGGCGCCGCCCCGCCCAGCCGACGGATCAGCGCGCGGCCGCGCTCCATCTCGCACAGGACCGCCAGCCCCACCCCCCAGGCCAGGGAGTCGAGGCGGAAGTCGGTGCGGTAATAGCCCAGCGGCAGGGGGCCGGCGAGGCGCGGGTCCAGCCTCACGGCCAGGCCCCGCCAGGCGAGCTCGCCCGCGCACACGAGCGCCACCGCCACCAGCAGCCGCCGAGGCCGCGCGCCCAGCAGCACCAGGAGCGGCGGGAACAGCAGGTAGAAGTGCTCCTCCACCGCCAGCGACCAGAACACGCCGAAGGGCATGAGCGTGCGCACGCCCGCCCCGTCGGCCCAAACGTAGAAGTAGTTGGCCACGTAGGTCAGCACGGCGGCGACCTCGCCCCAGCCCACAGGTCGGCCGCCCGCCAGGTAGACCGCGACGACGATCGCCACATAGCCCGCCATGGCCGGATAGAGCCGCAGCATGCGGCGCTTGTAGAAGGCGGCCAGGTCCACCCGCCCGCGCTTCTTGTGCTCGGCCAGGAGCAGGCGCGCGATCAGGAAGCCGCTGATGGTGAAGAACACGGCCACGCCGAAGCCGCCGGGCGCCAGCTTGTCGGACACGAGGTGGGCGGCCATGACCAGGGCGATGGAGACGGCGCGCAGCCCGTCCAGGCTAGGCACCCAGCCGTCGGCGGCGGGGACCCGCCCGGGCGCGAGGTGGAGCGGGCGCGCCCGCGCCTCGCCCGCCCCGTTCCGCCCGCCCCGGCCGTGCATGCGCCCCTCGCCCTTCCCGCTCCGCGCCACCCTGGGGCGAAGAGGATGACGCTCGATTAAAGAATCGGGCGCGGCGCGGCGGCCGGGTCGCGCCAGATGGGCCGCGCGTGCAGGAGGGCGGACGCGG
>CAXSDV010000027.1:31323-33815 GCA_964235945.1 uncultured Caulobacteraceae bacterium
GGTGCGCGGGCCCAGGGCGCGCACCAGCACGGCGACGAACAGCACCCAGGCCACGCTGTCGGGCGTCTCGATCACGCTCTCCGACAGGGACAGGAAGGCGAACAGCACCAGGAACAGCAGGCCGAACCCGCCGTCGCCCAGGCGCGCGCCGCGCAGGACGCCGGCCGCCGTCGCCAGCACCAGCACCGCGGCGAACAGGCCCACGCCCACGTCCCCCACCTGCACCAGCAGGTCCAGCCAGCCGTTGTGGGCGGAGGGCACCGTCCAGTGCGTCTCCTTCTGGATGGTGAGCGCGGGGACGGAGGTCTTCTCCCAGAAGGCGGCGAAGCCGTAGCCCAGGTGCGGGCTCTTGGCCCACTGGCGCAGCACGGCCGCCCAGATGTCGGTGCGGCCGGTCAGCGTCGGGTCCTTGCCGATGGCCTTGAGCGCCGCGGCCGGGGCCAGCCAGGCGACCAGGCCCACGGCGAAGGCGGCCACCCCCGCGGTCCACACGGTCAGAACCGCGACCAGCGGTCCGCGCCTCAGCGCCGCCAGCAGGCCCCAGCCCACCAGCGTCAGCACCGCCGCCAGCAGCGAGCTCTTGCCCCGGCTCATCAGCAGGAGCGCCAGGCACAGCGCCATCCCGCCGAACCAGCGCCGACGTCGCTCGGGCGCGGCCGTGGCGGCGCAGGCGCAGGCCAGGGCGCCGATGGCCATGTTGAAGGCCAGGGTGTTCTTGTGCGGCCACAGCCCGCGCCAGTCGAGGCCGCCGTCCAGCCGCATGACGCCGACCTTGGGATCGAGCACGGCGATCAGCGCGCTTCCCGCCGCCAGCGCCGCGAAGGCCGCCGCCAGCGCCTCGACGAAGCGCCGCCCGGACAGGGCGCCCCCAAGATAAACGCCCAGCACGGCGGTCAGCGCCAGGGCGAGCGCCCGCCGGCCGGTCACGTCCGGCGCGAGCGACCAGGACCTGGACGCCGCCGCCCAGCCCACCAGCACCATGGTGAGCGCGACGGGGAACCAGGCGCGCAGCAGCCGGGGCGCGCGCCAAACCGACAGGGCCAGGGCGCCCGCGAACACCGGCAGCCAGACCAGGCGGAAGATCGGGTTCTCCGGCGCGTTCGGGTCTTCCGACACGCCCGCCAGCAGCAGGCCGGGGCTGGTGGAGGCGAACACCAGCGCCCCCGCGGCGACCAGCTCCAGCCGGTCGAGCAGGGGAACGGCGGCGGAAGGGGAAGGGTGCGCTCGGCTCACCGGACGGCCCGCGGCGGCGGCTGGGGTCGCTCCAACAGACCGCCGCCATGGTTAAGGGCGCGTTAGGGCGCGGGCGCCGCCTTCAGGTCGGGAGCGGAGCCGTCTAGGGGTGCGCCATGCCCGACGCCGCCCCGCCCGCGCCCGCCGCCCTCGATCCCGTCTCCCTGGCGTCCGAGCTGATCCGCCGCCCGTCCGTGACGCCGGCGGACGCGGGGGCGATGGAGGTGGTGGAGCGCGCCCTGGCCCCCCTGGGCTTTCGCAGCCGCCGCCTGCGCTTCGGCCGGGTGGAGAACCTCTACGCCCGGCGCGGGACGGCGGGGCCCCACCTCATGTTCGCCGGCCACGTGGACGTGGTGCCGCCGGGGGACCTCCTCGCCTGGAGCGCCGACCCGTTCGGCGGCGAGGTGCGCGGCGGCGTGCTGCTGGGCCGGGGCGCGGCGGACATGAAGGGGGCGGTGGCCGCCTGGATCGCCGCCGTCTCGCGCCTGCCCGCGGACCTGCCCGGCTCGCTCTCGCTCCTCATCACCGGCGACGAGGAGGGCGAGGCGGTGGACGGCACGCGCCGCGTGGTGGAGACGCTCCTGGCCGAGGGCGAGCGGGTCGACCACTGCCTCGTGGGCGAGCCCACGAGCGCCGTGGTGCTGGGCGACATGATGAAGGTCGGCCGGCGCGGCAGCCTCAACGCCCTCATCACCGTGGAGGGCGTGCAGGGCCACGTCGCCTATCCCGACCGGGCGGCCAATCCCGTGCCGGTGCTGGTCGCCCTGCTGCACCGGCTGCGGCGCGACCAGCCGGACGCGCCCTGGCCGGGGTTCGACCGCTCCAACCTGGAGGTGACGGCGCTGGAGGCGGGCGAAGCCGCCGCCAACCTCATCCCCGCCCGCGCCCGCGCCCGGCTCAACATCCGCTTCAACCCCGCCTACACGGGCGCCGGGCTGGTGGAACGGCTGCGGGCGGCGTGCGACGAGGCCGGGCGGGGCTTCGCCGGGCGCGTGCTGCTGGAGGCGAGCGTCTCGGGCGAGGCCTTCCACACCGCGCCCGACGCCTTCACCGCGGGCGTGGCGGCGGCGGTGGAGCGCGTCACCGGCCGCCGCCCCGAACCCTCCACCTCCGGCGGCACCTCGGACGCGCGCTTCCTGCGGGCCCTGTGCCCGGTCGTGGAGTTCGGCCTGGTGGGCGCCACCATGCACAAGGTGGACGAAGCGGCGCCGGTGGCCGACATCGAGACGCTGACGCAGGTGTACCGCGCGCTGATCGAG
>CAXSDV010000028.1:0-2817 GCA_964235945.1 uncultured Caulobacteraceae bacterium
GCGTGCTGGCCGATCCACTTCAAGGTCTGGCCGTTCTTGCCCAGGATGATCGGGCGCTGGCTCTCACGCTCGACGTAGATGGTCTGCTCGATGCGCGCCGCGCCGCCCTTGGCCTCCTGGAAGGCGGTGGTCTCCACGGCGGCGGCGTAGGGCAGCTCCTCGTGGACGCGCAGGTAAATCTTCTCGCGGGTGATCTCGGCGGCCAGCAGGCGCACGGGCAGGTCGGCGGTCTGGTCGGCGGGGTAGAGCCAGGGGCCCTCGGGCATCAGCGCGGCCAAGCGGCGCTTGAGGTCGTCCACCCCCGACCCGGTCTTGGCGGAGATCAGAAACACCTCGTCGTAGACGCCCGTCTCGAACAGGCGGCCGCTGAGCGCCAGCAAGGTGTCGCGGCGGACCGTGTCGATCTTGTTGATCGCGAGAATGGCTTTGCGCTTCGCGCCGCGCAGGCCTTCGACGATGGTCTCGGCGTCCTGCCGGGCCAGCTTCTGGGCGGGCGCGGGATCGGCGGCGAGTTCGGCCTCGGCGTCGGTCAGGTGCACCACCGCGTCCGCGTCCTCCGCGCCGGCCCAGGCGGCGCGCACCATGGCGCGGTCGAGCCGGCGGCGCGGGCGGAACACGCCGGGAGTGTCGACCAGCACGACCTGGGAGGCGCCCTCCATGGCGACGCCGCGCACCGGGAAGCGCGTGGTCTGCACCTTCTGGGTGACGATGCTGACCTTCTGGCCGACCAAGGCGTTGACCAGGGTCGATTTGCCGGCGTTGGGCGCGCCGATCACCGCGGCGAAGCCCGCTCGGGTCGGATCGGAAGTTTCCGCCACGGCGGGGGGCGCGTCCATGGGATCGGCGTCGGTCAAGCGGCGGTCTCGCGCAGGAGGAGGGCTTGGGCGGCCGCCTTCTCCGCGGCCTGGCGCGAGGCGCCCGAACCGCGCGCGGGGTCCACGCCCTCGACGCTCGCCTCCACGGTGAAGACGGGCGCATGCTCGGGCCCCTCGCGGGCGACCACGAGGTAGGCGGGCAAAGGGCGGGCGCGGGCCTGGGCCCACTCCTGCAGGGCGGTCTTGCTGTCCTTCGGGCGCGCGCTGTCGATGCGCGCGAACTCGTCCGGCCAGTACCGGTCGTACACGACGCGCGCGGCGTCCAGCCCGCCGTCCTCGTAAACGGCGGCGATCACCGCCTCGACGGCGCCGGCCAGGATCGAGTCCTTGTCGCGCCCGCCCGTGCGCGTCTCGCCCCCGGAGAGGCGCAAGGCCGGGCCCACGCCCATGCGCCGCGCCACGGAGGCGCAGGCGTCGCGGTTGACCAGCACGTTCAGGCGCGGGGCCAGGTCCCCCTCGCTGGCGTCCGGGTCCAGGGCGATCAGCCGCTCGGCGGTGAGCAGGCCCAGCACCCGGTCGCCCAGGAACTCCAACCGCTCGTTGTCGCGCACCTTCTTCGCGCCGTCCCCCGCGCTGGAGTGGGTCAGGGCGCGCTCCAGCCGGGCGGGATCGGCGAAGGAGTGGCCGATGCGGGCGGCGAGCTCGGCGGCGGCGGCCGCACGCGCGCTCATCGCAGGATGTGCAGCCAGCGGTTCAGCCGGATCTCGGTGACCCAGGTCCAGGGCTTGAACAGGGCTGCGTGCGCGCCCCAGGAGAACAGGATCAGGTCCGCCTTGCCGACCAGGTTCTCGAACGGGACGTAACCCACGCCCGCGTCCAGGTTGCCGAGCGAGCGCTCCAGGGCGGGATCCCAGGGGCACCTTTGAAGCGCGGCCTCCTGGGCGGGGCCGGGATAGGGCGGGTAGCGGCTGTCGATGGAGTTGTCGCGGTTGTCGCCCATCATGAAGTAGCAGCCGGGCGGCACGACGTAGACGCCCGTGTCGTTGCCCCCGCCCTGGCCGGAGAAGCAGGTGGCGATCTCGTGGGTGCGGCCGCCCGGCAGGGCCTCGCTCCAGCGCGGTGCGGGGATCGGCTCCACGGCGGTGGGGCAGGTGGTGGCGGCCATGGGCAGGGCGGTGCGCGGCGTCAGGCGATCGTTGATGTAGAGCTCGCCTGCGCGCACCTGGATATGGTCGCCCGGCAGACCGATCAGGCGCTTGATGTAGTCCACGTGGCCGTCGCGCGGCAGCTTGAACACCACCACGTCGCCCCGGTGGGGAGCGCGGCCCAGGAAGCGGCCGTTCGGCAGGGGCGGGCTGAAGGGGATGGAGTTGCGGCTCCAGCCGTAGGCGAACTTGGAGACGATGATGTAGTCGCCCTGAAAGACGGTCGGCTCCATGGACGCGGAGGGGATGGTGAACGGCTGGAACAGCACCACCCGCAGCACCAGCGCGATCAGCAGCGCGTAGAGCACCGTCTTGATGAGGTCGAAGGTCTCGCCCGCGGCGCCCCGCTCCTTCGCGCCTGCGCCGGCCCGTCGGTCGGCGGTGGAGAGCTCGCTGTCTGAGGCGGACGTCATCGGGGAGCTTTCAGAGGCGCGGGCGCGTCGTTCCCGGTATCCGCTCCGCCCGGAGGCGGCAAGTGAACATCCGGCAAGGCTTCGATCACCACGAAGGCCTGGGCGTAAGGAGGATCGTCCGTCAGGCTGAGATGCAGGGTCGACGTATGGCCCGGCGGCGTCATCTCGGCCAGCCGCGCGGCGGCTCCGCCCGTGAGCACCAGCGTGGGCTGGCCGGAGGGCAGGTTGGTCACCCCCATGTCGCGCCAGAACACGCCCCGGCGCAGGCCGGTGCCCAACGCCTTGGCGCAGGCCTCCTTGGCGGCGAAGCGCTTGGCGTAGCTGGAGGCGCGGTCGCGCCGGCGCTCGGAGCGGGCGCGCTCGGTCTCGGTGAACACGCGCTCG
>CAXSDV010000028.1:2917-33587 GCA_964235945.1 uncultured Caulobacteraceae bacterium
GCGGTCGCGCCGGCGCTCGGAGCGGGCGCGCTCGGTCTCGGTGAACACGCGCTCGACGAAGCGGTCGCCGAAGCGCTCCAGCGTTTCGGCCACCCGGCGGATGTCGGTCAGGTCGGAGCCGACGCCCAGGATCACGCGGCCGGGCTCCCAGGGGGTCGCGCCGCGTCCATGGCGGCGCGCATGCGGCCGATCGCCGCCTCCAGGCCGGTGAACACCGCCTCGCCCATGAGGAAGTGGCCGATGTTGAGCTCGGCGACCGCGGGGATGGCGGCGACGGGGCCCACGCTGTCGAAGTCGATCCCGTGGCCGGCGTGGACCTCCAGCCCGCGGTGGTGGGCGTCGAAGGCCCCGTCCTCCAGCGCCAGCAGCCGCCCCTCGGCCGCGTGCGTCTCGCCCGCGCGCAAGGCGTCGCAGTAGGCGCCCGTGTGCAGCTCCACCACCTGGGCGCCGGTCTCGGCCGCGGCGGCCACCTGAGAGGGCTGGGCGGCGATGAAGAGGGACACCCGCGCCCCGCCCTCCCCGTGCAGCCGGCGCACGGCCTCGGCCACGGCGCGTTGGTGGCGGTCGACATCGAGCCCGCCCTCGGTTGTGCGCTCTTCGCGCCGCTCGGGCACGAGGCACACGGCGTGCGGCCGATGGCGCAGGGCGATCGCGATCATCTCCTCGGTGACGGCCATCTCCAGGTTGAGCGGCTTGCCCAGGCGGCCGCAGAGTTCGGCCAGGGCGGCGATGTCGGCGTCGCCCATGTGGCGACGGTCCTCGCGCAGGTGGGCGGTGATCCCGTCCGCCCCCGCGGCGAAGGCGATTTCCGCCGCGCGCAGCGGGTCGGGATGGGCGCCGCCCCGCGCGTTGCGCAGGGTGGCGACGTGGTCGATGTTGACGCCCAGCCGCAGCCGGCCGGCGGGCGGAGCCGGTCGGCCCGGCGCGACGCTCATCGAGCGAGCCGCCGGCTGCCCGGGTCCTCGACGGGCAGCGCCGCCAGTTCCGGCGGCAGGGCGTCGGCGGGGTAGGCGGGCACGTCCAGCGTGGCCAGCGCCGTGAAGGGCGCGCCGAGGTCGGCCCGACCGCCCGAGCGGTCCACCAGGGCCGCGGCCACGGCCACCTCGCCCCCCGCCTCGCGGACGGCGGCGATGCACTCGCGCGACGATAGGCCGGTCGTGACGATGTCCTCCACCATGGCCACCCGCTGGCCCTGTTCCAGCCGGAAGCCGCGGCGCAGGCGGAAGGCCCCGCCCTCGCGCTCGACGTACATGGAGGGAAGGCCCAGCGCCCGGCCCACCTCGTAGCCCGGGATGATCGCCCCCACGGCGGGCGAGACCACGGCGGTCACGTCCGGCGCGCGGCGGCGGATCAGCTCGGCCAACGCCCGGCACAGGCGCTCGGTGCGCGCCGCGTCCATGAACACGAGGTTCTTCTGCAGGAACACGCCCGAGTGCAGCCCGGAGGAGAGCACGAAGTGCCCCTCCCTCAGCGCGCCGGCGGCGCGGAACTCGGCGAGGACGTCGTCGGATGTCATGCGCCGGGGCTTAACGCCGAAGCCCGCACGGGTCGAGCGCGACCTTCAGGGCGCGGGGGCCGACGCGGGCGTCTTCAGGGGGCGGGCTCGGGACCCAGAACTTGATCACCAGCCCCCGGCCTCTGAAGTCGTCCAGGTGAGCTTGCGGCCGTCGAGCTTGGTGATGCGCAACGGCGGTGCGCTCGAACATGAGCCGTCCTTGTGACCCGCCGGGCTTGCCGTTCGGCCCGGTCGCGCGATGATGACGCGCATGGGAGAACACATGAACTTGAGAAACCAGGCCCGCATCGCCGCGGCGTCGCTCTGCCTCTCGGCGTGCGCCGACGCCGGCTACCGGGAGCCGGTCGCGACCACCCCTATGGTGAACACACCGTTGCGCGCCGACGACCAGTACGCGCGCATCCGGCTGGACGTGGACGCG
Source organism: uncultured Caulobacteraceae bacterium (assembly GCA_964235945.1). Classification (GTDB taxonomy): domain Bacteria; phylum Pseudomonadota; class Alphaproteobacteria; order Caulobacterales; family Caulobacteraceae; genus JASLDZ01. The sequence goes on from CAXSDV010000028.1 coordinate 4,855, forward strand.
CACGGCTACCCCACCAAGTGCGTCATCACCTCCACCAACATCCGAGACCCCGAGATGCGGCTGCGCATCTGCCTGGGCTTCACGAACGAGGTGCGGGTCACGCCGATCCTGAAGGACGGCCGTCCGGTCGCCGGCAGCGTCGAGCGCATGTACGTCAGACCGGGCCCGACCACCCGCAAGCTGATGAGGCGGGAGAAGGCGGCGAGCTGACCCGCACCTTTCGGCCGGTCGCGTGCTCGGGCGTCCCCGAGACCGAGTTCAGCCCCTCACCCGGTCCACCGTCTCCACCTCCTGGCAGGCGCGCAGGGCGGCGGCGATGCTGGTGAGGTGGCGGGCGTCGGCCACGTCCAACTCGAACTCCACGTCGAAGAAGTCGGACCGGCGGTGGGTCATGCGCAGGTTGGCGATGTTGCCGCCCGCCTCGCCGATCAGCGTGCAGGTCTGGCCGAGCACGCCGGTGGCGTTCCTGACCGTGGCGTGCAGGCGCGCGCGGCTGACCGTGTTGCGCTCGGCTTCGGGCGTCCAGGCGAGGTCGCGCCAGAGGCTTTCCTGGTCTTCGAACTCAGCCAAGCGGGCGCAGTCGATGGCGTGCACCGCCAAGCCCTCGCCGCCGGGCTGGAGGATGCCGACGATCCGGTCGCCGGGGACCGGGCTGCAGCAGTCGGCGAAGTGGAGGGAGACGCCCGGGGTCAGCCCGCCGCCGCGCACGTAGAACCGGGCGGCGCGGCCGTCCTCGATGCGCACCCGGGCGGCGGCGGCGGCGCGCTCGGTCTCGTTGAGGCCGGGGAACACCGATTCGAGCACGAGGCCGGGCGCGGTGCGGCCGCGGCCCACCGCGTCGAACAGTTCCTCCTCCCCGGGCAGGGCCAGCCGGTCGAGCGCCGGGCGCAGGGACACGCCGGCCAGCGCCTTGCCCGCGCGCTGGAAGGTCTGCTCCACCGCCGCGCGGCCCAGTCGCACGAACTCGCCCTTCTCAACCGCGCGGATGTGGCGGCGGATGGCCGAGCGCGCGCGACCGGTGACGGTGAGCGAGCGCCAGTCGGGCGCCGTCACCGGCTTGTCGCCGCGCACCACCTCCACCACGTCGCCGTTCTGCAAGGGGGTGCGCAAGGGCTTCAACTGGCCGTTGATCTTGGCCCCGAGGGTGGTGTCGCCCACGTCCGTGTGGACGGCGTAGGCGAAGTCGAGCGGCATGGCCCCGCGGGGCAGGCTGATCAGCTTGCCTTTGGGGGTGAACACGAACACCTGGTCGAGGAACATTTCCAGCTTGGCGTGCTCGACGATCTCCTCCACGTCGCCGCCATGCTCCAGGACCTGGACGAGGTGGCGGATGTTTTGCAGGGGATCGACGCCGCCCTCGGCGCGCGCGGCCTCCCGGTCGAAACCGGCCCCCGTCTTGTAGCGCCAGTGGGCGGCCACGCCCTCGTCGGCGACCCGATCCATCTGCTCCGTGCGGATCTGCAGTTCGATGCGCAGTCCGCGAGGTCCGACCACCGTGGTGTGCAGCGAACGGTAGTTGTTGCGCTTGGGCGTGGAGATGTAGTCCTTGAAACGCTCGGGCACGCTCGGCCAGGTGCGGTGGATCACGCCCAGCGCGCGGTAACACTCGTCCTCGGACTCGACGATCACGCGGAAGGCGTAGATGTCCGACAACTGGGAGAAGGCGACCGACTTCCTCTGCAGCTTGCGCCAGATCGAGTAGGGGGCTTTCTCACGGCCGTATACGGCGGCTGGAATGCCGGCCTCCGACAGGCTTTGGGCGATTTCGCCGCTGGCCAACGACACCGCCTGGCCCTGGTCGCCCCTCAACTGCTCCAGCCGGCGCAGGATGGCGCCCCGCGCGGTGGGGTTGAGGTGCGTGAACGCCAGCTCCTCGAGCTCGGAGGTGATCCGGTGCACGCCGATGGACCGCGCCAGGGGCGCGTAGACGTCCAGGGTCTCGCGGGCGATGCGCTCGCGCTTGGCCGCGTTCTTGATGAAGTGCAGCGTGCGCATGTTGTGCAGCCGGTCGGCCAGCTTGACCATGAGCACGCGCACGTCGCGCGAAATCGCCAGGATGAACTTGCGCAGGTTCTCGGCTTGGCGCTGGGCCTCGGCGTTGAACTCAAGCTTGGAGAGCTTGGTGACGCCCTCCACCAGTTCGGCCACCTCCTCGCCGAACAGGTCGGCCACGTCGATGCGCGTGGCGCTGGTGTCCTCGATCACGTCGTGCAGCAGGGCGGTGACGATGGCCGCCGTGTCCATCCGGTACTCGGTGAGTATGCCGGCCACTTCGATAGGGTGGGCGAAGTAGGGGTCGCCCGACGCCCGCAACTGGGAACCGTGCATGCGCATGGCGTAGACGTAGGCGCGGTTCAGCGCCTGCTCGTCCGCGTTGGGGTCGTAAGCCTTGACCCGGTCGATCAGCTCGTACTGGCGCAGGACGCGGGGCCGGGCCGGGGTGCGCCCCTCCGCGTCGGAAGCGGGAGGCGCCGCCGGCGCGGCGGAACCGGCGGCCGGAGCGGAGCCCGCGGCCGCCTCGGTGAGGAGGGTGTTCGCGCCCGGGGGCGTCAGTAGCGCTCTTCCTGGGCGCCCTCGCGGTCGCTCTGGAGGGCGCGCACCAGTTCCTGCTCGCTCATGTGCATGTGCTGGGGATCGGCCAGGAGCGCCAGGGTCTCGGCTTCCTCCTCCGCTTCGGTGCGCTCGTCCACGCGCTGGAGGGAGGTGACCAGGGCTTCGAGCAGCTCTTCGGACTCCACCGCCTCGTCCGCGATCTCCCGCAGGGCCACCACCGGGTTCTTGTCGTTGTCGCGGTCGATGGTCAGCGCCGAGCCGGTCGAGATGGCCCGCGCGCGGTGGGCGGCCAGCAGGACGAGGCTGAAGCGGTTGGGGACCTTTTCGACGCAGTCTTCGACGGTGACGCGGGCCATGGACTCTCTCGGAAGACGTGATCGAAGAGTTTAGGCGTTCACGTCCCGTTGTGCAACGCGGCGTCCGACTGCAGCGGCCGGGCGTCGCGCCCGACGGTCGCCGCCTCGGCCAAGTCCACGGCGCGGGCGCCCGTCGCGGGGTGGCGCCAGCCGGGGGCGATCTCCGCCAGCGGGCCCATGACGAAAAGGCGTTCGGCCGCGCGCGGGTGCGGCAGGACCAGCCCCGGGCCGGGCCGAAGGACGGGCCCGTGGGCGATCAGGTCGAGGTCCAGGGTGCGCGGGGCGTTGCGCACGCCCCGCCTCCGGCCGAACTCGGACTCCACCGCATGCAGGGCCGCCAGCACGCCCTGCGGGTCCAGCGCCGTCTTCACCCGCGCGACGCCGTTGAGGAAGGGCGGGTCGGCCGGATCGGGCCAGGCGGCCGAGCGCCACCACCGGGAGCGCTTGACGACGTGCAGGCCGTGGTCCGAGAAGCGCAGGAGCGCGCGTTCGAGGAGCTGCGCCGGGCCCTCCCCGCCCCGCCCCGCATTGCTTCCCAACGCCACCAGCACGGCGTCCGCCTCCGCCCCGTCCTCCCCTGGAGCCCTTCCCGCCGCCATGCCCGCCTCGTCCGATCCCGCCCGCACGGCCCTGTTCATCGACGGCGCCAACCTCTACTCCGCCGCCAAGGCTCTGGGCTTCGACATGGACTACCGGCGCCTCCTTGAGGAGTTCGGCGGCCCGGGCCTGGTGCGCGCCTATTACTACACGGCGGTGATCGAGGATCAGGAGTACTCGCCGCTCAAGCCGCTGCTCGACTGGCTGGACTACAACGGCTTCGCGGTCGTCACCAAGCGCGCGCGGCGCTACACGGACCCGGCCACCGGGGCCTCGCGCCTGAAGGGCGACATGGACGTGGACATCGCCGTCGACCTTCTGGAGCTGTGCCCCCACCTCGACCATGCGGTGCTGTTCTCCGGCGACGGCGACTTCCGCCGGCTGGTTGAGGCTGTGCAGCGCCGCGGCGTGCGCGTGACGGTGGTGTCCACCCTGCGTTCCCAGCCGCCGGCCGCTTCGGATGAACTGCGCCGGCAGGCGGACCGCTTCGTCGACCTGGCGGACTTGGCGGACGTGGTGGGCCGGCCCCGCGCGGCGGCGCCGCCGCGCTTTCTCGCCGAACCCGCCGTGCGCCGCGAGGTGCGCCGCGACGAGGACGACCGTGACCGCTGAAGACCCCGCGTCGGTCTACGCGCGATTCGGCCCGGAGCCGCCGCGCGACTGCCCGCTGTGCCCGCGGCTGGTCGACTATCGCCTGGTCAACCGGACGGAGCATCCGGCGTGGTGGAACGGCCCGGCTCCCTCTTGGGGCGACCCGGACGCGCGCCTGGCGGTCGTGGGCCTGGCCCCCGGCCGCCAGGGCGCCAATCGAACGGGGCGGCCCTTCACCGGCGACCATGCCGGGATCCTGCTCTACGAGACGCTCGTCAAGACCGGCTTCGCGCGCGGCCGCTACCTGGCGCGGCCCGACGACGGGCTGGAGTTGACGGACTGCCTCGTCACCAACGCGGTGCGTTGCGCGCCGCCGGCCAACAAGCCCCTGCCGTCGGAGGAGGCGACCTGCCGCCCCTACCTGCGCGCCCGGCTGGAGGCCCTGCCCCGCCTGCGCGCGATCGTCACCCTGGGCGACGTGTCGCGCCGCAACGTGCTGCGCGCGCTGGGGCTCAAGGCGGGCGCGGCCGCCGCGGGTCACGGCGTGGAGACGGACGCCGGCCCTTACCGCATCTTCTCGAGCTATCACTGCTCGCGGCTGAACACGAACACGGGACGCCTCACGCCCGAAATGTTCGAGGCGGTGTTCCTCAGCGTGCGGCGCTGGCTGGACGCCTGAGACGCCATGCCGCCCACCACCGCTCCTTCCGACGGGCTAGGGTCGCCGCCGTGAGCCGCGTCCTTTCCCGTCCATGATGACCCGACCATGAAGGGCCCTGCGCCGCACGCGGCCGACCGCGGGCATGCGGCCACCATCTTCATCCTGATCACCGTGCTCCTGGACGCCATGGCGCTGGGCATGGTGGTGCCCGTGCTGCCGCGGCTGATCGCCGACCTGTTCCACGGCTCGCACCTGTCGCCCCACCTGCTGCGTCACCTGCCGAGCGGCACGGTGGCGGCGGCCGGAGTGATCGTGGGCCTGTTCAACACCGTGTTCGCGTTGATGCAGTTCTTCTTCTCGCCCGCCATCGGCTCCCTGTCGGACCGCTACGGGCGCAGGCCGCTGATCCTGGTCTCCAACCTGGGGCTGGGGCTGAACTACCTGCTGATGGCCTGGGCCCCCAGCCTGCAGCTCCTGTTCCTGGGCCGGCTGCTCAGCGGGGTGACGGGGGCGAGCTTCGGCACGGCCAGCGCCTACATCGCCGACACCACCGCGCCCGACAAGCGCGCGGGGGCGTTCGGCCTGCTGGGCGCGGCCCTGGGGCTGGGCTTCATCGTGGGTCCCGCGCTCGGCGGGTTCCTGGGCGAGTTGCACCTGCGCACGCCGTTCGTGGTGGCGGGGGTGTTCAGCTTGGCCAACGCCGCCTACGGCCTGCTCGTCCTGCCCGAGTCGCTGCCGCCCGAGCATCGCAGCGGCTTCAGCTGGCGACGCGCCAACCCGCTGGGCGCGTTGGCGCTCCTCAAGCGCCATCCGGACCTGATCGGCCTGTCGGGCGTGGCCTTCCTCAGCAACCTCGCCCAGGTGGCGCTGCCCACCACCGTGGTGCTCTACGCCGCCCACCGCTTCGGCTGGGGCTCCGCGCAGATCGGCCTGACGCTGGGCGCGGCCGGGGTGCTGCTGGCGCTGGTGCAGATCGCGGTGCTGACCCCCTTCGTGACCCGCTTCGGCGAGCGCGCGGCGGTGATCACGGGCCTGCTGTTCGGTGCGGCCGGCTTCACGCTGGTGGGGCTGGCCTCCACGGGCGCGCGCGTGGGATGGGCCCTGCCCGTGCTGGCGCTGTGGGGCCTGTCGGGGCCCCCCGTGCAGACCTTGATGACGCAGCGCGTCGGCGCCTCCGAGCAGGGGCGGCTGCAAGGCGCCAACGCCAGCCTGACAGGCGTGTCGGAACTGGCGGGACCCATGCTGTTCGGCGCGGTGTTCGCCTTCTTCGTGGCTCCCGGCCAGCCGCTGAACCGCGCGGGGGCGCCGTTCCTGCTCAGCGCCGCGCTGCTCCTGGTCGCCGCCGTCGTGGGCTGGCGGGCGACCCGGAACCCGCCTGACGAGGCCCGCTCCTCCGGGTGAGGCGGGGGCGGGCCTCAGCCCTTGTCGCGCATGATCCTCGCCTTGTCGCGCTGCCAGTCGCGGGTGGCGGTCGCCTCGCGCTTGTCGTGCGCCTTCTTGCCCTTGGCCACCGCCAATTCCAGCTTGGCGCGGCCCTTCTCGTCCCAGTAGAGGCGCAGCGGGATCAGCGTGCGCCCTTCGCGCTGGATCGCCCCGGCGAGCTTGCCGATCTGTTTGGCGTGCAGCAGCAGCCGCCGCGGCCGGCGCGGCTCGTGGTTGAAGCGCGAGGCGGGCGCGTACTCGGGAATGTAGGCGTTCACCAGCATGATCCCGCCGCCCTCGGGCGAGGCGTAGGACTCGGTGATGGTCGCCCGGCCCTCGCGCAGCGCCTTCACCTCGGTGCCGAACAGCGAGAGCCCGGCCTCCAGCGTCTCCTCGATGAAGTAGTCGTACCGGGCGCGGCGGTTCTCCGCGATGGTCTTGTGGGTGGAGGGGGGAGGCTTGGCCATCGCCCTACAACGCGCCGGCTTCGCGCATGGCTTCCTCCACCGCGCCTTTCGCGGCGTCGGCGCAGGGCGTCAGCGGCAGGCGGACCTCCCCGGTGCACAGGCCCAGGCGCTCCAGCGCCCATTTGGCGGGCGCGGGCGAGCTGTCGAGGAACAGCGCCCGGTGCAGGCCGATCAGCCGGTCCTGCAACTCCAACGCCGCCGCGAAGTCGCCGGCCAGGGCTCGATCCATCTGCCGGGCGCACGCCTGGGGCGCGATGTTGGAGGTGACGGAGATCACCCCGTGCCCCCCGTGGGCCACATAGCCCAGGGCCGAACCGTCGTCGCCGGACAGGAGGGCGAAGTCCTCTCCGCACGCGAGGCGCATCAGGCTCGGCCTCGCCAGGTCGCCCGTGGCGTCCTTGATCCCCACCACGTTGGGCAAGCGCGACAAGCGCACCACCGTCTCGAGCGTCATGTCGACGCTGGTGCGCGAGGGCACGTTGTAGAGCACCACCGGCAGCTCCACCGCGTCGTTGATCGCCGCGAAGTGCGCGTACAGCCCCTCCTGGCTCGGCCGGTTGTAATAGGGCGTCACCACCAGCGCGCCGTCCGCGCCCACCGCCTTGGCGTGGCGCACGAGCTCGATCGCCTCCGCCGTACAGTTGGAGCCGCAGCCGGCGATCACGCGCACGCGGCCCGCCGCGGTCGCCACGCACATCTCGACCACGCGTCGGTGCTCCGTGTGGGTGAGGGTGGCGGTCTCCCCCGTGGTGCCCACCGGCACGAGGCCGAGGACGCCGCCCGCGATCTGACGCTCGACCAGGGCGACGAGGGCGCCTTCGTCCAGCGCCCCGCCGCGGAACGGGGTGACGAGCGCGGTGATCGCGCCCCTGAACAGGGGTTGAGGCATGTGGGGCGGAGGTGTCGGCGGCGCGCACGCGGCGGACGCGGCGGCCTGTGTCGTTTTGCACCCCCATCATACCGAGCCGCGACGCTTGCCCGCAACCGCGTCGTCCCCCATCCCATCCTTGAGTGGGACCGTTCGTCCCCTGCGTGGTGGGAGTCCTGGCGTGAAGCGCGTTTCGGCCATGCGGACCACCGGGGGGATCATCGGCGCGGCGGGCTTCGCCCTCGCCTGGGGGGCCGGCGCCCAGCCGATCCCCTACGCCAGCCTGCCGCAGGACGGGACGTCCGCCTTCCCGGCCGGGAGCATGGCTCCCGTCAGCTCCGCCTCCCCCCTGGCCGACGCCCTGCGCGCGGCGCGCGGCGGCGACGTCAACCGCGCCCAAGCGCTTCAGGCCACGCTGACCGACCCGGTGGCGCGCAAGCTGGTCACCTGGGTGGAGGCGGACAGCGCGGGCGCCATGCTGAGCTTCGGCCAGCTCGATCAGGCCGGGCGCGACCTGCAGGGCTGGCCGCGCGAGGCGCGCCGCCGCGCGGTGACGGAGAAGGCTCTGGAGTTCGGCGGCGCGTCGCCCGCGACCGTCATCGCCTGGTTCGGCGCGAGGGAGCCCCAGACCGCCCAGGGCGCGCTGGCCCTGGCCTCCGCCTACCAAGCGCAGGGCCGCACCGCCGACGCCCAGGCGCTGGTTCGCCGCTTCTGGCGCGAGCGCAGCTTCGACGCGGACGTGCAGGCGCGCATGCTGGCGCGCTTCGGATCGTCGCTCACGCCCGCGGACCACGCCCGACGCCTGCAGAACCTGCTCTACGGCCAGTCCGGCCCCGCCACCCAGGCCATGATCGGCTTGGTGGACGCCGATCACCAGGCGCTGGCCCGGGCGCGCCTGGCGCTGCGGGCCGACCGCAACGACGCCCCGGAGTTGGTGAGCGCCCTGCCCGCCTCCGTGGCGAACGACGCCGGTCTGGCCTTCGACCGGGCGCGCTTCTACCGCAAGCGCAACCTGGACACGATCGCCGTGGGCTTCCTGTCGGCCGCCTCCGCCGACCCGCCGGGGCCGGACGCGGCCGCCGCGGTCTGGACCGAGCGCCGGGCGCTGATGGGCGCGGCGCTGCACAGCGGAGACGTGCGCGGCGCCTACGCGGCGGCGGCCGCCCACGGGCTGGGCGACGGCGCGGACTATACGGAGGCCGAGTTCTTCGCCGGTTGGATCGCCCTGTCCAAGCTGCACGACCCGGCGCTGGCCGACGCGCACTTCGCCAACGTGCAGCGGGTGGGGGCCACCCCCGTCACCCTCAGCCGCGCCCTGTACTGGCGCGGGCGCGCCGCCCAGGCGCGGGGCGATTCGGTGGCCGCCCAGTCCTACTGGCGCGAGGGGGGCGCCTACTACACCGCCTTCTACGGCCAGCTCTCCGCCGAGCGCGCGGGGGTGACGCGCATCACCCTGGGCGTGGACCCCACGCCCACCGCCGACGACCGGACGCGCTTCGAGGCGCGCGAAACGGTGCGCGCGGCGCGCCTTCTGGCCGAGAACGGCCACCGCGACCTGTTCGCGACCTTCTGCCAATCCATCGCCGACCAGCTCGACACGGTGGGCGAAGCCGCGCTGCTGGTCGACCTCGCCCGCGCGGACGGTGACGCGGGGCTGGCCACGCGCGTGGCGCGGGTGGCCATCACCCGCGGGCTCTACCTGCCCGAGCGCGGCTGGCCGATCCTGTCGGCGCCCATGGGGTCCGGCCTGCCCGAGCCCGCCTTCACCCTGGCCATCGTGCGCCAGGAGAGCGGATTCCAGCCCACCATCCGCTCCGCCGTGGGCGCGCGCGGGCTGATGCAGCTCATGCCGGCCACCGCCTCCAACGTGGCCCGGCGCCAGGGGCTGGGCTACTCCGCCGAGCGGCTGGACGAGCCCGAGTACAACCTGCGCCTGGGCTCCGCCTTCCTGGGCCAGCTCACCGACGACTTCAGCGGCTCCTACGTGCTGGCCGCGGCGGGCTACAACGCCGGGCCCGGCCGCGCCGGCCAGTGGGCCAGCGACTGCGGCGACCCCCGCCAAAGCTCCATCGACCCGGCCGACTTCATCGAGTGCATCCCCTTCTCGGAGACGCGCAACTACGTCATGCGCGTGCTGGAGAGCGTGGAGGTGTACCGCGCCCGGCTGAACGGCGGCTCCGCCCCGCTGACCCTCATCGCCGACCTGCACCGCGGCGGCTACGCGCCCTCAGCGGCGGCCATGCAGACCGCCTCCCAGGCGGCGACCACCGGGCCACGCTGATCCGCCGGGTGCGCGAACGTCAGGCGGCCAGGGCGCGGGCGTAGAGCGCCGGGTCGACGTTCCCGCCCGAGGCGATCACCAACACGGTGCGCCCCCGCACCGGGACCGCGCCCGACAGCACCGCCGCCAGGCCCAGCGCGCCGCCCGGCTCCAGCACGAGCTTGAGGTGGCGAAAGGCGAAGGCCATGGCGGCCAGCGCCTGGTCGTCGGTCGCGGCCGCCCCGCCCGCCAGGCGCGGGCCGTTGATCGTCCAGGTGAGCTCGCCGGGCGCCGGGGCCAGAAGCGCGTCGCACAGGCTGCGTGCGCCGGGCGGGTTGGCCGTGCGCGTTCCCGCCGCCAGACTGCGGGCATGGTCGTCGAAGCCCGCGGGCTCGACCGCCCACATCTGCGTGGCCGGCGAGAGCGCCTCGAAGGCCAGGACGATCCCCGCCAGCAGGCCTCCGCCCGAGGTCGGGCAGATCAGGGCGTCGGCGCCCGCCTGCGCCGCCGCGAGTTGGCGCGCGGCCTCCAGCCCCACCGTTCCCTGGCCGGCGATGATGAAGGGGTCGTCGAAGGAGGGCACGAGCACCGCGCCGCGCTCGGCGGCCAGGGCGGCGCTGATCGCCTCGCGGCTCTCGGTGAAGCGGTCGTAGAAGACGACCTCCGCCCCGTAGCCGCGCGTGGCGTCCACTTTGATCGCCGGCGCGTCCGACGGCATGACGATGAGCGCGGGGCAGCCGACGCGGCGCGCCGCTTCCGCCACGCCCTGGGCGTGGTTGCCCGAGGAGAAGGCCACCACGCCGGTTCGGCGCTCGGCCGCGTCCAGCCGGCTGATGCGGTTGTAGGCCCCGCGGAACTTGAAGGAGCCCGTGCGCTGGAGCGCCTCGGCCTTGACGAACACGCGCCCGCCCACCGCCGTGTCCAACGCGTCCGCGCGAAGGAGCGGCGTCTCCACCGCCAAGCCGCGCAGCCGGTCGGCGGCCGACAGGAGGTCGGCGAAGACGGGCGGATCGACCTGGGCCAAGCCCGCACCTCCGGCCCGGCGATCCGGGCGCAGGCCGATCTAGGGCGACTTTCGCGCACGGGTCAAAGCCGAGCACCGGTTTTTACGGCCACGCTTCGTGTCCGCTCCACCCTGGGTTGGTGGTGTTAACGAAATCTTCACCCTCAACTCCGGCGAGCGTTGGCGGGGGCGGCGGGGCATGCGGTTCGGACGAAGCGGGGCGCCGCCGAAGGCGGGAGCCGCGCGCGGACCCACGGGAGGGCAATGGGCGACGGGCGCCGCCTGCATGGCCGCCTTCGCCCTGGCGCTGGCCCGCGCGCCCCAGCCCCTCGCCCAGGTCCTTCACCTGGTGTTCTTCGCGGTGTTCGCGACCTTGGGCGTCGGCTTGCGGATGGCGGTGCGGCTCCAGCCCGTGCGGCCGGCGCCCTGGACGCCCCCCGCCGACGCGGACCTGCCCGTCTACACGGTGATCGCGCCGCTCTATCAGGAGGCGGAGGTGGCGGCCCAACTCGTGGCCAACCTACGCGAGCTCGACTATCCGCGAGACCGTCTGCAGGTGCTGGTCGCGTTGGAGGCGGACGACCTCGCCACCCGCGCGGCGGTGGAGGCGGCCGCCCCGCCGGGCTTCGTCCAGGTGGTGACGGCCCCCGCGGGCGGTCCGCGCACCAAGCCGCGCGCCTGCAACCTGGCGCTGGAGCACGCCCGGGGCGAGTTCGTGGTGATCTACGACGCGGAGGACGCCCCCCATCCGCTCCAGTTGCGTGAGGCCGCCGCACGCTTCGCGGCCGGTCCCGCCCGCCTCGCCTGCCTCCAGGCGCCCCTGCGGGTGCGGCTGGAGGGAGCGGGCTTCATCCAGCGCCAGTTCGCCCTGGAGTACGCGGCGCTGTTCGAGGCGACCCTGCCCGCCCTGGCGCGCTGGGGCGTGCCCTTCCCGCTCGGCGGCACCAGCAACCACTTCCGCCGCCGCGCCCTGGAAGCGGTCGGCGGCTGGGACCCCTACAACGTCACGGAGGACGCGGACATCGGGCTGCGTCTGGCGGCGCGAGGCGCGCGCCTGGGCGTGCTCGGCCTGCCCACCTGGGAGACGCCGCCCGACCTGGACGCCTGGCTTCCGCAGCGCGCCCGCTGGGTGAAGGGCTACATGCAGACCTGGGGCGTGCAGATGCGCCAACCCCTCGCCGGCGGCTGGCGGCGCTTCGTCGCGCTCCAGGGCGTGCTGGGCTACGCCATCCTCTCCGCCCTGCTGCACGGCCCGCTGATGATGGTGATGGCCGCCTGCGCCCTGGTCTCCCTGTCCGGACTGCCGGGCCCGATCCGGCCGCCGCCCGTATCGGGGGCGGACCTGCTGCTGCTGCTCGCGGGCGTGGCCGCCGCCCTGTCGCTCATGTCGGAGGGCGCGCGCCGCGCGGGCGGGCGCATGACGCTGGGCGACGCCCTGCGCGCGCCGCTTTACTGGCCGCTGCAGTCGCTGGCCGCCGCCTTCGCCATGCACCAATTGGTCGTACGTCCGTTCCACTGGGACAAGACCCGCCACCGGTCGGCGGCGACGATCGAACCGCGGCTGGTCCTCCCGGAGGCGACCCGGGCGGTCGCGGCGGCCCATGCGAAGCGACGGCCGCGCAGGAGCGCCCGCCGCGCCGACCCGTCCTAACCCACCGCGCGGCGGCGTTCGGGGGCGCGGGCGGCGCGCAGGGTCTCGGCGACCAGGAAGGCGAGCTCCAGCGCCTGGTCGGCGTTGAGCCGCGGGTCGCAGTGGGTGTGGTAACGACGGCTGAGGTCGTCCTCGGCCACCGCGCGCGCGCCGCCCGTGCACTCGGTGACGTTCTGGCCGGTCATCTCCAAGTGGATCCCGCCGGGAACCACGCCCTCGGCCGCCGCCACGTCCAGGAAGCCGCGCACCTCGGCCAGTATCCGCTCGAACGGGCGCGTCTTGTAGCCGTTGGCCGCCTTGAGCGTGTTGCCGTGCATGGGATCGCTGGCCCAGACGAGCTTGCGCCCTTCGCGCGCCACCGCACGCATGAGCCTGGGCAGGCGCTCCGCCACCTTGTCGGCCCCCACGCGCACGATCAGCGTCAGCCGGCCCGCCTCATCCTGCGGATTGAGCACGTCGATCAGGCGCAGCAGGTCGTCCGGGTCGAGGGAGGGGCCGCACTTGAGCCCCAGCGGGTTGGACACGCCGCGCGCGTACTCGACATGGGCCCCGTCCAACTGGCGGGTGCGGTCGCCGATCCACAGCATGTGGGCGCTGGTGTCGCACCACTCGCCCGTGCCCGGGTCGATGCGGGTCAGCGCCTCCTCGTAGCCCAGCAGCAGGGCCTCGTGGCTGGTGAACACCTCCACCCGCGCGAGGTCGGGGTGGGTGGCGGCGGTGACGCCCACGGCCGCCATGAAGGTCAGCGCTTCGTCGATCTTGTCCGCCAGCTCGCGGTAGCGCGCGCCGTTGGGGCTGCCTTCCACGAAAGAGGAGGTCCAGCCGTGGATGTTGTGCAGGTCGGCGAAGCCGCCGCCCGCGTAGGCGCGCAGCAGGTTCAGCGTGGCGGACGACTGGCCGTAGGCGCGCAGCAGCCGCTCCGGGTCGGGCGTGCGCACCGCCGGGTCGAACTCCTGCCCGTTGATGTTGTCGCCGCGATAGGAGGGCAGGGTCACGCCGCCTTGCGTCTCGGTGGGTTCGGAACGCGGCTTGGCGAACTGGCCGGCGATGCGGCCGACCTTCACCACGGGCTTGGCCCCGGCGAAGGTCAGCACCACCGCCATCTGCAGCAGCAGGCGGAAATAGTCGCGGATGTTGTCCGCCCGGAACTCCTTGAAGCTTTCGGCGCAGTCGCCGCCCTGCAGCAAGAAGGCGCGCCCCTCGGCGGCCTCGCCCAGCAGCGACTTCAACCGGCGCGTCTCCCCCGCGAACACCAGAGGCGGCATAGTGGAGAGCTCGCCCTCCACCCGGCGCAGCGCCTGCGGGTCCGGGTAGTCGCCCGGCACGTGACGCGCGGGGGCGCGCCGCCAACTGGCGGGCGTCCAACGGTCGGAGTCGCGGGGAACGGGGGGCGGCGTCGGGTCCACGCGCGACTATAGCGCCCGGGCCGCCAGGGGCGAAGCCGCGCCCGGCCCGGCGTCATCCAGCGGCACGAGCTCGCCGTCCGTGCGGATCACCAGGTCGCCGCGCATGCGGGCGGCGGCGAACCAGGCGGCCCAGGCCAGCGCGCCCAGGGCCAGCCACCATTCCTGCCATATGCCGAAGCTCAGCGCGCCGATCACCAGGTAGGCGACCGCGCTCGCCGCCCCCGTGGCGGCCAGCACCGGGTCGCGCTCGCGCCAGGCGGCCAGGCGCGAGAACAGCCAGCCGAAGAAAAGCGCCGCCAGGAGCGCGCCGGGGGCGCCCAGCTCCAGCCAGAGCTGCAGGGCGCCGTCGTGGGGGTGCAGCGGGACGATCCCGGGCCAGATGCGGCTCGAGTCGAGGCCCCATCCCTGGATCGGCCGCTCGGCGATGCGGGCGGCCACGAAGCGCCAGATGTCGAGGCGGGCGTGCCAGGAGGACTTGCCGATGTCGGCCACGCCGCCGTGCGCCGGCAGGGCGTGGCCGACCCACAGCACCGCCACGGGCGCCAGGGCGAAGTAGGCGAGCACCCCGGCCAGCACGAGCCAAGTCCCCGTCCGGCCGCCGAAGCGCACCACGGCCCAGACCGCGCTTCCCGCCACCAGGGCGGCCACGGGCGCGTCCACGTTCAGCGCCAGGGAGTCGGCCAGCGCGCCCAGCCCCGCCACCACCGCCACATAGGCCCAGCCCCGCGCGGTCAGCGCCAGGGCGGCGGGCCAGATCAACAGCGCGATGGCGTAGGTGGCGCGCGCCACGTTGCGGCGGGCGAGGTCCGGCCGGGTTTGCGAATGAACGGCGGCCTTGATGGTCTGGTAGAGCTCGGCCCCGCGGCCGGCCTCCAACAGCAGCAGCACCGCCGCCGCCGCCAAACCGACGCCCAGGATGAGCAGCCCCAGGCGCGCGGCGTCCGCAGGCAAGCGCGACAGGGCGGCCACGAACGCCCCGTAGAGCGCCAGCTCGAAGACGAGCTTCAGCCCGGTGAAGGCCATCACCTGCTTGGCCGTGCGCAGGGCCGTGGGGGCGGCGGGGCTCCAGGCCAGGCTCGCCAGCGCCCAGACGAGCAGGGCGAGCAGCAGGCCCACGCCCAGGGAGGCGTGGGCGCGGCGCAAGGCGAACGGCAGGCAGACCAGTCCCGCCAGGGCCAGAACCGGCGCGAAGGCCAGGTTGCCGACGTACGCCACGAGCGGGGCGAGGGTGAACACGGTCAGCGCCACGCCCGTCAGCACCGGCGTGCGGGTCGGCTCCGCGTCCAGGTCGGCGTGGGGCGTCGCGGCGGCGAGGCTCATTCGGCGGCCATGAGTTCGCTGGGCACGTATTTCTCGCGCAGGGTGACCAGCTCCTCGGCCACGGTGGGGTGGAGCGCGCAGGTGGCGTCCCACTGGGCCTTGGTCAGGCCCGCCTTCACCGCGATGGCGGCGAGCTGGATCATCTCGGGCCCGTCCGGTCCCACGATGTGGCAGCCGACCACCTTGTCGCTGGCCGCGTCCACCACGAGCTTCATCAGCACGCGTTCTTCGCTCGCGGCCAGGATGGTCTTCATGGGCCGGAAGCGGGTGAGGTAGACGTCCACCTTGCCGTGACGGTGGCGCGCCTCGGCCTCGGACAGGCCCACCGAGCCCACCGGCGGCTGGGAGAAGACGGAGGTGGGCACGTCCGCGTGGTCGAAGCGCGTCGGCCGGCCGTGGAACTCGGTTTCTATGAAGGCCTGCGCCTCGCGGATGGCCACGGGGGTGAGATTGATGCGGTCGGTGACGTCGCCCACCGCCCAGACGTTGGGCGCGGTCGTGCGCGACCAGGCGTCCACCTCCACCGCGCCCTTGGCGTTCAGCCTCACCCCCGCCGCCTCCAGGCCCAGGCCACGCACGTGGGGCTCGCGGCCGGTGGCGAACAGCACCGCTTCGGTGTCGATGCTCTTGGAGCGGAGCACGTGGCTGCGGATCACCCGGTCGTCCACGCGTTCGAGCCGCTCGTGCTCGCAGGCGAGGGCCACGCGCAGCCCGCGCTTGTGCAGCTCGTCCGCCACGTGGGCGCGCACGTCCTCGTCGAAGCCGCGCAGCAGGTTGGCGCCGCGGTAGGCCAGGGTCACGTCCACGCCCAGGCCGTGGAAGATGCAGGCGAACTCGATGGCGATGTAGCCGCCGCCCACCACCAGCAGGCGCTTGGGGAGCTCCGGCAGGTCGAAGATGTCGTCGGAGGTCAGGGCCAGCTCGATCCCCGGCACGTCCGTGGGGAGCTTGGGCCGGCCGCCCACGGCCACCAGAACCTTGTCGGCGGTGACGCGACGCGTCCCCTGCTCGCCCGTCACCTCCAGGGTGTGCGCGTCCAGGAACACGGCCCGGCCGCGGACGAGGTCGGCCCCCGCCTTGGCGATGTTGGTCTCGTAGATCCCGGAAAGCCGCGCCACCTCCATGTCGCGCTGGGCGCGGAACTCGTTCCAGTCGAAGCGGGGCTCGCCGAAGCTCCAGCCGTAGGCGCGCGCGTGCTCGAACTCGCGGGCGAACTCGCTGGCGTAAACCATGAACTTCTTGGGCACGCAGCCGCGGATCACGCAGGTGCCGCCCACCCGGCTCTCCTCCGCCACCGCCACCCGCGCGCCGGTCATGGCCGCCAGCCGCGCGGCGCGCACCCCGCCGGAGCCCGCCCCGATGACGAAAAGGTCGTACTCGTACTTGGCCATGGGAGCTCCGGTTCGCGCAGCGAACGGTTAGATAGGCGCCGCCGTCGCGGCAAGGTCGCCCTACGCCGCTCCGTCGTCGGGCGACCGGCGCGCGACGCCCGCGTCCCCCGCGATCAGGGCCTCGTGGGCCATGCCCAGGAACAGGCCGTGCTCCACCGCGCCCGTCACCAGCTTGAGCCCGCGGGCCAGCGCCGGCGCGTCCGTGATGGCGCCCAGCTCCAGGTCGTAGATCAGGTTGCCGCCGTCGGTGACCAGAGGTCCGCCCGCCGCCTGGCGCAGGCGGGGTCGCGCGTCATAGCCCAGCGCTTCCAGCACCGACGATATCCGCCGCGCGGTGGACAGATGGCCGAAGCCCACCACCTCCACCGGAAGGGGAAAGCGGCCGAGCCGGTTCACGACCTTGCCCGCGTCGGCGACCGCCACCCGGCGCGCGGACGCCTCCCAGACGAGCTTCTCGCGCAGGAGGGCCGCGCCGCCGCCCTTGATGAGCGCGAGGCCCGGCCCGACCTCGTCCGCCCCGTCCACGACGAGGTCGATCGCGCCCGCCTCGTCCAGTTCCATCACGCGCAGGCCGACCTCCCCCGCCAGGGCCGCCGTGGCGCGCGAGGTGGCGACGCAGCGCAGGTCCAGCGCCTCGGCGCGGGCCCGCGCGCCCAGCGCCTTGACGAACCAGGCGGCGGTGGAGCCGGTGCCCAGCCCTACGGTCATGCCGGACCGCACCAGGGCGGCGGCCGCCTCGCCCACCGCCTGCTTCTGCGCGTCGGCGCTCATCGTGGCGCTCCCATCCTGATGCGGAAGGCGGCGGCCCAACCGGGGCGGCGCACCTGGGGTCCGCGCTCCAGCGCCAGGGCGTCGGGCGCCACGTCCTGCGTGACCACCGAGCCCGAGCCCACGAACGCCCCCTCGCCCACGGTGACCGGAGCCACCAGCGCGCTGTTGGAGCCCACGAAGGCGCGCGCCCCCACCGTCGTGCGGTGCTTGGCGAAGCCGTCGTAATTGCAGAAGATCACCCCGGCGCCGATGTTGGCGTCCGCCCCCACCTCGCCGTCGCCGAGGTAGGCCAGGTGGTTGGCCTTGGCCCCCTCGCCCAGGCTCGCGTTCTTGAGTTCGACGAAGTTGCCGACGTGGGCGTTCGCGCCCACCCGCGCGCCGGGCCGCAGCCGCGCGTAGGGGCCGACCAGCGCGTTCTCGCCCACCACGGCCCCCTCCAGCCAGCTGAAGGCGCCCACCACCGCGCCCGCCGCCACCTGCACGCCGGGGCCGAACACCACGTAGGGCTCCACCCGGCAGCCGGGGGCGAGCCGCGTGTCGTGGGCCAGCATGACCGTGTCGGGGGCGGGCATGTGCACGCCCTCGGCCAGGGCCCGCGCCCGCGCGGCGCGCTGGAACACCGCCTCCGCCGCCGCCAGCTCGGCTTGGCTGTTGACGCCCAGAACGCGCGCCTCGTCCGTCACGGCGGCCGTGACCCGCAGGCCGCGGGCGCGGGCCAGCGCCACCACGTCCGTCAGGTAGAACTCGCGCTTGGCGTTGTCGTCGCGCACCTCGGACAAGAGGTCGAACAGCAGCGCGGCGGGAGCCGCCATCACGCCCGAATTGCACAAGGAGACGCGCAGTTCGTCCGCCCCCGCGTCCTTGGCCTCCACGATCCGCTCCAGGCCCCCGTCCGCGCCCAGGATCAGCCGGCCGTAGGCGCCGGGGTCGGCCGCCTCGAAGCCCAGCACGGCGAGGTCGGCCCCCGCGGCGCGGGCGGCGAACAGCGGCGCGATGGCCTCCGCGTCCAGCAGCGGCGCGTCCGCGGTGGTGACGAGCACGTCGCCCTCGAAGTCCGCCAAGCGCGCCCGCGCGGCCTGGACGGCGTGGGCGGTGCCGAGCGGCGGGTCCTGCACTACGGCCGCGTCCGGTCCCAGCCGCGTTTCGACCGCCGCCCGCACGGCGGGGGAGTGCGCGCCCACCACCACGATCACCGGGTCGCAGTTCAGCGCCTGCGCCGCGTCCACCGCCCGGTCGAGCATGGTGCGGCGGCCCACCGGGTGCAGCACCTTGGGCAAGGGCGAGCGCATGCGCGTGCCCTGCCCCGCGGCGAGGATCACGGCGGCGCGGCGGCGCTCGGCGGTCGGGGCGTTCACGCAAGGGGCTCCGCCCGGTCGCGGAAGGATCGCCCGCCCCGGCGATCTAGCCTAAAGCGGGCCCGCCTCCCACTCCCCTCCCCCGATCCGCGCGAGTCCGCATGCCCCTCGACCTTTCCGGCGCCGTCGTCGTGTTCGACCTGGACGGCACGCTGGTGGAGACCGCCCCCGACCTGATCGGCGCGCTCAACGTCGTGCTGGGCGAGGAGGGGCTGCCTCCCGTGCCCGTGTCGGCGGCGCGCCACCTGGTCGGCCGGGGCGGGCGCGTGCTGATGCGCCGCGGCTTCGCCGACGCGGGGGTGGAGATCTCGGACGAACAGGTCGAGCCCCTGTTCGAGCGCTTCCTGGAAGCCTACCGCGGCTGCATCGCGAACGAGAGCCGTCCCTTCCCGGGCGCCGAAGCCGCGCTGGACGCCCTGGCGGCGGCGGGGGCGAAGCTGGCCGTGTGCACCAACAAGCCGGGGGCTTACGCCCGGCTCCTGTTGGACAAGCTCGGCCTGTCGCACCGCTTCGCCGCCGTGCTGGGCCCGGACGAGACCGCCGCCCGCAAGCCGGATGCGCGCCACCTCCTGGACACCTTGGCCGCCGCGGGCGGGGACGCCGCCCGCGCGGTGATGGTGGGCGACAGTTCGGCGGACGTGGAGTCGGCCCGGGCGGCGGGGGTGCCCTCGGTCGTGGTGACTTTCGGCTACACCGAGACGCCCGCGGCCGAGCTCGGCGGCGACGCCCTGATCCCGCATTTCGACGCCCTGCCGGCGGCGGTGGAGCGGCTCCTGCACGGCCGCTTGCGGGCTCCGGCGGGCTCGGCTATACGCGCCACCTCCTGAGGGCCGCCGCCCCCGGGTATGGACGCGTAGCTCAGCGGGAGAGCATTCGCTTCACACGCGAAGGGTCGCAGGTTCAATCCCTGCCGCGTCCACCATCTCCCCGCCTCTACGGCCGCGTCAGGCCGCCAACGCCTCGACGCCGCGGCGCACCTTCCAGAAGCGCACCACCCGCAGCGCCGACTCGCGCGGCAGGGCGGCGAACCGTTCCACCGCCGTCTCGAGCGGCGGGTCGGGCGGAGCCTGGATCAGCACGAGCAGGGTGCGGAACAGGATGCGGTCATAGTCGGCCGCGCGGCAGATCAGCGCCAGGGCGTCCACGTCGCGGCGGTCGAGCACCCGGCGCACCGTGGCGTAGTCGAGCTCGCACGCGTGGGCCAGGGCGGCGGTGAAGCGCGTGTGCTCGCCCGCGCGCAGGAAGGCCACCAGCGACTGGGGCGCGATCGCCCCGCGCTCGGCCAACCGGCGGACGGAGGCCATCGCCTCCTCGTAGTCCGGCGGAAGCAGGCCTTCGCGCACGGCCACGCGCCGGCGGCTGGCCCTGAGCGCCTCGTCCAGCACGACCGGGTCCAGGGCGGCGTTGCGCGCCACGATGCGCTCGCGCAGGCGCGTCTCCACCACCAGGTACATCTCGTTGAGCAGGTCCACCGCCAAGCCGTCGCGGGCCACCACCGCCTCGTGCAGGGCGGGGTTGACCAGGGCGCGGTCCACCACCGCCTCGGACGCGGCGCGCGAGAGCGGGGCGGAGGCGTTGGCCACGAGCACGCCCAGGGTGTCGTCGTCGCCCCGCGCGACGATGCGGTCCGAGAGCGTTTCGGTGAGGTCGCCGCGCCGGGAGACCGCGCGCAGGCGGCGCTGCTCGGCGGTGGCCACCACCAGGGCGAGGTCGGCCTCCGTCAAGGTGGCGCAGCCTTCCAGCACGGGCGTCGCCACGTCGGGTTCGGCGTCCGCGGCCAAGCGCGTCAGCAGCCGGCGCGGCGCGCGGCGCGCGGGCAGGAGGCGCTGCGCGAGTTCCACGCGCAGCTCCGCGCCCAGCGCGTCCATCATCCGCTCCAGTGCGGCGTCGAACAGTTCGGCCACGCGCGGCGGTGGCGGGACGGGCGCGAAGAACACGTCCGTGACCTCGCGCAGCAGCTCGCGCCGTCGCTCGCTCGACGGTTCGGAGGGCAGGCGCGTCAGGGCTTCGAGCTTGGAGCCGAGCTCCGCCGCCATCTCGTCCATCGCTCTCCCCGCCCACCCCGGCTTGACCGCGGCCGACCCGCATCATGCGGGGGAAAGCTGAAGGGAGGGTTGCCGCGCCCTCCCTCCCCGCCTTCAGGACCCCGCCGGCCGGTGCGAGCCGGGGCGGGCCGTCGCGTACATCTCCCAGGCGATGTCGTTCAGCAGCGCCTGCCGGTCGTCGCCCTTCGCGTAAAGGTCGAAGTGGGTGCGATCGGGCAGGAAGCGGATGTCGCTGCGCGCGCCCAGGGAGTCCATCACCGCCTTCAGCCGGTGGGCGGCGCCGTCCAGGTAGAAGGTGTCGGCCGTGCCCACGATCAGGTGGACGCGCCCGTCCAGGTCCGGCTTGAGCCGCGGCCAGTCGGTCTGCACGTGGTGGGCGATGTCGTAATGGTCGCGCCAGTAGGCGGCCACCTGCGGGTCCACCGCGCCCGTGGCGTGGTCGTACAGGGGCAGGGGCCGGCCGTCGCGCCCGCGGGGCGAGAACACCCAGTCGAACGAGCGCATCTGCCCGCCATAATCGCCCAGCACGTCCTCCGCGAGGGTCTCGTCCCGGGCGGAGATCAGCACCCGGGCGTGGTCGCGCGCTATGGGGCGCGGCTTGCCGTCGGGGAAATAGTAGACGTTGGCTCCGGGCGCGTAGATGTCGGTGCCGGAGAAGTCGTGGAAGTCGACCGGGTCGGGCGAGGTGGACCAAGTGCCCCCGAACACCTCAGGGTAGCGCGTCTGCAGCCACATGGTGGCCCAGCCGCCGGAGGAGTGGCCTTGGAGGAAGCGGCCCGAGGCGCGCGCGTCCATGCGGTAGCGGCGCTCGAGTTCGGGGATGAACTCGGTGGTCAGCGCCTGGCCCCAGGGGCCGTTGTTCACGCCGTCGGCGAACTCGTTGGTGCCGGTGGGGCCTGACTCGTCCACGAACACCCAGATCATGGGCGGCATGCGGCCGGCGGCCATAGCCGCGTGGACGTAGGACAGCGGGCCGGTCATGGAGTCCAGCGTGCCGCCGTAGCCGGCGGTGTAGTAAACCGTCGGATAGCGCTCGCCCGCGTGCTGGGCGTAGCCCGGCGGGGTGAGCACCCAGGCGTGCAGGCCGGTGGGCGCGCCGAAGAAGCGCGTGAGCGCGGGGCTGTCCACGTCCACCCGGCGCGCGTCGGCGCGGGCGGCGTCCAGCCTCGCCTGGCGATCCGCCGGCGCGCCGGGCGGGGCCTTCCAGGGGTCGCGCACGGGGACCACCTCGCCCAGCGTCAGGCTCGGCCCGGCGGCGGCCGGCAGGTGCAGCGGAGCGACCGCGCTCGTAACGTCGCCCGCGCCGCGGCCGTTGAAGTTGTAGCTGTGGTCCCGGTCGAGCACCGCCTGCACCACGTAGTCGCCGGGCGCCGCCGCCGACCAGCCCGCGGCGGGGAAGGCGGTCTCGTCCAGGTCGACGTCCACCTCCGCCCCGGGCCGCAGCCCCGTCACCTCGCGGGCGGCGATGAGCACGGGCTCGCCGGAGTAGAGGTCGGGCTCGACCTCCGTGACGGGTCCGGTGACCGGCG
Source organism: uncultured Caulobacteraceae bacterium (assembly GCA_964235945.1). Lineage (GTDB taxonomy): Bacteria > Pseudomonadota > Alphaproteobacteria > Caulobacterales > Caulobacteraceae > JASLDZ01. Next base: position 27,101 of record CAXSDV010000028.1, read on the forward strand.
ATCCTCCGCGCCGGCCCTTGCGGGCGTCCGCCGCGGGTTTGGCGAAGACGAGCAGCCGGCCGGACAGCGGAGCGCCGCCGCCGACCTGGACCGCGCCGTCCAGCCGCACGCGGGCGAACAGGTGGGCGCCGCCGGCCGGGGCCGCGCAGGCGACGCCGCCAAGGCCGCTCCCGGCGAACAACAGCAGGAGGGCGAGCGAAGGAGTCGCGCGGGCGTCGCGGCGGCGGGAGCGGGAGCGGGGCGCGTTCATCGGGCGAGGTACTTGGCGAACCAGGCGGAGGTGCGCGCCGTCACGTCCTTCACGTCGTCGGGCTGGCGCACGCCGTGGCCCTCGCCGGCGTAGATGACGAGGCTGGTGGGCACGCCCACCTCCTTCAGGGCGTTGAACATCTCGATGGACTGGGCCGGCGGGCACTCGATGTCGCGCTCGCCCACCCAGATGAAGGTGGGCGTCTTGGCCTGCTTGATGGTGTCGATGGGCGAGAGCTTCAGGTACAGGTCGCGCGCGTCGTAGGCGGACGCGCCGAAGAAGGGCAGCATCCACTGGTGGATGCCGTTCTGCCCGTAATAGCTGTACCAGTCGGCGATGCCCGCCCCGGCCACCCCCGCCTTGAAGCGGGTGCTGTGGGTGACCGCGTACATGGTCATGAAGCCGCCGTAGCTGACGCCGGTGATCCCCACCCGCGCCGTGTCCACGGGCGCGGCGGCGGCGGCGGCGTCGATCCCGCGCTCGATGTCGCGCAGGTCGCCGCCGCCGAAATCCTTGACGTTGGCGCGGGTGAACGCCTCGCCCTGGCCGTAGGAGCCGCGCGGGTTGGGCTCCAGCACGTAATAGCCCTGGTCCAGCAGCTCGCGGATCTCGCCCTTGGAGACGTAGCCCGGCCCGGCCGCGGCGGAGGGCCCGCCGTGCACCTGCACGATCATCGGGTGTTTGCCTCCGCCCGCGGCGTCCAGCGGGGCCAGGAGCCAGCCCTGCACGTCGTAGCCGTCGCTGCGCCAGGAAAGGCTGCGCGCCGCCACGTGGGCGGGCAGCGCGTCGTTGTCGTGGGTGATCGCCACCGGGGCGGCGAAGGGGCCCGCCATCAGGCGGGGCGCGTGCTCGTAGTCCTGGGCGGAGAACGCCACGCTCGTTCCGTCCGCGCTGAAGGCGGCCCGCCCGTCGGCCGCGGCGATGGAGACGGGGGCCGACCAGCCCACGCGCGGCGCGCCGCCGCGCCCGTCGAAGGCCAGGAGCGTCGCCCGGTCCCCCACCAGGGCGGTCGCCGCCACCCCCGTCGGCGTCGTCGCCAGCGAGGTGATCGTGCCCTTGTAGCCTGGCGTCAGGTCCCGGGGCTCGCCGCCCGCCAGGTCCACCCGGTAGAGGTCCCCGCCCACCGAGCCGAAGTCGCTCATCAGCCCGCCGATGAAGTAAACGGAGCGCCCGTCCGCCGAGGCGCGGGGGAAATTCATCTGCAGCTTGGGGGCGGCGATCACCCGCTCGGCCCCGCCCGCCGCATCGTACGCGACGAGCTTGGCGATCCACCAGTTGTTGTCGCCGTCGCCCTTGGCGGAGGTGGCCACGAAGCCGCGCCCGTCCGGTGTCCAGCCGTACTCGTAGACGTAGGTGTCCGCCGGAGAGACGAAGCGCAGCGCGCCGCCCGACGCCGCGACCACGCCCAGGCGCTGTTCGTCGCTCTTCACGCCTATCTCGCCCACCAGAGGCACGCCCGCCTGCACGGCGCCCGCCGCCTTGCGCGCGCCGGGGGTGGCCAGCAGGGCCAGGCTGGCCCCGTCCGGCGACCAGCGCGGGGTGGAGGCCGTGCCGTCCACGGTGGTCGCCGCCCGCACCGCCCCGCCGGCCGCGGCCACCTCGAGCACGGCGTTGTGCGCCTTCACGTCCGAAGCCACGAAAGCCAGGGCGCGCCCGTCCGGCGACCAGGCCAGGCCGCCGTAGCCGCAGGCCGCGCACGGGTCGTAGCTGGCCAGCACCCGGCCGTCGCGGGCGGAGCGCACCACCACCGCGCCGTGGGGGCGGTCGCGGCCGGCGGCCTCCGTGTCGGCCGCCTTGCCGCGATTGGATTGGCTGGGGTTGGCCCCCGCGGTCGGCGAGGGGGCGCGAACCCCCTCCTCCACCGCCGCCGTCCGGTCGCCGGCGGGCGACAGCGCCACCGCCTGGTAGGCGTGCACGCGCTCGGCGGACACGGGCGCGAGGGCCGTCGTGGCGGACAGGGCCGCGACGAGGAACGGGATCGACATGCAGGCGGTGCTCCGGCGCGCCCGACGGGCTGCGTTAAATCGAAACGGCAGGTTAACCGCGCGTCGCGGCGGCTTGGCAAGCCGCCAAGCCGCGAAACAGGCCGAAACAGCACGTGTCTCGCCCGGACGGCGGCCGGCCTGCTAGGGAGCGCGCCCATGACGCCCCCCCTCGCCTTCATCGACCTCAAGGCCCAGCGCGCCCGCCTGGGCGAGCGCATCGACCGCGCCGTCTCCCGCGTGCTGGACCACGGCCAGTTCATCATGGGGCCGGAGGTGGGAGAACTGGAGCGGCGCCTGGCCGCCTTCGGCCGCGCCGCCCACGTGCTGTCCTGCGCCAACGGCACGGACGCGCTGGTGCTGCCGCTGATGGCGTGGGGGCTCAAGCCCGGCGACGCGGTGTTCTGCCCGTCCTTCTCCTTCGCCGCCACCGCCGAGGTGATCCCCTGGATGGGCGCCACGCCCGTGTTCGTGGACGTCTCGCCCGAGACCTACAACCTGGACGCCGCCGCGCTGGACCGCGCGGTGGAGGCGGTGAAGGCGGAGGGGCGGCTCACCCCCCGGGTGGTGATCGCCGTGGACCTGTTCGGCCAGCCGGCGGACTATCCGGCGATCGCGCAAGTCGCGCGCCGCCACGGGCTCAAGCTGATCGCCGATTCGGCCCAGGGCTTCGGCTGCACCCTGCACGGCGAGCACCCGCTGCGCTGGGCGGACGCGGCCACCACCAGCTTCTTCCCGGCCAAGCCGCTGGGCGCCTACGGCGACGGCGGCGCGGTGCTGACGGACGATCCCGACCTGCACGCGACCCTCGTCTCCCTGCGCAACCACGGCGCGGGAGAGGATAAGTACGACAATGTCCGCATCGGCATGAACAGCCGGCTGGACACGATCCAGGCGGCCATCCTCCTGGAGAAGCTGGACGCCTTCCCGGACGAGATCGTCGCCCGGGGCCGGGCCGCCCAACGCTACGCCCGGCTGCTGCAGGGGATCGTTCGCACGCCGACGGTGATCGAGGGCGGCGTGTCCACCTGGGCGCAGTACACGGTGGAGGTCCCGGGCGGCGCCGCGGCGCGCGACGCGCTGATGGCCGGCCTGCGCGAGGACGGGGTGCCCACCGCCGCCTATTACCCGCGCCCCATCCACCGCCAGAGCGCCTACGCGCGCTTCCCCCTGGGCGCCGGCGGCCTGCCCGTCACCGAGGCCAAGGCGGGGGTGGTGGTCAGCCTGCCCATGCACCCGGACCTGGACGAGGCCCAGCAGGACCGCGTGGCGGAGGCGGTGCGCCGGCGCCTGGCCGCCTGAGCCGGCGGAACGGGCCTGCGCCAGCCTTGGTTGTGAAGGCGACCCGTTCCGTTCAGGAGGCCGCCATGGCCGACTCCGCCGACCTCGCCCCCGCCCCGTCCAGCCCCGTGCGCTCGGCGTCGGGCTTCGACCTCACCCCGCCCTCCGCCGGGGAGCGCCGCCGCCTGGAGGCCGACCTGTCGCCGGAGGAGGCGCAGGTGCTGCTGCACCACGGCACGGAGGCGCCCTTCTGCGGGGGCCTGCTCAACAACAAGGTCGAGGGGGCCTACGACTGCCGGCTGTGCGGCCTGCCCTTGTTCCGCTCCGGCACCAAGTTCGAGAGCGGCACGGGCTGGCCCTCCTTCACCACCCCCTACGACCCGGACCACGTCAAGGTGGTGGAGGACCGCTCCTACGGCATGGTCCGGGTGGAGACGGTGTGCGCGCGCTGCGGCGGCCACCAGGGCCACGTCTTCCCGGACGGGCCGGCCCCCACCGGCCTGCGCTACTGCATCAACTCGGTGTCGCTGACCTTCACCCCCGAGGGCCACCCTTTCCCCGACCCGCTCCACCGCGGCGAGGCGGATCTCGGCGTGGCCGCCCTGGGCGACTGAGGGCGCGGCGTTCGGCGGCGTCAGCCCCGCGCCGCCGCCGCCTCCACCGCGGTTCGCAGGTCCCCCGCCACGCCGCGCCGCACCAGCGACACGCCCTGCAGCACGATCCGCTCGCCGCCGAACAGGCCCGCGCGCTCCGTACGGTAGCCCAGGGCGTAGAGCGAGCGGTCGGTCCGCTCCCCTCCGTCCTCCACGTAGCGGGTGAGTACGCCCACGATCAGCCGCCCCTCCCCGCCCTCGGTCTGCGCCGCTTGCGCCAGCGACCGCACCGAGGCGGCCGGCAACCAGGCGCGGTCCACCTGCGGCTGGGCGGCGTCCACCTCCATGGCGTGGTCCAGCACCGCGCGCGGGAACACGTAGCGCTGGCTTTGCACGACCTGGGCGGGGTTCAGGGGCGACAGCCGCACGCGCGCGCCGTCCGCGTCCGCTTCGCCGCGCAGCACGAGGGAGTCCACCTGCGCCGCGTGGCGCACGGCGGCCGCCCGCTCCGCGCGCTCGCCCGCGCGCTCCTTGTGCGCGTCCACATAGCCCAGCACGGCCACGGCCAGCGCGCCCAAGCCCACCAGCTCGCCCACGGTCAGCCACAGCCGCCAAGCACGACGCTGGCGTGCGGCCGGGGTGTTTTCGGGAGGCGCGGGCTGGGGCAAGGCGGGAGCGACTCCGGCGGGGATGACCGCGCCATTATGCGTGGACCGGCGCGGGCGGGAACAGCCTCCCGCGACCGCGCGAACCTGACGATCGGTGGTGGACGCCGTTCAACGGCGGTTCAAGCGGGGCGGCCCATAACGCACGGGTCGCCGGACGACGGCCAGCGCCGCCCGCGACGGGGGATACCGAGATGACCAGCCGCTTCGCCAAGACCGCCGCCGTCGTCGCCCTGGGCGCGACGCTCGTCCTGCCGGCCGCCGGGGCCCACGCCGCCGACCGCCGCACGGAGCACGCGCTGATCGGCGGCGCGGTGGGCGCGCTCGCGGGCGGGCTGATCGGCGGCGACGCCACGGGCGCCCTGGTCGGCGCGGGGGCCGGCGCCCTCCTGGGGGCGGCGACCACCCGCGACCACCACGGGTACCGCGGCGGCTACGGCGGCCGTGAGGGCGGCTATGGCTACCGCGACGGAGGCTACGGCTACCGCGACACCGGCTACCGCGAGGCGGGCTACCATGACACGGGCTACAGGGGCGGCTACGGCCGCGGCTGGAGCGACGACCGGGGCTACCGCGGCTACCGCACGAGCTACGACTATCGCGGCGGCTACGGCGACCGCGGGTACGACCGGGGCTACGGCTACGACCGGGGCTACGGCCAGGGCTGGTGAACCCCGCGCGGCGCTCCCCCCGCCCGGAGGGGAGCGTTTCGCGGATCAGCCCATGGCGAACTGCAGCAGGTCGCGGTTCAGCCGGTTCTTGGCGGTGGCCTGCAGGCCGTGGGGCTCGCCCTCGTACTCGATGAACTGGGCCTGCGGGATCATGCCCGCCGTCACCCGGCCCGAGCTGTCGATGGGCACCGTGTGGTCCGCCGTGCCGTGGATGATCAGCGTGGGCACGGTGAAGGCCGCCATGTCCGGGCGGAAGTCGGTCATCGCGAAGGCCTTGGCGCACTCCAGCGTGGCGCGCAGCGAGCCCATCATCGCCATCTGCAGCGAGGCCTGCAGCATCTCGGCCGAGACCTTCTTCTCCAGCAGCGAGTTGCCGAAGAACTTGGCCCCGAAGCCCGCCAGGAAGTGCGGCCGGTCCTTGTGCAGCCCCTCCAGGATCTCGTCGAAGGTCGACTGCTCCACCCCCGACGGATTGTCGGGCGTCTTGAGCAGGTAGGGCGTCACCGACGAGACCAGCGCCGCCTTGCCCACGCGCTCGGGTCCGTGGCGCGACAGGTAGCGCGCGACCTCGCCCCCGCCCATGGAGAAGCCCACCAGCACCGCGTCGCGCAGGTCCAGCCCGTCCATCACCGCGGCGAGGTCGGAGGCCAGGGTGTCGTAGTCGTACCCGCTCCACGGCTGGCTCGAACGGCCGAAGCCGCGCCGGTCGTAGGCCACCACGCGCAGGCCGTGCTCGGCCAGGAACACCGCCTGGTCGGCCCACATGTCCGCGTCCAGCGGCCAGCCGTGGATCAGCACCACCGGGCGGCCGGAGCCCCAGTCGTTGACGAACAGCTCGGTCCCGTCCTGCGTCTTGATGAAGGCCATGGCGTCGTCTCTCCGGCTGTTGGGGATGCGGGGACAACCGCCGGGGGCGCCGGATGGTTCGCCCACGCGGTCGCCCTCCCCCGCGCCGGGCGCGGGGAAGCGTGGGGGAGAGCGGCGGAGCGCCGGGCCGCGCCCGGAGTGTTGGACGAGTGTACCGTTTCGACGTGGATCGACGCTC
>CAXSDV010000029.1:0-31715 GCA_964235945.1 uncultured Caulobacteraceae bacterium
CGCGTCTGGTCGGAGTTCCAGAACAGCAGGTCGAAGGCTGCGGGCTCCTTGCCCATGAGATAGTTGTTCACGAAGAACGACCAGATCAGGTCGTTGGCGCGAAGCAGGTTGAAGGTGTCGGCCATGGCCTGGCCCGGCAGAACCCCGCCCGCGGCGGTCATGCGCTGCTCCAGCTCGGCCAGCCACTCCTCGCTGGTGAACATGAGCAGGTCGCCCGCCTCGGCGAAGTCCTGCTGGGCGGCGAAGAAGGTCGCGGCCGTCACCGCCCCGGCCGCCGGCCCGCCCCGCGCCGCCATGTGCGCCAGGGTGCAGGCCAGCAGCGTGCCGCCGATGCAGTACCCCACCGTGTTGACGTGCGGGCTGCCCGACTGGCGCATCACCTGGGCGATGGCGGTGTAGGCGCCCTCCGTCATGTAGTCGTGCAGGGTGTGGGCGGCGAGCTCCACGCCCGGGTTGACCCATGAGGCGAGGAACACCGTGAAGCCCTGGCCGGTGAGCCAGCGGATCATCGAGTTCTTAGGCTGCAGGTCGAGGATGTAATACTTGTTGATCCACGGCGGCAGGATCAGCAGAGGGGTGGCGTACACCTCGTCCGTGGTCGGCGAGAACTGGATGAGCTGGAACAGCGCGTTCTGGAACACGACCTTGCCGGGGGCGGTCGCCACGTCCACGCCCACCTCGAAGCGCGCCGCATCCGTCTGCGCCACCGACAGCTTGCCGCCGCCGCGCGCCAGATCGGCGGCGAAGGCCCGGGCGCCGCGCAGCAGGCTCTCGCCCCCGGTGGCGGCGGCCTCGCGCAGGGCGGCGGGGTTGGTCAGGAGATAGTTGGACGGCGAGAGCGCGTCCGTCAGCATGCGCGTGGCGAACTCGGCGCGGCGCTTGGCCATGGGCTCGACCCCCTCGGCGGAGGCCACCAGCGCGTTCATCCACTCGGACGCGATCAGGTAGGACTGCTTCATCACGTCGAACACGGGATGGGCGTTCCAGTCGGGATCCTTGAAGCGCTTGTCGGTGCGCGCGGGTTCGACGACGGGCGTGGACGGCTCGCCCGCCATGCGCTTGGCGGTGGCGGTCCACAGGGCGAGGAAGCGCTCCTGCAGGTCGGCCTGGGCGCGCAGCAGAGCGTCCGGCCGCGCGGCCAGGCTTTCGGCCACCTGGCGCAGCGCCGCCTGGGCGTGGAGCGGGTCGGGGGAGGGGGCCTCGCCCCCGGTCCCGGCGCCCGCGCCGATCCCCGCCCCGGCCAGGGCTCCCTGGGCGGTGGCCGCGGCGCGCGCCAGGTTGGCGGCGAGCGCCTCCAGGGCGGCCGCATCCCGGGGCGGCCAAGCGGGAGCCTGGTCGGCGGGGGCGGCCTGCGCCGCCCCGTCCGCCGGAGAGGCGGGGCCCGTCAGCGGCGGGTCGCGGGGTTCGGCGAAGCCGGGCGCGCGGTGGTCGGCCATGGGCGTCCTTCTTCGAGCGACGCGTGGCGCGCGCTTTCCTCCGGCCGGCGATCATCGCATAACAGCGGCCATGACCGGAACGTCGGGCAAGCGGGAAAGGTGGCGCGTCGCCGTGCGCGTCGGCGTCGCGGCGCTGGTCCCCGCGCTGGCGGCGTCCGCCTGCGTCGACGTGCGCCGCGCGCTGGGGCCCGAGGGGGTCAACGTGGAGAGCCCCGTGGCCCCCGCCGCCCTGGCCGCCTCGCGCGCGTCCCTGCGCACCCCGCGCTTCACGGAGGTGCCGCCCGCGCCCCAGGACACGCCGCCCGCGCCCGTGTTCAAGGCCAGGGTGGCCGCCCAGGCCGTGCAGCGCCGGCGGGTGGAGGGCTGGGTCGTCGACCATCCGCCGCACGTGGACGACACGGACGCCTTCGCCGACCAGGGGCGCCGGCTCGCCGCCCGGGGCGGGGACGCCCCCGCCGTCGACCAGAGCTCCGCCGCGGAGGCCTTCGCCGCCCGCGTGCGCGCCGTCGCCAAGCCGCCGCCCCCTCCGCCCAGCTGAGCCAGGCCGTGACCCCCGAGTTCCACAAGATCCGGCGCCTGCCGCCCTACGTGTTCGAGGAGGTCAACCGCCTCAAGGCGCGGCTGCGCGCGGGCGGGGCCGACATCATCGACTTCGGCATGGGCAACCCGGACATGCCCACCCCGGCGCACATCGTCGAGAAGCTGGTGGAGACCGCGCGCGACCCCAAGTCCGGCCGCTACTCGGCCAGCAAGGGGCTGATCGGCCTGCGCCGCGCCATGGCGGGCTACTACGCCCGCCGCTTCGGCGTGGAGCTCGATCCGGACACGGAGGTGGTGGCGACGCTGGGCTCCAAGGAAGGGTTCGCCAACCTCGCCCAGGCGCTGACCGCCCCGGGCGACACGGTGATCTGCCCCAACCCCGCCTACCCGATCCACGCCTACGGCTTCATCATGGCCGGCGGCGTGATCCGCCACGTGCCCGCGCTCAGCCCCGAGCAGTACCTGGCCGGGATCGACAGGGCGGTGAAGCACTCGGCCCCGCCCCCCACCGTGCTGATCCTGAGCTATCCCTCCAACCCCACCGCCCAGTGGGTGGACCTGGCCTTCTACGAGGAGGCGGTGCGCCTCGCGCGCCGCCACGACCTCCTGGTGCTGTCGGACGTGGCCTATTCGGAGATCTACTTCGACGACAACCCGCCGCCCTCCATCCTGCAGGTTCCCGGGGCCAAGGAGATCGCGGTGGAGGTCAACAGCCTGTCCAAGACCTACGCCATGGCGGGCTGGCGCATGGGCATGGTGGTGGGCTCCGCGCGCATCTGCGCCGCGCTGGCGCGGGTGAAGAGCTATCTCGACTACGGGGCCTACACCCCCATTCAGGTGGCCGCGGCCGCCGCGCTCAACGGCCCGCAGGACTGTGTGGACGAGATCCGCGCCACCTATCGCCGCCGCCGCGACGTGCTGGTCGAGAGCTTCGGCCGCGCAGGATGGGCGGTGCCTTCGCCGCCGGCCTCCATGTTCGCCTGGGCGCCCCTGCCCGAAGCCTGGCGGGAGGCGGGGAGCCTCGCCTTCGCCAAGGCGCTCATGGAGGAGGCGGGGGTGGCCGTCGCCCCCGGCGCGGGTTTCGGCGAGTACGGTGAAGGCTTCGTGCGCATCGGTTTGGTGGAGAACGAGCACCGCATCCGCCAGGCCGCCCGCGCGGTGAAACGCTTCCTCGCCGACACTCCGGCCATCCAGGGCCGCGCCGCCGCCCTGGCCGCCGAGTAGACCGGGCCACCGCGTGGAGCCCCGCACCTGGCGCCTGGGCGTCGCCGGCCTGGGCGTGGTGGGCGGCGAACTGCTGCGGCTCCTGGCCGAGCGGCCGGACTTCGCGCCGTGCGGCGACCGGGCGCAGGTCGTGGGCGTGTGCGCCCGCAGCCGCACGCCCGCGCGCGAGGTCGCGCCCTGGTTCGACGACCCCGTCGCGCTCGCGCGCTCGCCGGACGTGGACGTGTTCGTGGAACTGATCGGCGGGGCCGAGGGGCCCGCCCGGGCGGGGGTGGAGGCCGCGCTCGCGCTCGGCAAGCCGGTGGTCACCGCCAACAAGGCGCTGGTGGCCGTGCACGGCGCGCGGCTGGCGCGTCTGGCGGAGGACAACTGCGCGGCCCTGCTGTTCGAGGCGGCGGTGATGGGCGGGGCCCCCGCCGTCAAGCTCGTGCGCGAGGCGGTGGTGGGCTGCCGCACCCTGAGCCTGGCGGGCATACTCAACGGCACCTGCAACTTCATCCTGACCGAGATGGAGGCGTCCGGCCGCGACTTCGACGAGGTGCTGGCCGAGGCCCAGGCGCGCGGCTTCGCCGAAGCGGACCCGACCACGGACGTCGGCGGCTTCGACGCCGCCCACAAGGTCGCCATCCTGGCGGCGCTGGCCTTCGACGCCACGCCCGACCTGTCCGCCGTGGAGGTGGCCGGGATCGAGGCGGTTCAGCTCCTGGACATCCGCCTGGCCGGGGCTCTGGGCTACCGGATCAAGCTGGTGGCCGAGGCGCGCCGGGACGCGGCGGGGGAGGGGGCGACCGTGCGCGTCGGTCCGGCGCTGGTGCCCTTGGCCCATCCGCTTGCCCAGGCGGGCGGCGCCCTGAACGCCCTGTTCGTGGAGGGCGAGCGCACCGGCCGACTGTTCCTGCAGGGGGCGGGGGCGGGGGCGGGCCCCACCGCCGCCGCCGTGGCCGCCGACATCGCCGACGTCATGGCGGGCGGGCGGCGTCCCGTGTTCCAGCGCCCCGCCGCCCGGCTGGCGCCGCTGGGGGCCGCCGATCGCTCCAACCGCCGTGAAGCCGCCTACCTGCGGCTGATGGTGCGCGACCGGCCCGGAGTGCTGGCGGCCGTCACCGAGGCGTTGGCGGAGGCGCAGGTGTCCATCGACAGCCTCCTCCAGCGCCCCGTCCAGCCCGAGGGGCTCGTGCCCATCGTGCTGACCACCCAGCCCGCGCCCGAGTCGGCCACGGCCCGCGCCGCCACCGCCATCGGCGCGCTGGAGGCGGTGGCCGAGCCGCCCCGCGTCATCCGCATCGCGCGCATCTGAGTTTTCCACGCTAGACAGCCGATCAACACGAGCGCGGCCGTCCGGTCCGCGCCAGGGGAGACCACCATGACCGCCACCGACACGGGCGCCCGGCTCGACCGCAACCTGGCCCTGGAGGCCGCGCGCGTCACGGAAGCGGCGGCCATCGCCTCCTACCGGCTGGTCGGCCACGGCGACGAGAAGGCGGCGGACCAGGCGGCGGTGGACGCCATGCGCACCGCGTTGAACGAGATGGCCATGGCCGGCCGCATCGTCATCGGCGAGGGCGAGCGCGACGAAGCGCCGATGCTCTACATCGGCGAGGAGGTGGGCACCGGCCAGGGCCAGGCGCTGGACATCGCGCTGGACCCGCTGGAAGGCACGACCCTCACCGCGAAGGCCATGGCCAACGCCCTGGCGGTGGTGGCCTTCGCCCCGCGTGGCGGCATGCTGCACGCCCCCGACACGTACATGGACAAGATCGCGGTGGGCCCGGGCTACCCGGATGGCGTGATCGACCTGGACCGAAGCCCCGCGGACAACGTGCGCGCCCTCGCCGCCGCCAAGGGCTGCGCGCCTTCGGAGATCACCGCCTGCGTGCTCGACCGGCCGCGCCACGCGCCCATCATCGAGAGCCTGCGCTCGGTGGGGGCCCGCGTGCACCTGATCACCGACGGCGACGTGGCCGGCGTGATCCACACCGCCGACCCGGAAACGGGGGTGGACATCTACATCGGCCAGGGCGGCGCGCCCGAGGGCGTGCTGGCCTGCGCCGCCCTCAAGTGCGTGGGCGGCCGGTTCCAGGGCCGGCTCGTGTTCAGGAACGACGACGAGCGCGCCCGCGCCCGGCGTCTGGGCGTCGCCGAGGCCGACTTCAACCGCAAGTACGACCTGCACGAGCTGGTGACGGGCGACGCGGTGTTCTGCGCCACCGGCGTCACCAAGGGCGCCCTGCTGGACGGCGTGTGCTACCGCGACGGCTTCGTGCACACCCACACGCTGGTGATGAACTCCGCGACCCAGACGGTGCGCGAAGTGCGCATGAAGCGCAAAGCCTGACGCCGACGGGCGACCGCGGCCAAGCGACTCAGAAGAGGCGGGGCGACGCGACTCGGCGCGTCCGCTAGACCGGGCCCATGGCCGACGGTTCGGGACCTTCGCACTTCCTCGGCGTCTCCCGGTCGCTCACCGGCCGCGCTTGGCGGCTGCGCGCGCCGGACCCCGCCCTGGTGCGCGCCCACCAACTGCGCCACGGCCTCCTGGAGCCCGTGGCGCGAGCGCTGGCCGCGCGCGGCGTGGAGGAGGCGGGGGCGCCCGACTATCTCGACCCCACGCTGAAGGCGCTGTTCCCCGACCCGTCGTGCTTCCTCGATATGGATCGGGCCGCCGGCCTGCTGGTGGACGCCGCGGCCGACGGCCGGCGCACGGTGGTGTTCGCCGACTACGACGTCGACGGGGCCACCAGCGCCGCCCTGCTCGTACGCTGGTTCCGCGCGGCGGGGCGCGAACTCGACCTCTACGTGCCGGACCGCCTGACCGAGGGGTACGGCCCGAGCCCCGCCGCCTTCCGCCGCCTCAAGGCGGAGGGCGCCGAGCTGGTCGTCACCGTGGACTGCGGCGCGGCCGCCCACCATGCGCTGGAGGAGGCCGCCGCCATCGGCCTGCCGGTGGTGGTGGTGGACCACCACCTGATGCGTCCGGGCGAGGCCCCGCCCGCCGCGGCGCTGGTCAACCCGAACCGGCCGGGCTGCGGCTCGGGGCAGGGGGCGCTGGCGGCGGCGGGAGTGGTGTACGTGCTGCTGGCCGCGCTCAACCGCGAAGCGCGCAACCGCGGCCTGTTCGGCCCCGACCGCCCCGCGCCCGACCTGCGCCGCTGGCTGGACCTCGCGGCGTTGGGGGCGATCTGCGACGTGGTCCCGCTCACCGGCTTCAACCGCGCCTTGGCCGCCCAGGGGCTCAAGGTCATGTCCGCCTGGGCCAACCCGGGCCTTTGCGCCCTGCTGGAGGCGGCGGGAGCGAGCGGGCCGGCCACGCCCTTCCACGCGGGCTTCGTGCTGGGGCCGCGGATCAACGCGGGCGGGCGGGTCGGCCGCGCCGACCTGGGGGCTCGCCTGCTCTCCACGGACGACCCGGAGGAGGCGCGCGTGCTGGCCGCCGAGCTGGACGTGCTCAACGTCGAGCGCAAGGCGGTGGAGCAGGAGGCGCTGGCCGAGGCCGACCGCGAGGCGGAGCGGCAGGTGCTCCGCGACGGCGACCCGCCGGTGCTGGTGGTCGCGGGGGAGGGCTGGCACCCGGGCGTGGTCGGCATCGTCGCGGGCCGCCTGCGCGAGCGCTGGCGTCGGCCGGCGGTGGTGATCGGGCTCGACCCGGCCACGGGCGTCGGTAAAGGTTCGGGCCGCTCCCAGGCGGGGGTGAACCTCGGGCGCGCCGTGCAGGCGGCCTACGCGCAGGGCCTGCTGCTGGCGGGGGGCGGTCACGCCATGGCGGCGGGACTGACGGTCGCGGCCGGCGGCGTGGACGGGCTCCGCGAGTTCCTGGTCGAACGCCTGCGCGCCGAGCGCGAGGTGGCGCAGGCCGAAGACGTGCTGGAGCTCGACGCCTTGGTCGCCCCCGCGGCGGCCGATCGGGCGCTTCTGGACGCCTTCGCCCGGCTCCAGCCCTACGGCGCGGGCAACCCCGAGCCCTTGTTCGCCGCCGCCGACCTGCGCATCGCCCACGCCGCGGAGCTGCGCGGCGGCCATGTGCGCGTCGAGTTCGAGGGAACGGACGGCGGGCGGATCAAGGCGATGGCTTGGCGCGCGGCGGAGGGTGAACTCGGCCGCCGGCTGCTGGCGCGCGACGGCCTGGTGCACGTGGCGGGCCGGCTGCGCGCGGACGACTGGATGGGCCGGCGCGGCGTCCAGCTCGAGATCGAGGACCTGGCCGACCCCCGCCGGGTCGGCTGACCCGTCCACAGCTTCGCCGCCGGGAAGGCTTGGCGCCGCGGATCGCGCGGGTTATACGCCCGCCACGCCGATGCGGTCCCTTCGTCTATCGGTTAGGACATCAGATTTTCATTCTGAAGAGAGGGGTTCGACTCCCCTAGGGACTGCCACCGCCTCCGCCACACTTCTGACAGAAAGCGCGGGGCGACCGTTGGGTCGCGCTTGTCAGGATCGTGTTTCAGATGTGATACTCCCGTCAGCCCATAATTGCTGGGGGTTGGCGGGCGGCAGGGGCGTGATGTCGGCGTTGGACGAGCTGGGCGGCCCGGACGAGGAAGCCGTCCGGATCAGCGGTCGCGTGAAATGGTTCGACCCGGGGAAGGGGTACGGTTTCGTCGTGCCCGACGATCCCGAACTGACCCGTACGAAGGACGTGCTGCTGCACGTGACGCTGCTGCGCGATTGCGGGCGGGAGTCGGTGGAGGAGGGCGCCACCGTGGTGTGCGAGGCCGTGCGCCGGGCCAAGGGTTGGCAGGTCGCCGCCATCCACGCCTTCGACGACTCGACCGCCTCCCCCTCGCCCGCCCGGCCGCGTCGCGCCGAGGTCGACGGGGAAGCGCGCGAGCGCCCGCGCCGCGCCGCGCCCGACGGGTCGGGGCGCAGCCCCGGGCGTCCGCCCGCGGCCGAGGGACCGGCGGAGCCCGCCCGGGTCAAGTGGTTCAACCGCACCAAGGGCTACGGCTTCGTGGTGCGCGACGCCGCCCCCGGCGACATCTTCATCCACATCGAGACGTTGCGCCGCGGCGGCATCGACGACCTCCAGCCGGGCGACGGTGTGAACGTGCGCTTCGCCGACGGGCCCAAGGGCCTGGTGGTGGCGGAGGTCGAACCCCGGTCCTGACCGCCGCGCCGGCCGCGCCCGGAGGGGTGCGGCCCCAGGCGGGATGAACGCGCGACCGGCGAAGCTCGTGCTCGCCATCGCGGGTGCGTTCGTCTAAGGACGGCCCGGGCGGCGCCGGGGGGACCGGCCCTGGTGCACGACGGAGTCGAGATGACGGCCTACGCCCGCGCGCGCGCGCGAACTCCTCAGGCCTGATGCCGGATCGTCCCCACGTCCTCTACGACGAACGCTGGGCGGGTTCGCACGGGATAGGCCGCTTCGCCCAGGCGCTCCGCACACCCCTTTCCGAGCGTTGCACGGTGACGCCGCTTCGCGGAGCCTCGCGCCCGACGGGGGTGCTGGATTTCGTCCGGACCGCCAGGGCGGCGCGGCGTCACAGGGCGGACATGTTCGTGAGCCCGGGCTTCAACGGCTCGCCCCTCATGACGTGCGGGCAGGTGTTCCTGATCCACGACCTGATCCACGTCGACCGGCGCGCGCCGGGGCTCAGGCGGGTGCTGAACACAGTGTTCTACGACACGATCTACCGGGGCGCCGCGCGCAAGGCCGCGGCCGTCGTCACCGTGTCCGAGACCAGCCGCCGCGAGATCGTCGCGCGCTGGCCCGAGGTCGAGCCGCGGCTGACCGTCGTGCCGGGCGCGGTGTCCGAAGTGTTCCGCAGGCCGCAGAACGGCGGCGAGCGGCGCGGCGTGGTCCTGTTCACCAGCCTTCGATGGCACAAGAACCTGCCGCGCATGCTGGACGCGCTGGCCCTGGTCGCCGACGCCGCCCCGATCGATTTCGTCGGGCCCGTCTCGCCGGAGCTGCGAGCCCTGGTCGAAGCGAAAGGCTTGGGGGAGCGCGGCGTGTTCCACGGTTCGGTGTCGGACGACGCGCTCGCCCGCCTCTACCAGGGGGCGCGGGCCCTGATGTTCTGCTCGCTGACCGAGGGCTTCGGGCTGCCCGTGCTGGAGGCCCTGGCCTGCGGCTGCCAAGTGGTCGCCTCCGACATCGAGGCGCACCGCGAGGTGGCGGGGGCGGCCTGCTTCTACGGCGATCCCGCGGACGCCGCGAGCTTGGCGCAGGCGCTGACCCGCGCGCTGGCGGCGCCCGCCGCCGCCGAGCCGCCCTCCCACGCGACCGAGCGCACCTGGAGCGACGTGGGGCGCGAGATCGCCGACGTCGTCGAGCGCGCCTGGTCGCAGTCCGCACGCGGGGCGAAGGCGTGAACGCGCCGACGGCTCCCGTCACCCGGCGGCGGGGCGCGCTGGACGTCGCCACCTATGCGGGCGGCGCCGTCTACCAGCAGGCGATCGTGTTCCTGTCGGGGTTGATCGTCGCCCATGTGCTGGGTTCGGCCAACTACGGGTCGACCGGCCTGTCGCGCAACTTCGTCGCCCTGTGCCTGATCCTGTCGCCCCTGGGCCTGGACCTGGCGATCCTGCGTCACTTCGGGGAGAAGGCGCACGAGCGCGAGCGCACCCTCACCCAGCTCAAGCTGATGCGCGTCCTGTGCGCGGGCGTGAGCTCCGCCGTCGTGCTGGTGGTGATCGTCTTCATCGCCCCCGTGCTGGGCGCGCGCGTCTACAGGACGCCCCACTTCGCGGCGGTGCTGTCCATATCCTTCCTGTCCCTGCCGTTCCTGACGGACAGCTCGCTGATCACGGCGGCCCTGCGCAGCCTGCATCGGCCGATCTTCCAGGCGGTGATCAACTTCTTCGTCCAGCCGACGATCCGCATCTGCCTGCTCGCCGTCCTGCTGCTGGCGGGCGCGGGGGTGCTGGGCGTCGTGACGGCGACGGCGGCGGCGGCGGCGGCGGCGGCCGCCGCGCTGTGGTTCCTGTACGCGCGGGCGCTGCGCATCGATGGGCTGCGCCCGGCGCCCCTGACGCGCGACGACTTCGGCGCGGTCGGCGGCGTGCTCTCCTACAGCCGCTGGCTGTCCATGACGCTGCTGATGTACGGCCTGCTGCGGATGTCCGACCTGTTGATCCTGGGCGCTTACGCGCCCGCGCGCAGCGTGGGGGCCTACGCCGCCATGACCACCATCGCCCAGGTCATCCCCGTGTTCTCCCAGGCGCTGAGCCAAACGCTGGGGCCGAAGATCTCCTACCTTCACCATTCGGGCAAGCCCGAGGCGATGAAGGACGTGCTGAGCGCTTACCTGCGCAACGCCACCCTGCTCACCTCGCCGTTCGCGGCCGCGGTGGTGGTGTACGGCGGATGGCTCGACCTGATCTTCGGGCCGTCGTTCCACTTCTCCGCCGGAGTGTTCGCCCTGCTGGCGACCTCTTATTACATCAGCGGCCTGTTCGCCCCCATGGGCTATTCGCTGTCGATGACGGGCGCGCATCGGCTGGAGCTGGGGGTGCTGTCGGTCGGCACGTTCGCCTCCATCGCGAGCTCGCTGGTGCTGACACCGCGCTTCGCGGGCCTGGGGGCCGCGGGCGCCGTGCTGATCGGCTTCGTGGTCATCGACATGACGCGCACGGTCGTGGTCTCGCGGCGCTTGCGCTTCGTGCCCGGCCGCTGGCGCGACTTCCTACCGCCGATCGGCTGCATCGCCATCTTCGCCTCCGTGCAGTCCGTCGTGGCGCACACCCTGCCCAAGAACCTGTTCACGCTGATCCTGAGCGGGTCGGTGGGGCTGCTGCTCCTGGCGCCTTTCTACGCCCTGGTCCTGTTCGACGCGGACCAGCGCCGGCGCGCCCTGGCCTGGCTCGCCCAGCGCCGCCGCCCGAAGGTCGCGACGTGACCTCCCGTCGCCGCCTGCGCGTCCTGATCCTCGCCCCGCACTTCGCGGAGTACAGCTTCGGCCTCGCGGAGGCCTTCGCGCGCGTCGCGCAGACCGGCGTGGCGGCCCTGCGCGAGAACGTGCTGGACGAGATGGGGACCGGTTGGAGGCCTCCCCCAGGGGTGCGCACCCTGGTGCTCGGCCGTAAGGGACGGCGGGGCGAGGCGCTCTACAGCGCGGGAGCCCTCTTCTGGTCGGGCCTTC
Organism: uncultured Caulobacteraceae bacterium; assembly: GCA_964235945.1. Taxonomy (GTDB): domain Bacteria; phylum Pseudomonadota; class Alphaproteobacteria; order Caulobacterales; family Caulobacteraceae; genus JASLDZ01. Next base: position 11,279 of record CAXSDV010000029.1, read on the forward strand.
AGCGACCGGACGTGGTGATCGCGCCCGAGATGGGCCACGCCACCTACACGCCCCTGCTCGCCCTCCTGGCCCGCCTGGCGCCGCTGGTGCTGATCTCCCACGACCCCGCGCCCCACGCCGGGGCGGACGCCGAGCACCGGGCGCAGCTGGCCCACAGGATCAAGCGCGAGCGCGACCTCGCCCGCGCCTTCATCGTCCACGGCCGCTTCTGCGAAGGCCAGCTCCGCGCGACCTACGCGGTGGGCGCGCGACCGGTGATCGCCATCCAGCACGGCCCCATCCTGCGGGCGGAGAAGAGCACGCCTCCTCGGGGCCACCTGCTCTTCTTCGGGCGGCTGCAGGCCTACAAGGGGCTGGGCGTGCTCGCCCAGGCGCTGGACCTGCTCGCCGCGTCCGGCGTACGGCCGGCCGTGGTCGTGGCGGGACGCGGGGCGAGCCTGGCCGACTGGCGCGACAGCCTCCGCAAGCACCCGAACGTGACGATCCTCGACCGCTTCCTGCAACGCGAGGAGGCCGTCGAGCTGATCGCGGAGGCGGGCGCCCTGCTGCTGCCCTACACGGGCGCGACCCAGAGCGGCGTGGCCGCCGCCGGCCTCGCCAACGGCGTGCCCGTGCTGGCGTCGGCGGTGGGCGGCCTGCCCGAGGTGGTCGACGACGGCCTCAACGGCCTCCTGTTCCCCCCGGGCGACGCTCCCGCCCTGGCGGCGGCCATCCGCGCCTTCGAGCAGGACGGCGAACTGCGCGCCCGGCTGCGCGCCGGGGCGGCCGAGCGCGCGCGAACCTTCTCGTGGGACGAGGCGGTGGCGATCCTCATGCCCGCGCTCCAGCGCCTGCGTGGCGGTTCGCGCCTCCCCGCCCGGGGGAAAGCGTGATGGAAGGCGCGGCCCAGTCGCCGAAGCCGCGCTCCGTGGCCGTGTTCCGGCTGGAGCTGTTCCGCCGTTCGGAGACCTTCATCCTGGCCCAGGCGCGGGCGCTGCGCCGCTACCGGCCCGTGTTCGTGGGCCGCACCCTGGGCGGTCCCGCGCCCGCAGGCCTGGAGCACGTGCGCGTGTTCGGCTCGCCGCCCGCTTTCCTACTCGCCATGCTGGCGGGACGGGACTTGGGCCCGCACCCGCCCGTCGACCTCGTTCACGCCCACTTCGCCACGGACGCGGTCGCGGCGCTGGCGCTGGCGCGGCGCGCGCGGGCGCCCCTGGTGGTGACCCTGCACGGCTTCGACATCACCACCAGCTGGCCGTCGGCGCTGCGGTCGCGCAACTGGACGGCCCTCCTGGCCCACCTGCGGCGCCCCCTCCTGAAGGCGCGGGTGAGCCTGTTCATCTGCGTGTCGGAGCACATCCGGCGCGTGGCGCTGGACAAGGGCTTCCCGGCCGACCGCCTGCGCGTCCATCGCGTGGGGGTGGACACCTCCCGCCTGGTCCCGAGGCGCTCGCACCTGCCGGGCCTCGTCGTCCACACGGCGCGGCTGGTGGAGAAGAAGGGCACGGCGGTGCTGATCGAGGCCTTCGCGCAGGTGGCGCGGCAGGTCCCGCACGCCCGCCTGGTGATCGTCGGCGGCGGCCCGCTGATGGCGTCCCTGGTGGAGCTGCGCGATCGGCTGGGCTTGCAGCGGGCGGTGTGTTTCCGGGGGGAGCGGCCGCACGTCGTGGCGCTGGGCTGGATGAAGCGCGCGACCGTCGTATGCGTGCCGAGCGTCACCGCGGCCAACGGCGACACCGAAGGGCTGCCCACCGTACTGTTCGAGGCGGGCGCGGTGGGCGTTCCGGTGGTCGCCACCCTCAACAGCGGCATCCCCGAAGCGGTGGACGACGGGGCGAACGGCCTGCTGGCGCCGGAGCGCGACGTCGCCGCCTTGGCCGAGGCGCTGGTCCGCGTGCTGGAGGACGCCCCGCTGCGCGAGCGGCTGAGCGTGGAGGCGAGGCGCCGGGCGGTGGCGGACTTCGACGTGACCCGCCAGACGGGCGAGCTCGAAGCCGTCTACGACGCGGTGTTGGCCACATGGTCGCCGTCGTCCGGCGGCAGGGCGGGGCGGCGGGCGCGCGCCGACGCCCAAGGAGACGGTTCGTGAAAGCACCGCGCCTGAAGGTCCTGGCCAGCCTGCTGGTCTGGCTTCTCTGCGGCCCGACCCAGTCCCAGGCCCAGCCTCCGGGCGCGGGGGCGTGGGACGCGGCGGACTGGAGCGCCGCCCAGGCCGGCCGGCCGTTGGACGAACGCGCGCTGGTGCGCGTCGGCCCGCCGGACTCGGCGCTCTGCGACGTCGGCGCGAACCCCAACACGCCCGGGCAGGGGAACCACACTTGGTTCCCCGAGCAGAACGGCGGCTTCAGCAAGATCCCCGGCGGAGTGCCTTTCCGGCGCAGCAACGTCGGGTGCTCGAACGGCGAGTTGACCCTGCGCCTCGCGGGCGGCCCGGGCGCCGGATTCACCGGCGGCGCGGTCGACGGCCTGTCGCGCGACGGGCGGGGCTTCAGCTTCAAGTACGGGTACTACGAGGTGAGCCTGCTCGCGCCGCCGCCGCCGCCAGGGGTGTGCCCCTGGCTGGGCGTATGGTTCCTGCAGCAGTTCACCCACGACTGGAGCGCCGACGGCTATCTCGAGCTCGATCAGCTTGAGACCTGCCTGCAGTCGCCGATCGGTCCCGAGCGCCAGGTCTCCACCCTGCACCTCTGGCCGGCCAGGATGAACCCGGGCCGGGGCTTCGCGACCAAGCACCGCCAAAAGCAACTGGCGCGGGACGCGGTCGTGTTCGACGGGCGCTACCACCAGTACGGCGCCCTGTGGACGCCGGACGCCTTCATCCTCTACGTCGATCGCCGCGAGGTCGGCCGCTTCCCCACCCTCGGGTCGGACACCGACCATCCCATGTACCCGATGCTCGACGTGTCGCTCTACCGCCCCCCGACCCCGGCCGCGGGAGCGGTGGACTACAGCGTCCGGGTGAGGTGGTCGCGCTTCTACGCGCTGGCGGGATCGGACGGCGGCGAGCCGCGTCCCCCGTCCCACCGGCGCCACCACAGGCGCCCGTGGTGCTGGCCGGGGTGAGTCGCTCCTTCGCGCGGGCCGGCTTGAGGTGACCTCGTCCCGCGTCGGCCCGTACGTCCGTCAAGGCGGGCGTCCATGCGGTGGCGCGTCGTAGGGCGACCACGGCCGTCATTCTCGCCCGCGCAGCGATCAGGTCGCACAATGCGGAGCGCGTCGGCTAGTCACGTCCCCGATCAAGCGGCTATAGAGCGGCGATGCGCCTGACACGATCGTGCGGTCCGCTCTCGGTTAACTTAGAACACGGCGGATGATCTGTCGTCACGACGGCTGGAAGCGGGTAGTCACCTTGTCCTCTGTAGCATTTATAACAGGACACAGCTTCGCGGAGAAGGCGCGTGTCTCCGTTCACTTCATGGCGGCGGCTGCGACGGAGGCGGGGCACGACGTCAAGCTGTTCGTAGCGGGCGTCGGCCCCGCCACGAGGCTCAAGGCGCCCGACCTGTGGCGCTTGCCGAGCGGCGTCTGGACCGATCGGGACGGGGTGCCCGAATATGTCGGGCGGGCTTTCACGGTTCCGGTGGATCTTCGTCGTTCGTGGCTCAATTTCGCCTCATCCCCCATCTTCAACGCCTACGGCGGGACGCTGCCCCGCAAGGTCGCCGACGCCGTGCGGACGGCGGACCTGATCGTGGTCGAGTCCGGTGTCGGCGTGGCGTTCCTGCGGGCCCTGTCCGCCCATGACCTCCTGGGGAGAACGATCCTGCTGGCGGCCGACGACATGAACACGATCCGTGGCCACCCGGTCCTCAGGGCCAGGCTGGAGTCGTATTGGAGCGACTTGGCCGGCGTCGTCTCCTTCGGCGCCTACGCCGGTCGCCACACGCGGTCGGGAACGGTTCAGGTGGTTCCGAAAGGCATCGACAAGCGCGCCTTCACGTCGGGCGCGCATCCCGATCCGTACGCCTCGCCGGGCAACATCGTCTGCGTCGGCAACATGCTGGCGGACTCGGAAATACTGTCCTGGGCCGACCGCACGCCCGAACTGACCTACCACCTCATCGGCGCCTTCTCGGGCTCCTACCCGTCGAACGTGCGCTTGCACGGCGTGATGCCGTTCGCGCAAACGGTCGCCTTCATCCAACACGCCGACGCGGGACTGCTTCCCTACCGCCTCGCCCCGAACATGGCCTACCTGATGACCTCCAGCCTCAAGCTGGCGCAGTTCCGCTGCGTGGGCCTGCCCGTGATCGGGCCGAAGGACGTGGACGACGGCCGGCCCAACTTCGTCGCCTTCGCGCGGGATGCGGAGGCCTTCGCCGCCGCCGCCCGCACCGCCGTCGCCGCCCCCCGCAGGCCGGAGCTCGCGGACGCGGTCGCCGACTACCGGGACAATTGGCGCGACATCGAAACAAGGTTCCTCGGAACTCGAACTTGAGCTCCGCCGCGCCTCGCGCGCGCGACGGGTATGGCGGTCCGGGAAGGGGCGGGTCTCAATGAAAGTCGCTATCGTCCACTATTGGACGGTGATCGGTGCTGGAGGGGACGAGGTGCTGAAGGAGCTGCTTCAGCTCTATCCTCACGCCGACCTCTTCATGCTGCTCCACGACCCGAAGGTCACCACCCGGTTGTTTCCGGGGCGGCAGATCCGCACGTCGTTCCTGCAGAAATTTCCCGGTATCAAGCACTACTATACGAAGCTGCTGGCGCTGATGCCGGCGGCGATCGAGTCTCTGGACCTGACCGGCTACGACCTGATCATCTCCAGCGAGGCGGGCCCGGCCAAGGGAGTGCTGCCTCCGGTGGGATCGGTGCACGTGTGCTACTGCCATTCACCGATGCGCTACATCTGGGACCAGTTCCACAACTACAAGGCCAGCTCGGGCCTGCTGACGCGGTTGAGCATGACCTTGATCGGGCCCCTGTTGCGGACCTGGGACGTGTCCACCTGTACGCGCGTGGACGCCTTCGTGGCGAACTCCAACTATGTGGCGGGCCGCATCTCGCGCTTCTACGGCCGCGAGGCCCGCGTGGTCTTCCCTCCCGTGCCCGTGAACGAGTATCAGATCGCCGACAAGCTCGGGGACTTCTACCTCGTGGCCGGCCGCCACGTCTCGTACAAGAGGCTCGACCTGGCGATCCAGGCGGCCAACCAACTCGGGCGGCGGTTGATCGTCACGGGATCGGGGGCCGAAACGGCGGCGCTCAAGCGCATGGCCGGCCCCACCGTCGAGTTCGTGGGCCATGTCGACCGTGCGACGCTCAAGCGCCTTTACGCCACCTGCCGCGCCCTCATCATGCCGGGCGAAGAGGATTTCGGGATCGTCCCGGTCGAGGTGATGGCCAGCGGGCGGCCCGTCATCGCCTACGGGCGGGGCGGGGCGCTGGACACGGTCATTCCCGGCGAGTCGGGCCTGCTCTTCGAGGAGCAGTCGGTGGAGAGCCTGGGCGCGGCCCTGCTGAAGTTCGAGGGAGAGGAACACGTGTTCGACCCCCGGGCCGTCGCCGCGACCGCCCGGCGGTTCTCGGTGGAGAACTTCAGGACGCAGTTCTCCACCTTCGTCGACTCGCTCCTCGGCGCGGAGCACCATTCGTGACCGACTCCGGTCCCACCGCCACCGAGGTCCTGAAGCGGCGCAAGCGCAGCGCGCCGCCCCCCGCCGCCGCCGCATCCAGGTCCGCCGCGCGGTCGGGCCCGTCGCTCGCCCTGCCCAAGGTCGTCGAGTTCTGGGCCTGGGTGGCCATGCTGGTGATCCAGATGCAGCCCCTGGAGGTGTTGGTCAGCGGGTACGACCCGTCGTTCCCCGACACCGCCTCCCACGCCAGTCCGCGGGGAGTGTACCTGCGCTTCCTGTTGGCCGTGCTGGTGGGGGTGCTGCTCTGGAGCCGGCGGGACCGCGCCAAGGCCATGCTGCGCCAGGCCGTGCCGTTCTGCGCCTTCGTGGTCGCGGCCTTCCTGGTCAGCTTCGTCGTCGGCAGCCCGGTGCTGTCCGGTCGCTACATCGTCCTGACCTTCCTGGAGGTGGCCGCAGTTCCCTTCGCCGCCGCGGCCTTGCTCAAGCCCGCCGAGTTCGTGAAAGCGTGGCTCTATACGCTGAGCATACTTTGCGCGCTGTCGGTCTTCTCGGTTTTCGCCCTGCCCAAGGCCGGGGTGGTGCACGCGTCCGACATCTACGGCATCGGATCGCCCGGGGACTGGCGCGGAGTGTTCGCGACCAAGAACGTCCTGGGGCACGTCAGTTCCATCACCCTCGCCTTCGCCCTCCTGTTCGGGCGCGACATGTTCGGCTCCGTCTGGATCTGGGCGGGAGCCATGGCGGCGGCGGCGCTCTGCGTCGTGTTCTCGCACTCCTCCACCGCCTACATCATCTCGGTGGTGGTGCCCGCCTTTTACTATTCGGTGGTCCTGCCCAAGGGGCGCCTGCGCGCGCTCAGCATCATCGCCACGTCCATCGTGGCGATCTTCCTGCTCGCCCTCCACCGGCAGGTGGTCGATTTCGTCCTGGCCCTGCTGCACAAGCAGGCCAACCTGAGCGGGCGGACCGACATCTGGCGCTCGGTGGGCGAGATGGTGCCGGACGCGGGCTTGCTGGGCCATGGAATCGGCTATTCCTCCTCCCCGGACTTCACCTCGCAACTCCTGTCCAGGTTCGCGGTGGCCTACACCCACAACGAGTTCCTGGACCTGGACATCAACCTCGGCCTCGTCGGGATGCTGTGGTTTGTCGGGATGCCGATCTACGGCTTGGTGAAGGCGTGGACGAAGCGCGACTACTCCACCCAGCGCCGCAGGGCGCGCGACGCGTTGACCGTGCTGTTCGGAGCCTGGGTGGTCTCGGCGATGACCGAGACGAGTTCGGGCGTGCTCCTGTTCTTCTTCTTCGTGCCGTTCTTCGGCTTCCTCGGCCTGGTCAGCGTTCCCCAGTCCGAGGAGAAGGTGCAGCGCGTGCGCCGCAGCAGCCGCCAGTCGTCGGTTCAGCCCAGCCGATCGACGGGCTGACCGCACCGGTCCGTACGGACGGTGCCTGAGCGGGCGGGCGGCGGAGCGCTTCGGCGAACGGGGCGGGGAGGGAGGTCCTCCCCGTGGCGGAGGTCTCCGGGTTCGAGGCGGCGTCGCCGTCACCTGACGCCTCGGCGACGGTCCGCCCTGACAAGTGAGTTGGCGCGCCCTGCAGGACTCGAACCTGCAACCGCCCGCTTAGAAGGCGGGTGCTCTATCCGATTGAGCTAAGGGCGCCCGGGCGCCGGCCCTCAGTGGGACCAGGGCTGCTTGCGGGTGGAGGCGAAGTTGTCGGCGTAGGCCTTGATGATGACCTTGCGCGTCTGCGGCTTGGCGAGCTGGAAGGCGATGCCGTGGGCCTGGGCGTAGGCCACCGCCTGGTCCTGCGTCTCGAAGGTCAGGCGCACCTGGCCGGCCACGTCCGTGCTGCTGGTCCAGCCGGTGAGGGGGTCGGGGCGGCGCGCGGAGGTCGGCTCGAACTCCAGGATCCAGTCGTGGGAGCGCGAACGGCCGGACTGCATGGTGGTCTTGGCCGGGCTGTAGATTCGCGCGAGCATGAAGCCTCTCCGGCGGGACGACGACTGGTCGGGGCGGCAGGATTCGAACCTGCGACCCTCTGCTCCCAAAGCAGATGCGCTACCAGGCTGCGCCACGCCCCGAGCCCTTCGCCCTACAGGGTTCACGCCCCGAACGGAAGAGCGGCGCACGGGGTCGCGGGGGCCGCCCCGTGCCTAAAGGAGCGTCCAGCTCGTGCGCGGGCCCATCACCCGGGGGCGTTCGGGCGGGCGCCGTGGATCGGGACGTTCCGACCAGCGGACCGTCTGCGGCGCGCAACGCGGCTCGCCCTCTTCGAACCCGACCTCCCGAAGCACCAGCGGCTCCCGCCTCATAGCCCACCCCCGGAAGTTGTGTAGAGATCGCGTCATAGTGGTGTTCGAGCCGTGCGGCAAGTCGGCGCGCACGATGCGCCGCCCGCGGAGGATTTGACGCCGTGGGCGGCCTCGGGCATAGGTCGCCGCTTCACGTCGCCGGACCCGTCCGGCGGCGCGGAACCGCATACGGGTGATCCGGACGCCGCCGTTGAGATCGCCTTCCCGTCAGGGGAAGGCCGGCCCGGATCGACGACGTGAACGAGAGCATATGTCCAAGCGCCACAGCGCCAAGTACAAGATCGATCGCCGCATGGGCGAGAACCTCTGGGGCCGGCCGAAGAGCCCGGTCAACCAGCGGTCCTACGGCCCCGGCCAGCACGGCCAGCGCCGCAAGTCCAAGGTCTCCGACTTCGGCCTCCAATTGAAGGCCAAGCAGAAGCTCAAGGGCTATTACGGCAACCTCACCGAGAAGCAGTTCCGCAAGACCTACGACGAGGCCGCCCGTCTGAAGGGCAACACGTCCGAGAACCTGATCGCGCTCCTGGAGAGCCGGCTGGACGCGGTGGTCTACCGCGCCAAGTTCGTGCCGACGCCCTTCGCCGCGCGCCAGCTGGTCAACCACGGCCACGTGCAGGTGAACGGCCGTCGGGTGAACATCGCCAGCTACCGCGTGAAGGCGGGCGATGTCGTCTCCATCCGCGAGCGCTCGCGCAACATGGCGTTGGTGCTGGAGGCGGTCTCGTCCTCCGAGCGCGACACGCCCGAGTACGTGCAGGTCGACGCCAAGGGCCTGGCCGCCACGTTCGTGCGCGCGCCGGAGCTTTCCGAAGTGCCCTACGCGGTGAAGATGGAGCCGAACCTGGTCGTGGAATACTACGCCTCGTAACGGCGACACCGATCGGAACGTGCGAAGGCCCCGGAGCCGAGCTCCGGGGCCTTCGTCATGTCGGTGAGGGCCGGCTTCGAGCGGACGCCCGCGCCTTCACCGGTTCAGGCGGCGGCGACCAGGCCCTTGTCGGCCATCAAAGTCTTGAGTTCGCCGCTGGTGAACATCTCGCGCACGATGTCCGACCCGCCGACGAACTCGCCCTTGACGTAGAGCTGGGGAATGGTCGGCCAGTCCGAATAGCTCTTCACGCCGTCGCGCAGGGCGGGATCCTGCAGCACGTCCACGCCGACGAAGTCGACGCCCAGGTGGTCGAGGATCTGCACCACCACCGAGGAGAACCCGCAGCGGGGCTGGTCGGGCACGCCCTTCATGAACAGCACGACCGGATGCTCGGCGACCGTCTTGCCGATGAAGGCGTGGGAGGGCTCGGCCGGAGCTTCGGCGGAGGGAGGAACGGACACGTCGGTCACAGGGCGGCTCCGAAAGTGGGCGCGGGCGCCTCGAAACAGCGCCGAGCGTGACCTAGGGGGCGCGGCCCCCGCGATCAAGCCGCCGCATCACGCCGTGGCCTCGTCCGCGCGGCCCGCGGCGGAGAAGCGCGCCATCTCGATCTGCGCGGCCACGCCCGTGGGGAGGTCGCGGTCGGGCACGGCGCACAGGCGCGCCACTTCGGCGGGGTCGGCCGCCTCCACGAACACCGACGAGAGCGACGGCTCGGTCAGGGCGTAGGCGAGGCACACCTCGTCCGCCCGCCAGCCGGGGGTGCGCTGCAGGAAGGCGTAGCCGTCCGCCTCGGGCGGGGGCGGGCGGCGGTTCAGCCGGAGCAGGTCGCCCAGCCGACGCCCGGGCCCGCCCGCGGCCGCCGCCTCCGCCGACCGGTTCAGGTCGGGCTGAAAGCGTTCCCCCAGCAGCACCAGCCCTCCGTCGGCGGCGGTCTTCAGCCGGTTGCGCTGGGGCCAGCCCGAGCGGAGGTTGTAGGTCGCGCTCAGCACGTCCAGCCGCGCGGCGCGCAGCCCCCGGTCGACTGCGGAGCCTTCGCCCGAGACGCCCACCAGGGTGGCGCGGCCGGCCTCCCGCACCGCCTCCAGCGCGCGATAGGTCTCGTCCGTGACCTCCTCCTGCCGGGGGTCGTCCAGCAGCACCACGTCCAGCCGCCCGAAGCCGCCCGCCGAGAGGACGGCCTCCACCGCGCCCACGATCTGGTCGCGACCGAACAGGCGCGCCGTGCGCCCGCCGCCCCGGGGGTCGCCCGCGTCGCCGCCCAGCCGCAGCATGACCACCAGGATGGCGCGATCCTCCATCACCAGCGCCTGTCCGAGCGCCCCGGCCACCTTCGGGTCGGTCGTGCGCAGCTCGAATGCGTTCAACCCCGCCTCCAGCCCCGCATGGGCCAGGGCGCGCACCTGCTGGGGCGAGGCGCCCCGGCCGAAGCTCAGGGTCAGGGCGGAGATCGAACGGCGCGTCGGGCCGAAAGCGCGGTACCGCACGGGATCAGGCGGCGGGCGCGGCGGTCTCGACCGCCAGCGCGTGGAGCTCGCCCCCCATGCGCCCCTCCAGCGCGGCGTAAACCATCTGGTGCTGGCGCACCCGGGACACGCCGACGAACGCGGAGGACACCACGCGCGCGCGGTAATGGTCGCCGTCGCCCGCCAGGTCGGTGACGACCACCTCCGCGTCGGGAAAGGCGGCGCGCAGGGCGGCCTCGAGCTGGTCGGCGGGCATGGGCATGGGCATCTCCCCTGAGGGCGGGACGTTACAGGAGCGCAGGCGGCGCGTCAGGCCGCCGGTGGAACAATCTCGCCCATGAAGGCGGGCATCCAGCCCTCGTGGGCGGCGCGCAGGTCGTCCAGGTCGACGGCGCACAGCGGGCCGTCCGCCCCCTCCAGCGCCAGCTCGCAGCCCCCCGCGCGGCCGACCACGAGGTAGGGCACGCCGGCGGCGGAGGCGGCGGCGTCCACCGCGTCCAACCGGTCGGAGGCGACGCCCAGCAGGTAGCGGCCCTGGTCCTCGCCGAAGAAGGCCGCGGCGTCCGGCACGCCCGCGTCGAAGGCCAGGTGCAGGCCCACGGACGAGGCCAGGGCCATCTCCGCCGCGGCCACGGCGAGCCCTCCGTCCGACAGGTCGTGGACGCAGCGGGTGGCGCCTTCGCCGATCAGGCCGCGCACCAGCCCGCCCGCGGCGCGTTCCGCCGCAAGGTCGACGGGCGGCGGCGCGCCGTCCTCGCGGCCGTGCAGCTCGCGCAGGTAGAGCGACGCGCCAAGCTCGCCCCGGGTCTCGCCCAGGAGCACCAGGGCGTCGCCGGGCTTCAAGGAGGCGAAGCCCGCGCGCCGGTCGTAGTCCGCCAGCAACCCCAGGCCGCCGACCGTCGGCGTGGGCGGAATGGCCGCCCCGGCGGTCTCGTTGTAGAGCGACACGTTGCCGCTCACCACGGGGAAGTCGAGCTGGCGGCAGGCCTCGGCCATGCCGTCGATGGCGCGCACGATCTGGCCCATGATCTGCGGCCGCTCCGGATTGCCGAAGTTCAGGTTGTCGGTGACGGCGATCGGCTCGGCCCCCACCGCGCAAAGGTTGCGGTACGCCTCGGCCACCGCCTGCTTGCCGCCTTCGTAGGGGTCGGCCTCCACGTAGCGGGGCGTCACGTCGCTGGTCACCGCCAGCGCCTTCCTCGTGCCGTGCACGCGCACGATGCCCGCGTCGGCCCCCGTGGCGCTGTCGGCCAGGGTGTCGGCCATGACGTGGCGGTCGTACTGCTCCCACAGCCAGCGCTTGGAGGCGCCGTCCGGGCAGGAGACGAGCTTCAGCACCGCCGCCGCCCAGTCGGCGGGGGCGGGGAGGGTCGCGGGATCGAGGCGCTCACGGCGGGGCGGCTCGGTCCAGGGCCGGTCGTAGAGCGGGGCGTCGTCGAACAGGGGGGCGAGCGGCACGTCGGCCACGAGCTCGCCCCGGTGGCGCAGCACCAGGCGGCCGGTGTCGGTGGTCGTGCCGATCACGGCGGCGTCGAGTCCCCATTTCTCGAAGATGGCGCGCCCCTCATGCTCGCGGCCGGGCTTGAGGATCGCCAGCATCCGCTCCTGGCTTTCCGAAAGCATCATCTCGTAGGCGCTCATGCCCGTCTCGCGCTGGGGCACGGCGTCCAGGTCGAGCTCTATCCCCACCCCGCCCTTGCCCGCCATCTCAACGGAGGAGGAAGTCAGGCCCGCCGCCCCCATGTCCTGGATGGCGGCCACCGCGCCCGTGGCCATCAACTCCAGCGTGGCTTCGATGAGCAGCTTCTCGGCGAAGGGGTCGCCCACCTGCACGGTGGGGCGCTTGTCCTCCGACGCGCCCTCGCCGGAGCTGTCGAACTCCTGGCTGGCCATGGTCGCGCCGTGGATGCCGTCGCGGCCGGTCTTCGAGCCGAAATACACCACCGGCAGCCCCGCGGCGGGGGCGGCCGAGTAGAAGATCTTGTCCGCGTCCGCCAAGCCCACGCACATGGCGTTGACCAGGATGTTGCCGTCGTAGCCGCGGTGGAACTGGGTCTCGCCCGCCACGGTGGGCACGCCCACGCAGTTGCCGTAGCCGCCGATGCCGGCCACCACACCGGCCACCAGGCTCTTGGTCCGCGGGTGCTCGGGCGCGCCGAAGCGCAGGGCGTTGACCAGCGCCACCGGGCGCGCACCCATGGTGAACACGTCGCGCATGATGCCGCCCACCCCCGTCGCCGCCCCCTGGTAGGGCTCGATGAAGGAGGGATGGTTGTGGCTCTCCATCTTGAACACGGCCGCCAGCCGGGTCCCGTCCGGGCCGTCTCCGATGTCGACCACCCCCGCGTTCTCGCCCGGACCGCAGATCACGCGGGGGCCGGTGGTGGGGAACTTGCGCAGGTGCAGCCGGCTCGACTTGTAGGAGCAGTGCTCGCTCCACATGACGCTGAACACGCCGAGCTCCACCGGGCGGGGCTCGCGGCCCAGCCGGTCGAGGATGACGGCGTACTCCTCCGGCTTCAGCCCGTGTTCGGCGGCGAGTTCGGCGGAGGTCTTGGCCGGAGTGGGGACCGGAGCGGAGGCGGGGGCGGAGGTCATCGGGGTCAGGGCTTAGCCGATCCGGCGGCGGCTGTCAGGCGAGGCGGCCCCGCGGGAGGGCGATGGGCGGAACGGACGCGAGGCGCGCCGGTTCTCTTCGTCCGACCGCCGAAGGAGCCCCCATGGCCGAGACCCCCGACCCCGAATCGCTCCAGGGCGACGACGTCGACGTGGACGCCGCCAACGCCGGCGGTCCGGACGACGTCTACAATCCCAGCGCCGTGCAGGTCACGCGCGGGCGTGAGCAAGGTCTGGGCGTAGGCGCCAAGGACCTGATGATGCAGGGCGACAGCCACGGCGGCGACGATGAGACCGAAACGGAGCGGCTGATGCGCGCCACCGCGCCCAAGTCTGGCCGCACGGGCCTGCCCGACACCGAAGCGCAGAAAACGCCGTACGCCGAGCCCGGGTATCCCGTGGCGGACGGGGACGACGTCGCCTCGGACGGAGCGGACGACGACAGCGTCGAAGACAGCAACAGGAGGGCGTGATGCCCCACGGGAACACCGACTCGACCAAGGCCACGGCGCAGAACGCCTCCACCGAGCCCCAGGCGCCGGGCGACCAGCCCCGTGAGGGCGAGGCCGGCCGCAGCGATCCGCACACCTACGCCGCGGCGGACGTGCGCGACTCGACCCTGGCCGCGCCCGCCGCGGGCGAGATCGGCGACTACGCCGACCTGGACGAGCCGTCCGGCGGCATGGCCCAGGGCCGCACCCACAACGACCGTGAGCTGCACGCCCACGACCGCCACCAGGGGCCGAAGACCCAGGAGGCCAACCGGCGCATGGCGGGGTCGGGCTCCTCCGACCAGGGCACGCACTGACCATGGCTCCTGCAGACGCGCCCGGCGTCTCCGACGGGCCGAACGGCCGTCCGCTGAACGAGACGGTGGCCGAGACGGGCCCCGGCCTGCCGGACGACGCCGTCGCCCCCGGCCAGCTCGCGCCCGGCGACCTCGACACGGCGGAGGCCGACGCCCAGGTCGCGCGGCTGAAGGCGACCGGCTGGGCGTCCACCCCGGGCGGGGAGGACGCGCCCACCGAAGACGCGCAAGCGGAGGCTGAAGCCGAGAGCGAGGCGCACCCGACCTGACGCGTGCGCCTCAGGCGGCGGCGGCGACGCTCTGGAACAGGTGCGCGCCGTCCGCCGATCCGAGTTCGGCTTCAAAGGCGCGGTCGGGGTGGGGCATGATCCCCAGCACGTTGCCGGCGGCGTTGACGACGCCCGCGATGTCGCGTGACGAGCCGTTGGGGTTGTCGCGGTAGCGGAACACCACCCGGTCCTCGCCTTCCAGCCGGTCCAGCGTGTCGTCGTCGGCGAAATAGGCGCCCTCGCCGTTGCCCACGGGCATCACCGCTTCCGGCCGGCCGGCGTAGCCGGTGGTGAAGCGCGTGTCGGTCCGCACCACCTCCAACGTCACGGGCTTGCAGACGTACTTGAGCCGGGCGTTGCGCAGGAGGGCGCCGGGCAGCATCCCCGCCTCGCACAACACCTGGAAGCCGTTGCATACGCCCACGACAGACACGCCCCGCTCGGCGGCGCGCTTGACCTCGCGCATCACCGGCGACAAGGCGGCCATGGCCCCCGCGCGCAGGTAGTCGCCGTAGGCGAAGCCGCCGGGCAGGACGATCAGGTCGAGGTCCGGCGGGAGTTCGGTTTCCGCATGCCAGACCATGGCGGGCCTGGAGCCGGTGGATCGCTCCACCGCCACCGCGCAGTCGCGGTCGCAGTTGGAGCCGGGGAAGACGACGACCGCCGACTTCACCTCAGGCGATCTCCACCCGGTAGGTCTCGATCACCGCGTTGGCCAGCAGGCGGTCGCACATGGTGCGGACCTGGGTTTCGGCGGCGGCCTTGTCGGCGGCGTCGACGTCGAAGGTGAGGATGCGGCCGACCCGCAGGTCGGACACGCCCTTGAAGTCGAGCGCGGTCAGCGCGCCCTCGATCGCCTTGCCCTGCACGTCCAGCACGCCGGGCTTGAGGAAAACGACCACCGTGGCGCGCATCAATGCACGCTCCCGTTGGCGCCGCCTTCGATCACACGGGGCATGTCCTTCATGATGCCCAGGCGCCGGGCGACCTCGGTGTAGCTCTCGATCACGTCGCCCAGGTCGCGGCGGAAACGGTCCTTGTCCAGCTTCTCGTTCGTCTGGCTGTCCCACAGGCGGCAGCAGTCGGGGCTGATCTCGTCGGCCAGGATCAGGCGCGAGAACTCCTCGTTCTCCCAGATGCGGCCGTACTCGATCTTGAAGTCCACCAGGGTGATGCCGACGCCGCCGAACAGGCCCGCCAGGAAGTCGTTCACGCGCAGGGTGGTGGCCAGCATGTCGTCGATCTCCTGGGTGGTGGCCCAGTTGAAGGCGGTGATGTGCTCCTCGGTCACCAGCGGATCGCCGAGCTTGTCGTCCTTGTAGTAGAACTCGATGATCGAGCGCGGCAGGGCCTGGCCTTCGGGCAGGCCGAGGCGCGTGGCGAGGCTGCCCGCGGCGATGTTGCGGCACACGACCTCGAGCGGCACGATCTCCACCTCCTTGATCAACTGCTCGCGCAGGTTCAGGCGACGGATGAAGTGGTTCTGCACGCCGATGGCGTTCAGACGCGTCATCACGAACTCGCTGATGCGATTGTTGATGACGCCCTTGCCTTCCAGCACCGCCTTTTTTTGGGCGTTGAAGGCGGTGGCGTCGTCCTTGAAATACTGGATCAGCGTGCCGGGTTCGGGACCCTCGTAGAGGATCTTGGCTTTACCCTCGTAGATCTTCTTGCGGCGGGTCATCAAGTTTGCGAACTCCGGGCCGGGTCGTCCGCCTGAACGACGGCGGCCGCGCGCCGGGTTTGCGCGCGGCTTCGACTCGGGGCGAAAGCCGATATAGGGCGTGGGCAACCTAAAGGAACGACGCACGTCGCGCAAACGAAGGGGGCGAGGCATGGGGAGCGGCATGGACGAGCGGGCGGCCGTGACCGAGCGCACGATGAAGGCGCCGACGCCGCGCTTCGTTCGGACGGACGGCCCGCGGCGCGACGTCCAGGTCCGCAACCGCTCCAAGGACGGGTTGATCGACTTCTACCACCGCATGATGACCATGCACTGGTGGCAGTTCGCGGCGGGGGCGGTCGCGCTCTACCTCGTGGTCAACGCGATGTTCGCCTTCCTGTACTGGCTCGATCCCCGGGGTGTTCAGGGCGCACGGCCGGGCTCGTTCTTCGACGACTTCAACTTCAGCGTCGAGACCCTGGGCACCATCGGCTACGGGGCCATGTCGCCGCGCGGGCCCTGGGCCAACACCCTGGTGGCGGTGGAGGCGTTCCTCAACATCGCGATCACCGCGTTGGGAACCGGCCTGATCTTCGCGCGGGTGGCGCGCCCCACCGCGCGCGTCATGTTCGCCGAGCGCGCGCTGATCACCACCTTCGACGGCCGCCCCACGCTGATGTTCCGCGTCGCCAACCAGCGCGACAACCAGATCCTGGAGGCGGACATCAGCGCCAGCGTCGCCCGCAGCCGCATCACGGCTGAGGGGCTGCCCATGCGCCAGCTGGAGGACCTGCAGCTCGTGCGCCAGCGCCAGCCCCTGTTCGCCCTGACCTGGACGGTGATGCACGTCATCGACGAGGCGAGCCCGCTGCACGGGGCGACGGCCGAAAGCCTGAAGGCGACCAAGGCCGAGATCGTCATCGTCCTGGGCGGCATCGACTCCACGGTGGCCAGCCGGGTCCACGGCCGCCACTCCTACGTGCCGGACGAGATCGAATGGGACCGGTACTACGAGGACGTGATCTTCCCGGAGGCGGACGGCCGGTGGGTGGTCGACTACGCCCGCTTCCACCTCACCCGGCCGGCGGGTCCCGCCCCGGCGCGGCCCTGATGCAGTGAAGCTTGACCGGCCGGCCCGACCTGTGATCCCCGGGCCCGCTGGAGCGTTGCCCCTTCAAGGAGACTTGGCATGAGCGTGTTCGATGATCGGGAGCGGGCCTTCGAGTCCCGCTACGCCTCCGACGAGGAGGGCGAGTTCAGGGCGATGGCGCGGCGCGACAAGGCGCTGGGACGCTGGATGGGCGGTCTGCTCGGGCTGACCGACGACGCGCTGGAGAACTACGTGCTGAGCGTCTGGCGCGCCGACCTGAAGGAGCCGGGCGACGCGGACGTGTTCAGGAAGCTCATGCACGACGCGGTCGAGCACAAGCTGGGCCTGGGCGAGGCCGACATCCGCGGCAAGATGCAGGAGCTGCTGGCCGCCGCCCGCGAGGAACTGCAGGGGGGCTGAGCCGGAAGGGAGGGCGCCGTCAGCCGGCGGCGTCCACCCCGAACACCCGGGCGAAGATCGTGTCCACGTGCTTGAAGTGGTATCCCTCATCGAACAGCGCCTCGAGTTCGGCGTCGTTCAGGGCGGCGTGGACGTCGGGGTCGGCCTTGAGCAGGTCGAGGAAGCGACCCTCGCCACGCCAGACGGGCATGGCGTTGCGCTGCACGGCGGCATAACTGTCCTCCCGACTCATCCCCTTCTGGGTCAGCGCCAGCAGCACGCGCTGGCTGTGCACCAGGCCGCCCAGCTTCTCCAGGTTGCGGCGCATGTTGTCGGGGTAGACCACCAGCCGCTCCATCAGGTTCGCCAGGCGGCGCAGGGCGAAGTCGAGGTGGACGGTGGCGTCCGGCGCGATGCCGCGCTCCACGGACGAGTGGCTGATGTCGCGCTCGTGCCACAGCGCCACGTCCTCCAGCGCGGGCGTCACCGCCGAGCGCACGAGGCGCGCCAGCCCCGTCAGGTTCTCGGTGAGCACCGGGTTGCGCTTGTGCGGCATGGCGGAGGAGCCCTTCTGGCCGACCTCGAACGGCTCCTCCGCCTCCAGCACCTCCGAGCGCTGCAGGTGGCGGATTTCGACCGCCAGCCGCTCCACCGAACTCGCCACCACGCCCAGGGCGGCGAAGAACGCCGCGTGGCGGTCGCGCGGGATCACCTGGGAGGAGACGGGCTCGACCGCGAGGCCGAGCTTGTCGGCCACGTGCGCCTCCACGCGGGGATCGACGTTGGCGAAGGTGCCCACCGCGCCCGAGATGGCGCAGGTCGCCACCTCGAACCTCGCCATGGCCAGCCGCTCCTTGGCGCGCCCGAACTCCGCGTAGTGGCCGGCGAGCTTGAGGCCGAAAGTGGTGGGCTCGGCGTGGATGCCGTGGCTGCGCCCGACGGTCGGGGTGAGCCGGTGCTCGAAGGCGCGCCGCTTCAGCGCGGCGAGGATCAGGTCCACCCCCTCGATCAGCAGGTCCGCCGAGCGGGTGAGCTGGACCGCGAGGCAGGTGTCCAGCACGTCCGAGCTCGTCATGCCCTGGTGCAGGAAGCGCGCCTCGGGGCCGACGATCTCCGACACGTGGGTCAGGAAGGCGATCACGTCGTGGCGCGTGGTGCGCTCGATCTCGTCGATGCGGTCGGGGTCGAACACGGCGGAGCCGCCGCGTTCCCAAATGGCGGCGGCGGCGGCTTTCGGGATGGTCCCGAGCTCGGCCATGGCGTCGGCGGCGTGGGCCTCGATCTCGAACCAGATGCGATAGCGCGTCTGCGGCGACCAGATGTCGGCCGCTTCGGGGCGGGCGTAGCGGGGGATCATCTCGGGCGACTCGGGCGGCGGCCCGCAGGGCGGGCGGGGAGGGCGGGCGCGAGGCGCCGCCGTTCGGGCGGGATGCGGGACGGGGCCGTGCGGTGTCAAGCCGCGGCCCCGCGCCGGAGCCGCGCCGCACGGCCCGGCGGCCGGGTGATCGCCCGCCGCGACCTCCTCCGGCCGGTGCGCCGGGGCGCGGATGCTGTACAAGCCGCGGACACGGTCGACGTGCGCCGTCCGTTAGGGCCGGGTCGGACGCGGCCCCCGTCAGCCGAGGAACCCAGGGATTGAGCGACGCTTCCACTTGGCGCGTGTACGGGGCGCCCCCCGCGGGGCTGGTCGACCTCCCCGCGGGGGCGGGCCAGGTCTCGCCGCTGGTTCCAGGGTCCGAGCCGCTGGAGGAGGTCGCCCCTGCGAGCCTGTCGGGCGTGGTGGTCGCCGCCCCGCCCGGCACGCTGGAGCGCCGGTGCGTGCTGGCCCTCGCCCTGCGCGCCCTGCGCCCGGGCGCGCCCCTGACCGTTCTCGCGCCCAAGGAGAAGGGCGGCGCGCGGTTGCGCAAGGAGTTGGAGGCGTTCGGCTGCACGGTCGAGGAGCAGGGCCGCGCCCACCAGCGCATCTGCCGCACCCTTCGCCCGCCCGCGCCCGAGGGGATCGAGGCCGCCGTCGCCGCGGGCGGTCTCCAGTTCGTGGAGGCGCTGGGCCTGTGGTCCCGGCCGGGGGTGTTCAGCTGGAACCGGGCGGACCCGGGCACGACGCTGCTGGCCGGCGCCCTGCCGCGCTTGTCCGGCCGCGGGGCCGACCTCGGCTGCGGCGCGGGGCCGCTGGCGCGCGCGGTGCTGGCCTCGCCCGCCGTGGCCCGGTTGGACCTCGTCGACAACGACCGCCGCGCGGTGGAGGCGGCGCGCCGCAACGTCGACGACTCCCGCGCGCACCTGCACTGGGCCGACGCGCGCATCGCCCCGCCGCTGGAGGGCCTCGACTTCGTGGTGACCAACCCGCCCTTTCACGACGGCGGGACGGAGGATCGCGGCCTGGGCCAGGCCTTTTTGCGCCGCGCCCACGCGGTGCTGCGCCCGGGCGGCTCGCTCTGGGTCGTCGCCAACCGCCACCTGCCCTACGAGGGCGTGCTCGCCGAGCTGTTCGCGGCCGTGCGCCTGCGTGCGGAGGCGGGCGGCTTCAAGGTGTACGAGGCCCGCCGGTGAAGGGCGCGGTGCGCTTGGACCGGCTCCTGGCCAACCTGGGCTACGGCTCGCGCCGGGAGGTGCAGGAGCTGGTGCGCCTGGGCGCGGTGACGTTGGACGGCGTGGCGCTGCAGGCCGCCGACGCGCGCCTGGCCCTCACCCCCGCCCTGCAGGCGGGCCTGCGGGTGGACGGCGCCGCGGTGGACCCGCTGCCGGGGGTGGCGCTCATGCTCCACAAGCCGCTGGGCGTCACCTGTTCGCACAAGGACACGGGCGCGCTGGTCTACGAGCTCCTGCCCGCGCGCTGGCGGCGGCGCGAGCCGGCCTTCTCCACCGTGGGGCGGCTGGACAAGGACACGTCCGGCCTGCTGCTGCTGACGGACGACGGCGACCTGCTGCACCGGATCATCTCGCCCAAGCGCCACGTGCCTAAGCGCTACCTCGCCACCCTCGCGCGTCCGCTGGCGGGGGACGAGGCCGAGCGGTTCGCCGCCGGCGGTTTGCTGCTGGAGGGCGACGACAAGCCCCTGGCGCCCGCCGTCCTCGAACCGCTCTCGCCCGTCCTCGCCCGGCTGACGGTGACCGAAGGGCGCTACCACCAGGTGCGGCGCATGTTCGCCGCCGTCGGCAACCACGTGGAAGCGTTGCACCGCGACAGGATTGGCGGCCTCGACCTGCCCGAAGCCCTCGCGCCCGGTCGCCTGCGGGTCATGACGCCCGAGGAGGTGGCCGCCGTGCTCGGCTGAACCTTTACACGGGGGCGGCGTCGCGGCTTGCCCGCGCCGGTGCGATCGCCTAGGCACGCCGGGCGCGGGCGTGGTGGAATTGGTAGACGCGCCGGACTCAAAATCCGGTTC
>CAXSDV010000030.1:0-19290 GCA_964235945.1 uncultured Caulobacteraceae bacterium
CGCGAACGCCGTCGCGCGCAGGGCGGGTCAAGGGCGAAGAGCCGAAGGCGTCCCTTGACGCGCCCGAGCACGGCGGCCGTGACTCGACCGCAAGGCGCGCCCGACCCCGTCACGTTGCGCCCGCCCGGGCGTTCCCCTAATCGCGCAGGTGCGGCGCGGGTGTCGCGAAGGGTTCAGGACCATGCAGGGTCTCGTCACGGTCTGGGGCGGCACGGGGTTCGTCGGGCGCTACGTGGTGCGCTCGCTGGCGCGCGCCGGCTGGCGCATCCGCGTGACCGCGCGCCACGCCCACGTCGCGCCCGAGCTGCGGGTCATGGGCGAGGTCGGACAGATCGAGTTCTCCAGCGCCAACCTGCGCAATCCGGAGGCGGTGGCGCGCACGGTGGCGGACGCCCAGGCGGTGGTGAACCTGGTGGGCGTGCTGCAGCAGGGCGGCCGCCAGACCTTCCAGGCCCTGCAAGCCGACGGGGCCGCCGCGCTGGCCCAGGCGGCGGCGGCGGCGGGCGTCGAGCGCTTCGTTCAAGTGTCGGCCATCGGCGCCGACCCGGCGGGCGCTTCGCTCTACGCGCGCACCAAGGCGGCGGGGGAGGCGGCGGTGCGCGCGGCCATCCCGACCGCGACGGTGTTGCGCCCCTCCGTCGTGTTCGGGCCGGAGGACGATTTCTTCAACCGCTTCGCCGCCATGGCCGCGCTCAGTCCCGTCCTGCCGCTGATCGGCGGGGGGCGCACGCGCTTCCAGCCGGTGTACGCGGGCGACGTGGGCGAGGCGGTCGCCCGGGCCCTGGGCCGGGCGGACGCGCGCGGACGGACGTACGAGCTGGGCGGCCCCGCGGTGGACGACTTCCGCGCGCTGATGGAGCTCATGATGCGCGAGATCGGTCGCTACCGCGGCCTCGTCCCCGTGCCCTTCCCGGTGGCGGGCCTGCTGGGCAAGGCGGGCGACGTGGTGGCCGCGATGCAGCTTCCCGCACCCGTGACCAGCGACCAGGTGGAGCTCCTCAAGCGCGACAACGTCTGCGATCCGGCCCTGCCGGGACTGGCGGACCTGGGCGTGGAGGCCACCGCCCTGCAGGCGGTGCTCCCCACTTATCTGTGGCGCTACCGCTCGGGCGGCCAGTTCGCCCAGCCCGGGGGCGCCAACGCCGGTGATCCCGAAGGTGGACCAATCGAGCCGGGAGCGGGGGCCGGCCTGCCGGAGACGGCCGCCCCTCACGCCTAAGTTAGTCCAGCGAGTGGACGAACGGGCTGATCGGGGCAGGATTTGCCTCTATGTGGGCGCCTCGCCCTCCGTCGAGCGCCGTCCGCCATGCCCGAAGCCTTGCTCAAGTTCGCCGTCACGCCCCATGCGGGCCCGCCCAAGCGGTCGGCGGACGAGCGGGCGCGCGACTTCGGCGAGATCTACGCCGACTTCCCCGTACCGGCGGCGGAGGCGCAGTCGGCGCGCTGCTCCCAGTGCGGCGTGCCGTTTTGCCAAAACGCCTGCCCGCTCCACAACGACATCCCCGACTGGCTGCGCCTGGCCGCCGAGGGGCGGCTGCGCGAGGCCTACGACCTGTCCGCCGCCACCTCGACCCTGCCGGAGGTGTGCGGCCGCATCTGCCCCCAGGACCGGCTGTGCGAGGGCTCGTGCGTGGTCGAACAGGCGGGCTTCGGCACCGTCACCATCGGCGCGGTGGAGCGCTTCCTCACCGAGACCGCCTGGGAGAAGGGTTGGGTCGCCCCCGTTCGGCCGCGGGCGCGCAAGGCGCAGTCGGTGGGGATCGTGGGCTCCGGCCCCGCGGGGCTGACCGCCGCCGAGCGCCTGCGCGAGGCGGGCTACGCCGTCACCATCTACGACCGCCACGACCGGGCGGGGGGGCTGCTGATCTACGGCATCCCCGGCTTCAAGCTGGAGAAGTCGGTGGTGGAGCGGCGCACCGCGCGCCTGGCCGAGGGGGGTATCGCCTTCGAGCTGAACTGCGAGGTCGGCCGCGACGTCACGCTCGACGAACTGCGCGGCCGCCACGACGCGGTGCTGGTGGCCACGGGCGTGTACGCCGCGCGCTCGCTGGAGCGAGGGGCGGGGGTGGTTCCCGCCCTCGACTACCTGATCGCCTCCAACCGCACGGGGCTGGGCGACGCGGTGGCCGCCTTCGCCGACGGGCGGCTCGACGCGCGGGGAAAGCGCGTGCTGGTGCTGGGCGGCGGCGACACCGCCATGGACTGCCTGCGCACCGCCGTGCGCCAGGGCGCGGCGGAGGTGACCTGCCTGTACCGCCGCGACCGCGCCAACATGCCGGGCTCCGCGCGCGAGGTGGCCCACGCCGAGGAGGAGGGGGTGCGCTTCGAGTGGCTCACCGCCCCCCTCGCCACGGTGGAGGACGGGGCCGTCGAGGTGCGGCGCATGCGGCTGGGCGCGCCCGACCGGGGCGGCCGCCGCGCGCCAGAACCCGTGGACGGGCCCGTGGACGGGGCGGCCGAGCTGATGCGCGCCGACCTGGTGATCGGCGCCCTGGGCTTCGACGCCGAGGACCTGCCCGAGCTGTGGGAGGCCCCCGACCTGTCGCGCTCGCCCCACGGCGCGCTCAGGATCGACCGCAAGAGCTTCGAGACCACCCTGCCCGGCGTGTTCGCCGCCGGCGACATCGTGCGCGGCGCGAGCCTCGTCGTCTGGGCGGTGCGCGACGGCATCGACGCCGCGCAGGCCATGGACAAGTGGCTCGCCGCCCGCGCGACGACTCCCGCCCTCGTCCTCGCGGCCACGGAGTGACCCACGTGACCCGCGCCTCTCCCTCCTTCGAGACCATGCGCGAGCGCTTGGTCGCGGGCGGCGCCTACGATCCCGCCAGCGAGCACGACGCGTGCGGCGTGGGCCTCGTGTGCGCGATCGACGGGGCGCCGCGGCGCGAGGTGGTGGAGTTGGCCATCCGCTCGCTCAAGGCGGTCTGGCACCGGGGCGCGGTGGACGCGGACGGCAAGACGGGCGACGGCGCCGGCGTCATGGTGGGCGCGCCCCAGCGCTTCTTCGCCGACCAGGTGGCGCGCACGGGCCACGCCCTGCGCCCGGGGCCGGTGGCGGTGGGCCAGGTGTTCCTGCCGCGCACCGACCTCGCCGCCCAGGAGACGTGCCGCACGGTGGTGGAGAGCGAGGCCCTGCGCGCGGGGTGTTACATCTACGGCTGGCGCCAGGTGCCGGTGGACACCGCCGTGATCGGGCCCAAGGCCGACGCCACCCGCCCGGAGATCGAGCAGATCATGCTGGCCGGCCCCGCCGGGCTCGACGGCGAGGCGCTGGAGCGCGCGCTCTACCTGTGCCGGAAGCGCATCGAGCGGCGCGTGGCCGAGGCGGGCGTGCCGCACTTCTACGTCTGCTCGCTGTCGGCCCGCTCGGTGATCTACAAGGGCATGTTCCTGGCCGAGCACATCGACAGCTTCTACCCGGACCTGCGCGACGCGCGCTTCGAGTCGGCGCTGGCGATCTTCCACCAGCGCTACTCCACCAACACCTTCCCCGAATGGCGCCTGGCCCAGCCCTTCCGAATGCTGGCGCACAACGGCGAGATCAACACCCTGCGCGGCAACGTCAACTGGATGCGCTCCCACGAGATCCGCATGGGGGCGACCGCCTTCGGCGCGGCCGACGAGGAGATCCGGCCGGTGATCCAGCCCGGCGGCTCGGATTCCGCCGCGCTCGACAACACCTTCGAGGTGCTGGTGCGCGCCGGCCGCTCGGCCCCCATGGCCAAGGCGCTCTTGATGCCGGAGGCGGCGTCGGACGCCATGAGCCCCGAGCACGCGGCGCTCTACAACTACTGCAACGCGGTGATGGAGCCCTGGGACGGACCGGCGGCGGTGTGCGCCACCGACGGGCGCTGGGTGGTGGCGGGCAAGGACCGGAACGGCCTGCGCCCCCTGCGTGTCGCCGTGACCGACGACGGCCTGCTGATCGTGGGCTCCGAGGCGGGCATGGCCGGGGTGGCGGAGACGCGCATCGCCCGGAAATCGCACATCGAGGCCGGCCGCATGATCGCCGTCGACCTGCAGGAAGGGCGGCTCTACGACGAAGCGCAGGTGGTCGACGCCCTGGCCGCCGCCCACCCCTACGCCGCCTGGCTGGAGCAGGTGACCGCGCTCGAGCCCCGCATCGGCCCGGGCCCCGAGCCGCGGCGCTACCGCGGCGAGGAGCTGGCCCGCCGCCAGGCCGCCGCGGGCCTGAGCCTGGAGGACCTGGAGCTGATCCTCTCGCCCATGGCCGAGCTGGCCAAGGAGGCGATCGGCTCCATGGGCGACGACACGCCGCTGGCCGTGCTGTCCGAGCGTCACCGGCCGCTGGCGCACTACTTCCGGCAGAACTTCAGCCAGGTCACCAACCCGCCCATCGACCCCCTGCGCGAGGCGGGGGTGATGAGCCTGAAGACCCGCTTCAAGAACCTCGGCAACATACTGGCCGAGGACCAGACCCAGACGGACGTCTACGTGCTGCAGAGCCCCGTGCTCACCAACGGCATGTACGAGCGCATCCTCCACTTCATCGGCGAGGCGCAGGTGGCGGTGCTGGACTGCACCCTGGCGCCTCCCGCCGCCGACCACCCGCCGGGCGAGGCCCTACGCGCGGCCCTGGAGCGCGTGCGCGCCGAGGCGGAGGAGGCGGCGCTCTCCGGCCGGGGCCAGATCGTGCTGACCGACGAAGGCTCGGGCCCCGAGCGCATGGCGGTGCCCATGATCCTGGCGGTGGGGGCGGTGCACAGCCACCTCGTGGCGCGCGGGCTTCGCAGCTACGTGTCGCTGATCGTGCGCTCGGCCGAGGCGCTCGACACCCACGGCTTCGCCGTGCTGGTCGGCGTGGGGGCCACCGCCGTCAACGCCTACCTCGCCCAGGAGAGCGTGCAGGACCGGCTGGAGCGCGGCCTGTGCGGCGACCTCGACCTGCGCCAGGTGTGCCTGAACTACCGCTCGGCGATCGAGGCGGGCCTGCTCAAGATCCTGTCCAAGATGGGCATATCGGTCGTCTCGGCCTACCGCGGCGGCTACAACTTCGAGGCGGTGGGGCTCTCCCGCGCGCTGGTGGCCGACCTGTTCCCGGGCATGACCTCGCGCATATCGGGCCTGGGCCTGGCGGGGATCGAGACGGAGCTCGCGGCCCTGCACGCGCGCGCCTGGGCCCCGGGCGCGGTGGCCCTGCCGGTGGGCGGCCTCTACCGCCAGCGCCGCCGCGGCGAGCAACACGCCTTCGAGGCGGGGCTGATCCACCAGCTCCAGGCCGCCTGCGACCGGGGCGACGCCACCGCCTACCGCGCCTACTCCGACGCCCTGCGCGACGAGCCGCCCATCGCCCTGCGCGACCTGTTGGAGGTGCGCTCGGACCGGCCGGCGGTGGGGCTGGACGAGGTGGAGAGCGTCAACGCCCTCCGCCAGCGCTTCCTCACCCCCGGCATGAGCCTGGGCGCGCTCAGCCCCGAGGCCCACGGCGTGCTCAACGTCGCCATGAACCGCATCGGCGCGCGTTCCGTGTCCGGCGAGGGCGGCGAGGTTCCGGAGCGCTACCTGCCGCTCCCCAACGGCGACAACGCCAACTCGGCGGTGAAGCAGATCGCCTCCGGCCGCTTCGGCGTGACGGCCGAATACCTGAACGCCTGCCGCGAGATCGAGATCAAGGTCGCCCAGGGCGCCAAGCCCGGCGAGGGCGGCCAGCTGCCGGGCTTCAAGGTGACGGGGCTGATCGCGCGCCTGCGCCACGCCACGCCGGGCGTGACCCTCATCAGCCCGCCGCCCCACCACGACATCTACTCCATCGAGGACCTGGCCCAGCTCATCTACGACCTGAAGCAGATCAACCCGGTCGCCAAGGTCACGGTGAAGCTCGTGGCCGCCTCCGGCATCGGCGCCATCGCCGCGGGGGTGGCCAAGGCGCGCGCGGACACCATCCTGATCTCCGGCCACGTGGGCGGCACCGGGGCCTCGCCCCAGACCTCCATCAAGCACGCGGGCGGCCCGTGGGAGATGGGCCTGTCCGAAGCCCATCAGGTGCTCACCCTCAACAACCTGCGCGGCGCCGTCACCTTGCGCGCCGACGGCGGCATGAGGACCGGGCGCGACATCGTGACGGCCGCCATGCTGGGAGCGGAGGAGTTCGGCATCGGCACCGCCTCGCTGATCGCGGTGGGCTGCCTGATGGTGCGCCAGTGCCACTCCAACACCTGCCCGGTGGGCGTGTGCACCCAGGACGAGGCGCTGCGCGCCAAGTTCTCCGGCTCGCCCGAGAAGGTGGTGAACCTGTTCACCTTCATCGCCGAGGAGGTGCGCGAGATCCTGGCCGGACTCGGCTTCCGCACCCTGCAGGAGGTGGTGGGCCGCACCGACCTGCTCACCCAGGTGTCGCGCGGCGCCGCCCACCTGGACGACCTGGACCTCAACCCGATCCTCGTGCGCGCCGACCCCAACGCGCCGCCGCCCGCCTACCCGCGCGCGCGCACCCCCGTGCCGCCCTCGCTCGACGAGGACATACTGCGCGACGCCGCCCCCCTGTTCGAGCGCGGCGAGAAGATGCAGCTCACCTACACGGTGCGGAACACCCAGCGCGCCATCGGCGCGCGCGTCTCCTCCGAGATCGTGCGTCGCCACGGGGCGGCGGGGCTGGAGCCCGGCCGGCTGGTCGTGCAGCTGCGCGGCTCGGCGGGCCAGAGCCTGGGGGCCTGGGGCGCGCGGGGCCTCAGGATCGAGCTCGTGGGCGAGGCCAACGACTACGTCGCCAAGGGGCTGTCGGGGGCGCAGATCGCCATCCGCCCCTCGCCGCACCTGGCTGACCCGGGCGCCCAGGCGCTGGTCGGCGCCACCGTGCTCTACGGCGCGACCTCCGGCGAGCTCTACGCCGCGGGCCGGGCGGGGGAGCGCTTCGCGGTGCGCAATTCGGGCGCGGACGCGGTGGT
This sequence comes from uncultured Caulobacteraceae bacterium, assembly GCA_964235945.1. Taxonomy (GTDB): domain Bacteria; phylum Pseudomonadota; class Alphaproteobacteria; order Caulobacterales; family Caulobacteraceae; genus JASLDZ01. The sequence goes on from CAXSDV010000030.1 coordinate 6,906, forward strand.
GGAGGGCTGCGGCGCCAACGGCTGCGAGTACATGACGGGCGGCGTCGTGGCGGTGCTGGGGCCGACGGGGGCCAACTTCGCGGCGGGCATGACGGGCGGGACCGCCTTCGTGCTGGACACGCCGGAGAACGGCTTCGCCCGCCGGCTCAACGGCGAGAGCGTCACCGCCGGCCCTGTCGCCTCCCCCGCCTGGGAGCGGCGGCTGCGCGCCCTGGTGGAGGCCCACGCGGCGGCCACCGGCTCGCCCCTGGCCGCCGAGCTCCTGAGCGGATGGGAGCGGGCGCTGCCGCGCTTCGTGCAGGTGACCCCGCGCGAGGCCGCCGCCCGCGTCGCCGCCGAGCGCGGGCTGGACCTCGGCGCGCCCGACGCCGTGCCGGAGGCGGGAACCGCGGCGGCGTGACCGTGGCGGTGGGGCGCCGAGGCTACAGACTCCGACCCTCCAACTCGGTTATAGCCGCCGCTCCATGAGCGCCGCCGCCCCCAACCTGACGCCCCAGGCCGTCGACCCGGCGGAAGGCGCGCGCCTCACCGCCCGGATCACCGCCGTGTCCGTCGGGACGGCCTCGGCCCTGGCCCTGGTGAAGCTCGCGGGCTGGTGGGCCGGCGGGTCCGTGGCGCTGCTGGCCTCCACCGCCGACTCGGCGCTGGACCTGGTGGCGGCCCTGGCGACCTTCTGGGCGGTGCGCTACGCGGTGGCCCCGCCCGATCGGGAGCATCGCTTCGGCCACGGCAAGGCGGAGGCCTACGCCAGCGTGGTGCAGGCGGTGCTGGTGCTGGTCTCGGCCCTGGCCATCGGGCGCGAGGCGGTGCTGCGCGTGCTGCATCCCGCCGCCGTCGGGGCCGAAGGCTGGGCGCTCGCCGTCATGGCCGTGTCCATCGCCGCCACCCTGGCGCTGATCCAGGCGCAGAACGTGGTGATCGCCCGCACGGGCTCGGTGGCGGTCTCCGGCGACCGCGCCCACTACGCCGCCGACCTCGCCTCCAACCTCGCGGTGGTGGCCGGCGTCGTCGGCGCCCGGCTGACCGGCGACACCCGGCTGGACGCCGCGGCGGGCCTCTTGGTGGCGCTGTGGCTCGTGTGGGGCGCGTGGGGGGTGCTGCGTACGGGCTCGGCCCACCTGATGGACCGCGAGATCGCCGAGCCCGTGCGCCAGGAGATCCTGCGCCTCGCCTTGGACGACCCGGACGTGTTCGGCGTGCACGAGTTCCGCACCCGCCAGTCCGGCCCCTTCATGCACGTGCAGATGCACATGGAGCTCGAGCCCGACCAGACGCTGGACGCCGCCCACCACGTGATGGAGCGCGCCGAGCAGCGCATCATGGACGCCTATCCCGCCGCCGACGTCATCATCCACGCCGACCCCTACGGCCGCGCCGAGCCCCACGGCCCCTTCGGCGACGAGACCGCCAAGGTTTCCGCCTGAGCGCCGGCGCGGGCCGCTTGCGCCCCGCCGGCCGGTCCGCCACATCCCCCGCGACGGCTGAAGGAGGCCGCGCCATGTTCATCCAGACCGAACCCACCCCCAACCCGCTCACCCTCAAGTTCATTCCCGGTCGCGACGTGCTGGGGGCCGAGGGCGGCGCGCGCGAGTTCCGCACCTTCGACGAGGCGGCGACGGGCTCGCCCCTGGCCCGCGCCCTGTTCGAGGTGGACGGGGTGGCGCGCGTGTTCCTGGCGTCGGACTTCCTGACGGTCACCAAGCACGCGGGCGACGTGGACTGGCGCCACATGAAGGCCCCCGTGCTGGCCGCGGTGATGGAGCACTTCACCTCCGGCGCCCCCGTGCTGGCCGCCGCGGGCTCCCACCAGGCGGGCGAGGGCGGGGCCGACGGCCACGACGAGGGCGTCTACGAGGGCGAGACCGCCCAGGTCGTCGCCGAGATCAAGGATCTCCTGGACACGCGCATCCGCCCGGCGGTGGCCCAGGACGGCGGGGACATCGTGTTCAACCGCTTCGTGCCCGAGACCGGCGTGGTCTACCTGCACATGCGCGGCGCCTGCTCGGGCTGCCCCTCCTCCTCCGCCACGCTGAAGGCCGGGGTGGAGAACATGCTCAAGCACTACGTGCCCGAGGTCAGCCGGGTCGAGCAGGCGCTCTGATGGCGGACGCCCTGGATGCGGCGGCGCTCGACCAGCTGTTCCGCGACGCGCGCAGCCGCAACGCCTGGGTGGAGGAGGAGCTCGCCCCCGAGACCTGGCGCGTGCTCTACGACCTGGTGAAGTTCGGCCCGACCTCCGCCAACATCTCGCCCGCGCGCTTCGTGTTCGTGGCGACCTCCGAGGGCAAGGCCAAGCTCGCGCCGCACCTGTCCGAGGGCAACCGCAAGGCGCTGGCGGCGGCGTGCATCGTGATCGTCGGCCACGACCTCGACTTCCCCGATCACATGCCGCGCCTGTTCCCCCACAACCCGGACGCCAAGTCCTGGTTCGCCGACCCCGTCGGGCGCGAGGTCGCGGCCTTCCGCAACGGCTCGCTCCAGGGCGGCTACCTGATCTGCGCCGCCCGCGCCCTCGGGCTGGACGTCGGCCCCATGTCGGGCTTCGACGCGGCGGGGGTGGAGCGCGACTTCTTCTCCGGAACGCAGGTGAAGGTGAACTTCCTCTGCGCCCTGGGCCACGGGGCGGACCCGCCGCACCCGCGCTCGCCCCGGCTCGGCTTCGACGAAGCCTGCCGCATCGCCTGAGCCGCGGCCGTTGCGGGTCCTCGCCGTCGACACCTCGCTGGGCGCCTGCTCGGCCGCCGTGCTGGACGGCGAGGCGGTGCGCGCCCGCTTGTGCGAACCCATGGACCGGGGCCACCAGGAGCGGCTGGCGCCCCTGGCCGCCGAGGCGATGGCGGGCGCGGGCCTGGCGTTCGACGCCCTAGACCGGGTGGCCGTCACCACGGGTCCCGGCTCCTTCACCGGCCTGCGGGTGGGCCTGGCCTTCGCCAAGGGGTTGGCCCTGGCCCTGGACCGGCCCCTCCTGGGGATCGGCACGCTGGAGGCGCTGGCGGCGGGCGCGCTCGGCGACGTTCCGGCCGGCGGCGTGGTCGCGGCGGTCCTCGACGCTCGGCGCGGACGCGTCCACCTCCAGGCGTTCCGGGACGGCCGGCCGCTGGACGCCCCCGCCTGCGTGGACCTGGAGGCGGCCCTGGCCTTCGCCGCGGCCTGGGCGGGGGCGGGCCCGCTGCGCCTGGTCGGGCCGGGGGCGGCCCTGCTGGCGCCCGCGGCTCCCGGCGCGGGGGTGGAGGCGGCCCTCGCCTGCGACCCGGCCGTGCTCGCGCGCCTGGCAGCCGGGCGCGACCCGGCGGACGCCCCGCCCGTTCCCCTCTACCTGCGCGGGGCCGACGCCCTGACCCTGGCCGAGCGCCGCGCCGCCGCCGCCGCCGCGACCGCCGCGTGAGGCTGGTCGCGCCGCCGCCCGGCCGGGTGGGCGCCCTCGCGCCCCTTCACGCCCGGGCCTTCGCCGCCTCCGGCGCGCGTCCGTGGAGTGCGGACGAGCTGGAGGCGCTGGCCGCCTCGCCCGGCGTGCGGGTGCTGGCGGCGGAAGCGGAGGCCCACCCCCATCCGGCCTGCGGCTTCCTCATGCTCCGCCTCGCGGCGGAGGAGGCGGAGGTTCTGACGGTGGCGGTGGAGCCGGCCGCCCGCCGCGTCGGCGTGGGGTCGGCCCTGGTGGAGGCGGCGGCGGGCGCGGCGGCGGCGGCGGGCGCGGGCGAGCTGCTGCTGGAGGTCGCGGCCGACAACGCCGCGGCCCTCGCCCTCTACGCCCGGGCGGGCTTTCTGCCGGCGGGGCGGCGGCGCGGCTATTATCCCCGGCCCGGCGCCCCGGCCGCGGACGCGCTGGTGCTGCGGCGGGTGCTTAACACGCCGGCCCCGGGCGACTATCCTGAGCCCTTCGAGGGAGGTCCCGCATGAACCGCATCGAGCAGCTCTGCGCCGACAAGGGCATGCGGATGACCGACCAGCGCCGGGTGGTCGCGCGCGTGCTGGGCGAGGCCAGCGACCATCCGGACGTGGAGGAGCTCTACCGCCGCGCGCACAAGGTGGACCCCAACATCTCCATCGCCACCGTGTACCGCACCGTGCGCCTGTTCGAGGAAGCGGGCATCATCGCCCGCCACGACTTCAAGGACGGCCGCTCGCGCTACGAGGAGGCCACCGAAACCCACCACGACCACCTGATCGACATGAAGACCGGCGAGGTGGTCGAGTTCATGGACGACGAGATCGAGCGGCTGCAGGAGGCCATCGCCCGGCGCCTGGGCTACCGACTGGTGGCCCACCGCCTCGAACTCTACGGCGTGCCGTCGGGCGACGCGGCCGCTTGAGGCTCAGCGCGGCGCCGTCGCCGCGGGGGCGGGCTGGACCGGCTGCGCCGGGTCCGCCGCAACGAGGGCGGGGCCCGCCGGGTCTGCACGCAGCGGCGCGCGCGTCCGCTCCTGGGCGATGAACACCAGCACCACGGGCGTGTCCGGCCGGGCCGGGCGGCGCAGGGTGAAGCTCAACGTCCAGGCGCCGGGCGTCGGCAGGTCGGCGCGGAAGGCGTACACGCCGTAGCCGCTTTCCGCCTCGAAGCGCGCGGGGGCGGGCGTCCCCTGCGCCGAGACCAGCCGCACGCCCTCCGGGCGACCGCCCGCCGCCGCCGCCCCGGGCGCCGCGGGCGGTCCGGAGCCGGCCGGCGCCGTGGGGTCGCCCACGCGCACCTGCAGCACCACGCCCGCGCCCGTCGCGGCCGTCGCGTCCGTCAGCTCGGCCGGGGCGCCCACGGCCTGGGCGCGGGCGCCGGGCGGCGAGCACGCCAAGGCGGCGAGCAGCAGGCCCAGGCTCGGTCCACCCCGTCGCGTCATGCCCGTCGCCCCCCTGGTCGGCGCCAAGCTAACCGCGGGCGGGGCGCAGGGCGAGGGCGGGGCTTGGGCGCGCGGCGCTGCGCGGCTATGACGGGGGTCCATGCGGAAGCTGATCCTCCTGCGCCACGGCGAGGCCGAGCGCCGCGCCGACTCCGGCCGCGACGTCGACCGCGCGCTCACCGAGGCCGGCCGGCTTGCGGCGGCGCGGGCGGGCGCGGACTTGGCGCAGGCGGGGTTGCGGCCGGACCTGGCCCTCGTGTCCGTCGCGCGCCGCGCCCAGGCCACCTGGGCGCAGGCGTGCGGGGCCTGGGCCGCGAGCGTTCCGTCCGCCGACGTGCGCCCGGACCTGTACGAGGCGGACGCCGACGAGGTCCTGGCCGCCGCCCGGGCGCAGGCCGCCGCCGCCGTGCTGGTGGTCGCCCACAACCCCGGCCTGCAGGTGTTGGCGGCGCGGCTGGCGCAGGACGACCCTCACGCGGCTTTCCCGGCGGCCCAGGGCTTCCCGCCCGCGGCCTTCGCCGCCTTCGAACGCGAGCCGGCGGGCTGGCGCCTGCTCGCCTGGCGTGTTCCCGAAACGCAGGGCGCCGCGTGACGCGCGCCTACAAGATCCTCGGCCGCGACGAGTGGGAACGGGCCCGGTCCGCCGGCGTGTTCCACGGCTCGGCGGTGGACGAACGCGACGGCTACATCCACCTGTCCACCGCGCAGCAGGCGGCCGAGACCGCGCGGCTGCACTTCGCCGGGCGCCGCGACCTGCTGCTGCTGGAGCTGGACGCGGAGGCGCTCGGCCCCGCCTTGAAGTGGGAGCCGTCCCGCGGCGGGCGCCTGTTCCCGCACCTGTACGGCCCCCTGCCCGTGGCCGCGGTGCGCGACGTGCGGGATCTGCCGCTGGACGCCGGGGGCCTGCCCCAGGTCGGCGAACTCGAGCCGTGAGCGACCTGGCGGCCGCCCTGCTGCGCCGGCTGGAGCCGGAAGCCGCCCACGAGGCGGCCCTGCGCGCGCTGGAGGCGGGGCTGGGCCCGCGCGCGCGGAACGGCGACGACGATCCGGCCCTGGCCGTGCGCCTGGCGGGCCTCGACCTGCCCAACCCGATCGGTCTGGCCGCGGGCTTCGACAAGGACGCGCGCGTGCACCGGCCCATGCTGCGCGCGGGCTTCGGCTGGGTGGAGTGCGGCACGGTCACTCCCCTGGCGCAGAACGGCAACCCGCGCCCGCGGGTGTTCCGCCTGCCGGACGAGCGGGCGGTGATCAACCGGCTGGGCTTCAACAACGGCGGGCTGGACGCCTTCGCCGGTCGGCTGGAGCGGCGGTCGCGCGCGGCGGGGGTGGTCGGGGCCAATCTCGGGGCCAACAAGGACAGCGCGGACCGCGTGGGCGACTACCTGGTGGGGCTGCGGCGCGTGTGGCCGCTGGCGGACCATGTCACGGTCAACGTCTCCTCCCCCAACACGCCCGGCCTGCGCGCGCTGCAGGGGGCGCAGGCGTTGGACGAGCTGGGCGGCCGCCTGGCCGAGGCGCGGGCCGAGCTGCGGCGGGCGGCGGGCGGCCGGGCGGGACCGCCCCTGTTCCTGAAGGTCGCGCCCGACCTGGACGAGGCGGAGGTGGCGGCGATCGTGGAGCGCGCCGCGCGCCACGGCTTCGACGGGCTGATCGTGTCCAACACCACCGTGTCGCGGCCCGAGGGCCTGCGGGGCGCGGCCGCGGGCGAGGCGGGCGGGCTGTCCGGGCCGCCGCTGTTCGCGCGCTCCACCGCCGTGCTGCGCTTGGCGGCGCAGGCCGCGCGGGGCACGGGGCTGGCGCTGGTGGCCGCGGGCGGGATCGCCTCGGGAGCGGACGCGTACGGCAAGCTGCGCGCGGGCGCCCGGGCCGTGCAGCTCTACACCGCCCTGGTCTACGCCGGGCCGGGGCTGGTGGGGCGCCTCAAGCGCGACCTGGTCCAGCGCATGCGTGCGGACGGCTTCGGCTCCGTGGCCGAGGTGTCCGCCTCCGCCTGAGCTCGGCGGGCTCAGGCGGATGCGACGCCCCGGCCGCGGCCGGCGGCGCGGGTCAGTGGTGGGCGGCCGCCGCCACCTTGACCGGGTGGACGGGCGCCGTGGCCGTCCGCGCGGGCGTTCTGGCGGCCGTCTTGCACTGGTGCCAGGCGGACAGGCAGGACGTCTCGTCCTTGCCCGACTGCAGGCAAACCGTGTGGCGCGCGTTGCAGGAACCGCCCGCCTGGGCCAGGGCGGCGCTGGACGCCGCCGTGGCCAAGACGAGCGCCGTCGTCGCGGCGATGTGGGATCGAGCCTTCATGACGTTCGCCTCCCCGGCGATGTTTTTGTTATTAGGCTCGAACGAGGATACGCCGAACTTCACGCTTGGAAAGCGGGACGGCGACCGTTCCGCACCCGCGGTCTTACTGCGGAGGCGCGGTCGCGAGGGATGGTGGACTCAAGCGGCGGAAGGCTTCGGTCGCGCCCAGCCCCGCGGCGGGCAGGGGCGAGACGAGCCGGCCCGCTTCCTGCGACGTTGTGTCGCAGGCGGCGCGGCACACGCCGAGCTGGACGCCGCAGGCGTCGCCTTCCCCCGAACGGCAGGCGTAGAACACCCCCGCGCACCCGGCGCGGCAGCGCGGCGCGGCGTCTCCCACGGGCGCCAGCCCCGGCGCACCGGACGGGGCGGGACGCGTGGCGGGGAATCGGGCGGCGTGCGTCGCGTCCTCCGGCGGCGGCGGCCGGTCCCGTCCGGTCGCGGCGCCCGAGGCGGCCAGGGCGAGGGCGAAGGCGAGCACCGGGGCGCCGGCGGCGGGAGGACGGCCGGCCGGCCTCACGCGGGCAGGGCGGCTCCCGCCGCCAGCCACCGGTCCACCGTCGCCGCGTCCTGCGGGCGCGCGAACAGGTAGCCCTGGAACTCGCGGCAGCCGAGCTCGCACAGCATGTCGAACTGCTCGCGCGTCTCCACCCCCTCCGCCAGCACCTGCAGGTCGAGCGCCAGGGCCATGCCGACCACCGCCGAGACGACCGCCCGCGCCTCGGGCGCCGCCCCCAGCCGCGCGGTGAAGACGCGGTCGAGCTTGAGCTTCTGAACGGGGTATCGGTGCAGGTAGCTCAGGCTGGAATAGCCGGTGCCGAAGTCGTCCAGCGCCAGGCTGAAACCCATGCGGCGCAGGGCGGCCAGCACGTCGTGGGTCACCCGGTCGTCCTGGAGCAGGCAGCTTTCCGTGATCTCCAGGTCCATGCGCGCCGGGTCGGCCCCGGTCTCGGCCAGCAACGCCTCCATCCGGTCGAGGAACCCCGGTTGGCGGAACTGGACGGGCGAAAGGTTGATCGCCATCCGCAGCCCCGGCCACCGCAGGCTGTCCAGGAAGGCGCGGCGGCCCACGTGCGCGCTGAGCTGGCCGATGAGCCCGCATTCCTCCGCCAGCTTGATGAACGCGCCGGGCGCGACCGGTCCGCGCGCGGGGTCGTTCCAGCGCGCCAGCGCCTCCATGCCGAATACGCTCGCGTCCGCGCGCACCAGCGGCTGGTAGTGCACGTCCGGGCCGCCGGCCGCGATCATCTCGCGCAGGTCGCGCTCCAGCGTCTTTCGGGCCTTGAGCGCCTGGTCCATCTCCGGCTCGAAGAAGCAGTAGCGCCCGCGGCCGCGTTCCTTGGCGCGGTAGAGGGCGAGGTCGGCCTGGCGCAGCACCTCCGCCGCGTCGAGGTCGGGGTCGGAGGTCACCGCCACCCCCACCGAGCACGACAGGACCGCGGGCCCCGCCTTGAGCTGGACCGTGCCCGACAACGCCTCCACCACGCGCTCGGCCAGGGCCGCGGCCCCCATCGCCCCGGCCGACCCCTCCTGGACCACGGCGAACTCGTCGCCGCCCAGGCGCGCCACCGTGTCCTCCCCCCGGCAAACGGACTGCAGCCGCCGGCCGACCTCCTGGATCAGCTCGTCGCCCGCCTCGTGGCCGTAGGAGTCGTTGACCTCCTTGAAGCGGTCCAGGTCCAGGCACAGCACCGCCACCCGGCCGGGCCGGCGGCGCAGCGTCTCGCGGGCGTGGCCCAGCCGGTCGCCCAGCAGCAGGCGGTTGGCCAGGCCCGTGAGCGGGTCGTGCAGGGCGAGGCGGCGCGCCTCCTCCTGGCTGCGCACCAGGCGCGCGGCGGTGCGGCGCGCGTGGGCGACCAGCGTCGCCGCCGAGCCCAGCACGATCAGCGCCGCGATCATCAGGAAGGGCGAGGATCGGGAGAGCAGCTCCAGGCCCGGGCGCTTGGGCGTCCAGCTCAGGCGGACCACGCGGCCGTCGGCGGTGGAGCCGAGGTCGACGGAGGCGCCGTGGGGGGCCGTTCCTGCGGGCACCGTCTCGGTCCGCAGGTTCCTGAGCAGGAAGCGCTCGGTGAAGGCCTTGCGCAGCGCCACCTCCACCCGCGCCTCGGCCACCAGGATCGGCGCCCGGTCGTGGAGCGGCTTGTGGACGCCCGTGTCCGACCGCACCAGGTTGGCGATGATCACCATGGGCTCGCCCGCCACCACCGAGACGCGGGTCGCGCGCACGGCGATGTTCACCGGAGGCAGCGGCCGCGTTTCGGCCGCGCGCACCTCGGCCACCGCGTCGCGGGTGGCGGGCGAGACGGCCACGTCCTTCAGCTCCACGCTGCGGGTGGTGGCGGTGGCGGCGTAGATCGGCCGGTCGTCGTGGTCGACGACCAGCACGCGGCTGAAGGTCGACGAGGTCGCCAGGGTGATGTTGTCGTGGGCCCAGGCCGGGTCGAACTGGTTGTCGAGGTGCTGCAGGGCCTCGTCCCAGATGAAGAACGGCGTGACGCCCTTGGCGATCTCCGCGATGCGGCGCGGCACGTCGCCGCGGACCAGCGTCTCCTCCCGGACCTTCTCGGCCGCGTCGATCCGGTGGGCACCCAGCGCCAGCGAGCCGATGAAGAAAGCGCAGGCGAGGGCGGTCAGGGCGCCCAGGGGCCCGTAGATCCCAAGCCCCCTGTCGCCGCTGATCGACCGCGCCTCGTTCATGAAATACAGCCTGCGCGCGAGCGCTTAAGAAAAGATCGACGGCTCAGCCCGCCCGCCCCGCTTCCGCCAGCTCCAGCAGGCGCTCCAGCGCGTCCAGCGTGTCCGCCTCGCCGGCGGGCTTGTCCCAGCGGATGCGCGCGATGCGCGGAAAGCGCATGGCCACCCCCGACTTGTGGCGGGTCGAGCGTTGCAGCCCCTCGAAGGCCACCTCCAGCACCAGGCCGAAGCCGCGGTCGGCGCGCACGGCGCGCACCGGGCCGAAGCGGTCGGTGGTGTGGTCGCGCACGAACTTGTCCAGCCGGCGCAGTTCTTCGTCCGTGTAGCCGGAATAGGCCTTGCCCACCGGCGTCAGCGCACCGTCCTTCCAAACGCCGAAGGTGTAGTCCGAATAGAAGCTCGAGCGCTTGCCGTGGCCGCGCTGGGCGTACATCAGAACCGCGTCCACCAGCGCCGGGTCGCGCTTCCATTTGAACCAGGGGCCTTTGGGCCGGCCCGCCTCGTAGACGCTGTCCCAGCGCTTGAGCATGAGCCCTTCGGCGGCGGCCGGGTCGCCGTCCGGCGGGTGGGCGCGGATCGCCGCGAGCTCGTCCCAGCCGGCGAACGGCACCAGCGGCGAAAGGTCCAGCCCCACGCCGCCCGCTTGCGCATGGCGCTCCACGAAGCGCTCCAGCCGGGCGCGGCGCTCGCAGAGCGGCAGGCGGCGCAGGTCCTCGCGCCCGTCCGCCAGGATGTCGTAAGCGCGCAGCCCCGCGGGAAAGGCGGCGGTGGTCTTGTCGTCCACCACCTTGCGGTTGAGTCGCTGCTGGAGGTCGCCGAACGGGGCCACGTGCAGAGCCCCGTTCGGCGTGGGGCGCAGCACCAGGAGCTCGCCGTCCACCGCGCCCTCGAAGCGCAGGCCCGCCACCAGGTCCGGGAAGGCGCCGGAGATCTCGTCGCCCGTGCGCGACCACAGCTTGCAGGTCCCGCCCTCGCGCACCGCCTGCACGCGGATGCCGTCCCACTTCCACTCGGCGGCGTAGGCTTTCGGATCGAGCTTCTCGAAGTCCGCCTCGTCCACCGGCTGGGCCAGCATGACCGGGCGGAAGCGGCCGGGGCGGTCGGGGTCTGGGCGGGGCCCGCGCGCCTCCAGCCAGCTGAACAGCTCGGCGTAGGGCGGCTCCAGCGCGTGCCACACCTCCTCCACCTCCGACACGTCCACCTCGTGGCCGTACAGGGGGGCGAGGTCGGCGGCGGCGGTCTTGGCCAGGCGCGCGGACAGGCCCACGCGCAGCTCGCGGGTGAGGAGCTTGAGCAGGGCCCAGCGGCCGTCCGCGTCCAGCGCGTCCAGCCAGCCCTCGATCAGGGCGGGGGCGGCCTGGCGGTGGCTGGCGCGCAGGGCGTCCACCACCTCGTCCAGCTCGGGCTCGCGGTTCGCGCCCGGCTTGGCGGGCCAGCACAGGGCGACCGTGTCGGCCAGGTCGCCCACGAAGTCGTAGGACAGGGCGAACAGCACCGGGTCCATCCGCGCCTCGATCAGCTTGCGGATGGCGGCGGGCTTGGCGGCGTGGAAGCTGAGCTCGCCCGTCAGCGCCGCCAGCGCCCAGCCGCGCTCCGGGTCGGGAGCGGCGCGCAGGTAGTCGCGCACCAGGCGAAGCTTGGCGTTGCGCGACTGGGCGAGCTGCACCCGGTCCAGCAGGGTCGCGAAAGCGCGCACGCCGCGCTCAGCGGCCGCGCGGCGGCGTGAGCTTGATCTCGTAGAGCTTGGGCCACTGCTTGCCGGTGACGAACAGCCGGTCGTGCGCCGCGTCGTAGGCGATGCCGTTGAGCACGTCCTCGTCGCCGCGCCGCTCGGAGGGCGGCAGCAGGCCGGCCAGGTCGATCCAGCCCTTCACAACCCCCGTGCGCGGGTCGATGCGCGCGATGCGGTCGGTCATCCACACGTTGGCGTAGATTTCGCCGCGCACCCATTCCAGCTCGTTGAGGTTGGCCACGGGGCGGCCCTCGTCCGTGACGCGCAGGCGCGGGCCGGACTCCTTGAGCGTGGCGGGGTCGAGGAAGCGCAGGTCCGGCGTGCCGTCGCTCATGATCAGCCGGCGCCCGTCGGTGGTCAGCGCCCAGCCCTCGCCGGGATAGTGGAACTCGCCCCGGGGCTTGAAGTCGTCCAGGCCGTAGACGAAGCCGATCCCGCCGCGCCAGGTCAGTTCGATCAGCTCGCCGCGCCAGGCGACGATCCCCTCGCCGAAATAGGCGGGCGACAACGGGCGGCTTTGCACCACCTCCCCCGTTTCCAGCTTCTCGCGCCGGATGGAGGAGCGGCCTTCGTAGCCCGTCGACTCGTAGAGTTGGCCGTTCTGGTAGAACAGCCCTTCGGTGAAGGCGCCGCGGTCGTGCGGAAAGGCGTGGACCACCCGGTAGCCGTACACGGGGGCGGCCGTCGCGGCGGCCGGCGCCGTCGCGGCCAAGGCCGCCGCCAGCATCCCAAGGGCGCGGCGGAGCGGGAGCGGGAAACGTCGTCGCGCGGCCAAAGGCGGCTCCTGGAGGGAGGACGCGACCCTTGTGCGGCGCCCGCGCGGGCGGTTCAACGCCCGCCG
>CAXSDV010000030.1:19390-31525 GCA_964235945.1 uncultured Caulobacteraceae bacterium
GCCGCGCGGCGTCAGCCGGCCACGCCCAGGGCGCGGGCGCTTTCGGTGGTCAACGCCCCCCGGCGCAGGCCCTGGTCGTGTTGGAAGCGGTGCAGGGCCTCGCCCGCGGCGGGGGTGAACAGGCCGTCCACCGGACCGCGGTAGTAGCCGCGCCCGGCCAGGGCGCGCTCCATCTCGGCCACGGGGTTGGTCGTCCGGCCGGACTGGACGGGGGCTCGCCGGGCGACGGGCGCGCCCTCCAGGCGAGGCCGCCGTCGAGGATGCGGCGCGGGGGCGAGGCCGTAGCCGTAGCCCGGCGGGGGCGGCGGCGCGCACGCGTCCCCGCAGGGCGGCGGCGGGGGAGGAGCGCAGGGCGAGGGGCGGGGCGGCGGCGCGGGAGTGGCGCAGGCCACCTGCGTCCAGCCCCGGCGCTCGGGCGCCGTCTCCACCCGGCGCTCCACGTCGCGGTAGACGGGCGCGACCTCCACCGACTCCACGCGCTCGGGGGCGTCCACCACCTCCACCTGGCGCTCGCCGAAGCGTGCGGGGATCACGCGCACCTGCGTTTGCTCCGGGGCGACCACCACCGGGCGGACGACCAGGCGCGTTTGCGCCGGGACCGGCGTCTCCACCCGGCGTTCGGGGCGGACGCACACGTGGCGCAGCACGGTGCGGTAAACCGCGGGCTCCTCCACCAGGCACACGATCTCGCCCGTGGGCTCCAGCCGCGTCTGGCCGGGCCGGGCGGGGCCGTAGCCGGGCGCGCCCGTCGACCGGCGCCAGTAGCGGCGCGGCGGGCTGACCATCACCGTCTCCGGCGCGTCCCGGTAAAGGGCGGGCTCCACGTCCACCTGAACGGAAGCGGGGCGCACCACCACCGTCTCCGTCACGTCCCGCACCACGGCGGGAACCACGTAGCTCTCACGCCGCTCGGGCTCCAGCAGCACCGGGCGGGACTCGAGGTGGCGCACGGCGGGGACCCGGCGGGTGTCGGTGCGGCCGGGCGTCACGAGCACGCGCTCGACCTCCACGCGGAAGCGCGCGGGTTCGACGGTGCGCGCGAAGCACTGGCCGGGGCGGGCGGCGGGCGGCGGCGCGTCCGGCCCGTCCTGGGCGACGGCGGCGCAGGGCGCGGCCGCGCCGGCCAGGGCGGCGGCGGCCAGTCCCGCGCAGGTCGTGATCCAGGCGTTCATGGGTCCCCCCGCGTCTCGTGGCCGCCATCCGCTTATCGGAGGGGCGCGCCCCGCGCGAACGCCTTCGCCTGTTTGGGGAACCTTGACCCCCTCCGCGGCCGGTTGCGCGGGGGGAGGCGAGCGCCTAAGCGCCCGGGATCGCCCATCGGCCGGAGCCGCCGTCGCCATGCCCGCCGCCCTCCCGGTTCCGGTCGTTTCGGCCGTCGCGCGCAGCCCCGTGCTGCTGTGGGGCCGCGCCGCCGACGGCATGACCCTCGACGAGGTGGCCGCCCTCTACCCCCAGGCTTCGCCCCCGCCCCCCGCGGCGCTGGGCGACGGGGCGGTGGCGCGGTTGCACTACGTCACCCGGCTGTCCACCGGGCCGGCGGACGTGGTGTTCTACTTCCGCGGCGAGGAGTTGGACGCGGTGCTGCTGCACGTGCTGAACGTGCATCCGGGAGCGACGGGCAACCTCGCCACCGCCCGCGCCGTGCGCGACTCGCTGTCGGACACCTACGGCGCGCCCGCCTATTCCGTCGACCAGACGCGCGAGGGCCAGACGCGCGTCAACGCCCAGTGGACCGGCCGCCCGCTCAAGGTGAGCCTGAGCTACCAGGACGTGGCGGACCGGCGCACCAACCTGTGGGTCGCTTTCCGCGCCTGGGCCTGGGACCGCCGCGGCCACGCGCGCTGAGGCCCGCGCCGCCCGCTAGCGCCCGGTCAGGGGGGCGGCCAGCACGGCCGCCGTGTAGGTCTCGACCACCGTGCTGACGGGCGTCCCGTCCGGCAGGGTCAGCACCGCCCGATGCTCCAGCACCGCCCCGGCCGGGGCCGAGGGGGCGGACGGCCGCAGCAGGCGGACCGACAGGGTGCGGCGATCGAACTCCAGCGCCGCCACCACCCGGCCGAAGGCGGCGTCCCACCCTTCCAGCGCCCGGTTCATGGCGGGGGTGAGCCGGGCGGGCACGTACCAGTTGTCCGCCTCCGACAGCACCCGGCCGCCGCAGGACAGGCGCACGCGGCGGTGGCGCACGAGTTCGTCCGGTTCCACGGCCAGCAGGCGCCGATGCTCGGGACCGGCGGCCCGCTCCACCCCCGGCGCGCGCCGGGCGACCACCGCGCTGCAGCCGGGCGCCACCGCGTGGGTCGCGCACCACCGCTCCAGGGTCAGGGTGGCGCTGGGGCGGCTGAGGAGTTCGGCGTTGAAGCCGTGCAGCAGGGCGGCGTCGTCCGGTGCGCCCGCCGCCGGCTGCGGCGCCTGCGGGGCGGCGGGCGGGACGGGGCGGCGCATGCGCGTCTCCGGGGCGAGCGCGGGCCGACCGCGCCCTTCGCCTAGCGCGCGCCGGACCGCGGCTCAACGGCGGCGGGCCCGAACGCGGCGGACCCGAGCGCGGCGGGTTTCCGGGCCGCCGCCAGCGCCTCGCGCACCCGGGCGAGCGCCGCGGCCCGGGGGTCGGCCTCCCCCAGGAAGCTGAAGGTGCGCTGGAGGCTGAAGGCGCAGTGGCCGTGCACCACCGCCACCAGCGAGCGCGCCAGCGCCGCGAGGGCCGCGGGATCGGCGTCCGGCAGTTCCCGGGCGATCTCGACCGCGACGATCCCCAGGAGCTCGGCCGCCAGCGCCTGGTAGGCGTCGGGCGGGGCGGCGCCGTCGGCCATGCGGTGCTCGTAGAGCGCGGCCCAGGCCAGGGGTTCGCCGAACGCGAACTCGAAATAGCCGCCCACCAGGGCGGCGATCCGGTCCTCCCCCGCCCCGTCCTCTCCCGCCGCGGCCAGCCGCGCGCGCAGGTGGGCCGACCACAGGCTCAGCGTGCGCGCGTTCACCGCCAGCAGCAGGCCGTCCAGGCTGCCGAACACGTTGTACAGCGTGCCGATGGAGTAGCCGACGCGCTTGGCCGTGTCCCGCGCGGAGAAGCGCACGAGCCCGCACGCGCAGAGCTGGCGACGCGCCTCGTCGACGAACAGCGCTTCCAGCTCGGCGCGGGTGTGGTCGGACCTGCGGCCCATGGCGGCTCCGAATTGAGCGGTGCTCAGAAAACAATTGAACGTCGCTCAGTTCTGGTGTTCCCTCCGCTCGGCGTCAAGCGGGATCGGCCCGTCGCCGCCCGGAGCCCGTTCGTCCATGGCCTCGTCCGTTCCGCCCCTGCGGCTCCTGGCGCGCCGCCGCTTCGGCCCGCTGTTCGCCACCAACCTGTTGGGCGTGTTCAACGACAACCTGTTCAAGACGGCCCTGCTGATCCTGGCCGCTTACGGCCTGTACCGCGCCGCCCCCGAGAAGGCGGCGCTGCTGGCCCCGGTGGCGACCGGCGTGTTCATCCTGCCCTTCTTCCTGTTCTCGGCGCTGGCCGGCCAGGTGGCGGACGCGTGGGAGCGCGCGGGGCTGGTGCGCGCCGTCAAGCTTGGGGAGGTGGGGATCATGGCGCTGGGGCTGCTGGGCTTCCAGCTCCAGTCCATCGGCCTCTTGATGACCGCCCTGTTCCTGATGGGCGTGCACTCGGCGGTGTACGGCCCGCTCAAGTACGCCATCCTGCCCAGCCAGCTCGCACCGGAGGAGGTGCTGGGCGGCACGGGCGTGATGGAGGCGGGCGGCTTCGTCGCCATCCTGGGCGGCCAGCTCCTGGCGGGGGTGGTCGCGCCGCGCACGGCGGGGCTGGTCGCCTGCGCCCTGGCTGTGCTGGGCCTGGGCGCCAGCCTGCTGATCGCGCGCGCGCCGCCGGTGGAGGCGGGCGGGCGCATCGACCTGAACGTCGCGAAGGTGAGCTGGCGGCTCGTCGGCAAGGCGCGCGCGGTGCGCCCCGTCTGGCTGTCGATCCTGGCCATCGCCTGGTTCTACGCGGTGGGGGCGGTGCTGCTGGGCGAGCTCGTGCCGCTGGTGCAGGGCCTGCTCCACGCGCGCCAGGAGGTGGCGGTGCTGTTCCTGGCGGTGTTCTCCGTGGGGGTGGCGGCGGGCTCGCTCCTGGTGGACCGCCTCCTGAAAGGGGAGGTGTCGGCGCGCTTCGTCCCCGCGTCCGCCTTTTTGCTCGCGGGGCTGCAACTGGACCTCGCCCTGGCGGTGGGAGGCTTCCACGCCCCCGGGCCCGACCTGACCCTGCGCGGCTTCCTGGCCCTGCCCGCGGCGTGGCGCATCCTGTTCGACCTGGCGGCCCTGTCCGTCAGCGGCGGGGTGTTCGTGATCCCGCTCTACGCCGTGCTGCAGACACGCAGCCCGCAGGCGGAGCGCTCGCGCATCCTCGCGGCCAACAACATCGTCAACGCCGGCGTGTGCGTGGCGGCCATCGCGGCCGCCACCGTGCTGCTCAAGCTGGGCGTCGGCATCACCGGCCTGGTCGCCCTGATGGGGGCGGGCACGCTGCTGGTCGCGCTGTACGCCTGCGTGCTGCTGCCGGAGTTCTCCGTGAAGCCCGCCCTGCGCGCCGTGCTCCGCATCCTCTTCCGGGTGGAGGCGACGGGGCTGGAGCACGTGCCGGTCCCCGCGCCGGGGGCGCCCGGCGCGGTGGTGGTGGCCAACCACGTGTCCTACCTGGACGCGGCGCTGTTGGCCGCCTTCCTGCCGGGCAAGCCCACCTTCGCGGTGCACACGCGCATCCTGGCCGCCTGGTGGATGCGGCCGGTGCGGCCCTTCTTCGACGCCTTCCCCGTGGACATGACGAGCCCGCTCGCCACCCGGGCCATGGTCAAGGCGGTGCGGGCCGGCCGCACGCTGGTGATCTTCCCGGAAGGGCGCATCAGCGTCACCGGCGGGCTGATGAAGGTGTTCGCCGGCCCGGCGGTGGTGGCGGACAAGGCGGGCGCCCCCCTCGTGCCCGTGCGGCTGGACGGGCCGGAGCGCAGCCCGTTCTCGCTGATGCGCGGTAAAACGCGCCGCACGCTCCTGCCCCGCGTGCGGCTGGCGGTGCTGCCCCCCGTGGCGCCGGAACCGGGCGGCCCCGCCGCCGGCCGCCGCCGCCGGGCGTGGGCCGCCGACCGGTTGTACGACGTGATGACGGCGGCCGCGGCCGCCGCCGCGGACGTGGACCGCACCCTGTTCCAGGCGCTCCTGGCCGCGCGGGACGTGCACGGCGCCCGGGCGGTCGCGGTGGAGGATGCGGAGCGCCGGCCCCTGAGCTACGGCCGGCTGGCGATCGGGGCCCGCCTGCTGGGCCGCGCGCTGGCGCCGGGGGTGGAGGCCGGCGAGGCGGTGGGCCTCATGCTGCCCAACGTGAACGCGGCGCTGGCGGCCTTCTTCGCCCTTCAGGCGCGCGGACGCGTCCCCGCCATGCTCAACTACACCGCCGGTTCCGCCGCGCTGGAGGCCGCCTGCGACGCGGCGGCCGTGCGCACGGTGGTCACCTCCCGCGCTTTCGTCGAGAAGGCCCGGCTGGAGGCGGCGGTGGCGCGGCTGGAGGGCTCCGGCCGGCGGATGGTGTGGCTGGAGGACGCGGCGGCGGGGATCGGCGCGGGCGCCAAGCTCCTCGCCCTCCTGGCCGAGCCGCTGCGCCCCGCCCCGCGCCGCCGGCCGGGCGAGGCGGACGAGACCGCGGTGATCCTGTTCACCTCAGGCTCGGAGGGGGCGCCCAAGGGGGTGGCGCTCAGCCACAGGAACCTGCTGGCCAACTGCGCCCAGGTGGGGGCGCTGATCGCCTTCGACGGGACGGACCGCGTGTTCAACGCCCTGCCCCTGTTCCACAGCTTCGGCCTGACGGGGGGGACGCTGCTGCCGATGCTGGGCGGGGTGCGCGTGATCCTCTACCCCAACCCGCTGCACTACGCGGCGGTGCCCGCTTTCGCCTACGACGCGGACGCCACCATCCTGTTCGGCTCCGACACCTTCCTGGCGGGCTATGCGCGCCGGGCGGACCCCTACGACTTCCGCAGCGTGCGCTACGTGTTCGCCGGGGCCGAGCGCGTGCGGGAGGAGACGCGCGCCACCTACGCCGACAAGTTCGGCCTGCGCATACTGGAGGGCTACGGCGCCACCGAGTGCGCCCCGGTGATCGCGGTCAACTCGCCCCACCACTTCCGCGCGGGCTCCGTGGGCCGGCCGCTGCCGCTGATGCAAACGCGGCTGGAGCCGGTGGAGGGGGTGGCGCAGGGCGGCCGACTCTTCGTGCGCGGCCCCAACGTCATGCGCGGCTACCTGCACGCCGACCGGCCGGGCGAAATCTCGCCCCTCCCGGACGGCTGGTACGACACGGGCGACGTGGCGAGCGTGGACGCGGACGGCTTCGTCACCCTGCGCGGGCGCGCCAAGCGCTTCGCCAAGGTGGGCGGCGAAATGGTGTCGCTGGCCGCCGCCGAGGGCTGGGCGGCGCAGGTCTGGCCGAACGCGGCCCACGCGGTGTTGGCCCGGCCGGACCGGCGCAAGGGCGAGCGGCTGGTGCTGGTCACCACCCAGCCGAACGCGGACCTCCGCGCGCTGCAGGCCTGGGCGCGCGGCCGGGGCGTGGCCGAACTGCTCCTGCCGCGGGAGGCGAGAACGGTGGACGCCCTGCCGGTGCTCGGAACCGGCAAGACCGATTATCCGGCGCTGGCCGCCCTCCTGGCCGCGGCGGACCCCGGCGCGGACGAGGCTGACGACGGCGAGGCGGACGACGAGTCCGACGAGGTCGGGGCGGCCGACGTGGGGGCGGGCGCGTGACGCCCGGCCCCGACGACCGCCTGGACGCGTGGGCGGCGCGCCTCGTTCCGCACTTGCGGGTGCTGCGGCCCGAGGGCGAGGGGCCCTTCCCCGTGGTGGTGCAGATGCACGGCTGCGGCGGGATGCGCCCCTTGCAGCTCGCCTACGCGCGGGCGGCGTGCGACGCGGGGGTCGCGGCGGTGGTGGTCGACTCCCTCCTTCCCCGCGGGATCGGCCGGCGCGCCGCCCAGCTCACCGTCTGCACGGGGGCGCGCCTGCGCGGGGCCGAGCGCGCCGTCGACCTCCTGGCGGTGCTGCGCTGGCTGGACGCCCAGCCCTGGGCCGACCCGCGCCGCACGGCCGCCGCCGGATGGAGCCACGGGGGCTGGGCGCTGATGGAGGCGCTGGCCGCCCTGCCGCCCGGGACGCCCGCCGCCGAAACGGGGCTGTCCGCGCTGAAGCTGGCGGCGCTGGTGTACCCCTACGCCGGCGCGCTCTCCACCACCGGCCGGCGCGGCTGGGGCGCGCGGCCGCGGGTCTGGGCCTGCCTGGCGGGCCGCGACGCGGTGGTGGGCCGCGCCGGCCCCCGCCGCGCGCTGGAGCGGCTGGCCGCCGACGGGCTGGAGGTGGAGGTGCTCCACCTTCCGGACGCCACCCACGCCTTCGACGACGAAGCCCCGGACGACCCCCGCAGCCGCCCGCGCCCCGACCTCGCCGGTCGCGCGCGGGCGGCCTACGCCGCGGCCTTGAAGGAAGCCCTGCTCGTTCCCGCGTCAAACCCGCGTTAACCTCGCCCGCGTCTGATCGGCCCGGCGGGATCGGGCGACGACGAAAGAGGACGGCGATGGCGGCGGCGGAGGGGGCGATGCTGCCCAAGCACGATTACCGGCACTGGCCGGCTGTGCGCGCGCTCATCCTGGCGCACCCGGGCTGGGTGCACGGCGACCCCGAGCTCCTGTCCGCGCTCAACCTGCGCCCGGCCGCGGCCAACGTGGTGGAGTTCGGCCCCGCGGCGCTCGCCCGGCTGGAGCACGCCCGCTCCGCCGAGCGCACCGCGCGCGAGGAGCTGGAAGCGCTGGCCCAGGCCAACTACGCCGCCCAGACCGCCGCCCACTCCGCCACCATCGACCTGCTGGAGGCGCGCAACAACGCCGACCTCGCCGAACGGGTGGACCGGGCGGCGCGCGAGCGCTTCGGCCTGAGCTGCGGGGTGGTGGCGGTCGAGCACGCGGGGGCCCCCGCGGGGTGGCGATCCTTGCCCACCGGCTTCGTCAACCAACTGCTCGGCCCCTCCAACGCCCGGGTCGGCGCGCCCGTGGCCGGCGACACCCTGTTCGGCGAGGCGGCGGGGGGCGTGGCGAGCTCGGCCCTGGTGCGCATGGCCCTGTGGGGGCCGGGATCGAAGGACGGCGGACGCCAGGGCCTGCTGGCCTTCGGCTCCCCCGACCCGGCGGGCTTCACGCCCGACATGGGAGCCGAGCTCGTCGCCTTCTTGGCGCGGGTGGTGGAGCGCACGGCCGACCGGTGGCCGCCGCTGATCTGAGGGCGGAGCCCGCCGCCGCCCTCCTCGACCTCTGGATCGACCACCTCGCCCACGAGCGCCGGGCGAGCCCGCGCACGCTGGAAAGCTATCGCGCGGGGGCGGCCTCCTGGCTGCGCTTCCTGGAACGCCATCGCGGCGGCGAGCCCCTGCGCGGGGCGGACCTGGAGGGGGTGTCCGCCGCCGAGCTGCGCGCCTACCTCGCCCGCCGCCGCGCGGACGACCCGCTCACCGGGGCGGCGGCGCTCAGCCCCCGCTCGCTCAGCCAGAACCTGTCGGCGCTGCGCGGCCTGCACCGCTGGCTGGACCGCCGCGGCGCCATCGCCTCGCCCGCCCTGGCGCTGGTGCGCGGACCGCGCGTCAAGCCCACCGCGCCGCGCCCGGTGGAGGCGGGCGCGACGCGCGAACTCCTGGCGGAGGCGGGGGACGACGGATCGGGCGAGGCCGCGCCGTGGGAGGCGGCGCGCGACGTGGCGGTGCTCACCCTGCTGTACGGCTGCGGCCTGCGCATCTCCGAAGCGTTGTCGCTGCGCCGGTCGGACGCGCCGCTGGGCGACACCCTTCGCGTGCTCGGCAAGGGCGGCAAGACGCGCCTCGCGCCCGTGCTGCCGGCGGTGCGCGCGGCGGTGGACGCCTACCTGGCCGAGCTGCCCCGCGGCTTGGCGCCGGAGGAGGCGCTGTTCCGCGGCCGCCGCGGCGGGCCCCTGGGGGCGCGTCGCGTGCAGGCGCTGATGGAGACGCTGCGCGGCCGCCTGGGCCTGCCGGCCACCGCCACCCCCCACGCCCTGCGCCACAGCTTCGCCAGCCACCTCCTGGCCGGCGGGGCCGACCTGCGCTCGATCCAGGAGCTCTTGGGCCACGCCAGCCTGTCCACCACGCAGAAGTACGCGGCGGTGGACGGCGCCGCGCTGATGGCGGCCTACGCGCGGGCGCACCCGCGGGGGTGAAACCGCCCCGCGCGGGGCCTCAAGCGGCGGCGGCGTCCGTCGCCGACCGCACGGCGGCGCGGATGTTGGCGGCGATCTCGCAGGACGAGCCGACGCAGTCCACCGGGCCGTCATAGGCGATGGCGTTCTCCGGCATGCCGCGCGGCCAGGCCGACCGGAGCAGCACCATGGTCTTGCCGCCCGCGTGGTGGATCGCCTCCAGCCCCCGCGACCCGTCGTCCAGCGCCCCGGACAGGACCACGCCGATCCCGCGCGCCCCGGCGTTCTGCGCCACCGACCGGAACAGCAGGTCGACGGTGCGGCCGCGGTGCAGTTGTTGCGGGTCGGGCGTCACGTCGCCCCGGCCGTGGGCCAGGAGCGTCAGGTGGGCGGCCGGCTCGCCGATGTAGCAGCGCCCCGCCTCCAGCCGCTCCTGGTCGTCGGCGATCAGCACGGGCATGGCCGAAGCGGTCGCGAGCACCTGGCGCAGGTGGCTGGGCCGGTCGAACCCCCGGTGCAGCACGACCATGACCACCGCGGGCAGCGCCGGCCCGAGCTCCTGCAGCAGGTCGCGGATGTCGCGCAGCCCGTCGCTCCCGGACGCGCCGATCGCGATGGTCCATGCCGACGGGGAGTGTGGGGCGTCCGCCATGGCGCGATGTTAGCGCCAGCGGGGAGCGGGCGCGAGCCTGCGCGTGAACGACGCCCCGACCCGCGCGCCGCACGGCCCGCGCGCTATATGTCGCCCATGTCCGTCGTCGCCCGCGTGCTCCTGCCGCTCCCCCTGCCGGAGGCGTTCGACTACGCCCTGCCCGAGGGGCTGGACCTCGCGGTGGGCGACCAGGTGGACGCGCCGCTCGGCCCGCGGGTGGTGCGCGGCGTGGTGGTGGAGCTGCGCGACGGGGCGGGGGGCAACCGGCCGCTCAAGGCGCTGGTGGGCCGGGCGGACGAGCCGCGCCTGCCCGCGGGCCAGCTCGCCTTCGTGCACTGGGCCGCGCGCTACGCCTGCGAGCCGCCGGGCGAGGCGCTGGCCCTGGCCCTGCGCGGCCTGCGCGCGCCCCGGCCCCGGCCCGCGCGGCGCCTGGCCGCGAGCGGCGCGGCGCCCGTTCGCCCCACTCCGGCGCGCGGGCGCGTGCTGGCGGCGCTGGAGGCGGCGGGTCCGCTCGCGCCCGGCGAGCTCGCGCGGGCCGCGGGCGTGTCGGCGGCCGTGGTCAAGGCGCTGGCGGACGAGGGCGTGCTGCACCCGGTGGACGTCCCGCCCGAGCCCGCCGCCTTCCCGGAGCCCGACCCGGCGCGCGCCGGCCCCGCGCTCAGCCCCGGCCAGGCGGCGGCGGTTGCGGCGCTGGCGGATGACGTGCGCGCCGGCGGCTTCCGCCCGGCCCTGCTGGACGGGGTGACCGGCTCGGGCAAGACGGAGGTGTACCTGGAGGCCGCCGCCGCCGCCCTCGCCGCCTCCCCCACCGCCCAGGTGCTGATCCTGTTGCCGGAGATCGCGCTCACCCAGGCCTTGATCGCGCGGGTGGAGGCGCGCTTCGGCGCGGCCCCGGCCGAGTGGCACTCGGGCGTCTCGCCCCCGCGCCGCCGGCGCGTGTGGGAGGCGGCGGCCGCCGGGACCGCGCGGGTGGTGGTGGGCGCGCGCTCCGCCCTGTTCCTGCCCTTCGCCGACCTGCGCCTCCTGGTGGTGGACGAGGAGCACGACGGCTCCTTCAAGCAGGAGGACGGCTTCACCTACCACGCCCGCGACCTGGCGGTGGCGCGCGCCAAGATCGAAGGCTGCGCCGTGGTGCTGGCCTCGGCCACGCCCAGCCTGGAGACGCTGGTGAACGCGGAAGCGGGCCGCTACCGCTGGCTGCGCCTGCTCGCGCGCCACGGGGCCGCGCGCCTGCCGGAGGTGACCCTGCTCGACCTGCGCGAGCACCCGCCCGAGCGCGGGCGCTGGCTGTCGCCGCCCCTGGTGGAGGCGGTGGCGCAGACCTGGGCGGCGGGGGAGCAGACGCTGCTGTTCCTCAACCGCCGGGGCTATGCGCCCCTGGTGGTCTGCCGCGCCTGCGGGGGCCGCATGAGCGCGCCCGACACCGACTCCTGGCTGGTCGAGCACCGCTATTCGGGCCGGTTGGTGTGCCACCTGACGGGCTTCTCCATGGAGAAGCCCGAGCGCTGCCCCCACTGCACCGCGCTGCACTCGCTGACCTCCGTCGGCCCCGGGGTGGAGCGGCTGGAGGAGGAGGTGCGCGAGCGCTTCCCGCAGGCGCGCGTCGCCGTGTTCTCCTCCGACCTCGTGCCGGACGCGGAGGCCGCCCGGGCGCTGGTGGCCGCCATGGCCGCGGGCGAGATCGACGTGCTGGTGGCGACCCAGGCCGCCGCCAAGGGCCACAACTTCCCGCGGCTGACGCTGGTGGGGGTGGTGGACGCGGACCTGTCCCTGCGCGGCGGCGACCTGCGCGCGGGCGAGCGCACCTTCCAGCTCCTGGCCCAGGCGACGGGCCGGGCCGGGCGGGCGGTGGACGGGATGGAGGCGCGCCCGGGCCGGGCGCTGGTGCAGACCTACGCCCCCGAGCATCCGGTGCTGCAGGCCCTGGCCGCCGGCGACCGCGACGCCTTTCTGGACGCCGAGCGCACGGCGCGCGAGGAGAGCGGCCTGCCCCCCTACGGGCGCTTGGCCGCGCTGATCCTGTCCAGCGACAAGCCCGAGGTGCTGGAGCTCTACGCCCGCGCCCTGGCCGCCGCCGCACCCAACACGGACGGGGTGGAGGTGTACGGCCCCGCCGACGCCCCCCTGGCTCTGGTGCGCGGCCGCCGCCGCAAGCGCTTCCTGGTGCGCGCCGACCGTTCGGTGGACCTGCAGGGCTACCTGGAGACCTGGCGCGCGCGGGCGCGGCCGCCGGGCGCGGTGCGGCTGGACATCGACGTGGACCCGTACAGCTT
>CAXSDV010000031.1:0-9622 GCA_964235945.1 uncultured Caulobacteraceae bacterium
TCCCACCAGCCCCGCGCGTTCCGCCGCGGCCAGGGGGCGCCAGCGGCCCTCGGGCAGGTCGCCCAGGCGGACGGGGCCGATGCGCAGGCGCAGGAGGTCGACGACCTCCAGGCCGACGAGTTCGCACATGCGGCGGATCTGGCGGTTGCGGCCTTCGCGCAGGGTGAAGCGCAGGCGGCGGGGCTCGACCCGCTCGACGCCCGCGGGCTTGAGCTGGCGGCCGTCGAGCTCCAGGCCGTGGCGCAGGCGGGCGATGCGGGCGTCGTCCGGCGGGCCGTCGACGCGCACGAGGTACTCCTTCTCGAGGTCGGCGGCGGGGCCGATCACCGCCCGCGCCAGCACGCCGTCCTGGGAGAGGATCAACAGGCCCCGGCTGTCCATGTCGAGCCGGCCCAGGGGGGCGAGGCTCGCGTCGGCGGCGGGGGCGTCGGCGCGCTCGGGGCCCCACAGGGCGGCGGCGGTGAGCAGGCGCGCGGCCGGGACTTGGCCGTGCTCGGGCTGGGCGGAGACGAGGCCCACGGGCTTGTTGACCACCACGCTCACCGCCGACGCCAGCGCGGCCTGGGCGTCGTCGCTGAGGGTCAGCGTCTGGCCGGGGGCGATCTTGCGGCCCGCGTCGTCCACCCGCTCGCCGTCGATGGAGACGAGGCCCTGCGCGATCAGCCCCTCGGCCTCGCGACGCGAGCACACGCCGGACTGGGCGAGCCAGCGGTTGACCCGCTGGGGTTCGGGCTCGTCGTAGCGGCGGGTCCAGGCCATGGAGCCGGTGTTAGCGCGCGGGGGCGGGCGCGTCAGCCGGGCAGGAGGGCCGAGTAGGGCAGGGCGCGCACCCGGTCGTCGCCCAGCGCGGCGGCGACCGGCGGGCGGGCGAACAGGCCGGCGAAGGCGGGATCGAGCGCGTTGAGCCCTCCGGCGTAGGCCCCGAAGGCGGGCAGCACCAAGCGTAGGCCGTCCGTGAGGAAGCAGCGGCGGCGCACGGCGCGGCCGGCGGCGGCCACGCGCGCGGCCGGGTGCAGGTGGCCCGCCACCTCGCCCGCGCGCACGCCCGCGGCCGGGATGTGGCGCAGGGTCAGCCCCTCCACCTCCACCTCGTCGGCCACCTCGCCGGGCAGAGCGCCCAGGGCGGTCTCGCCGTCGCGCGTGTCGTGGTTGCCCTCCGCCCAGACGAGGGTGCGCCCCTGCGCCAGGGCGGCGAGGCGGCGCGCGTCGTCGGGGTCGAGGCGGGCCACCGCGCGCGGGTCGTGGAAGCTGTCGCCCAGGAGCACGAGGGTGGAGGGCCGCCGGTGCTCGATCTCCGCCTCCAGCCGGTCCAGCGTCGCGCGGGTGTCGTAGGGCGGCAGCAGCGAGCCGCGCGCGGCGTAGGCCGAGCCCTTCTCCAGGTGCAGGTCGGCCACCACCAGCGTGCGGGAGGCGGGCAGCCACAGGGCGCCCGCGCAGGTCAGGGCGCAGCGCGCGCCGGCCACCTCCAGCCACAGCGACCCGCAGGGCGTGCGCATGATGGGCGCGGGGGCTCCATGGGCGAGCGCGCTCACGTCCGCTCACCCCCGCGGAGGCGGGACCCAGGGTTTTCGGGAGAGTTCACGGGACGTTCTGTTCCAGACTTGGCGACGCGGCTCAAGCCTGGGTTCCGGCGTCCGCGGGAACGGGCGGGTGAGTCAAACCGTCGCCCCCTCGCCCACGTCGTCCACCACGCCGTCCAGCCACAGGGCCTCGGCCACGAGGTCGGCCTCGTTCTCGGCCAGCACCATGTCCTCGGCGGCCCCGCGCACGCGTTCGCGGCCGATCTCCAGCATGACGGGCACGGCGAAGGGCGACAGGCGCGAGAGTTCCTTGTGCAGGATGCGCCCGCGGATGCGCTGGAGCAGGAGCGCAAGCCGGGCCACGTCCAACAGTCCCGCCGCCGCGTCGGAGCGGGCGCAGCGCAGCATCAGGTGGTCGCTTTGGTGGCGGCGCAGCACGTCGTAGATCAGGTCGGTGGAGAAGGTGACCTGGCGGCCGGTCTTCTCCATGCCGGGCATCCGCCGCTCGATCAGGCCGGCGATCTGCGCGCACTGCTTGAAGGTGCGCTTCATCATGAAGCTCTCGTCCAGCCAGGTCTCCAGGTCGTCGCCCAGCATGTCCTCGTCGAACAGGGCGTCGAGGTCGAGGTCGCCCATGGGGCGCAGCGACCAGACGCACAGGGCGTAGTCGTTGCATACGAAGCCCAGCGGGCCCACCCCCGCGCGCTCCAGCCGGCGGGTGAGCAGCATGGCGAGGGTGGTGTGCGCCAGGCGCCCCTCGAACGGGTAGGCGGTCAGGTAGTGGCGCTTGCCGCGGCGGAACGTCTCCAGCAGCATCTCGTCGGGCCCGGCGATGGCCGAGCGCTCGCGCTGCACGGCCAGCCACTCGGCCACGTCGGCGGGCAGGGCCTCCCAGGCGCTCTCGTCGTGCATCAGCCGGCGCACGCGCCCCGCCAGGTAGGTGGAGAGCGGGAACTTCGACCCGCCCCAGGAGGGGATCTTGGGGTCCTTGTCCTTGGCGGCCTGCACGAGGGCGTCGAGCCCCTTGATGCCCAGGTATTTCCAGACCTGGCCGCCGAACAGGAAGGTGTCGCCGGGGACGAGCTGCTCGAAGTACCACTCTTCCGCCTCGCCGACCTTGCGGCCCGGGCCGCCGCGGCCTCCGCCCTCGCGGATGTTGAGCGTGCCCGCCGCGGTGATGGCCCCCACGTTCATGCGGTGGCGCTGGGCGACCTGGGGCGTGGTGGCGCGCCACAGGCCGTCCGGCCCGCGCACCATGCGGCGGAACCTGTCGTAGCCCTTGAGCGCGTAGCCGCCGGTGGAGACGAAATCGACCACGCTCTCCCAGTCCTCCCAGGACAGGTCGCGGTAGGCTCCGGCGGAGACCACCTCCGCGTACAGGGCGTTCGCGTCGAAGGGTTCCGAGCAGGCCACGCCCATCACGTGCTGGGCCAGGGCGTCCAGCGTGCCCGAGTGCGGGGGATCGCCGTCCAGCGCGTTCTCGGCCACCGCCTCGCGGGCGGCCTGGCACTCCAGCACCTCGAAGCGGTTGGCGGGCACGAGCAGGGCGCGGCTGGGCTCGTCCAGCCGGTGGTTGGCGCGGCCGATGCGCTGCACCATGCGCGAGCTGCCCTTGGGCGCGGAGAGCTGCACCACGAGGTCCACGTCTCCCCAGTCGATGCCGAGGTCGAGGGTGGAGGTGCACACCACCGCGTTCAGCTCGCCCCGCGCCATGGCGGCCTCGATCTTGCGGCGCTGCTCGGCGGCGAGGCTGCCGTGGTGCAGGCCGATGGCGAGGTTGGCGTCGTTCAGCTCCCACAGCTTCTGGAAAGCGAACTCGGCCTGCCAGCGGGTGTTGACGAAGATCAGCGCCAGCCGCGCGCCGCGGATCACCTGGTACACCTCGGCCATGGCGTGCTCGGCGTGGTGGCCGCTCCACGGCACCTTTCCGCCCGAGATCAAGACGTCGATCACCGGCGGCGCGCCGGGGGCGCCCTGCACGAGGCGCACGCCGCCGGGCTGCGGCGAGGGGGAGAGCCAGTCGAGCAGGCGCTCGGGCTCGTCCACCGTGGCCGAGAGGCCCACCCGGCGCATGGCCGGCGCGAAGCTCTGCAACCGCGCGAGGGCGAGGTTCAGCAGGTCGCCGCGCTTGGAGGCGTGCAGCACGTGGATCTCGTCGAGGATCACGCACGACAGGTCGGCGAAATACTCGCGCGCGCCCTCCCAGGCGCAGAACAGGGCGAGCTGTTCGGGGGTGGTGAGCAGGATGTCGGGCGGACGGCGGCGCTGGCGCTCGCGCTTGGCGGCGTTGGTGTCGCCCGTGCGGCTCTCCACGGTGACGGCCAGGCCCATCTCCGCCACGGGGGCTTCGAGGTTTCGCGCCACGTCCACCGCCAACGCCTTCAGCGGCGAGATGTAGAGGGTGTGGACGCCGGGCGGCGCGTTCCTTGGCGGACGCTCGGCGAGCTCGATCAGGCTCGGCAGGAAGCCCGCCAGCGTCTTGCCGCCGCCGGTGGGGGCGATCAGCAGCGCGTGCTCGCCCGCGCGCGCGGCCTCCACCATGGCGAGCTGGTGGGCGCGCGCGCTCCAGCCGCGGCCGGCGAACCAGTCGGCGAAGCGGGGCGGCAGCGGGGAGGGGAGGGTCGCGTCCACGGGCCGGGCCCGTCTAGCACGTTCCCGCCCCGTTCCGCGCGAGGGTCAGGTGCAGACCGCCTTTGCGTTGCGGATCACCTGGCTGGAGCGGGGGTTGAGCACGTTCTCGTAGTAGATCGGGATCGTGGACCTCAGCACGTAGCGCAACTGCGACGTCCAGGAGTACCGCAACTCGGACAGGAGCACGTAGCTGCCGGCCGGCAGGCTCATGCCCGAGAGCTTGGCCGCATCCGTCGTGCTCAGCGTCTCGCAGTAGCCGTGGGCCGGCAGGGAGACGCCCTGCGAGTCGCTCCATTGGTACTTCTTCACGCCGGAGGCGGTGACCACCACCTCGCTGACCCGCAGGTCCGGCGCGGTGGGTACGGCGCCGGCCATGACCGCGTTGGCGGCGGCGAACACGGCGCTCTTCTGGACGTCGCTCATCTGGCCGAGGCGCGCGACGATGTCCCCCACGCTGGCGGCGGCGTTGTCCGCCCGGCGGGTGGCGGTCAGCAGCTGGCCGGCCTCCACCTCGCCGAACAGCATGACCAGCATGACGGGCAGGGTGAGGGCGAACTCGATGGCCGCCGCGCCTCGGCGGTCGGCGCCGTAGCGGCGCAGGAAGGACGGCCGGGCGCGCTTCAGCATTGGGTGCTCGGGGTCGTGGCGCCGTAGGGCTCGTTGCAGATCACCGCCGCCGAGCCCAGCAGCACCGAGTTGCCGTTGAGCTTGGCGGCGCCCGTCCACAGGGCGGGCGTGATCATCTTCCAGGGATAGAAGCTGTGGATCAGCACGATGCTGCCCGGCTGGCCCATGTCGAAGGGCAGCGTGGGCTTGACCACGCCGCCGACCGTCGGCGAGGTGGAGGTCTGGCCGGCCCAGCTCGACTGCACCTCCGACTCGACCAGCAGGGTCGAGTAGCAGCCGGACACCCACTTCATGTTGTCGCACACCAGCGTCTTGAACTGACCCTGGGTGAGCGGGGTCGAACTGGTGACCGAAACGCCCCCCGCGGTCGTGGTGGTGGTCTTGGTCTGCGCCTGGCCCGTGCGGATCTGGCGCGACGCCACGGCCGTGGCGTCCTCCAGCGACACCTGGACGAGGTAGACGTAGCCGTACTCCAGCACGGCCAGCAGGGTCAGGACGAAGGGCAGGGCCAGCACCGCGAACTCGATGGCGGTCGCGCCCGAGCGGTCGCGCGCCAGACCGCGTCTCAGGTCGCGCCATCGCAGGGGCCGGCGGATCGGGTCGGCGGATCGGGTCATCGCTCCGGGTCCGGTGGAGGAGGGCCCGACCCCTCTAGCCGACCGGGGCTAACCGTTGATTTAAGCGGCGCGCGCGTTCGCTCACCGGGGTTGCGGACTGGTGGAGGGCGGCGGCGGGCCGGAGGGCCCGGTCGCGCCGGCGGCCGAGGCGCCGGCGTTGGCGGCTCCGGCCGCCGCGGCGCCGAGCAGGAAGGCTGCGCCCGTGCGCGCCGACGCGCCGGCGTCCGGACCGGCCACCGCCCCATCGGGAGTGAAGCTGGTGTCCGAGCGCGTCACGCCCCGGTAGATCGAGACGGTGCGCTCACCGGCCCCCACCACGATCTCGCCGCTGTAGACCACCCGGCCCAGGGGATCGACCACGGTGACGTCCGTGGAGCCCGGCGTGCGGCCGCTCACGAACACGGTGCGGCTGTCGACCACCGACACGTCCACCACCGAGGGGCTGCCCACCACCACCGACCCGGCCGGCCCCGCCAGGCGCAGCCGCGCCGAGTGGGACACCGCCAGGCTCAGCGGGGAGGCCGCCGCCGCCGCTCCCGCCGCCGCGAGGCTGAGGGCGGCGCAGACGGCGAGCGGGCGGAGGAGGGGGCGCATGGCGGATCTCGCGTGGAGGCGTGCGTGCGAACATGCGCGGCAATGGTCAACGAGACCTCAACGGCGAAGAGCACGCAACGCGCGGGTGACTAGAGCAAGCATCGCGGACGAAGACCATAGTTACCGCGCGTTGACCACGACGAAGCTTGCGCCTTCACCGGCCGTTAAGTGGGCGGCCCCATATTGCCCAAGTGTTCCGGGGCGAACGGCTTGGAAGAGCCGAGGCCCATCATTCGCTATAGACCTCCAAGGAGACGACAATGACCAAGTTCATGAACCGCTTCGCCAAGGACGAGTCGGGCGCCACGGCCATCGAATACGGCCTGATCGCGGCCCTGATCGCCGTGGTCATCATCGGCGGCGCCAGCGCCGTCGGCACCAGCCTGAAGACCAAGTTCAACAGCATCTCCAGCGCCGTCTCCAGCGCCGGCACCTGATGCGGAAAGGGAGCCGCGGCCGGCCGCGGCTCCCGCCCCGCTTTCGAATCCTCCACCAGGATCGGCGCGCCCTTGGACCTCCTCCGCACCTTCGGCCGCCACAGGGGCGGGGCCACCGCCATCGAGTACGGCCTCATCGCCGGCCTGATCGCCGTGGCGCTGATCGCGGGCATGAAGGCCACCTCCACGTCCATCAACGCCAAGTTCAACTCTTTGAGCTCCGTCATCAGCGCTTCGAGCTGAAGCGCCAAGCTCTCCGACGGACGCCCGCCTTGCACCTCCTCGCCCTCCTCGCCCTCGCCGCGTTCCCCTTCCTGGTGCTGACGGCGGCGCTGACGGACGCGACACGCTACGTCATCCCCAACCGGCTGAGCCTGCTGGCCGCCGGCGCCTACCCGTTGGCGGCGCTGGCCGCGGGCCTGCCCCTGCCGGCGCTGGGCCTGTCCCTGGCGCTCGGGATCGTCGCCCTGCTCGTCGGCATGGCGCTGTTCGCCCTGCGCATCGTCGGCGGCGGCGACGCCAAGCTGATGGCCGTCTGCGGCCTGTGGCTGGGCTGGTCGGCCTTCACCCCCTTCCTCGTCTGGACGGGGGTGGCGGGCGGCGTGCTGGCCGCCTCCCTGCTCGTCGGGCGAAAGCTCCACCCGTACGCCCCCGCGCGCACCCCCGCCTGGGTGCGGCGCCTCCTCACCCCCGGCGAGAACGTGCCCTACGGCGTGGCCATCGCCGTGGGCGCCCTGGTGGCGTTCCCCACCAGCCCCGTCGTGCTGGCGGCCGGGCGCCTCGTCGGTTGAGCGGCGGCCCCCGCGCAACCGCGCGTTAACTCTGGAGGTCCAGGGTCGTGACGTGGCGCCGTACGGGCGTCGGCGGAGTCCGCTCACCGTCATGGACCGCTCGCGCCTCGTCCTGATCAGCCTGGTGGCCCTGGTGATGGCGCTGGGGGCCGCCTTCGTGGCGCGCGGCCTGGCCGCGCCCAGGCCGCGCCTGGTCGCCCTCGCCCCCGTCGCGCCGCCCAAGCCGACCCTGCGCGTGCTGGTCGCGCGCCACGACCTCGCCACGGGCGACGTGGTCGGCCCCGACAGCTTCACCTGGACGTCCTGGCCGACGGAGGCCGCCAACCCGCAGTTCATCACGGACGGCGCGGCGACCCTCCCTTCCGCCGGGCCGGGCGCCGGGCTGCAGGACGCGGCCAAGGGGGCCGCCGTCGCCGTGGCCTCCGCCGTCCGGGGCGGGCCCGACCCGTCCGCCGCCCTGATGGGCGCGGTGGTGCGTCAGCCCATGTTGGCGAACGAGCCGGTGATCGCCTCCCGCCTGGTGCGGCCGGGCGCGGGCGGCGTGATGGCCGTGACCCTCGACCCCGGCATGCGCGCCATGAGCGTGCCGCTCACCGCCGAGAGCGCGGCGGGCGGCTTTATTCTTCCCGGCGACCATGTGGACGTGGTGCAGACCCGCAAGGACGCGCAGGAGGGCCGCCCCGCCGGCCCGCGCACCGCCACCGTGCTCCGCAACGTGCGGGTGCTGGCCATCGACCAGAACACCCACGCCGAGAAGACCGCCGCCGTGCTGGGGGCCACCGGCACGCTGGAGGTCACCCCGGATCAGGCCGAGTACCTGGTGCTGGCCCGCGCCCAGGGCGACCTGACGCTGGTGCTGCGCTCCTACGCCGACGCGGGCGGGGCCGCGCAGATCGCCGCCCGGCCGCCGCTGGTCTCCGACGGGGTCGTGCACGTGTTCCGCAGCGGCCAGGCCGTGGACGTGAAGGTTCCGCGATGATCCCCTCCCGCCCGGCCCGCCGACCCGCGGCCTGCGCCCTGGTCGCCGCCCTGCTGTTGGGCGCCGCCGCCGGCCCCTGCACCGCCCAGCCCGCCCTGGCCGGCGCGCCCACGGCCTTCGCGCGCGGCGGCCGGTCCGACGCCTTCGCCCCCGTGCGCGCCGCGGCGCCCGTTCCCGCCTCCGAGGAGGCGCGCGGCGGCGTGGTGCGGGTGGGCGTGGGGGCGGGCGCGGTGCGCCAGCTGTCCCTGCCCCGCGGCAAATCGGCGGTGATCGAGCTGCCGGTGGACGCGCGCGACGTGGTGGTGGCCAACCCCAGGATCGCGGACGTGGCCCTCTCCACCCCCCGGCGCATCTACGTCATGGGCGCGAGCTCGGGCCGCACGGACGCCACCTTCGTGGACGGGGTGGGCCGCCAGATCCTGCGGCTCGACATCCGCGTCGACCAGGACGCGGGCGCGGTGGCCGACACCCTGGCGCGCCTGCTGCCCGGCTCCTCCATCCACGTCGAGTCGGCCAACGACAGCCTGGTGCTCTCGGGCGAGGCGGCCAACGCCGCGGAGGTCGACCAGGCGGTGCGCCTGGCTTCCGCCTTCGTGAGCGACCCCAAGCAGGTGGTCAGCCTGATCTCCATCACCGGCGGTGATCAGGTGATGCTCAAGGTCAAGATCGTCGAGGTGAACCGCACGGTCATCAAGCAACTGGGCTTCAATCTCGACGCCATCATCGGGGCGGCGGGAGGACCCCAGTACTCCTTCATCAAGAATGCGTCGTACGGCGTCGCCGGCGCTCTCCTGGGCGGTCTCACCGGCGGGTACAACGTCGATACGACAACCCAGCCGGCCGCCGCAATCTCCGGGGTCACGACCACGACCCTGGGCAACACCGCGGCGTCCGCTCTCAGTTTGAGCGCAGGTTCCGCCGCGACAGCTCAGCTTCCGTACGGCTTCACTACCGCGGCCTTGATCAACCCCGCTACAGGCCTGCCGATCTCTATCAACGGTGTGCCGCAGACGGTCGTGGTCAACGGTGCGGGTCAAGTCGTGAACTCGGCCAACATCACCAATTCCCTTACCGGCTCGACCAATGGCTCCACTACGACGACCTTAACTAATAACGGTCTGAACTCGAAGTCGCAGCAACTCCTTACGGGACGCGCGGGCGAGAACGGCGTCAACCAGGCCAACGGCATGATCCAGGCCTTCGAGCGTGTCGGCCTCGTGCGCACTCTGGCCGAGCCCAACCTGACCGCCGTGTCGGGCGAGAGCGCGCACTTCCTGGCGGGGGGCGAGTTCCCCGTGCCCGTGTCGGAGGACGCGGCCGGCCGCGTCACCGTCACCTTCAAGCCGTTCGGCGTGGGCCTGGGCTTCACCCCGGTGGTGCTGAGCAAGGGGCGCATCTCGCTCAAGATCTCGACCGAGGTGTCCGA
>CAXSDV010000031.1:9722-31515 GCA_964235945.1 uncultured Caulobacteraceae bacterium
ACCGAGCTGGTGGTGATCGTCACCCCCTACCTCGTCAAGTCGACGCGCCCCGACCAGCTTTCCACGCCGGCGGACGGGCTGGTGATCGCCGACGACCTCCAGACCAACCTCCTGGGCCGCGTCAACGCGGGCTTCAGCAAGCCCGCCCCCGCGCCCGGCAAGACCTATCAGGGACCGTTCGGCTATGTGGTGGACTGACCAGGCCCGCGCCGCCGCCCGCGGTCCGCTGCTCCTGCTCGCCTGCGCCGGCGTCGCCGCCGGCGGCCTCGCGGGGTGTGCGGACGCGCCCACCCCGCCGGTGGCCGCGGTCGCGCCGCCCAAGACGCCGTTCGACCAGTACCCCATCGCCGTGGACCCGACGCCCGAGCGCGTGGCGCTCTCCATCCACGCGACGGGCCTGTCGGCCGCCCAGCGCGCCGCCCTGTCCGACTTCGTGCGGCGCTGGCGCGAGGACGGCGGCGAGGAGCCGGTGACCGTGGAGGTCCCGCACGGCGGCCGGGAGGCGGCCGACCCCCGCGCCGCGGCCGGCGGCGTGTCCCGCGCCCTGGTCGCCTACGGCCTGCCCGCCTCCGTCCTGCGCCTGGCCGACTACGACGCCGCCGGCCGGGACGGGGCTCCGGTGGTGGCCCGCTTCGCGCGCTTCACCGCGCAGGTCCCCGACTGCACCCGCGGCTGGGACAACCTGACCTCCACCCTCAAGAACCGGGTCAGCACCCACTTCGGCTGCTCGGGCGCGGCCAACCTCGCCGCCCAGGTGGCGGACGCGCGCGACCTGGTGCGGCCGGCCGAGAGCATGCCCGCCGACAGCGCCCGGCGCGCCGCCGTGCTCGAGAAATACCGCCAGGGGGTGGTGACCTCCAGCGCCAAGGACGCCCAAGCCGCGGGCGTCGTCTCCAGCGCGGTGAACTGACCATGTCGCCCCACGCCTTCCGGACCGGTTCCGACGCCCGCGCCGACCACGACCCCTTCGCCGACGTGGACGGCTTCGACGCGGACGACGACTTCGGCCCGTCCCCCGCACCCGCCCCGTCATCCGCCCGGGCCGACCCCGACGAGGACGCCGCCGCCGGGCCCGACCCGTTCGCCCGCCTGCGCGAGCTCGCGGGCGCCGCGGAGCCGGACCCGTCCGCCGCGGCCGACGCCGACGACGACGAGGCCGACCCGTTCGCCTCCCTGCGCGGCCTGTCCTCGCCCGAGCCCGGGCCCGCGGACGCGGCCGGCTCCGCCGCGGGCGCCGACACGGTGCCGGACGACAACGACGACCTCGACCTCGATCCCCTGGCGCTCGACGCCTTCGACGAGCCGGACGAGGTCGCGCCCGCGCCCGCGCCGGAGCCGGCCGCCAACCCGGTGGCCGCGCTGATCGCCTCGGCGGAGGCGGCGCTGGGCGAGGCGGTGGTGCCGCGCATCGCCATCCACGTGTTCTGCCAGAACGCCGAAACCGCCGCGGTCGCCGGGGCCGCCGCGCGCGACCGGCGCCTGGCGCGCGCCTCCACCGCCGTGCGGCCCGGAGGGCTGGGCGAGGCGCTCGCCCTGTACCGCAACTCGCCCACGCCGCCCCTCGTGATCCTGGAGGAGCTGGCCCCCGCCGACCAGCTCCTGGCCGGGCTCGACCAGTTGGCGGAGGTCTGCGACCCGGGCACCAAGGTGGTGGTGATCGGCCAGGCCAACGACATCGGCCTGTACCGCGAGCTGATGCGCCGGGGCGTCAGCGAGTACCTGGTGCCGCCGCTCCAGCCGTTGCAGCTGATCCGCGCCATCGCCGGCCTGTACGCGGACCCCTCCACCCGCTTCGTCGGCCGCACCCTGGCCTTCGCCGGGGCCAAGGGCGGGGTGGGGGCCTCCACCCTGGCGCACAACCTGGCCTGGTGCCTGTCCGAGCGTTTCGAGAGCGCCACCTGCGTGGTGGACTACGACCTGGCCTTCGGCACCGCGGGCCTCGACTTCAACCAGGACCCCGTCCAGGGCCTGCACGACGCCCTGTCCCAGCCCGACCGCCTGGACCCGACGCTGCTGGACCGCATGATGTCGCGCTGCTCGGAGCGCTTGTCGCTGTTCGCCGCCCCCGCCACCCTGGACGACGACTACGACATCTCCGCCGAGGCCTACGAGGAGGTCGGCCAGAAGATCCGTGAAACCGCGCCCTTCGTGGTGCTGGACCTGCCCCACGCCTGGTCCGCCTGGATGCGCAAGACGCTGCTGGCCGCCGACGACGTGGTGATCGTGGCCGAGCCGGACCTCGCCTCCCTGCGCAACGCCAAGAACCTGATCGAGCTCGTCGCCAAAGGGCGGCCCCACGACGCGGCGCCGCGCCTGGTGCTCAACCAGGTGGGCCTGCCCGGCCGCCCGGAGATCCCCGTCAAGGAGTTCGCCAAGGCGGTGGGGGTCGAGCCGGCGCTGGTGGTGCCCTTCGACGCCAAGCTGTTCGGCCAGGCCTCCAACAACGGCCAGATGATCCTGGAGGTCAACGCC
Organism: uncultured Caulobacteraceae bacterium; assembly: GCA_964235945.1. Lineage (GTDB taxonomy): Bacteria > Pseudomonadota > Alphaproteobacteria > Caulobacterales > Caulobacteraceae > JASLDZ01. Next base: position 12,195 of record CAXSDV010000031.1, read on the forward strand.
AAGGCCCGCGCCAGCGAGCTGGTCATGCAGTTCGCCCAGTCGCTGACCCGCCGCGAGGCGGTGGTCCCCAAGCCCCGGTCGCTCTTCGAGCGGCTGGTCAAGCGCGGCTGAGGCGGTGTTCGGCAAGCGCAGCGGCGCGGCGGAGGCCGCCCCGGTCCCGGCCGCCGCCCCCCCGCCGGCGGCGGAAGGGGTGGAGATCGCCACGCGCCCTCAGCGGCTGGACATCCAGCCCAAGGCGCACCGCGCGGAGGCCCCCGCGGCGGCCTCCGCCCCGGCCCAGTCTCAGTCCCCCGCCCCGACCGCCGCCAAGCCGGCGGCGGCCAAGCCCGCCCCGGCCCCCGCCGCCGCCGCCCCGGGTCCGCGCGTCACCCCCGCGCTGGAGCAGTTGAGGGCGGGATCGGGCGAGGGCCCGGTCACGCAGATCGTGCGCGAGCAGAGCGACTATTACCACGCCACCAAGACGACCATCTACACGGCGCTGCTCAACACCATAGACCTGGGCCAGCTCGCCCAGTTGGACGCGAAGACCGCCGGGGTCGAGATCCGCGACATCGTCGCCGAACTGGTGGCGATCAAGAACGTCTCCATGTCCGCCTCCGAGCAGGACCACCTGGTCCAGGACATCATCAACGACGTATTGGGCTACGGCCCGCTGGAGCCCCTGCTGGCGCGCGACGACATCGCCGACATCATGGTCAACGGCGCGGGCCGGGTGTTCATTGAAGTGGGCGGCAAGGTGCAGCTCACCAACGTGCGCTTCCGCGACAACCAGCAGCTGATGAACATCTGCCAGCGGATCGTGAGCCAGGTCGGCCGCCGGGTGGACGAGAGCAGCCCCATCTGCGACGCGCGCCTGCCCGACGGCAGCCGCGTCAACGTCATCGCCCCCCCGCTCGCCATCGACGGGCCGACGCTGACCATCCGGAAGTTCAAGAAAGACAAGCTCACCATGAGGAACCTCGTGGAATGGGCGTCCATCTCGCCGGAAGGCGCGCGGGTGCTGGGGGTGATCGGGGCCTCGCGCTGCAACGTCCTGATCTCGGGGGGCACGGGCTCGGGCAAGACCACGCTGCTGAACACCATGACCGCCTTCATCGACCCGACCGAGCGGGTGGTCACCTGCGAGGACGCCGCCGAATTGCAGCTCCAGCAGCCCCACGTGGTGCGCCTGGAGACGCGGCCGCCCAACCTGGAGGGCCAGGGCCAGATCACCATGCGCGACCTGGTCAGGAACTGCCTGCGCATGCGGCCCGAGCGCATCATCGTCGGCGAGGTGCGCGGCCCGGAGGCGTTCGACCTCTTGCAGGCCATGAACACCGGCCACGACGGCTCCATGGGCACGCTCCACGCCAACAGCCCGCGCGAGGCGGTGTCGAGGCTGGAGAGCATGATCACCATGGGCGGCTACGGCCTGCCGTCCAAGACCATCCGCGAGATGATCGTCGGCTCCATCGACGTGATCGTGCAGGCCGCGCGCCTGCGCGACGGCTCGCGCCGCATCACCCACGTCACGGAGGTGGTGGGTCTGGAGGGCGACGTGGTCATCACCCAGGACCTGTTCCTCTACGAGATCACCGGCGAGGACGCCCAGGGGCGGGTCGCGGGCCGCCACCGCTCCACCGGCATCGCCCGCCCGCGCTTCTGGGACCGGGCGCGCTATTACGGGCTGGAGCGCGAATTGGCCGAAGCCCTGGACGCGGCGGAGTAACGCGGTGGACGCGACCTTTCTGTTCATCTTCGTCGCCGTGTTCGGCTTCGTGGCCCTGGCGGGGCTGGGGCTGGCCTTCGCGGGCGGCGGCGCGGGGGCGGGCGGAGCGCGGGCGAGCAAGCGCGTGGCGGCGGTGGCCGCCGGGTCCAAGCGCGACCGGCAGGCGCGGCCCTCGCGCGCGGACGCGGCCACCCTGCGGCGCAAGCAGATCCTCCAGAACCTGAAAACCGCCGACAAGCAGGAGCGCCGCGCCAAGCTGACCCTCGACTCGCGCATCCAGCAGGCGGGGCTGTCGCTCAGCGTGCGCACCTTCTGGGTGATCTGCGCCGTGCTGGCGGCGGTGGGCCTGGGGGTGGGCGTGGCGGCGGCGCACAGCCCGCTGATCGCGGCGGGACTGGGCTTCGCCGTCGGCTTCGGCCTGCCGCGTTGGTTCCTGTCCGCCCGTTGCAAGGCGCGCCACAAGAAGTTCACCGCCGAGTTGCCCAACGCCATCGACATCGTGGTGCGCGGCATCAAGTCGGGCCTGCCGGTCAACGACTGCCTGCGCGTGATCGCCGCCGAAAGCGCCCAGCCCCTGGGCGACGAGTTCCGCCGCCTGACGGAGAACCTCTCCGGCGGCCTCACCATGGACCAGGCCATGGAGCGCATGTACGCGCGCATGCCCACCGCCGAGATGCGTTTCTTCGCCATCGTGCTGAACATCCAGCAGAAGACCGGCGGCAACCTGGCCGAGGCGCTGGGCAACCTGTCGACCGTGCTGCGCGCGCGCAAGCTGATGGTGGAGAAGGTCAAGGCGCTGTCGGGCGAGGCGGTGGCCAGCGCCTTCATCATCGGCTCCCTGCCGCCGGGGGTGATGGTGCTCGTGACCCTGTCCTCGCCCACCTACCTGTTGCCGCTGTTCTTCACTCCGGGCGGACACCTGGCGCTGGGGATCGCCACCGCCATGATGGCCACGGGCATCTTCGTCATGCGCCGCATGATCAACTTCAAGATCTGAGGCGCGCACGTGGACGGCCTGATCGCCCTGTTCGACAACCCCGGCAACCTGATCGCCATGGGCGTGGCGGTGATGACCTTCGCCACCGTGGTGACCCTGGCCGCCCCCATGCTCAAGGGCGACCAGCTGGACGCGCGCATGAAGCTGGTGGCCAACCGGCGCGAGGAGCTGCGCCGCGCTTCGCGCCAGCAGATCGCCGCGCGCGACGCGGGCCTGCGCCACAGCGAGGCGGGCTTCTACAAGAAGGTGGTCGAGCAGCTCCAGTTGTCCCGGCTGCTGGAGGATCCGAAGGTGGTGGACAACCTCGCCCAGGCGGGGTTCCGCGGCCCCAAGCCGTTGAGCACCTTCTACTTCTTCCGCTTCGCCATGCCGCTGGTGATGGCGGTGGCGGCGGCGGCCTACGTGTACGGGCTCAAGCCCGTCGGCCTGCCGCCCAACTTCCGGCTGATCGCGGTGGCGGTTTCGGTGCTGGCGGGCTTCTACGCGCCCAACATCTACCTCTCCAACATCATCGGCAAGCGGCGCGCCTCGGTGATGGGGGCCTTTCCGGACGCGCTGGACCTGCTCTTGATCTGCGTGGAGAGCGGCATGTCTGTGGAGGCGGCGCTGCAGAAGGTGGCGGGCGAGATCGGCACGCGCTCCATCGAGCTGGCGGAGGAGCTGTCGCTGCTCACCGCCGAGCTGTCCTACCTGCCCGAGCGCCGCCAGGCCTACGAGGGGTTGGCCAAGCGCAACAACCACACGGGCGTGAAGGCGGTGGTCACCGCCATGATCCAGGCCGAGCGCTACGGCACGCCGTTGGGCGGGGCGCTGCGCGTCATGGCCAAGGAGAACCGCGAGTTGCGCCTGGCCGCCGCCGAGAAGAAGGCCGCCCAGCTTCCCGCCAAGCTCACCGTGCCGATGATCCTGTTCTTCCTGCCGGTGCTGTTCATCGTGATCCTGCAGCCCGCCCTCTACTCGGTGGGTCAGGCGAACAAGCCCAAGGCCGGCGCGGCCGCCCCCATGCCGTCGAAGTAGGGGGCCGGCGCCCGCGCCTCAGCGGGCGGCGTAGGTCGCCTTGAGGAAGGCCAGGTCGCCGTCGGCCTGCTCCGGCGGCAGGTCGCGGCGGATCAGCGCCTCCGCCTCGGCGAAGCGGCCCTCCAGCCCCAGCACGTAGGCGAGGTTCTGGCGCTCGCGCACCCCGGCGCCGGGGGCGGCGGCGGCGCGGCGCAGCAGGGCCTGCGCTTCCTCGCGGCGGCCGTGGGCGGCGGCGGACAGGCCCATGTTGGCCAGGACGCCCGGGTTCTCCGGCGAGAGCCGCAGGGCCTCGGCCCAGGCGGCCTGCGCCTCGGCCGGGCGCTTGGTCTCGTCCAGCGCCACCCCCATGAGCGAGCGCGGCCGCCAGTCGCCCGGCGCCCCCGCGCTCGCGCGCTGCAGGAGGTCGATGGCGTAGAAGCTCTTGGCGCCGGCGATGCGCGCGCGGGCGGCCTCCAGCAGGGCCTCCTCGTCGTCCGGGTGCAGCACCAGCACGCCGTCCGCCGTGTCGGCGGCCTCGTCGTAGCGGCCCAGCGCCCGCACGGCGGCGGCCAGGCGCACGCCCGCCGTCGCGTCCGCGGGGTCCACGTCGTGCTCGTGCGCCCAGAACGCGGCGCGGGCCAGGGGGTCGAGCCGCTCGGCCGCGGTGCGCCGGGCGGCGTCGGCCTTGGCCGGCGGGACGGCGACGGCCGCCGCGGCCGCCGCCGCGGGCTTGGCGGGAGCCGCCTTGGAGGGGCCGAACAGCCCCGCCCGGGCGGGCGCGGCCCCCAGCAGCAGCGCCGCCCCGGCGAGCAGGGCCGCGGTTGCGACGGGGGCGGGCTTGCGACATGTCATGGGAAGCGCTCGCGGTCGGTACGGTCGGGGGCCAGCCTGCGCCCCGCCGCCCCAACGAAGCGTTAAGCATGACCGCTCCCCCCACGCCCGCCGTCCCCGCACCCACGCCCGCCTTGACGAACAGGGCGGAGCTGGACGGCCGCGCCGTTCCCGTGCGGCTGGTGGAGGCGGGGGCGCAGGACCTGGGCCCGGCCGCGGCGGCCAACGACTTCTCCGGCCAGGCCGGGCGCCTGCTGATCCTGGGCGAGGGCGCGGACGGTCCGCAGGTGCTGTTCGGCTTGGGCGAAGCGCGCGAGGAGCCCTCCGCCGCCCGCGCCCAGGCGCTGCGGGGCTTGGCCGCGCGCCTGCCCGCCGGCGACTACGCCCTGGAGACGCACCCCGGCCTCGATCCGGCGGACGCCGCCCTGGCCTGGGCGCAGGGCGCGCGCGTGTTCGACCGCTACAAGGCCGACCGCGGCAAGGCGTGCGCGCGCTTGGCGGTCGCCGGCGAGGTGCTGGCCGCCGTCCTGCCCCAGGCGGAGGCGGCGGCCTTGGCGCGCGACCTGGTCGACACTCCCGCCAACGACCTCGGCCCCGCGGAGATCGAGGCGGCCGCCCGGGCGCTGGCCGTTCGCCACGGGGCGCAGGTTTCGGCCGTCGCGGGCGACGACCTGTTGGCGGCGGGCTATCCCGCCGTGCACGCGGTGGGCCGCGCCGCGGCCCCGCACCGCGCGCCGCGCATGATCGAGCTCACCTGGGAGGGGCCGGGCGCGCAGGCCGGCGCGCCCCGCCTGGTGATCGTCGGCAAGGGGGTGGCCTTCGACACGGGCGGCCTCGACCTGAAGCCGTCCGCCGGCATGCGCTGGATGAAGAAGGACATGGGCGGGGCCGCCCACGCCCTGGCGCTGGCGCACCTCGTCATGTCCGCCGCCCCGCCCGTGCGGCTCACGGTGCTGATCCCCGCGGTGGAGAACGTGGTGGCCGCCGACGCCATGCGGCCGGGGGACGTGCTGGCCACCCGCGCGGGTCGCACGGTGGAGGTGGGCAACACGGACGCGGAAGGGCGGCTGATCCTGGCGGACGCCCTGGCGCGCGCGGGCGAGCTCGAGCCCGACCTCACGATCGACCTCGCCACCCTGACGGGGGCCGCGCGGGCGGCGCTGGGGCCGGAGGTGCCGCCCTTCTACACGCCGGACGAGGCGCTGGCGGGCGAGCTGGCCGCCGCCGCCGCGTCCACCGCCGACCCGCTGTGGCGCATGCCGTTGTGGGCGCCCTACGACCAGGCGCTCGCCAGCGAGGTGGCCGACCTCAAGAACGACGCGGACCCCTGGGCGCAGGCGGGCTCGATCACCGCCGCCCTGTTCCTCCAGCGGTTCGCCCCGGCGACGGGAAGCTGGCTGCACCTGGACATCTTCGCCTGGAACCCCCGCGGCCGGCCCGGCTGGCCCCAGGGCGGCGAGGCCCAGGGCCTGCGCGCCCTGCACCGGGTGCTGCAGCGTCGCTATGGCGACCGCGCGTGAGCGCGAACGACCCGCGCTCACTGCCGGTCCGCGGCGGCGTGGCCGCGCGGGAGCTGGAGGGGCGGGTTCCCGCCGCCCGCTACGTCCAGCCGCGCGCCGTCGTCTGCGCCGCGGACGAGGCCTCCGTGCGCCGCGAACCGGGCGCGGCCGCCGAGCAGGTCGACCAGCTCCTGCACGGCGAGCCCTTCGGCGTGCTGGACGAGGTGGACGGCTTCGCCTTCGGCCAAGCCGGCCGCGACGGGTACGTGGGCTGGGTGGAGGTCGCCGCCCTCGCCCCGGCCGGCCCCGCCCCCACCCACCGGGTGGGCGCCCTGCGCACCTGGCGCTTCACCCGGCCGGACCTGAAGTCCGCGCCCCGCGGCCTGCTGTCGCTCAACGCCCTGGTGTCGGCGGGGGAGGCGCAAGGCCGCTTCGTGCGCGCGGGGGAGGGCTGGCTGTTCGCCGGCCACCTGCGAGCGGTGGGCGAGGCCTTCGAGACGGACGCGGCGGGCGTGGCCGAGCGTTTCCTGGGCGCGCCTTACCGCTGGGGCGGGCGCGACTCCCTGGGGCTCGACTGCTCCGGCCTCGTCCAGCAAGCCCTGTACGCCTGCGGCCGCGCCTGCCCGCGCGACAGCGACCAGCAACAGTCGCTGGGCCGGGAGGTCGCCCGCGGCGAGCTCGCGCGCGGCGACCTCGCCTTCTGGCGCGGGCACGTGGGGATCCTGCTGGACGGGTCGCGGCTGTTGCACGCCAACGCCCACCACATGGCCGTGACGGCCGAGCCGCTGGACGACGCCTGCGCGCGGGTATCGGCGGCCGGGGGCGGGGAGGCGGTCTTCCGCCGCCCCTGAGCCCCGCGCCTGCTGGGCCCCGCGCCTTCCCGGTCCCGCTTAGTGCTGCTGGGCCGTGCCGCCCGACAGCGCCTTGGAGCCGCCCAGCGTGGTGCCGGCCAGGGGCGGGCCGCCCGGGTTGGTGGTGGTGATCCGGCTGGGCGAGGCCGCGGCGCCGCTGGAGGGCGTCACGCCGCCGGCCGAGCTCTGCTGATCGTTGATGGGCGCCGGGCCGTTCACCGCCGTGGGCGAGGTGGGCGAGGCGCCGGGCTTGGCGGCGACGGCCTTGCCCTGGTCGGGGGCGGGGACCGAGCCGGTGGCGTCGGCGGGGGCCTTGGCGGCGGCGGCGGCCTTGGGGTCGGGCGCAGGCACGGGCACGGGGCTGGAGCTTTGCGTACGCAGCCAGGCGATCAGGTTGATCCGGTCCTCGCGCTTCTTCAGGCCGATGAAGCTCATCTTGGTGCCGTTGATGTAATTCTGCGGCCCGGCCAGGAAATCGTAGATGTGGGCGTAGTCCCACACGGGCGTCTTCTTGCCGAAGTCCGTCATGGCCGAGCTGTAGGCGAAGCCCGGGTGCGTGCCGGGGGCGCGGCCGATCACGCCCCACAGGTTGGGCCCGATCTCGTTGGGGCCGCCGTTGGCGAGGTTGTGGCAGGTCTGGCACTTGGTGGAGATGGTCGCCCCGGCCGCCACGTCGGCGGTGGCCAGCACCGTGCCCCAGTCGGGGGGCGTGTCGGCGGGCTGGTCTGCGCCGCCCCCGCCCGCATCCTCCTTGACGGCGATCAGGTCGCCGGCCTTGGCCGGAGGCTTCTGGGCGAACACCATCTGCGAGCCGACGCCCAGCACCATCATGACCAGCGCGGTGCCCAGGACGGCGCCGAACAGCTTGTTCCACCGAAGGTCGTCGTGCATGTCCGCCAAGTGACTCGATAGGGGGAGGTGCGCCGGTTCCGCGCACGCGGACGACGGTCTTGATCGCGCCGTGTTCTACACGCTAGCGCCAGGGGCGCAACGGTTCAGGCGTCCTGCGACGAGGCTCCCCCAGTGACCCCGCTCATCCTCATCCCCGCGCGAATGGCGGCCAGCCGCCTGCCGGGCAAGCCGCTGGCCGACATCGGCGGCGTTCCCATGGTGGTGCGCGTGCTGCGCCGGGCGCTGGAGGCGGACGCCGCACCCGTGGCGGTGGCCGCGGGCGACGCGCAGATCGTCGAGGCGGTGCAGCGCGCGGGCGGCCGCGCCGTGCTCACCGACCCGGCCCTGCCGTCCGGCTCCGACCGGATCATGGCGGCGCTGGCCATGCTGGACCCGGAGGGGCGGGTGGACGCGGTGGTCAACCTGCAGGGCGACATGCCGTTCGTGGACCCGGCGCTGATCGCCGCCTGCCTGCGCCTGCTGGCGCAGGTCCCCGCCTGCGACGTGGCCACCGCCGCCGCGCCCGAGGCCTCCCCCGCCGACCGCGCCAACCCGGACGTGGTCAAGCCGGTGCTGGCCTTGCCGGAGGGGGCGGGACCGGGCGACCGCGGCCGCGCCCTCTACTTCACCCGCTCCACCCTCCACGGCGAGGGCCCGGTGCTGCGCCACATCGGCGTGTACGCCTACCGCCGGGCGGCGCTGGCGCGCTTCACGGCCGCGGCGCCTTCGCCCCTGGAGCGACGGGAGAAGCTGGAGCAGCTGCGCGCGCTGGAGATGGGCATGCGGATGGACGCGGTGCTGGCGGCGGACGCGCCGCTCTCCGTCGACACCCCCGCCGACCTCCTGGCCGCCCGCGCCTTCGCCGCTAGCCTTCCGCCGCCCACGCCCTGAGGAGCTGGTGGGCGATGGCGAGGGGCGGGGGCGTCGTCACCCCGTCCACCGTCTCCCCCGCCGTCAGCCGCCGCGCTTCCCCGCGGGTCGTCCAGCGCACCGCCTCCAGCTCCGTCAGGTCCGGGCGGGGGTCGCCCGTCGGGACCTGCGCGATCAGGCCCACCATCAGCGAGTGGGGAAACGGCCAGGGCTGGGAGGAATGGTAGCGCGCGGACGCGACCTCCAGCCCCGCCTCCTCCCGCACCTCGCGCGCGCAGGCCTCCTCCAGGCTTTCGCCCGGCTCCACGAAGCCCGCCAGGGCCGAGAACATGCCGGGGGGCCAGACCGCCTGGCGGCCGAGCAGGCAGAGCTCGCCGCGCACGGGCAGCATGATGACCACCGGGTCCGTGCGCGGGAAGTGCTGGGCCCCGCAGTTGGGGCAGACGCGCTTCCAGCCGCCCTCCGCCACCTGCGAGCGGGTTCCGCACACCGAGCAGAAGCGGTGGCGACGACGCCATTCGAACAGCGCCTTGGCGGCGGCGGCGACCGCCGCCTCCGCCGCGGGAAGGGCCGGGGCGAGCGCGCGCAGGCCCTCGAAACGTCCGGAGCCGGCCGAGCTTTCCGCGTCCGCCTCGTCCAGGTCGACAGCGAACACGGGGCCGTCCGCGTCCAGGCCCAGGAAGGCCAGCCGCTCGGAATCCGCGGCCAGGGCGCGACCTTCGGCGCCGGACGCGTAGGCCAGGCGGGGCCCGTCCGGCGCGCCCTCCACCCGGGGCCGGCCTTCGACCAGAGGCAGGACGCGCGCTTGCGGATCGTTCAGCCGGGCGGCCAGCCAGGCGGGGTCCGTCCGGCGCTCGCCCGCCCGGTCCAGGGGATTGCCCGCGAAGGCGTTGCGGAAGACGTCGAGCGGCATGGGGCGAGCATAACCTCCCGGAGGCCTCCCGCCACCGTCGGCGGCGCGCCGCCGTCCTCAGGCGGCGGCGGGCGCAAGGGCGGGAACAACCGCCTGGGCGGTCTGCGCCGGGACGGGCGCGGCGGCGACCGCCGGCGCGGGAGCCGCCGAAGGAAGGGCCGGGGCCGGCCGGGAGGTCGCCGCGGGGGTCGCGGCCGCCTGGGCCGGAGCGGGCGGTGCGGCCGAGGCGGCCGGAGCCGCCGTCGCGTACCCCTGGGCGTCCAGCAGCATGTGGACGCGCCGTCCGCCCACGCGCGGCGCCGTAGGGGCGGCCGCGACCGCCTCGGCCGCCGGGGAGGGCGGGGCGTCGCCGCGCCCGTCCGCCCCCGGCGTGACTTCGGCGAGTTCGAGGGGCTCGGCGGGCGTCGGCGGCGCGGGCATGCGCTCCACGCCGTCGTAGCGGGCGCTGAACGCGGCGGGCAGGCCGGCCTCGCCCGCCCAGCGGTAGAAGATGTGCACGCCCACCACCGCGATCTTGGCCACGGTGGGGGCCCAGTAGGGGGCCACCCAGCGCGTGTGGTAGTGGGTGGCCCCGCCGACGGCGGCCTCCACCCGGCCGTGCAGCGCCTGAACCGCCACCATCTGCGCGTTGCGCCACGCCCAGTCGACGCGCGGCTTCAGCAGGGAGCCGTCGCAGGTGAAGCTGAACTGGCAACCCGTGGTCCCGTCCGCCCCCTGGTGGACCACCCCGCACACCGAGTGGGGGAAGGCGGGATGGCGCACGCGGTTGAGCACCACCTGCGCCACCGCGCGCTGGCCGTCCACGGACTCGGAGGCCGCCTCGTAATAGACCGCCTCCGTCAGGCAGGTCTGCGCCAGGGCGCGGCTGGCGGGGGTTCCCGTCAGGTGGAACGGCTGGGCGGCGATGATCGGCTCGGACGACAGGGGCAGGGAGGCGTTGAGCCGGTCCGCCCGGGCCGGGTCCAGGGTGGAGAAGCGCCACACGACCGGAGCGGCGGGTGCGGCCGGAGCGTCGGCGGCGATAACCGCGGCGCGGGGCCGGAGCGGGACCTCGAAGTCGAGCTTGAACAAAGGCCGCGTCCGCGCGGCGGGCAGGGGGCTTCGCGCCAGGTTCGCGGCCGTCACGGGGCCGAGCAGGGCGAGGGCGCCGAACGCGCCCATGACGAAGCCGGGGTTCAGCGCCGCCTGCGCCGCCCAAAGTCTCACAGTCATGCTTAAGAAGGCCAGGCGCGTCGCGGGGGGACGCCGGAAGGCGGGCCGCTTAACAAGATGTCGCAGGAGAGTCACGCGATCTTGTTTTGACCACTTTGCGGCGTGTCCATCGGTGCGACGGCTCGGCGGCGATTCGGCCGCGCCCTCGCCGGCTTGCGCCCGGGCCGCCGCCACGCGATATTGGAACCGGAGGCTGGCGGCGGGCGGAACCCTCGCCAACCCGGTCAGGTCCGGAAGGAAGCAGCCGCAACGAGTTTCGTTTCGGGTCGCCGTCCAGTCTCCACCCACATTCCCCACCCCTCCCCCGGACGGCGCCCATGAGCGACATCGCCCCGTGGGACGAGCCGGACGCGGCCTTCGACGAGTTCGTGGAGGACGCTTCCGAGCGCGACCCCGACACCGACGACATGTTCGGCGCCTCCGCCGCGCCGCCTCCGCCGGCCGTTGCCGCGCCCTCCGCCCCCGCGCCCGCGTCGTCCGAGCCGCCCGCCGCCTACCAGGTGCTGGCGCGCAAGTACCGGCCGCGCGTGTTCGAAGACCTGATCGGCCAGGAGGCGATGGTGCGCACCCTGGCCAACGCCTTCGCCCACGACCGCATCGCCCACGCCTTCATGCTCACGGGCGTGCGGGGGGTGGGCAAGACCACCACCGCGCGCCTGCTGGCCCGGGCGCTCAACTACGAGACGGAGGTCTCCAAGAAGCCCTCGGTGGACCTGCGCACGGAGGGCCGGCACTGCCGCGCCATCATCGAGGGCCGGCACATGGACGTGCTGGAGCTGGACGCCGCCAGCCGCACGGGCGTGGACGACATGCGCGAGATCCTGGACGGCGTGCGCTACGCCCCGGTGGAGGCGCGCAACAAGATCTACGTCATCGACGAGGTGCACATGCTGTCCAAGGGGGCGTTCAACGCGCTCCTGAAGACGCTGGAGGAGCCCCCCGCCCACGCCAAGTTCATCTTCGCCACCACCGAGATCAGGAAGGTGCCCGTCACCATCCTGTCGCGCTGCCAGCGCTTCGACCTGCGGCGGGTGGAGCCGGAGGTGCTGGCCCCGCACCTGGGCCGCATCGCCCGCGCGGAGGGCGCGGAGGTGGACGAGGAGGGGCTGATGCTGGTGGCCCGCGCCGCCGAGGGCTCGGTGCGCGACGGCCTGTCCCTCTTGGACCAGGCCATCGTCCAGGCGGAGGCGGGCCGGCCCGTGGGCGCCGAGGCGGTGCGCGACATGCTGGGCCTGGCCGACCGCGGGCTGACGCTGGGCGTGTTCGAGGAGCTGATGGCCGGGCGGGCGGCGCAGGCGATCACCGGCTTCCGCGCGTTGTACGGCTACGGCGCGGACCCGGCGGTGGTGGCCGGCGACCTCTTGGAGCACGCCCACGCCGCGGCCGTGGCCAAGGCGCTGGGCCCCGATGCGCTGGGCCTGTCCAAGGACCAGGCGGCGCGGCTGGCGGCGCTGGGGGAGCGGCTCTCGGCCGGCTCGCTGTCGCGGGTCTGGTCCATGCTGCTGAAAGCGCACGAGGAGGTGCGGCGCGCCCCCGACCCCGCCGCCGCCGTGGAGATGGCGCTGATCCGCCTCGCCTACGCCGCCGACCTGCCCGGCCCGGAGGAGGCGCTGCGCCTGCTGCAGGAGGGCCGGCCGCTTCCGCCCTCGGGCTCCGGCGGCGGCTCCGGCGGCGGCGCTCCGCGCTTCTCGGGCGGGGGAGGGGGCGCGGCGGCGGCCCTCCAGTCCGCTCCCGTTCCGGCGGGCGCCCCGCGGGCCCAGGCCCAGGAGCGGCCGTCGGCCCGGGTCGAGGCGCAGGCGGCCCCCGTCGTGCGGCTGGAGACCTTCGCCGACGTGCTGGCCCTGGCCGCGACCCACAAGGAGTTCGGCTTCAAGCACGACCTGGAGCGCTATGTCCGCCCCGTGCAGGTGCGCGAAGGGGCGATCGCCTTCGCCCTGGAGGAGGGCGCCCCGCGCGACCTGGCCCAGCGCCTGTCCGCCCGCCTCAAGGCCTGGACCGGCCGCCCCTGGCTGATGGACCTGCGCACGGCCGAGGGCGAGGGCGAGGCCACCGTGCTGGAACGCGACCGGCTGGAGAAGCGCCGCCACCGCGACCTGCTCCACGCCGACCCCTTCGTGCGCGCGGTGCTGGACGCCTTCCCCGGCGCGCAGGTGACGGAGGTGCGCCGGCCCGCGGCTGAGGCCGCGCCGCCCGACGCCTCCGCCGACCTTTCTCCCGACCTCGACGACTAAACCTCCAGGAGCTCCGCCGTGAAAGATCTCGGTTCGCTGATGAAGCAGGCCCAGGGCATGCAGCAGAAGCTGCAGGAGGCCCAGGCGAAGGTGGCGCAGATCGTCGTGGAGGGCCGCGCCGGCGGCGGCCTCGTGGTTCTGACGCTCGCCGGCTCGGGGGAGCTGCGCTCGGTGACGGTGGACCCGAGCCTGCTCGCCCCCGGCGAGGGCGAGATCGTCTCCGACCTGATGGTCGCCGCCCATGCGGACGCCAAGAAGAAGCTGGACGAGGCCCAGCACGCCGCCATGCAGGAGGCCATGGGCCCCATGGCCGGCCTGATGGGCGGCGCCGGCATGCCCGGCATGCCGTTCTAGGCCGCTTCCCCTATATTCGCCGCTCCCGCCTTCCCGGCGGGCCGGAACCGCCCTTGCCCGCCGTCAGTCCCGAGATCGAGCGCCTGATCGCGCTGTTGTCCAAGCTGCCGGGGCTCGGGCCCCGGTCGGGGCGGCGCGCGGCCTTGGCGCTGCTCAAGCGGCGCGAGCAGTTGCTCGACCCCCTGGCGCGCGCCCTGGCCGAGGCGTCGGAGAAGGTGCGCGCCTGCGGCGTGTGCGGCGCGCTGGACACCCGCGACCCGTGCGCCGTGTGCTCCGACGGCGAACGCGACGCGGGCCTGCTGTGCGTGGTGGACGAGGCGGGCGCCCTGTGGGCCACCGAGCGCGCGGCCGCCTGGCGCGGCCGCTACCACGTGCTGGGGGGCCTGCTCTCCGCCCTGGACGGGGTGGGGCCGGAGGCGCTGCGCGTGGAGGCGCTGCTGCAGCGGGTGCGCGCCGGCGGCGTGCGCGAGGTGGTGCTGGCCCTGCCCGCCACCGTCGACGGCCAGACCACCGCCCACTACCTGGCCGAGCGCCTGGCCCCCACGGGGGTGGCGGTCACCAGCCTGGCCCGCGGCGTGCCCGTGGGCGGCGACCTCGACTGGCTGGACGACGGCACCATCGCCCAGGCCCTGCGGGCGCGCCGCCCCGCCTGACGCCGCCCCGCCGGCGCCCTCCGTCGACGGACGATCCTGCAACCCGCGCCGCGCCGGGGAGTTTGTGGCGCGACAGGGGCAGGGAAGTCACCACGCACATGACGCCAGGGACGCGCCTCGCGGACGCCCGCGCGCCGCTCGAGCTGTGGGGCGGGCACGAGTGCACGGTCAACCGCGTGGGCGACCGCTTCTACGACCAGACGGTGCGCACCGGCCACGAGCACCGCATCGAGGACCTCGACCTGTTCGCCTCCCTGGGGATCAAGGCCCTGCGCTACCCGGTGCTGTGGGAGCGCGTCTCCCCCGAGCGCGACGACCAGCACGACTGGCGCTGGACGGACCAGCGGCTGAACCGCCTGCGCGAGCTGGACATCGCGCCCATCGCCGGGCTCTGCCACCACGGCTCGGGGCCGCGGCGCACCCACCTCCTGGACGCGGGCTTCGCCCCGGGGCTGGCCGCCCACGCCCGCGCGGTGGCCGAGCGCTATCCGTGGCTGGAGAGCTACACCCCGGTCAACGAGCCGCTGACCACCGCGCGCTTCGCCGCGCTGTACGGCCACTGGTACCCTCACGCGCGGGAGGAGGGGGCCTTCCTGGGCGCCCTGCTCAACGAGGTGGAGGCCACGATCCTGTCCATGCGCGAGATCCGCAGGGTCAACCCCGCCGCGCGCCTCGTGCAGACCGAGGACCTGGGCCACGTGTTCGCCACCGACCCCGTGGCGCACCAGGCCGCCTTTGAGAACGAGCGGCGCTGGATCACCTTCGACCTGCTGTGCGGGCGGGTCACGCCCGACCACGTCATGTGGCGCTTCTTCGAGAGCAACGGCCTGGGCGAGCGCGTGCTGAGGCTGGGCGAGACGCCCTGCCCGCCGGACGTGATCGGGCTGAACTACTACCTCTCCAGCGAGCGCTTCCTCGACCACCGGGTCGACCTGTACCCGCCCGAATTGCGCGGCGGGAACGGGCGTGACGTGTACGCGGACGTGGAGGCGGTGCGCGCCGTCATGCCGGGGGTGATGGGGCTGGAGCGCCTGCTGCTCCTCGCCCACGAGCGCTACGGTCTGCCGCTGGCGGTGACGGAAGCGCACAACGGCTGCACCCGCGACGAGCAGGTGCGCTGGCTCACCGAAGCCTGGGAGGCGTGCGGCGCCGCGCGCGAGGGCGGGGCGGACGTGCGCGCGCTCACCGTATGGTCGCTGCTGGGCTCGGTGGACTGGACCACCCTGCTCACCGCCGACCGGGGCGAATACGAGCAGGGGGTGTTCGACGTGCGCTCGGGCGAGCCGCGGCCCACCGCCCTGGCCGACGCCTGCCGCCGCCTCGCCCGGGGCGACGCCGCCCTGCCCGACCACGCCCAGGGGCCGGGCTGGTGGTCGCGCGACATCCGCCTGACCTACGCCCCCACCTGGGCCGGCCAGACCGCCCCCACGCTTCGCCGCTGGAGCCCGCCCGCCGCTCCCCGCCGCCCCGTGCTGATCGCCGGCGACGCCGACGGGCTGGGCGGCGCCTTCGCCCGCGCCTGCGAGCACCGCGGCCACGCCTACCGGCTCGTGGAGCCGCACGAGGCCGCCGGGGCGCTGGAGGCCGTCCGGCCATGGGCGGTGGTCGACGCCTCGGGCCTGGAGCGGGCCGACCTTGCGGAAGCCACGGCCCGCGCCTGCGCGGCCGCGGGCGCGCCGCTGCTGGCGGTCTCGTCCGACAGGGTGTTCGACGGGGCCGCGGACGGTCCGCACCTGGAGGACGCCGCGACCGGGCCGGGCGCCCCGGCGGACCTGCTGGTCGCCGAGCGCGCGCTCCTGGCGCTGGGCGCGCTGGTGGTGCGGTCCGGCCCGCGCTTCGCCCCGCTCGACCCGGACGGCTTCGCCCACGACCTGGCCGAGGCGCTGAGCCGAGGCTTGCCCTTCGCCGCCGCGGCCGACGTGCAGGTCAGCCCCACCTTCACCTCCGACCTGGTGGACGCCGCGCTCAACCTCTTGATCGACGGCGAGACGGGGGTGAGGCACCTGGCCAACTCCGGCGCCGTCAGCCGGGCGGAGTTCGCGGTGCGCCTCGCCTGCGCCCTGGGGCTCGACCCCGACCTGGTGGAGCCCCGCCCCGCGGCGCAGCTCGAACAGGGCGCGGGAAACCGCACCCTGGCCAGCCGCTACGGCGCCCTCCTGCCCGGGCTGGACGAGGCGGTGGCGCGCCACGCCGCCGCCGTGCGCCCGACGCTCAACGTCGCCCCCGCCCGCGCCCTGGTCCGCACGCCGCCCCTGCTTCGCCCCCGCGTGGGCGAACCCCGCAGCTTCGCCGCCGCAGCCGAGATGTAAGCGGCGCCCCCTCCCCCGCGCGGGGGAGGGGGCGGGCGATCACGCCACGCCGTTCCCGCCGGTGGCGCCGTACACCTCGCCGGTGACGTAGCTCGCCTCCTGGGAGGCCAGGAACACGTAGATGGGCGCGATCTCGGCGGGCTGGCCGGGACGGCCCATGGGCACCATCGAGCCGAACGTCTTGACCTTGTCCTGGGTCTGGCCGCCGCTGGGCTGCAACGCCGTCCAGAACGGGCCGGGCGCCACCACGTTCACCCGCACGCCGCGCTCGATCATCTGCTTGGCCAGCGCCTTGGAGAAGGCGACGATGCCCGCCTTGGTGAGGGCGTAGTCCACCAGCGTCTCCGAAGGATCGAAGGCCTGCACGGAGGCGGTGTTGATCACGGCCGCGCCCGCCGGCAGATGCTCGGCCGCCGCCTGGGTGATCCAGAACATGGCGTAGAGGTTGGTCTTCAGCGTGGCGTCGAACTGTTCGGTGGTGATCTCCGCGAGGCTCGAGGTGGAGACCTGCTTGCCCGCGTTGTTGACCAGGATGTCGAGCCCGCCGAAGGCCGCCACCGTGTCGGCCACCAGCTTGCGGCAGAACGCCTCGTCCTTCAGGTCGCCGGGCAGGGCCAGGGCGCGGCGGCCCTCCGCCTCGATCAGCGCCACCACCTCCTTGGCGTCCGCCTCCTCGCTGGGGGCGTAGACGATGGCCACGTCCGCCCCCTCGCGCGCGAAGGCGATGGCGGCGGCGCGGCCGATCCCCGAGTCGCCCCCGGTCACCAGCGCCTTGCGGCCGGGCAGGCGGCCCGAGCCCGTATAGCTCGTCTCGCCGTGGTCGGGGCGGGGGTCCATGTCGCGGGCGAGGCCCGGGGCGGACTGGGGCTGCTCGGGGAAGGGCGGCCGCGGGTACTGGGTGCGCGGGTCCTGCATGCGGAAACGATCGTCGCTCATCGGGTGTCGGTCCATCGGCCGGAAGGGCTCATACGGACAACGCGCGGCGCGCCCGAAAGGTCGGGGGCGCGGGGCCGCAGGCGCGCGCTCAGCTGCGCCAGGGGGAGATCACCACGGTCAGGCGCGGGCCGCCGTGGGCCAGGAGCGCCGTGCGCAGGTGCTCGGCCCGGCGCACGTGCAGCAGGCGCTCCCACCAATGGGTGAGCACGAGCTCGGGGATCAGCACCGCCACCGAGCGGCCGGGGGTCTCCGCGTCCAGCTTCTCGATGAACTCGAGCAGGGGGCCCTGGATCTCGCGGAAGGGGGCGGGCAGCAGCACCAGGCGCGGCGCCGTACGGCCGGCGGCGTGCAGGGGGGCCTCGACCTGCGCCCGCCAGCGACGGCGGATGGCGCGGCCGTCCTCCTCCGAGTCCGGCCCGTCCAGCCGCAGCAGGTGGGCGGCGATCACGTCCGGCGAGAGCGTCATGGCGAACTGGAGGGCGCGGTCGCTCATGCGCGAGCGGTCGTCCACCGCCACCAGCACCACGGGCGGATCCGTCTCCTCCAGCACGAAGGGGGCGGTGCTCTCCAGCCGCGCGTCCAGCCGGTCGTAATAGCGCCGCACCGCCAGGAGCAGCGCGATGCTCGCCGGGATGGCCAGCACGACGATCCAGGCGCCTTCCAGGAACTTGGCGGCCGTGATGATGACGAGGGCGACCCCCGTGACCGCCGCGCCCACGCCGTTGATCAGGAGGCGCCCGCCGTTTGCCCCCTCCCGCCGGCGCCAGTGGGCCACCATGCCGAGTTGGCTCAAGGTGAACGTCAGGAAGGCGCCGATGGCGAACAAAGGGATCAGTCGGTCGGTGACGCCGCCGAACATGGCCAGCAGCGCCCCGGCGGTCACCGTCAGGAAGGCGACGCCCACCGAGAACACGAGGCGCCGGTCGGCCATGGCGAACGGGCGCGGCAGGAAGCCGTCCTGCGCCACCAGGTGGCAGATGCGCGGGAAGCCCACGAAGCTCGTGTTGGCCGACAGGCACAGCACGGCCAACAGGCTCGCCATGGCCGTGTAGTAGACCGGCCCGCGCCCCGCCACGGCGGCGGCGAGCTGGGACAGCACGCTCTGATAGCCCGGGCGGGTCTGGTCCATGGCCCCCAGGCCGTAGGCGTGCGCCACCGCCGCGATCCCCGCCAGCAGCAGGCCCAGCGTCACGCAGATCACCGTCAGGGTGACGTGCGCCTGGCGGATCACGGGCGCCTTGAAGGCGTCCACGCCGTTGGACACCGCCTCCACCCCCGTCATGGCGGTGCAGCCGGCGGCGAAGGCGCGCAGCAGCAGCCAGGCGTCCGCCGCCTGGGTGGAGCGGGCGAGGTGAGGCGGCGCGACCACCGGGTGCGGGTGGCCGCCGCCCGCCGCCGTGCGCCACAGCGCCACGGCGATCAGCCCGAGGAAGCTCAGCATGAAGGTGTAGGTCGGCAGGGCGAACAGCCAGCCCGCCTCCGCCGTGCCGCGCAGGTTGGCGAGCGTCACCAGCAGCAGCACGCCCAGGCACAGGGGCAGGGTCCAGGGCTGCAGCGCCGGAGCGGCGGAGGTCAGCGCCCCCACCCCCGCCGATATGCCCACCGCCACGTTGAGCACGTAGTCGATCATCAGGGCGGCGGCGGCGAGCAGGCTCGCGTCGCGCCCGAGGTTCTCCTTGGCCACCGTGTAGGCCCCGCCGTTGGACGGGTAGGCCACCACCGTCTGGCGGTAGGAGAAGTAGAGCACCGCCAGCAACGCCACGATCGGCGCGGTCACCCAGCCCACCCAGTAGAGGCTCGCCGCGCCCAGCGGGATCATCACGGTGAGCGCCGCTTCCGGTCCGTAGGAGGCCGAGCCCAGCCCGTCCAACCCCATGGCGGGCACCGCCTCGAACCAGCCGATGCGCCGGGAGTCGTGCTCGTTGTTGGCCAGGCGGCGGCCGAGCAGCAGGTCGAGGACGGTCAAGCCTGGGGCTCCGTGGGGGCGACCTGCGTAGCATGCGGGCCCGAGCCGGCGGGAGGCTGTTCGGGCGGGGAGCTCTACGGCCGGGTCACGGCCGCCGTGCTCGG
>CAXSDV010000032.1:0-30487 GCA_964235945.1 uncultured Caulobacteraceae bacterium
CCCCGTCGCGTCCGGTTCCGGATAGCGCTCGGCCAGGCCCACCACGCCCACGGGGATGGACACCCAGCCGTCCGCCTCCGGCCGTGCGCCGGACGGGGCGGGGGAGCGCAGGTCGAGCCAGGAGAGCTCGGTGGAGCCGCCGCCCACGTCCAGCACCAGGGCGGCGGCGAAGGCGGGGTCGATCAGGTTGCGGCAGCCGACCACCGCCAGCCGCGCCTCCTCGCCCGGGTCGATCACCTCCAGCTCCAGCCCGGTCTCGCGGCGGATGCGGGCGACGAACTCGGCCCCGTCGGCGGCGGAGCGGCAGGCCTGGGTGGCCACGGCGCGCAGCTTCACCACCCGGCGGCGGCGCACCTTCTCGGCGCACACGGCCAGGGCGGCGGCCGCCCGGTCCATGGCCGCGGCGTCGAGGCGGCCCGTGCGCGAGAGCCCCTCCCCCAGCCGCACGATGCGCGAGAACGACTCCACCACCCGGAAGCCGCCGGCCCCGGCGGGCCCCGCGGGCGAGGCGATCAGCAGGCGGCAGTTGTTGGTGCCGAGGTCCAGGGCCGCGTAGCAGGGCGCGGGGCGGCCGGCGGCGGACGGCTCGGCGCGGTCGCGGGCGGGGCGGGCGTCCTGTCGCGGTCCGGCCTCCGTCATGGGTGTGCGCGCCTCCGAACCGGACCGGGCGCCCGCGACGAAGGCGGAAGCCTAGTGGGGCGGGTCGCGTTTGAGAACCCGCGGCGCTAGGTTCGCGCCGTCGACGCCGCCGCCCGGGGCGACGCCATCCAGGATCCCGCCATGAGCGCCGACGGCCACGCCCTCCTCCGCCCCGCCGGCGCCGCCGCCGATTGGACGGTTCCCCAGAACTGGGACGCCTACACCGACGAGGAGCACCGCACCTGGGTCACCCTCTACGAGCGCCAACAGGCGGTGCTGCCCGGCCGCGCCTGCGACGCCTTCCTGCGCGGGCTGGACGCGCTGGACCTGCACGGCGAGGGCGTTCCCGATTTCGAGCGCATGAGCGAGACCCTGCGCGGCCTGACCGGCTGGACGGTGGTGGCGGTGCCGGGGCTCGTGCCCGACGACGTGTTCTTCGACCACCTCGCCAACCGGCGCTTCCCGGCGGGCAGCTTCATCCGCGCCGCCGACCAGCTCGACTACCTCCAGGAGCCGGACGTGTTCCACGACGTGTTCGGCCACGTGCCCATGCTGACCGACCCCGTGTTCGCCGACTACATGCAGGCCTACGGCCGGGGCGGCGCGCGGGCCTTGAGCCTCGGACGCCTCGCCAACCTCGCCCGGCTCTACTGGTACACGGTGGAGTTCGGCCTGCTGGAGACGCCGGCGGGCCTGCGCATCTACGGGGCCGGCATCGTCTCCTCCCGCGCCGAGTCGGTGTTCAGCCTGGAGGCCGCCGACCCCAACCGGCTGGGCTTCGACCTGGAGCGCGTGATGCGCACGCCCTACCGGATCGACGACTTCCAGCAGGTCTACTTCGCCATCCCCTCGCTGGAAGCGCTGCAGACCGCCACGCTGCAGGACTTCGCCGCGCTCTACGGCCGCCTGGCGGACGCGCCGGACGTGGCCATCGCCGAAGTCCTGCCCACCGACCGCGTGCTCACCCGCGGAACTCAGGACTACGCCGGGCGGGGCGGCCGGGCGGCCTGACGCGCGTCAGCGGCTCCGGCGGAAGCGCACGGACAGCTGGGCGTCGCCGCCCGTCCACACCTGGCTGACCAGGGACAGGTTGCGGCGCACGCGCCACTCCACCTCGGCGGAGGGGCCGGTGCGGGCCTGCTGGGCGGCGGTGGTGGCCGTCTGCGAGCGGCCGGTGGAGGCCCCCGTCAGCTCCACGTACAGGTTGCGCGTCAGGTACTTGCCGCCGGAGATGGTGGCGCCCGCCGCGTCGCCGCCCAGGGCCAGCCGGTCCAGCCCGGCGAACTGGCGCAGGTTGGACAGCACGTCGAAGCCGCCCCCGGTCGCCAGGCCCGCGATGGCGGTGGCCAACTGGGCCGCCTCGAAACCCGAGAGCTGGGAGGCGGACACGCCGAACAGCACCCGGCTCAGGATCTCGTCCTGGGGCAGGACCGGCAGGGAGGTGAGGGTGATCTCCGGCCGGGCGGCGGTTCCGCGCACGCGCACCACCGCGTCCAGCGCGGGATCGTTGCGCTCGGCCTTCAGGTCCAGCCGGATGTCCTCGGGCTTGGAGGCCAGCCGGATCACGCCGCTTTCGTCGAAGTCGAACCGCTTGCCGGAGAAGTCGTAATCGCCCCGCACGATGCGGGCGGCGCCCGACAGGTCGGGCTTCAGCGTCGTGCCGCCCACGTGGGCGTCCAGGCTCATCTCCACGTTCACGCCGCGGCCGCGCACGAACACGGCGCGGGGAGCGTGGAGGCTCACGTCCAGCGCGATCAGTCCGGACCCGCGGGCCCGCGGCGCGGCCACGCCCCCGCCCGCGGGGGCCGGCAGGTTGACCTCCTCCACCTCCATGGGCGTCACCCCCGTGGGAACGGGCGGTTTTGCGACGATGTCCGCCCGGTCCACGGCCAAGCGGCCCGCCACCCGCGCCCGGCCCTGGGCGTCGCGCTGCACCGTCACCGAGCCGGAGGCGGTGGCCCGGCCCAGGTCGTTGTCGATGAGTTGGAACCGGTCCAGGGCGAGCTGGAAGGTGGAGGCCCCGTCGCGCGCCAAGCTCACCACCCCGCGGCCGGACAGGGCGCCCGTGCGCGAGTCCAGCCCGGAGAAGCGGGCGACGCGCACCTCGTTCTGGGCGAACTGCGCCTGCGCCTCGAACTTGCGCAGGGACAACCCCGTGGAGGCGTCCAGGAAGCGCCCGTCGGCGACGGACACGCCGCCCGTCGGCCGCAGGTCGTTCAGCGTGCCCGCCAGCGTCCCCTTGGCGGAAAGCCGGCCGGAGAGCGTGCGCTCGCCGCCGCCGAACAGGTCCCACAGGGGCTGGAGCTCGCCGTCCGCCTGGAACGACCCCCGCAGCGGGCGCGTGCGGTCCACCGCCACGCGGAACGGGTCGGCCGCCGCCTCCGCCGGCAGGTCGAGCACGAGGTTGGAGCGCAGGCCCTGGCCGTTGCTGGCCGTCGCCTCCAGCTTCAACCGCGAGTCGGCCAGCGACGCGTGCAGGACGCCGTCCAGGGCGAGGTCGGGGGTGGCGTCCGCGCCCCTCGCCTTGGCCACCTGGGCATCCAAGCGGCCGGACAGGTTCGAGCCGCGGCCGTTCAGCGTCAGCCCGCCGCTGACCGCCCCCACATAGCCGTCCACCACCTCCCCCAGCGCCACGTCAGTTACGCGGGCGGACGCCTCCAGCCCGGCGCCGCCCGGTGCGCCGGCCTGGCGCGCGTCCAGCTCCGCGCGGCCGCCGGCGGCCGTCAGGCGCAGCCGCAGGGTCCGCCCGTCCGGGCCCAGGCGCAGCACCGCGGGCTCCAGGGTGCGGAAGGCCGCCCGCCGCACACGCCCGCCGCCCGACAGGCTGAGCCGGTCGACGGCGGCCGCACCCTCCCCCGTGCGGACCAGCAAGCCCTCGCCCGCGAAGCTGGCGGGAACGGGCGCGACCGTCTCCAGGGCGAGCCTGAGCGGCAGGTGGTCCAGGGGGCCCGCGGCCGTCAGCGACAGCCGGCTCAGCACGCCGGCGATCCCGGGGGCGACCAGCCCCGCGCCGTGCAGGTCCAGCGCCACGGAAGGCGCACCGCCCGCAGCGGCGGCCACCCTCACCGTCCCCTCCAGCCGCCCCGCTTCCAAAAAGGCGCCCGGCCCCGCCAGCAGGTGCAGGTCGGCGGTGGAGGGCAGGCCGTCGCGCAGGGACAAGGCGCCCGCGAGCTTCACCCCGCCCGCGTCCGCCGACACGTCCGTCAGCTCCAGGCCGCGCGGGACGAAGCGGAAATCCGCGTGGGCGGCGGCGGGCGCGCGCCCGTCCGTCCCCGTGAGCGACGCCCGGCCGTCCAGCCCGCCGGGTCCCTGGGCGAAGGTCAGCGCCAGGTGCGCCGGGCGCACCACCAACCGGCCGAGGTCCAGGGAGGCGAGGTCCGCCTGCAGGTCGGCGTGGGGGGCGGACAGGGTTCCGGTCAGCCGCCCCCCGCCCTTGACGAGGCCGGAGACCGCCACGGGGCCGACGGCGAACGGGCCGGACGCGCGCCAGTCCAGGTCGAACGCCAGGGTGCTCCCCCGCCCGAGCACGCCGCGGGCGCCGGCCTGGGCGGCGGCGCCCGTCAGGTCGGCGCGGGCGACGGTGGCGGCGCCGTCCTGATACCCGCCCTCGGCGGTGAGGCGCGGCGCGGGACCCAGCAACCGGTCGAGTTCGGGCAGGCCCGTGGCGAGGGTCCGCGCCTGGGCCCGCACGTCGTAGCGCCAGACGTGGGCGCCGCGAGGGGTCCGCGCGCTCCAATCGCCCTCCACCGCGCCGCGCGAGCCCGGGCGCACGCCGGCGAGGCTCGCCGCGCTGAAGCGCCCCTTGAAGGTGAACCCGCCGCCGAACAGGTCCTGGCCGCCCTGGGCGTCCACCTTCACCCGCGAGCCCGCCAAGTGCAGTTCGCGGATCAGGAACCGGTCTCCGCGCACCACCGCCGTGCTCGCCTCCAGGGTCGGGCTCGGGCCCAGCAGGGGGACGAGGCCGCCCTTCCCGCCCCCGCCGGAGCCTTGCAGGCGGGCGCTGAAGCGCCACTCGCCGTCCGCCCGGGTCAGCTCGCCCGGGCCCTCGATCCGCGCCACCGTGTAGTCGTTCTGCAGGAAGCCGCCGCCGGAGAGGCGCCCGGCGTAGGTGAACCGGTCGAGACCGCCGACCACCCGGCCGCGCGCGGTGGTCGCCCCGAGCACCACCGGCTTGGTCCACAGCGACAGGTCCTTGACCGCCAGCGCGAGGTCGAGGCCGGGGGTGGTGCGACGCCGCGCGTCCACCGGGCCGCGGGCCCGGGCCTGGGCCTGGGCCCCCGTCGCCTGAGCGTCCACGTCGTACAACCCGTCCGGCCGCCGGCGCCCGGAAGCGACCAAGTGGATCTCCGGGCCGATCCGCTCGGCGAAGTAGTGGGTCAGGCGCGAGTCGCTCAGGCGGATGCGGGCGTCCAGCCGGCCGCCCCGGGGGGTCCAAACCCCCTCCACGCCGGCGGGCCGCGCGTCGCCCGAGCGTGCGTCCAGGTGGAAACGGCCGCCCGCGTCGTCGCCGTCCGCCCGCGCCTCCACGGTGAAGCGCCGGTCGGAGGGCAGGCCCAGCGCCCCCGCCAGCGCCCCGCCCCGCCCTTCCACCGCCCGGCCCAGGAGGTGCAGCCGGTCCGCCCCGAACTGGAAGTCGAGGCGCACGCCGTCGCCCGCGTGAAGCCGGCTGTCCGCCACCACGCGGCCCGAGGCGCGGCCCCGGCGCGAATAGTCGAGGGCGCCCGCGAGCGTCCAATCGCCCGCCACGTCGCTGAAGGCGGGGCGCGTCTGCAGCCGCCCGGCCGCCGCGTCGATGCGCACGGACACCGGACCCTCCGTCGGCGGGCGATGGGGCCGCGCCTCCACCACCGGCCTGCGCAGGATGACGAGGTCGCCGGCCGTGAGCCGTTCGGCGTGGACCCGCCGACCGAGCAGCTCCACGGGCCGCCAGTCCAGCCGCAGGTCGCGGGCGTCCAACCAGGTCCCGCGCGCGTCCACCACCGACAGGCGGCGCAGGGAGAAGCGGCCGAACACGTCGCCGTCCAGCCCCTCCACGTGCAGCCGGCCCACCGGTCCGAGCCGCGTCCCCTCCGCCAGCCTCACGATCAGGGCGCGTCCGGGGTCGGTGTCGGCCCCGAACCGCACGGCGAGGAGCAGGCCCGCGATCAGGGCCAGCAAAGCGGCGGCGCCCGCCAGGACGCGACGCGCGACCGGGCGCCGGCGCCGGACCGGGCCGCCGGGCGCCGCCGCCTCGGCCGGCGCGGGGTCCAACGCCGCGTCCGTCAAAAGCTCTGCCCGATGGACAGGTAGATCTGGAAGCGCTGCTGGCCGTGGCTGCCCGAGAGCGGCACGGCGAAATCCGCGCGCACCGGCGCGAAACCCAGGCTGTAGCGCGCGCCCACGCCCACGGCGGTGTAGATGGAGCGCAGGTCGGGATAGGCGTGCTCGCCCACCGAGCCCGCGTCCAGGAACGCCACGCCGGCGTAGGGCGAAGACCCGAACCGGTGGCGTAACTCCAGCGAAGCCTCCGCCAGCGACAGGCCGCCGCGCGGAGTGTTGTCCCTGTAGCGGGGGCCGACCCCCTGGTATTCGTAGCCGCGCACGGACCCGCCGCCGCCCGCGAAGAAGCGGTCCTGGGCGGGGACCTGGGGGATGGAGCCGCCGAGCAGCGACCCCGCCCGCACCCGCGCCGCCGCCACCGTGCCCGCCGAAGCGTCCAGCGACAGGTAGCCGCTCGCCTGGGCCACGAGGCGCGCGTACAGCCGGTCGACCCCCGTGGCGCCGTAGGCGGGCTCGGCGCGGGCGTCCACGTGCCCGTCCACGTAGGTGGGCACGGCGCGGGCGTCCGCCTTGAAGCCGCGGGTGGGGTCCAGGGCGTTGTCCGTGCCGTCGTAGGAGAAGGCGGCGATGAGGCGCGCGGCGATCAGGTCGAGCCCGCCCAACTCCTGGTCGTCCACCCGGCTGTTGGTGATCGAGACCCCCCGCGTCAGGAACGACGTCTTGCCGTAGCGCTTGGTGAGGTCCAGCGCGAGCAGCTCGCCTTCCTCCGTGTAGGCGTCCGTCACCGTGCGGAAGTAGTAGGCGCTGGGCGTCAGCGTCTGGCCGGCGGCGAGGAAGTCCGGCAGGGCCAGTTCGGCCCCGTAACGGCTGTCGAGCTCGGCCAGGCGCGCCTCCACCGTCAGCGTGTCGCCCCGGCGCAGCTGGTTGAACACCGAATAGCGCACGTCGAAGTCCGCGCCCTCGCTGGTGGAGTATCCCGCGCTGACGTCCAGGGCGCGGCGGCCGCGGTCGGCCAGGCTCACCACCACGGGGCGGCGGCCGTCGGGGGTCGCCTCCGACGCCGGGGCGAGGCCCACCGCAACTGTGTCGTAGACCTGGGTGTCGGTCAGCCGCCGCTCCAACTCCGCCACGACCTCGGGCCGGTAGGGGGCTCCTTCGCGCCAGGGCTTGAGGCGGCGCACCCAGGCGGGGTCGGTGCGGCCCGCCGTGTTGATGCGCAGGCCGTCCAGCCGCACGCGCGCGCCCGCGGCCAAGTGGTAGACGGCCGTCACCGTATGGGCTGCGTGGTCCACCACCACGCGTCGAGGCGAGGCGACGGCGTCGGCGTAGCCCGCCTCGGCCAGGGCGGCGACGGCGCGCCCCTCGGCGGACACCACGTCCACCGCGCGGCCGGGCGCGCCCGGCTTCAGCTTGAGCGCCGATCGGGCGGCCGCGGAGGCCGCCGCATCGGGCGCCGCGCCCGTGAACACGATGGCCGGCTCGAGCAGGGTGGAGCGCGGGCCCGGGTCGATCCGCAGGGCGGCGCGGGGCTTGGCGTCCCCCTCGATCTGCGCGTCGACGACCGAGTCGTAATAGCCCTCCGAGCGGAGGAGCGCGGTCGCTCCGGCCGCGGCGTCCTGGGCGCGGCGGCGGGCCTCCAGGCGCGAGGCGGCCGGGGCGCGCTCGTCGCCCACCGCGCGCTCCAGGGCGAGCAGGAGCGGACGGTCGGACACGCCGTGGATCAGCGCCTTGCGTTCGGCGGCGAGGGCGGGAGCGGCGGCCAGCACGAGGAGGAGGAGGACGGGGGCGGCGCAGGCGGCGTAGCGACGTCGTCCCAAGCCGGCATCCCGTTCGGCGGGGCGCGACCCCGCGTCGTCCTCACCCCTGCCGCGCGTGTAGCGCCGGGGCCGTGACGTGTCACCGGCCGCGCCCCCTCAGCCGGCGTCCGTGAAGACGCACCCCCCGCGCACCGCCAGCCGCACGGCGCTCCCCGGAGCGGCGGGCGCGCCCGCGGCGGCCAGGGCCTCCCAGAGTTCTCCCGCCGGACCGCGGCACTCCAGCCGCCGCGCGCCGGCCGAGACCGGGGCGCGCTCGAGCCGGGCGTCCAGGGCGGGCTCCCCCGCGGCGGCGAGGACCAGGTCTGCGGGCGGCACGAAGGCGACGGCGGGCCCGTCCGCCACGTCCGGCGCGGCCAAGCGGACCTCCCCGCGGTGGAACACGCCGCCCAGCACCTCGCCCCCGACCCGGTTGGCCTCGCCCACGAAGCCCGCCACGAAGGCGTTGGCGGGGCTGGACAGGATCTCGGTCGGCGTTCCCGCCTGCTGCAGCCGGCCGCGGTCCATGACCGCCACCCGGTCCGACAGCTCCAGCGCCTCCGTCTGGTCGTGGGTGACGAACACGGTCGTGACCCCCGTCTCGTCGTGGACCCGGCGCAGCTCGCGGCGCAGCGACTTGCGCACGGTGGCGTCCAGCGCGCCGAAGGGCTCGTCCAGCAGCAGCACCCGCGGCTCCACCGCCAGGGCGCGCGCCAGGGCCACGCGCTGGCGCTGGCCGCCCGAGAGCTGGGCCGGGCGACGGCCTCCAAGCCCTTCCAGCCCCATCAGCGCCAGCAGCCGCTCCACCCGCCGGGCGCGCTCGGCGCGCGACGGGCGCAGGCGACGGGGGCGCACGTCCAGGCCGAAGGCGATGTTGCCCGCCACGCTCATGTGGCGGAACAGGGCGTACTGCTGAAACACGAACCCCACCCGGCGCGCGGCGGCGGAGGCGTAGGTCACCTCCTCGCCGTCGAACAGCACGCGCCCGCTGTCGGGGAACTCCAGCCCCGCCAGCACGCGCAGCAGCGTGGTCTTGCCCGAACCGGACGGCCCCAGCAGCGACAGGAGCTCGCCCGGCCGCACCTCCAGCGAAACCGCGTCCAGGGCGGCGAAGCGGCCGAAGCGCTTGCAGGCGCCTTCCACCGCCACGCCCACCGGTTCGGCGCCCCCGGTGGCGGCGGGCGCGTCAGCGGCCATGGGCGTCCTCCGGGCGGACCAGCTCGAGCGCGGACTTGAGCACGAGGGTGGCCACCGCCAGCAGGCACAGCAGCGCGGCCACCGCGAAGGCGCCGGTGAAGTCGTACTCGTTGTACAAGATCTCCACGTGCAACGGCAGCGTGTCGGTGCGGCCGCGGATGTGGCCGGACACCACGGACACGGCGCCGAACTCGCCCATGGCGCGCGCGTTGCACAGCAGCACGCCGTACATCAGCCCCCAGCGCACGTTGGGCGCGGTCACCAGCCGGAAGATGGCGAGGCCCCCGGCGCCGAGGCTGGCGGCGGCCTCCTCCTCGTCCACGCCCTGCGCCTGCATCAGGGGGATGAGCTCGCGCGCCACGAAGGGGAAGGTGACGAACAGGGTGGCCAGCACGATGCCCGGCACCGCGAAGATCACCTTGATCCCGTGCGCGGCGAGCCAGGGCCCGAACCAGCCTTGGAGGCCGAACACCAGCACGTAGATCAGCCCGGCCACCACGGGCGAAACGGAGAACGGCAGGTCGATCAGGCTGGTCAGCACGCTCTTGCCGGGGAAGTCGTGCTTGGCCACCGCCCAGCTCGCGCACACGCCGACCACGAGGTTGAGCGGCACGGTGACGGCGGCGACGAGCAGGGTCAGTCTCGCGGCCGCCAGCGCGTCCGGGTCGGTCACCGCCGCCAGCCAGGCGCCCGCCCCCTTGGCGAAGGCGCCCGCGAACACCTGCAGCAGCGGCAACAGCAGGAACAGGCCGAGATAGCCGACGGTGGCCGCGATCAGCGCCGCCTTCAGCCAGGGCGGGTCCTGGTCGGCCCGCCGCGGGCGGTGCGGCGCGCTCATCGCCGGAACCCCGCCGCCCAGGCCTGGGCGGCGTTCACCAGCAGCAGCAGCAGGAAGGCCGCCGTCAGCATGACCACGGCTATGGCCGAAGCCCCCGCATAGTCGAACTGCTCCAACTGGATGGTGATGAGCAGGGGCGCGATCTCCGAGCGGTAGGGCATGTTGCCGGCGATGAAGATCACCGAACCGTACTCGCCCACCCCACGCGCGAAGGCCAGCATGACGCCGGTGGTCCAGGCGGGGGCCAGCGCGGGCGCCACCACCCGGCGCAGGATCTGCAGCCGTCCGGCCCCCAGGCTCGCGGCGGCCTCCTCCACGTCCGCCGACAGGTCGCGCAGCACGGGCTCGACGGTGCGGACCACGAACGGCAGGCCGATGAAGGTCAGCGCCACGCCCACTCCGAGCGGGGTGTAGGCCGCTTTCACCCCGATCTTCGCCAACAAACCGCCGACCCAGCCGGTGGGGGCGTACAGGCTCGCCAGCGACACCCCCGCCACCGCCGTGGGCAGGGCGAACGGCAGGTCCACCAGGGCGTTGACCAGGGCGTGGCCGGGAAAGCGGTGGCGCACCAGCGTCCAGGCGGCGACCAGGCCGAACACGCCGTTCACCAGGGCCGCCGCCGCCGCCGCGCCGAAGGACAGCAGGTAGGCGTGCAAAGCCCGGGCGCCGAACGCCTTGGCGGCGAACTCCGCCGGGGTGAGCTGCAGCGCGCGCGCCGCCAACGCCGCAAGGGGGATCAGCACCACCAGCGACAGGGCGGTCACCGCCACCCCCAGCGTCGGCGCGAAGCCCGGCACCGCCGAGCGGCGGCGCAGGCGGCGCGGGCGCGGGGCGCGCAGGGGAGCCTCGACGGCCAGGACGGTCGTGCTCAGGGGGGCCTCCGCAAGGCCGCCGACGGCCCCGTCCGCGAGAGCTAGCCCGCCCGTCCGACGGCCTTCAAGGCAGAACTTCCCGCCCCCGCCCGGATCAATTCTCGCCCGGGGGGGTTGAGCCCCCCGACTCGACGGCCAAGCCGCCGCCCCACGACCCGCAAGAGAGCCCCATGAACCGCGTCGAGACCCGGTTGGCCGAGATGGGCCTGACCCTGCCCGAGCCTGTCGCGCCCGTCGCCAACTACGTGCCGGCGGTGGTCTCCCACGGCCTGCTGTACATCTCCGGCCAGATCTCGATCGACGCGAACGGCGGGATCAAGGGCGTGGTCGGGGTGAATGTGGACCTGGAGCGCGCCCAGGCCGCCGCCCGCATCTGCGCGCTCAACCTCACGGCGCAGATCAAGCGGGCGGTGGAGGGCGATTTCGAGCGCGTACGGCGTATCGTCAAGCTTGGGGGCTTCGTGCAGGCCGGCCCCGACTTCTACGAGATCCCCCAGGTGATCAACGGCGCGTCCGACTTCATGGTGGAGGTATTCGGCGATGCGGGCCGCCACGCGCGCTCGGCGGTGGGCGTCTACCGCCTGCCCCTGGGTTACGCCGTGGAGGTGGACGCCGTGGTCGAGGTCGCGTGACGGACGCGCGGCCGTGAGCGTGCGCCCGGCGGTCGAATTGGCGCGGTCCATATCCGACATCGGCCGGGCCGCCTGGACGGCTTGCGAAGCCGCAGAAGAGTATGCGGCCAACCCGTTCGTTTCCTACGACTTTCTAGTCTCCCTTGAGGACAGCGGCTGCGTGGGCGGCCGGACGGGGTGGACGCCCGCACACTTGGCCGTCGAGGACGAGACCGGCCGCACGGCGGGCGTGGCGCCGCTTTACGTGAAGTCCCACAGCCAGGGCGAGTACGTATTCGACCACGCCTGGGCGCAGGCCTACCAGCGCGCGGGCGGGGCCTACTATCCCAAGCTGCAGTGCGCCGCGCCGTTCTCGCCGGTCACCGGACCGCGCCTGATGACCCGCCCCGACACCGACCGCGACGCCGCCTTCGACGTCCTCCTGGCCGGAGCGGTGGAGCTGTGCGGACGGGTGGACGCCTCCTCGCTCCACGTCACCTTCGCGCGCGAGGCCGACTGGCTGCGCATGGGGCGGGCCGGGCTGTTGCTGCGCCAGGACCAGCAATACCATTGGGAGAACGCCGGCTACGCGACGTTCGACGACTTCCTGGCCGCCCTGTCCTCCAACCGCCGCAAGACCATCCGCCGGGAGCGGCGCGACGCTCAGGCGGGACTCGACATCCAGGCGCTCACGGGCGCGGACCTGCGCGAGGAGCACTGGGACGCGTTCTACGGCTTCTACCAGGACACGGGCGCGCGCAAGTGGGGCCGCCCCTACCTCAACCGGCGTTTCTTCTCGCTGCTGGGCGAACGCATGGCCGACCGCGTGCTGCTGGTCATGGCGCGCCGCGGCGGACGCTGGATCGCCGGCGCGCTGAACCTGATGGGGACGGACGCGCTCTACGGCCGCAACTGGGGCGCGGTGGAGGACGTGCCCTTCCTCCACTTCGAGCTGTGCTATTACCAGGCGATCGAGCAGGCCATCGCCCGCGGCCTGCGGCGGGTCGAGGCGGGCGCCCAGGGCGAGCACAAGATCGCCCGCGGCTACCTGCCCTCCCCCGTCTACTCGGCCCACCACATCGCCGACCCCGCCCTGCGCGAGCCGGTGGCGCGTTTCCTGCAACAGGAGCGCGAGGCCGTGCAGGGCGAGATGAGCTACCTGGAGGCCGAGTACTCGCCGTTCCGCAAGTCCGACCGGGCCGATTGACGCGGCCGGGGCCTTGCGGCTCTAACGGAACGGCCATGCCGCCGGCCCCCCGCCCGACCTCATCCGGCTTCGCACAGCCCCCGGCCAACCTCGTGCCCGGCTTGCGCACGGTGCTGGCGGTGGTGGCGGTGATCCTGTCGGGGTTCGCCCTGTGGGCGATGCGCGGGATACTCACCCCCTTCGCCCTGGCCGTCTTCCTGCTGCTGATGATCGACGGGCTGGCGCGCTGGACCGAGGCGCGACTGCCGCGGGTTCCGCGCTGGGCCGCCCTGTCCGCCGCGGTGGTGTTCATCGTGGCGGTGTTCGGCGTCGCCATCACGCTGACCGCCGTCAACGGCGCGCAGTTCGCCGCCCAGAGCGGCGGCTACCACGACCGGCTGGACGTGCTCCTCAAACAGGGCGCCCAGCTCTTGGGCATGCAGACCCCGCCGACGCTGGACGACCTGTTCGACGACGTGAACCCCGCCACCTATGTCGGCCGGGTCGCCACCAGCTTGCGACGGGTGGGAGAAGCCGCGGTCTTCGTATTGATCTACCTCGGTTTTCTGCTCGCCTCCCGACAAGGCTTCAAGGCCAAGAGCGCGGCGCTGTTCCCCGACGAGTTGCAGCGCTGGGAGGCGGAGCGCGTGTTCGGGCGCATCCGCAAGGGCGTGGAGAGCTACATCTGGGTGCAGACGGTGGTGGGGCTGATCATCGCCGCCGCATCCGCGGTCATGATGGCGCTGGTGGGGCTGCACCACGTGCTGTTCTGGTCGTTCATCATCTTCCTGGCGAATTACATCCCCGCCATCGGGGCGGCGATCGGCGTGCTCCTGCCGCCCCTGTTCGGCTTGGTGGAGCTGGACGGCCTTTGGCGGCCGCTGATCCTGGTGGCGGGGCTGGAGGCGGCGCACTTCGTCGTCAGCCACGTCGTCCAGCCGCGCATGCAGGGCAAGAACCTCAACCTCGACCCGCTGGTGGTGCTGCTGTCCCTGGCCTTCTGGGGCCTGCTCTGGGGCCTGACGGGCGCCTTCCTATCCACGCCGCTGACCGTGATGGCCATGGCCATCCTCGCCGAGTTCCGCCCCACCCGCCCGCTGGCCGTGCTGCTTTCGAGCGACGGCCGCCCCTACGCAGACGACCTCGAATCCGCCGAACCGGAGACCGTGATCCCATGAGCCTGGACGGCGCCTACGACGTCGACAACGTGTTCGCCCGCGTGATCCGCGGCGAGTCGCCCGCCGCCCGCGTGTTCGAGGACGACGAGGTGCTGGCCTTCATGGACCTGTTCCCTCAATCACGCGGTCACGTGCTCGTGGTCTCCAAGGGCTCGCGGGCGCGCAACCTGCTGGACGTGGATCCCGAACACCTGACCGCCCTGGCGCTGGGCGTCCAGCGCGTGGCCAAGGCGGTGCGCGCCGCGCTGGAGCCGGACGGGCTGGTCGTGACCCAGTTCAACGGCGCGGCGGCGGGGCAGACGGTGTTCCACCTGCACGTCCACCTCATCCCGCGCTATGCCGACCAGGCCCTGGCCCGCCACGCGGCGGGCGGGGCGGCGGACCCGGGGGAGCTGGCCGAAGTGGCGCGCCGGATCGCGGACAGGATCGCCTGACCCGTCGTTCCCCGGCGCCGCTGGCCGACGCCGCCGAGCTGTCGCGCCGCCGCGGGCGGCTGAACGAACCTCACCTGGCGCCCCTCGCCGCCTTCGCCGCGCAGTTGCGGGCGCGGCGCGGCGACGTGCCCGATTTCGACCCGCAGGACGGCGGCGTTGGAGCGGAGGTGCTGATCCTGCTGGAGACGCCCGGTCCCACGGTGGGCGCCACAGGCCTCGTCAGCGCCGACAACCCGACGGGCACGGGCGCCAACCTGCGCCGGTTCTGCGACCAAGCGGGGCTCGACCGGCGCCGACGGGCGATCTGGAACACCGTGCCCTGGGTGATCCACGCGCCCGGAGCGCTCAACCGGGCTCCCCGGCCGGCGGAGGTGCGTGAGGGTCTGGCCGAACTCGACGGCCTGCCGCCGCTCTTGCCGCGGCTGCGCGCGGTGGTGCTGGCCGGCCGCACCGCGGGCGCCGCCGCGCCTCATCTGCTCCAGGTCAGGCCGGACCTGCCGGTGTTCGCCTGCCCGCACCCCAGCCCGACCTATGTATGCACCCGGCCGGACATCGCGGGACGCATCGTCGAGACCCTGGCGGCGGCGGCGCGCGCCTAGGCGCGGCTGTGCAGGAAGCGCACGGTCACCCCGGGGCGCACCGCCGAAGCGAGCAGCAGCGCGTCCCAGTTGGCCATGCGCACGCAGCCGTGGCTGGCGGTCTTGCCGATGTCCTTGGGGTCGGGCGTGCCGTGCAGCCCGTAGCTCGGAGCATTGAGGTCGATCCACACGACGCCCACCGGATTGTTCGGCCCGGACGGCACAAGGAGCTTGCCCGCCTTGCGCGGCCCCCAGCTCAACTTCTTGGGATCGTAGGTGTAGGTCGGGTCGTGGGCGACCCCCACCACCTTGTGCACGCCCGACGGCGACGGCCGCTCGGTCGAGCCCACCGTGGCGGGGAACACCGCCAGGAGCTTGTCGTCCGCGTCGTAGGCGCGCACGGCGGCGTGCGCCTTGTCCACGTCCACATGGTCCACCTTGGCCAGGGTCAACGCGCCGACGTTCGCCACCGCCAACGTGGTTCCCGCCTTGCCGAAGTCCGCGCCGGGGTTGAGGGCGGCCAGGAGCTCCTCGGACATGTGGAAGCGTTCGGCCAACATTTCGCGCGGGGTGACGTAGCCGACGTGCGTCAGCTTGGAGGCCGCCACCAAGTCCTCGCCCACGGGCGGGTAGTAGGGGCCGGCGGCGTCCTGCGGGGTCACCGTGTAGGTGGCGGCGACGGGCGCCCCGCCAGCCCCGTTCAGCGCATCCCACACCTGCGGCGTGAGCTCCCCGTCGCCGGGCAGGTTGCGGGCCTTGGCGAAGGCGGCCAGCGCGTGCTTGACGTTGCTGCCCTGCAGGCCGTCGATCTGGCCGGGTGAGAAGCCCGCTCGCGCCAGCAGCACCTCCGCTTTCACAAGCGCGGGATCCGGCGTTTCCGACGTCCCCGTCGTATTCGCGGCGGCGGTGGCGGCGGCGGGCGGGGTGAAGCGGGCGGAATTGATCGCGTCCACCTGCGCCTGGCCGCCGGAACGCGCGGGCGCCGCCGCGGGAGCCCCGCCCGGCTTGGAGACACCGCCCGCCGTAGGCTGGGCCGACGGGGTGTCGTCACCCTGTGAGCAGGCGGCCAGGAAGGGCGCGCCGCACAAAGCGGCGACGGCGACTGTGGCGGCGAGGCCGCGGACGGGGTTCATGCCTGGATAAAGCGTAGCCGGACGCGGCGTTCCCGGCGGAGGACGGGCCGCCCCGATGGGACGGCCCGCGCGCTCACCCCGGGATCAGTCCGCCATGGCGGGCGTGTCCGCCTCCGGCTCGGAGCGGGCGCCGAGATCGGTGTCCGGGTGGATTTCGATCTCGCCGGGGCGCGTCTCGTCGCTGGCCGCGTCGATGTCGAAGACGATCTTGCCGTCCTTCAGGTCGACCTTGACGTGGCCGCCGCGCACCAGCCGCCCGAACAGGATTTCGTCGGCCAGGGGCTTCTTAACGCTCTCCTGGATCACTCGGGCCAAGGGTCGGGCGCCGTAGAGCTCGTCATAGCCGTTCTTGGCCAGCCAGTCGGCCGCATCGTCCGAGAGCTCGATGGTGACGTTGCGGTCGGCGAGCTGGGCCTCGAGCTGGATGACGAACTTCTGCACCACGTGGCGGATGGTCTCAGGGGCCAGCGGCTTGAAGGTGACGATGGCGTCCAGCCGGTTCCTGAATTCGGGCGTGAACAGGCGCTGGATGGCCGCCTCGTCGGCGTCCGACACCCGGCCGCGGCCGAAGCCGATGCCGTTCTTGTTGTTGTCGGACGCGCCGGCGTTGGTGGTCATGATCAGGACCACGTTGCGGAAGTCGACCTTCTTGCCGTTGGAGTCGGTCAGCGTGCCGTGGTCCATCACCTGCAGCAGGATGTTGAACACGTCCTGGTGCGCCTTCTCGATTTCGTCGAGCAGCACCACCGCGTGCTTGTGCTGGTCCACCGCGTCCGTGAGCTGGCCGCCCTGGTCGTGGCCGACATAGCCGGGAGGCGCGCCGATCAGCCGGCTGACCGTGTGGCGCTCCATGTACTCGCTCATGTCGAAGCGCAGGAGCTCGATGCCCAGGGTCTGACTGAGCTGGCGCGCGACCTCGGTCTTGCCGACGCCCGTGGGGCCGCTGAACAGGTAGGAGCCGATGGGCTTCTGCCCCTCGCGCAGGCCCGCGCGGCTGAGCTTCATGGCGGCGGACAGGGCGCCGATCGCCTCGTCCTGGCCGTAGACCGCGCGCTTGAGGTCCTCCTCCAAGCTCTTGAGCTGCTCGGTGTCGGACTTGGAGACGGACTTCGGCGGAATGCGCGCCATCTTGGCCACCACCAGCTCGATCTCCTCCTGGCCGATGGTCGCCTTGCGCTGGTCGGGAGCCAGCAACATCTGGCTCGCCCCCGCCTCGTCGATCACGTCGATGGCCTTGTCGGGCAGCTTGCGGTCGGTGATGTACTTGGCGGACAGGTCGACCGCGGTCTTGATCGCCTCGTCCGTGTACTTGAGCTTGTGGAAATCCTCGTAGTAGGTCTTCAGGCCCTTGAGGATCTCGATGGTGTCGTCGATCGTGGGCTCGTTGACGTCGATCTTCTGGAAGCGCCGCACCAGCGCCCGGTCCTTCTCGAAGTGCTGTCGGAACTCCTTGTAGGTCGTCGACCCCATGCACTTCAGCGAGCCCGAGGCCAGGGCGGGCTTGAGCAGGTTGGAGGCGTCCATGGCCCCGCCGGAGGTCGCGCCCGCGCCGATCACCGTGTGGATCTCGTCGATGAAGAGCACCGCGTTGGGGTGCGCCTCCAATTCCTTGACCACCTGCTTGATGCGCTCCTCGAAGTCGCCGCGATAGCGGGTGCCCGCCAGCAGCGTGCCCATGTCGAGGCTGAAGATGGTGGCCCCCGCCAGCACCTCGGGCACTTCGTCGTTGACGATCTTGCGCGCAAGCCCCTCGGCGATGGCGGTCTTGCCCACGCCCGGGTCGCCCACCAGCAGCGGATTGTTCTTGCTGCGGCGGCACAGCACCTGGATGCAGCGCTCCACTTCCGAGTGGCGACCGATCAGCGGGTCGACCTTGCCGGCGCGCGCCTTCTCGTTGAGGTTGACGCAGTAAGCGTCCAGCGCCTCGGCGCCGTTCTTGGACTTGTCCTTGTCCTTTTCGGCGCCCGGCTTCTCGGAGCCGCCCTCCTCCTCGGAGGCGCCCTTGGCGGAGCGGGGCTCGCTGGCGCCCGCCTTCTTGGCGATGCCGTGGGCGATGAAGTTGACCGCGTCGTAGCGCGTCATGTCCTGCTCCTGCAGGAAAAACGCGGCGTGGCTCTCGCGCTCGCTGAACACCGCCACCAGCACGTTGGCCCCGGTGACCTCGTCTCGCCCCGAGGACTGGACGTGGATCACCGCACGCTGGATCACGCGCTGGAAGCCCGCGGTGGGCTTGGCGTCCTCACCGTCCTCCACCACCAGGCTGTTGAGCTCGGTGTCGAGGTAGGTGACGAGGTTCTTCTTGAGCCCGGCCAAGTCGACGTTGCACGCCCGCATGACCTGGGCGGCGTCCGGATCGTCGCCCAGGCTGAGGAGCAGGTGTTCGAGCGTGGCGTACTCGTGGTGGCGCTGGTTGGCGTAAGCCACCGCCCGATGCAGCGTTTCTTCCAGGTTGCGCGAGAATGACGGCATGGCGCGACCTCAATCCTTTTCCATGGTGCACTGCAACGGGTGCTGATGGCGACGTGCGGCGTCCACCACCTGGGCGACCTTGGTCTCGGCCACCTCATAGGTGAACAGTCCGCACACGCCCACGCCGTGCTGGTGCACGTGCAACATGATCCGCGTGGCGTCTTCGCGCGACTTGTTGAAGAAGCGCTCGAGCACGTAGACCACGAATTCCATCGGGGTGTAGTCGTCGTTCAGCAGCAGGACGCGGTACAGCGAAGGCTTGGCCACCTTCGGCTTGACCTGAGTGGCGACGGCCGAACCGACCCCGCCCCCTTCATCTCCGGGCTTTCGCTCGGCCATGCACGCCTCCGACCCCGGCGCGGCTCTCCGCACCCTCGACGGCGATTAGATATGGAAACGTGCGGCCTTTGAAAGGCCTTGCGCGGCGCGCGTCGGCCCTTAGCGCCGCCGTGGATGCGAAAAGGCCCGGGATGCGCGTCGCGCGTCCCGGGCCTGGTCGAAACGAAGGCGCCGGGCGACCCTCAGGCCGCCCGGCCCGGAGTTCAGCGCTGGGACTGCACCGTCTCCATCAGGGCGGCGGCGCGCTCGTTGAGCGGCTTGACCGAGTCCTTGACGGCGGCGGCCATGGTCTCGGTGGCGCGGGTGAGTTCGGAGATGTAGCCCTCCATCGCCTTGCGGGCGAAGCTGGTCTGCAGCTCGATCACCTCCTGCACGCTGCGGGCGGAGGACAAGGTGCGCGCCGCCTCCACCTGCGTCTCCATGGACGACTTCGCGTAGGTCATGGCCTGGGCGCTCAGCGCCTCGGCGCCGCGGGTGGCGGCGGTGACGGAAGCGATCATGGCCTCCAGGTTGTGCTTGCCCTGGGCGTTGAGGTCGTTCAGCGCGCCCAGCGAGCGGTCGGCGGCCTCCTTGAACGCCTGGTTGCCGGCGGCGGCGGCCTTGTCGGCGCCCTCCTTGAAGGCGGCCTGACCGGCGGCGAAACTGCGCTGGGCGGTGTCGGCGGCGGACTCGGCGGCTTGCCGGCCGGAGTTCATCGCGTCTTCGGCGGTTTGGCCGGGTGTGGAGGCGTCCATGGTGGCTCCGTGGCTGGCGGGCGCGCGGGACGGCCCTGTGCGGAGCCTGTTTGCTACGCTCGTCGAAATGGCGAGTCAAGAAAATGCTGCACCGCACAACGCCGTCGCCGCAGCGCAGCAGGAGGGGCGTCGGCCGCCTCGCCCCAGGCCTCGGTCATAATGTGTTTACTTTAAAGGCGGACCGGATAAGCGGATTTGACGAAGCGACGCGGGGCGCCCACCGACCCGAGTCGCCCCACAACGGAAGCCGATCATGCCCCTGCCCGGCCGCCGCCTCCTGGGCGCCCTCGCCGCCGCCGTCGGACTGCTCGGCGCGGTCGCCGCGCCCGCGCCCGCCACCGCGCGGACGGCCATGATGCAGCAGCCCAAGTACGCCGCCATCGTGGTGGACGCGAACACGGGCGAGGTGCTGTACGAGCGCCGTGCGGACGCCCAGCGCTTCCCCGCCTCGATCACCAAGGTGATGACCGCCTACCTGACGTTCGAGGCGCTGGCGACCGGCCGGCTCAAGATGGACGACCGGGTGCCCTTCTCGCGCTGGGCGGCCGACCAGGCCCCCTCCAAGCTGGGCGTGCCCATGGGCGGGAGCCTCAGCGTGCGCCAGGCGATCCTGGGCCTGACCGTCAAGTCCGCCAACGACGCGGCCGTGGCCTTGGCCGAGCGCGTGGGCGGCACGGAAGCGCGCTTCGCCCAGCTCATGACCCTGCGCGCGCAGGAATTGGGCATGACGAGCACGCGCTACTTCAACGCCAACGGCCTGCCCGACGGCCGCCACCAAGACGTCAACGTCTCCACCGCGCGAGACATCGCCGTGCTGAGCCGCGCCATCATCCGGGACTATCCGCAGTACTACTACTTCTTCGACCAGGCCGACATGAGCTGGAACGGCCACGAAGTGCTCAACCCGCACAGCTTCCTGAAAAAAATCCCCGGGGTGGACGGCATCAAGACCGGCTACACCAACGCGGCGGGCCACAACCTGGCCGCCTCCGCGGTGCGCGGGGGCCGGCGGCTGATCACCGTGGTGCTGGGCGGCTCCTCCTCCGCCGCGCGAGACGAGAACGTGGCGGACTTGATGGACGCGGGCTTCAGCGTGATGGGCTCGCGCGCCGGAGGCGGCAAGCTGACGGTGGCCGCCCTGCTGCACGACCCGGACGAGGCGGCCGGCCCGCTCACCCGCCCGCTGCAGGAGATGGGTTCGGCCCACGACCCGGAGGTCCGCTTCGTGCAGGCTCCCGCTCAGGTGCGCCCGCCCGGCCGCACCGTCGCCGCCACCATGCGGCCCGTCCGCCTCGCGGCCGCGCTTCCCGCCGCCGACCCGGACTGCCGCCGCATGCGCGGTCGCAAGCTGCGCAGCTGCCGCGCGCAGGCTCGCAGCTTCGCCCGCGGAACGGAGACGGCCGCCGTGGACTGCGGCTCGCGCCGCGCCCGCCGCCGTCATCGCGCCGCCTGCGAGGCGGTTGTCGCCGCGCCCGCGGTCGCGGCGCGCGATTGCGGCCACCTTCACGGTCGCCGCGCCCGCGCCTGCCGCGCCGAGACGGCGACGGCGGTCGCCGCGACGACGCCTGACTGCTCGAGCCGGCGCGCGCGCCGAAGCCGAGCCTGCCGCGCGCAGGCCGCCGCCGCCGCGCCTTCGACCTGCGCGGGCAAGCACGGCTCCAAGGCGCGCGCCTGCCGCGCCCGGGAACGCGACGTCGCCAAGGCGGACCACGGTCGCCACGGACGCGGCGCGAAGCTCGTCGCCGCGTCCGCCGAAGCGCACCGGGGACGTCGCCGTCACGCCGCCGTCGCCGAAGCCGGGACGCGGGCGGCGAAGGCCTCCCTGAAGACCGCCAAGGCCGCCTGCCGCGGCGGCCGTCACGCCAAGCGGTGCCGCGCCGCCGACGAGGACGCCTGAGCGCCTAGCGCGCGCCCAGCAGGACGTCGCGGGCGCGGTTGAGCTGGGCGGCGAGGCCCGGCGTGCCGCCCGCATCCGGGTGCAATCGGCGGATCAGCCGGGCGTAGGCGGCGCGCACCTCCGCGGCCGAAGCGTCCGCCCCGACGCCCAGGAGTTCGGCCGCCTCCCGCCGGCTGGGCGATGGCGCGAGCGGGCGCGACGCCACGGGGCGGACGCGTCCGCGCCTGCGCGCCGCCGCCGCCGCGACCGCCGCCGCGCACGCGAGCGCCGCGGCTTCGGCCCACGCCCCGCGGGCCGCCAGGAACAGCGCCGCGACCGCCGCCCCGAGGGCGAGCGCGCCCACCCCCGGCCGCCACGACCCGGGCGCGCGTCGCCGGGCCGCGCGGGCCAGCGCTTCGCCCGCGCGGCGCGGCCCGCCCACGCCCCAGAGCGCGCCCAGCAGCACCAGGGCCAGCGCGGCGAACGGCACGGCGATCAGGCCGCGT
The DNA here is from genome assembly GCA_964235945.1 of uncultured Caulobacteraceae bacterium. GTDB lineage: Bacteria > Pseudomonadota > Alphaproteobacteria > Caulobacterales > Caulobacteraceae > JASLDZ01. The sequence goes on from CAXSDV010000032.1 coordinate 21,643, forward strand.
CCGCGGAACCCGCCGCCGGTTCGTCAGCCGAAGCCTCAGCTTCCGGCTCGGCGGGGGAGGCGGCGATCAGGTCGGCCAGCCCCGCCGCCGCGATCATGGCGCGCAGCTCCTGGCGCGCGGCCACATGGCCCAGGGACACCGCCACCGGTCGCACGCTCGCCGACAGGTCGGCGATGGTCAGGCCGAAGGGAAAGAGCTCGCGGTAGATCACCCGGTCGCGCAGGCCCGGACCGATGCGGAAGCCCACGCGCTTGGCCAGGGCCTCGATCCTCTCGTCCAGGCGCTTCCTGTTGCGCGCCTCGGTGGTGGCCAGGCGGTTCCTGAGCACCAGCCAGTCCATGGCGCGCCGCTCGCCGACCATCTTCTTCTTGCGCGCTTCCCACACGCTCTCGGCGTAGAGGCTGGGCTGGGTCAGCTCCAGGGTCACGGGATCGACATGGCCCAGCATGTCGAAGTCCACGAAGCTGTCGTTGAGCGGGGTGATCAGCAGGTCGGCCTTGGCGTGGGCGGCGTGGCTGACGGCGGTGTCGGCCCCGGGCGTGTCGATCACCACCACGTCCGCCGCCTGGCGCGCATGGGCGAAAGCGCGCTCGAAGGTCTCCAGCACCTCCTCCAGCGGCAGCTTCGACAGGCGCACCCCCTCCCCGTCCAGCTCGCAGGGGTCGGGCATGGGCAGGACGGCGCCGTTCGCGTCCGCCCAGGCGCGACGATTGGCGAAGAAGCGCGCCATGGACTGCTGGCGCAGGTCGAGGTCGAGGGGCGCCACGCGACGGCCCGCGTGCAGCAGGGCGGTGGCGACGTGGATGGCGACGGTGGACTTTCCCGCCCCGCCCTTCTCGTTGCCGACCACGATCACGCGCGCGGAGGACAGTTGGGCCATGCGGCGCTCCCGGGTTCCGACTCCAGGAACAGCCTCTAGCATGGATATGCGGGGCCGCGCGGCGGCTGGACGCCCCGCGTCCCGCCCGCGATAACGATCGCCCGACCGCACCGGAGTTCCGCCATGGCCGAACGGCTCGCGCACGTCCGCACCGTGTCGCACCTGCGCGCGCAGATCTCCGCCTGGCGTGAGAAGCGTGAAACGGTGGCGCTGGTGCCCACCATGGGGGCGTTGCACGACGGGCACGTCTCGCTCGTGCGCCTGGCGCGCGCCCAGGCGGACCGGGTCGTGGCCAGCGTGTTCGTCAACCCGCGGCAGTTCGGGGCGGGGGAGGACTTCGACCGCTATCCACGCCCCGAGCAGGCGGACGCCGACGCGCTCACGGCGGCGGGCTGCGATGTCATGTACGCCCCGGCGCCCGCGGAGATGTATCCGCCCGGCTTCGCGACCACCGTGGACGTGGGCGGCGTGTCCGAGCCGCTGGAGGGCGGCTCCCGGCCCGGGCACTTCGCCGGGGTGGCGACCGTGGTGGCCAAGCTCCTGCTGCAGGCGCGGCCGGACGTCGCCGTGTTCGGCGAAAAGGACTGGCAGCAGCTGGTGGTGATCCGGCGGGTGGTGCGCGACCTCGACCTGCAGGTGGACGTGCTGGGCGCGCCCATCGCGCGCGCGGCGGACGGCCTGGCCCTGTCCTCGCGCAACGCCTACCTCGGCGAAGCTGATCGCCGGCTCGCCCCGCGCCTGTACGCCGTGCTGCGGGAGGCGGCGGCGGCGCTGGCGCAAGGCGCCCCCGTGGCCAGGGTGGAGACGGGCGCGCGCCACGCCCTGGAGCGGATGGGCTTTCAAGCGGTGGACTACGCCGAGGTGCGCGCGCCCGACACGCTGGAGCCCGTCGGCCCCGGCCCGCTGGAACGGCCGGCGCGCCTGCTCGCCGCCGCGCGGCTGGGCGGCGTGCGCCTGCTCGACAACCTGGCCGTCGCTCCCGCCCGCGGTTGACCGCTCACCAGGCCCCGAGTTCGCGCAACCGGCGCAGGAGGTCCGGCGGCACGCTCTCCGCCCCGGCGTCCAGCGCGTCGAGGTCGGGCGGAGCGTCGTCGGGTTGGAGGTAGCGCCAGCCCTGGAAGGGTCGGCGCGGCGTGGGCGCCACGCGCACGGGGGCGGGGTCGACCACAAGCTGGCAGCGGCTGGCGCGCCCCTCGCCGTGCGTCTCGATGCGCAGGATGCGCTGGCGGCAGACGATCACCCCCTTGATGACGCGGTAGATGGAGCCGCCGTCCTCCACCTCCGCCGCGCGCTTGGGCGTCACCCGCGTGTGCACGCGCCAGTCGGGCTCGTGACGGGCGCGGGCGCGCCGCCAGGCGAGCAGCTCGTCCAGCGTCTCCACGCCCACCACGAGCTTGATCATGTGCAGCGCCATGACCGGTCAGATAGGCGCGGGCGCGCCGGGCGGGAACGCGGCTATGCGCCCTGCTCCGCCCGCTCCAGCCGCACCAGCACCGCGCCCTCCGTCACCTGGTCTCCGACGGCGGCGGAGACTTCGGCCACCACCGCGTCGAAGGGGGCGGCCAGGCCGTGCTCCATCTTCATGGCCTCCAGCGTCACCACCACCTCGCCCGCGGCCACGCGCCGGCCAGGCTCGGCGGCGAGTTGGACCACGCGGCCCGGCATGGGGGCGATGAGCCGCCCGTCACCGGCGGGACCCGCGCCGGCTCCCGAGACGGGCGGCGCGAAGGCCAGGGCGTAGGCCTGGCCTTCGGCGTAGACCACGGACGGGTCGTCCAGGCTCTGGTGGGTGTCGCTGAAGCGCACGGGCCGCAGGGCGGCCGCGCCCGGCCGGCCGTCGACCCACACCGGCGTCTCCCGGCGAGGGGGGGCGTTGAGGCGGAAGCCGGTCAGCGGCCAGGCGTCCAACGCGTCGCCGATCTCGATGGCGCGGTCGCGCAGGGCGGAGGCGGACAGGTCGACGGCGCGCTGCGGAGGCTCGGCGGGTGGAAGGAGCTCGTCCAGCCGCGCGGCGATGAAGCCCGTGTCGATCCTCGCCGCGACGAAGTCGGGGTGCGCGGCGGTGCGCGCCAGAAAGCCGGCGTTGGTCCGCACGGGATAGGCGCGCGTCTCGCGCATGGCGCTCGACAGGGCCTCGGCGGCCTGCTCGCGCGTGTCGGCGTGCACGATCACCTTGGCGATCATGGGATCGTAGAAGGGGGTCACCTCGCCGCCCTCCTCCACCCCGCTGTCCACGCGTACGTGGCGGCGCGCCCGGGGCAGGCGCAGCTTCTCCAGTCGCCCGGTGCTCGGCAGGAACCCCGTGGCCGGGTCCTCGGCGTAGAGGCGGGCCTCCATGGCCCAGCCGGTCAGCGTGATGTCCTCCTGCCGCAGCGGCAGGGGCTCGCCGGCGGCGACGAGGAGCTGCCATTCGACCAGGTCGAGGCCGGTGATCATCTCGGTGACCGGGTGCTCCACCTGCAGGCGGGTGTTCATCTCCATGAAGAAGATGCGGTCGGCGCGCAGGCCCTCGCTGGCGTCCGCGATGAACTCCACCGTGCCCGCGCCCCGGTAGCCGACCGCGCGGGCCGCACGCACGGCGGCGGCGCACACCGCCTCGCGGGTGGCGGCGTCCATGCCGGGGGCGGGCGCCTCCTCGATCACCTTCTGGTGGCGGCGCTGCAGCGAGCAGTCGCGCTCGAACAGGTGGACGACGTCGCCGTGGGCGTCGGCGAACACCTGCACCTCGATATGGCGCGGGCGCGCCATGTAGCGCTCCACCAGCACCCGCTCGTCGCCGAAGCTGGAGGCGGCCTCGCGCCGGCAGGAGGCGAGCGCGGCGGAGAACGCGTCCGCCGCGTCCACCCGGCGCATGCCCTTGCCGCCGCCGCCGGCCACCGCCTTGATCAGCACCGGGAAGCCCGTCCGCTCCGCCTCCGCCAGCAGCCGCGCCTCCGACTGGTCGTCGCCGCCGTAGCCCGGGGTGACGGGCACGCCCGCGGCGGCCATCAAGGCCTTGGCGGAGTCTTTGGGACCCATGGCGCGGATGGCGGCGGGGGGCGGGCCCACCCAGACGAGGCCCGCCGCCTCCACCGCCTCGGCGAAGCCCGCGTTCTCCGACAGGAAGCCGTAGCCCGGATGCACCGAGTCGGCCCCGGACTCCCGCGCCGCCGACAGCACGCGCGCGGCGTCGAGATAGCTCTCGCGGGCGGGCGCGGGACCCAGGCGCACGGCGGCGTCCGCCTCGCGCACGTGCGGCGCGTCCGCATCCGCGTCCGAATACACCGCCACCGTCTCCACCCCCAGGCGGCGGGCGGTGCGGATCACCCGGCGGGCGATCTCGCCCCGGTTGGCGATGAGAAGGCGCTTGAGCATCCGGCGCTTCTAGAACGCGGCGCGGCTCACGCCCAGGCGGGCGGGCGCCGTTCCAAAAAGGCGGCCACGCCCTCGCGGCCCTCGTCCGTGGCGCGGCGCGCGGCGATGCGGCGCGCGGTGTCCTCCAAGAGGTGGCCGTCGATCGGCCGGCCGGCCACCGCGTCCACCAGGCGCTTGGCCTCGCCCACCGCGCGGGGCGCGCAGGCGCACTGGGCGTGGGCCAGGGCGCGGGCGGCGGCGTGCAGCGCGTCCGCGTCCTCCACCACGCGTTCGACCAGGCCCAGGCGCTCGGCGGCGTCCGCCTCGAAGCGCACGCCGGTGGCGAACAGCCGCCGCGCCGCGCGCGGGCCCACGGCCGCCACCACGTAGGGCGAGATCACCGCGGGGATCAGCCCCAGGCGCACCTCGGAGAAGCTGAATTGCGCGTCCGGCGTGGCCAGGGCGAGGTCGCAGGCCGCCGCCAGCCCCGCGCCGCCGCCGAAGGCCGCCCCCTCCACCAGCGCCACGGTCAGGGCGGGGATGTCGTGCAGGCTCTTGAGCATGCGCGCCAGCGCCCGGGCGTCCTCCCGGTTCTCCTCCTCGCTGAAATCCGCCGCGTCGCGCATCCAGCCAAGGTCCGCGCCCGCGCAGAACGTCCCGCCCACGCCGCGCACGAACACGGTGCGGACGCCGTCCTGGGCGCCCAGGGTGACGAAGGCCTCGTGCAGGGCGTCGATCATCTCCGCATCGAAGGCGTTGCGCCGCGCGGGCCGGTTCAGGTTGACCACCGCCACCCCGGCGGGCGTGGCCTCGATCACCACGGGGGAGCCCTCCACCGCCCCGGTGGGGAAGACGAGGTCGGCGAGGGGATGGCTGATCGGTTCGGTCATGGCGGGTGAACGCGCGGGCGCTACATCCGAAACACGCCGAAGCGCGTGTCGGGGACGGGCGCGTTCAGGCTGGCGGACAGGGCCAGGCCCAGCACGTCGCGGGTCTGGGCGGGGTCGATGATCGCGTCGTCCCACAGCCGGGCGGTGGCGAAGTAGGGCTCGCCCTCCGTCTCGTACTTGGCGCGGACGGGGGCCTTGAAGGCTTCCAGCTCCTCGGGCGTCCAGCGCTCGGCGTCGCGGTGCACGGTGGCCAGCACCGAGGCGGCCTGCTCGCCGCCCATCACGCTGATGCGCGCGTTGGGCCAGCTCCACAGGAAGCGCGGCGAGTAGGCGCGCCCGCACATGCCGTAGTTGCCCGCGCCGAAGCTGCCGCCGATCAGCACGGTGAACTTCGGGACCTGCGCGCAGGCCACGGCGGTGACGAGCTTGGCCCCGTCCTTGGCGATGCCCCCCGCCTCGTAGCGGCCGCCGACCATGAAGCCCGATATGTTCTGCAGGAACAGGAGCGGGATCCTGCGCTGGCAGGCCAGTTCGATGAAGTGCGCCCCCTTGAGCGCGCTCTCGCTGAACAGCACGCCGTTGTTGGCGAGGATGGCGACGGGCTGGCCCCAGACGTGGGCGAACCCCGTCACCAGCGTCGTGCCGTACAGCGCCTTGAACTCGTCGAACTCCGAGCCGTCCACCAGGCGGGCGATCACCTCGCGCACGTCGTAGGGCGCGCGCACGTCGGCCGGGACCACGCCGTAGAGCTCGGCCGGGTCGTAGGCCGGCGGCTTGGGATCGCCCGGGCGACGGCCGAGGTCGGCGCGCGTCCCGGGGCCCAGGCGCGCCACGATGGAACGCACGATGGAGAGCGCGTGCTCGTCGTCCTCGGCCACGTGGTCGACCACGCCCGAGCGGCGCGCGTGGGTGTCGGCCCCGCCCAGCTCCTCGGCGGAGATCACCTCGCCCGTGGCGGCCTTCACCAGCGGCGGGCCGCCCAGGAAGATGGTGCCCTGGCCGCGCACGATCACCGTCTCGTCGCTCATGGCCGGAACGTAGGCCCCGCCCGCGGTGCACGAGCCCATGACGCAGGCGATCTGCGCGATCCCCGCCGCGCTCATGTTGGCCTGGTTGAAGAAGATGCGGCCGAAATGGTCGCGGTCGGGGAAGACCTCCGCCTGGTGCGGCAGGTTGGCCCCTCCGCTGTCCACCAGGTAGACGCAGGGCAGGCGGTTCTGCGCCGCCACCTCCTGGGCCCGCAGGTGCTTCTTCACCGTCTCGGGGAAGTAGGCGCCGCCCTTCACCGTGGGGTCGTTGCACACCACCACCACCTCGCGGCCCGAAACCCGGCCCACCCCCGTGATGATCCCCGCCCCCGGCGCCTCGCCGCCGTGCAGGGCGTGGGCGGCCAGCGGGTTGAGCTCCAGGAAGGGCGAGCCCGGGTCGATCAGCCGCTCCACCCGCTCGCGCGGCAGGAGCTTGCCGCGCGCCACGTGCCGCGCCCGCGACGCCTCCGGCCCGCCCAGGGCGGCGCGCGCCGTCTCCTCGCGCAGGCGCTCCACCAGGGCGCGGTTGTGGTCGGCGGCGGAGCGGAACGCGGCGGAGCCCGTCTGCACGGCGGAGGCGAGCTTGGGCATGGCGGGCGGCGGCTCCGAAGGCGACGGGGGCGGACTAGAAGCCCAGCACGGGGTGCGCCGCAAGCGCCGGCCCGGCCCGCGCGCTTGAACGGCGCCCGCGCGGCGGCCTAAACCCGCGGCGACCCACCGCAGGAGCCGCCGTGACCTCGACCCGCACAGAGACCGACACCTTCGGCCCGATCGAGGTGGACGCCGACCGCTACTGGGGCGCCCAGAGCCAGCGCTCCCTCGGCAACTTCAAGATCGGCTGGGAGAAGCAGCCGGTGGCGGTGGTGCGGGCGCTGGGCGTGGTCAAGCGCGCCGCCGCCGAAGCCAACATGGCGCTGGGCAAGCTCGACCCCGCCGTGGGGGCGGCGGTGGTGGCCGCGGCCCAGGAGGTGATCGACGGCCGCCTCGACGACCACTTCCCGCTGGTGGTGTGGCAGACGGGCTCGGGCACCCAGTCGAACATGAACGCCAACGAGGTGATCTCGAACCGCGCCATCGAGACCCTGGGCGGGACGATGGGCTCCAAGTCGCCCGTGCACCCCAACGACCACGTCAACATGAGCCAGTCGTCCAACGACACCTATCCCACCGCCATGCACGTGGCCTGCGCGGACGCGGTGGCGCGCGAGCTGATGCCCGCGCTGGAGCACCTGCACGAGGCGATGCTCGCCAAGGCGCGCAGCTTCGACCACATCATCAAGATCGGCCGCACCCACACCCAGGACGCCACGCCCCTGACGCTGGGCCAGGAGTTCGGCGGCTACGCCCACCAGCTCGCCATGGGGGTGCGCCGGCTCAAGGAGACGCTCTACGGCCTGTACGAGCTGGCTCAGGGCGGCACGGCGGTGGGCACGGGGCTGAACGCGCCGATAGGCTTCGCCGAGAAGGTGGCCGAGCGCATCGCCGCCATCACCGGCCTGCCCTTCGTGACCGCCTACAACAAGTTCGAGGCGCTGGCGGCGCACGACGCCATGGTGTTCAGCCACGGGGCGATCAACACGGTGGCCGTGAGCCTGTTCAAGATCGCCAACGACATCCGCTTCCTGGGCTCGGGGCCGCGGTCGGGCCTGGGCGAGCTCAGCCTGCCGGAGAACGAGCCCGGCTCCTCCATCATGCCCGGCAAGGTGAACCCCACCCAGGCCGAGGCGCTGACCATGGTCTGCACCCGCGTGTTCGGCAACGAGACCACCATGACCATGGCGGGGGCTTCGGGCCACTTCGAGCTGAACGTGTTCAACCCGGTGATGGCCTACACCTTCCTGCAGTCGGCCAAGCTGCTGGGCGACGCGGCGAGGAGCTTCGCCGACAACATGGTGGCCGGCATCGAGGCGCGGGAGGACAACATCAAGGCGGCGCTCGAGCGTTCGCTCATGCTGGTGACCGCGCTCGCGCCCAAGATCGGCTACGACGCCGCCGCCAAGATCGCCAAGACCGCGCACAAGAACGGCACCACCCTGCGCCAGGAGGCGGTCGGCGGCGGCTATGTCACCGACGCGCAGTTCGACGAGCTGGTGCGGCCGGAGAAGATGATCTCGCCCGGCTGAGGGCGCGGCGCGGCCGAGCACCTGGATAGGAGACGCGCAAAGGCCCGCCGGATCGCTCCGGCGGGCCTCCGACGGCTGTTCGCGTCGCCGCGATCAGCTGATCTTCTTCTCCTGCCAGCGGGACTTGGCTTCGTCGGCGGTGATGGAGAGCGTGACCTTCTTGTCGGACACCGACGAGGCCCAGCTCACGGGGATCACGTGGTGCTTCATGCCCGCGGCCACGTCCATCTTGGCCAACTCGATCTGGTCGCCGATCACGTGGTCGACCTTGCCCACGTGGTGCCCGTCGGAACCCACCACTTCGTAATGTTCTTCGATCTGCGCGGCGTCGACCATATCATATCTCCTTACGGGGGCGGTTCGCGGAGAGTAACGTGCGCCCACGTCGACGGTTGCCGGAGGAGCGCGTGGTCGAGCCCATCAACCTCAGCAAGGTTCGAAAGGCGCACGCCCGCGCCGACGCCCAGGCCAAGGCGGCGCAGAACCGGGCGAGCTTCGGCCGCACCCGCGCGCAGAAGGCGGCGGAAGCCTCCGCCAGGGACGCCGCCGCCCGCGCGCTGGACGGGAGCCGGCGCGAGCCGACGGAGCCCG
>CAXSDV010000033.1:0-18883 GCA_964235945.1 uncultured Caulobacteraceae bacterium
CCCGCTGCGCGGGCCCGCTGGCGCGGGACCTTGACCCGCCCTGCGCGCGACGGCGGTGCTGAAGGCGTCGGGACGCGGGGCGTCCCTCCAATCAAGTTCGACACGTCTCCGACGGGTCGAACACAGGGCTGCCGATAAGAAGCAAGGTATCTAGGCGGCGGGCGGTGGGCGGCTTGTCCGCCCGCCCCGCCCCGTCAGGTCGCGGCGCAGGCCTCGAAGCCGGCGCGCAGGGCGGCTTCGTCGAGGTGGCGGCCGATGAACACCATGCGGCTCCAGCGGCGTTCGCCGTCGCGCCAGGGGCGTTGGAGGTCGCCCTCCAGGATCATGTGCACGGCCTGGAACACCAGGCGCCGGTCCTCGCCCGCCACGTCCAGTATGCCCTTGGCGCGCAGGATGTCGGGCCCTTGCTCCTGGAGCACGCCGTTGAGCCAGGCGGTGACGCGCCGGCCGTCCAGCGGTTGGTCGAAGGTGAGCGCCACGCCGCGGATGTCCTGGTCGGCGTGGGCGTGGCCGCGCGCACCCGCATGGCCGTGCGGCTCGTCGTGGGCGTGGGCGTGATCCGCGTGGTGGTCGTGCCCGCAATGCGCGTCGTGGACGTGGCCCGCCTCGCCGTGGGGCGGGTTCAGGAAGTCGGGCTCCAGTTCGACGATGCGGTCCAGGTCGAAGCCGCCGCGGCCCAGCACCTTGTCCAGCGCCACGTCCGAGCGCACGGCCCGGTGCACGGGGGCCAGCGGGTTCATCGCCCGCAGCGCCGCCTCCACCCGGGCGAGTTCGGCGGGGCTGACGAGGTCGGTCTTGTTGAGCACGATCACGTCCGCGAAGGCGATCTGCTCGCGCGCTTCCGCCGAGTCGGCCAAGCGGGCGCGCACGTTCAGCGCGTCCACCACGGTGGTCACGCTGTCGAGCCGGGTGCGCGCCTTCACGTCCTCGTCCACGAAGAAGGTCTGGGCGACGGGGCCGGGGTCGGCGAGGCCCGTGGTCTCGATCACGATGGCGTCGAAGCCGCGGCGGCCGGCCTGGCGGCGCATGAGGCCGTTCAGGATGCGGATCAGGTCGCCGCGCACGGTGCAGCACACGCAGCCGTTGTTCATCTCGAACACCTCCTCGTCGCTGTCCACGACCAGGTCGTTGTCGATGCCCACCTCGCCGAACTCGTTGACGATCACCGCGTAGCGGCGGCCGTGGTCCTCCGTGAGGATGCGGTTGAGCAGGGTGGTCTTGCCCGCGCCCAGATAGCCGGTGAGCACGGTGACGGGGATGCGCGCATCCGCGGTCGCCGCCGGGTCGGCGGGCGCGTCGGCCAGGAGGACGTCGGACATGCAGGCTCCGTGAGCGGGGGCGGACGCGTCTAGATGGCCCCTCGCCCCACCGCCGCCAAGCCGCACCCGCGTTGACTTGCCGGCCCGGCGCGCTGTAGACACGCGCCTCGCCCCGTACGGCCGCCGGCCTGCGGGCGTTTCGTTGTTCGAAGATGACGCGGTCGAGAGAAAGCCGCGCGCTCCAAAACCAAGAAGGCCCTCGACCATGTATGCGGTGATCAAGACCGGCGGCAAGCAGTACCGGGTGAGCCCGGGCGACGTGCTGGTCGTGGAGAAGCTGGACGCGGCGGAGGTCGGCGGCGCCGTCACCTTCGACCAGGTGCTGATGATCGGCGGCGGCGACGGCGCCGTGACGCTGGGCTCGCCCCTGGTGGAGGGCGCCACCGTGACCGCCACCCTGATCGAGACCCGCAAGGGCGAGAAGATCAAGGTGTTCAAGAAGATCCGCCGCCAGGGCTACCGCCGCACCCAGGGCCACCGCCAGCCGGAGAGCGTGCTGCGAGTCACCGCGCTCGACGGCGCCGGAGCGTCCGCCAAGTGGGAGGGGACCGTCGACCTCACGACCCGCGCCGAGCTGGTGGCCCGCGCCCGCGGCCTCGCCCCCCGGGTGAACGCCCCGGACATGGCCGGCCTGCCCGAAGGCACGCCCACCGCCGAGACGTCCGCCTCCGACACCGTGTCGCCCCGCGCGGCCGGCCGCGCCGCGGGCGGTCCGGCCATGGTCGAGCAGCCGATGGGCGAGACCCCCGCCGCCGGCGCCCAGACCTCCGTCGATCCGGACGCCGCGTCCGAGACCGGCTCCATGGCCTCGACCGAGTCCTGAACCCCTAAGCCCGGAGGCATCCCATGGCTCACAAGAAATCCGGCGGTTCGTCCCGCAACGGCCGCGACTCGGCCGGCCGCCGCCTCGGCGTCAAGAAGTTCGGCGGCGAGGCCGTGCTCGCCGGCAACATCCTGGTGCGCCAGCGCGGCACCAAGTTCTGGCCCGGCCTGAACGTCGGCCTCGGCCGCGACCACACGCTGTTCGCCACCGTCACCGGCGCGGTGCGCTTCGTGACCAAGCGTGACGACCGCACCTACGTCAACGTCGAGCCCGCCGCCGCTCCGGAACTCGCCGCCGCCGAATAAGGGGCGGGCGCGTCCGCCCTGCGGAGTTTGCAGCGACCATGAAGGGGTCCGCACGTGGTGCGGGCCCCTTCTTCGTTCCGGTCCCCGTCGCCTCCTGAAAGCTTCAGGCGGCCAGGTCGCAGGCGGCCATCGCCTGGCGCAGGCGCCCGAGCGCTTCGGGGTGGGCGGCGGCGTCCGTGCGCAGTTCGGGCGAGCGGAGCAGCTTGAGCAGCTCGGCCCGCGCCCGGTCCGCCGCCGGGCCCCGGGGGCCCGCCTCGCCCGCGGCCATGCGCGCCAGCATCACCGCCCGGGTCACGGCCGGCGCGGGGGAGCGCGCGAGCTGGTGGACCAGGCGCGCGTCCGCCTCCACCCAGCCGCCCGCCTCGCCCACGCGCCCGGCCACGGCCGCGGCCTCCGCCTCCGGCAGCCCCACCGGGAGGAGGGCGCGCTGCAGGTCGGCCAGGGCGGCGAGCTTGGCCCCGGGCGCGTCCGGCCCGCGCCGCACCGCCGCCTCGAAGCGCAGGGAATCGACCACGCCGCGGATCCAGCGCGCGACCTCGCGCTTGTTGGCCGCTCCCGTCACGTTCTCCGCCAGCCGCACCAGGGCGCGCGCTTCCGCCACCGGGTCGCCGCGCCCGGCCAGGAAGCGCTCCACGAAGTCGGCGGCCACCAGGCGACGCGACCGCTCCACGAAGGCGGCGCGCACGTCCTCCAGCGACAGGCGCGGTCCGGCGGCGGCGGCCAGCACCGCCGCCAGCGCGCGCAGGAGCTCGATCTCGCCTTCCGGGTCGGCGGGGCGCAGCCGGCGCGGGCCGTGGAGCTCGGCCAGCATGCGGCGCACCATGGCCGCGCGCACCCCCTCGAAGGCGTCCACGTCCAACAGCACCGCCAGGCGGGCGGCCAGGCCGCAGACGGGGGGCACGGGCGCCATCACGTCGGGGTCGGCGGCCGCCACCAGCGCCGCCACCCGCCCCGTCGCCAGGCGCGCGAGCAGGGCGAGGCCGCCGCCCGGGTCCAGGGGCGCGTCCCCCGCCAGCTCCTCCAGCCCCGCGCGTCCGCCCAGGATCTCGCCCAGGGGCTGTTCGAGCACGCGCAGCGCCAGGGCGCGGGCGCGCCCCTGGCCGGGGGCGCGCTCCGCCAGGTCCGCCAGCAGGGCGCACTTGTCCGCCCAGCCGGGAGCCTCGCCCATGAGGCGCGCCACCGCCGCCCCCAGCAGGTAGCCGGCGTCCGGCTGCTCCACCAGGCGTTCGGCGAGGGCCGCGAACTCCGGCGCGGTCGTGCGCGGGAAGCGGCGCGCGTCCGCCGCCAGCCGGTCCACGGCGCGGCGGGCCAGCGCCTGGTGGGCGCGGATCGTTGAGTGCAGGTCCAGCGCGCGGCCCCGCACGTCGGCGGCGGCGGCCTTCTGGATGGCGTGGAGCAGGGTGAAGCCCTCGCGGTCCAGCGCTTCGGCCAGGTCCGGCCGGTGCAGCAGCTCGAACACGGTGACCCGCAGGCGCGCCAGCCAGGGCTCCAGCAGGCGGGCCAGGGTTTCGCGCGCGTGGGGCGCGTACAGGTCGGTGGGCGAGGTGCAGGCGGGGCCGTCGGCGGCGGGGGCCGTGCGGCGCTTGGCGGGGGCGACCTCGCCGCGGGTGAGGATGACCACGCCGTCGTAGGCGCGCGCCTGGGGGTCGTAGGTCTCCTTGACCACCCTGACCGCCGCGACCCGGCCCTCGGCCAGCAGGGCCTCGGCCTCCGCCACCGTGGAGGCGCGCTCCTCGGAGGCGCCGTGCAGGGTCCAGCCGTCCGCGCCGCCGCGCCGGGTGAAGAGCTCGTAGTGGACCTGCGGCGCGCTCACGCCCATATCATGCGCCCGCGCCGCCTAACGCGGCTTAAACCCGCCACGAACGGGGCCGATCCTCCCCGTCTCCTTCCGGACCTTCGCACGCCATGGCCGTCATCGCCCTCGTCGACGACGACGAGAACATCACCGCCTCCGTGTCGCTCGCGCTGGAAAGCCACGGCCACGAGGTGCGCAGCTATCACGACGGCGCTTCGGGCCTGGCCGGGCTGGAGAACGACCCGCCGGACCTCGCCATCCTCGACGTGAAGATGCCGCGCATGGACGGCATGGAGGTGCTCAAGCGCCTGCGCCAGACCAGCGAGCTGCCCGTCATCATCCTCACCAGCAAGGACGAGGAGATCGACGAGATCCTGGGCTTCAACCTCGGCGCCGACGATTACATGCACAAGCCGTTCAGCCAGCGGCTGCTGATCGAGCGGGTCAAGGCGGTGCTGCGCCGCGCGCGCGCCGACCGGGAGGAGGCCGAGTACGGCGCCCCGGTGGACGGTCCGGCGGGCGCCGCCCTCGGCGAGGCGGGGGCCCCCGCGCTCAAGCGCGGCCGGCTGACCCTGGACCCCGCGCGCCACGACTGCCTGTGGAACGGCCGGCCGGTGAAGCTCACCGTCACCGAGTTCCTGCTGCTGCAGTCGCTGGCCCAGCGCCCGGGCTTCGTGAAGAGCCGCGACAACCTGATGGACGCCGCCTACGACGACCAGGTCTACGTGGACGACCGCACCATCGACAGCCACGTCAAGCGCATGCGCAAGAAGTTCCGCCAGGTCGACCCGGAGTTCGACGCCATCGAGACCCTGTATGGAGTCGGCTACCGTTACCGCGAGTCCTGAAGGGGCGGCGCGTCCGTCCTTCTGGCGACGGCTGCGCGCGTCCAGCCCGCGCTTCGCGGGTTCCAAGTTGGGCGGACTGATCCTGCTGCTCAACCTGGCCGGCCTGCTGGCGCTGGTGGTGGGGGCGCTGGTGTTCAACGAGCTGCGCCACGGCCTGCTGGAGGCGCGGCTGGACAGCCTGACCACCCAGGGCGAGCTGATCTCCTACGTGCTGGTGGAGACGGCCACGGTGGGCGAACCCGCCCCGGCGCTCGACACGGAGCACGCCGCCGCCATCCTCCAGTTGCTCAACGTGCCCCGCAGCGAGCGGGCGCGGTTGTACGACCAGGACGGGCGCCTGGTGGCCGACACGGACGTGATCGCCGACAAGGTGCTGGCCCAGCCCCTGCCGCCCGTGCGGGCCGCTTCCGGCCCGGGCGCGTGGTGGGGCGCCTGGCGGCGCGCCGCCGACGGGCGCCGGGCGGCGCGCGCCCACCGCGCCGAGCAGGCGGAGATCGACCGGGCGCTGACCGGCCGCCGGGTGGCGCAGGTGCGCGACACCGAGTCCAACGGGCGGGTGGTCAGCGTGTCCATCCCCCTCCAGCACGTGCGGGCGGTGCTGGGGGTGCTGACGGTGGAGGCGGGGGACGTGAACGCCACCGTGTGGGCCCAGCGCCGCGCGCTGCTGCCGTTCATCCTGATCGCGGTGGGGACCACGCTGGCCTCCTCCCTCCTGCTCTACACCCTGGTGGCCACCCCCATCGAGCGGCTGGCGCGGGCGGCGGACGGGGTGCGCTTGTCGCGGGCGCGGGCCATCTCGCTGCCCGACATCGCCCGGCGTCAGGACGAGGTGGGCGGCCTGACCCGCGCCCTGCAGAGCATGACGGACGCCCAGAGCGCGCGCATGGACGCCATCGAGCGCTTCGCCGCGGACGTGGCGCACGAGATCAAGAACCCGCTCACCTCCATCCGCTCGGCGGTGGAGACGCTGGAGCTGGCGCCCCCCGGCCACCCCGGCCGCGAGCGGCTGATGGGCGTGCTCAAGACGGACGTGAAGCGGCTGGACCGGCTGATCACCGACATCGCCAACTCCTCGCGGCTGGACGCGGAGCTTTCGCGCGAGTCGCCCCGGGCGGTGGACCTCGCCCGCCTGCTGGCCGACATCGCCGGAACCTACGCGGCCGGCCGCCCGGGCGCGGCGGTGCGCCTGCACGTGGAGGCGGGCGAACCCCACCTGGTGGCCGGGCGCGAGGGGCCGCTGGCCCAGGTGTTCCGCAACCTGATCGACAACGCGCGCTCCTTCAGCCCGGAGGGGGGCGAGGTGCGCGTGTCGGTGGGCCGCGCGCGCGACGCCGCCGGCCGCCGCCGGGTGGTGGCGGTGGTGGACGACGACGGGCCGGGGCTGCCGCCCGAGAATCTCCGCTCCGTGTTCGAGCGCTTCTACACCAACCGGCCCAAGGGCTCGGCCCCCGGCGGCTCGGCCTTCGGCGGCCATTCGGGGTTGGGCCTGTCCATCGCCAAGCAGGTGGTGGAGGCGCACGGCGGCGAGGTGTCGGCCGAGAACCGCCCGGGCCCCGCAGGCGGAGCGGACGGCGCGCCGGACGGGGCGGTCGCGGGCGCGCGCTTCGTGGTCGCCCTGCCGGAGCCGGGGCGCTGATCGCCGCGCGCCGCGTGCTCCACGCGGGCCTGGTCGCCCGGCGCGGCCGCCGGGGCTGGAGCGGCGTGCTGCTGCGCGGCCCCTCCGGCGTGGGCAAGAGCGACCTCGCACTGCGCGCCCTGGCGGCGGGCTGGCGCCTGGTGGCCGACGACCGCGTGGTGGCGTGGGCTTGCGGCGGGCGGCTCTGGGGCGCGGCCCCCGCGGCGCTGAGCGGCCTGTGCGAGGCGCGCGGACAGGGCCTCGTGCGACCGGACCCGGCCCTGCCGTGCGCGGCCGTCGCGCTGGTGGTCGACCTGACGGGCCCGCACGGCGAACTGGAGCGCCTGCCCGACCCCGCCCGGGTCGAGGTGGAAGGGGTGACGCTGCCCGCCGCCGCCCTGCGCGCCGCGGACGGCTCGGCGCTCGCCCGGCTGGCGCTCGCCTGGGAGCGCGCGGACCGGGCCTAGCGCCTGCGACGAGGGCGCGCGTTGGACTCGCATGGCGGCGGCGCTATCAAGCGCCTTTCGTTCGTCGCAGAAACCGCGGCGCCCAAGGGAACCGCATGATCGGCCTGGTGATCGTCACCCACGGGCGGCTGGCCGACGAGTTCGTCGGGGCCATGGAGCACGTGGTCGGCCCCCAGGCGGGCGTGCGCGCCGTCGCCATCGGGCCGGAGGACGACATGGAGCGTCGCCGGGCCGACATCGTGCGCGCCGCCCGCGAGGTGGACACGGGGCGCGGCGTGATCCTGCTCACCGACATGTTCGGCGGCACCCCGTCCAACCTCGCCATCTCCGTGATGGACGAGACCCACGCGGAGGTGATCGCCGGGCTGAACCTGCCCATGCTCATCAAGCTGGCCAGCGTGCGCGGGCGCGAGTCCCTGCAGACCTGCGTGGCCGCCGCCCAGGACGCCGGCCGCAAGTACATCTCCGTCGCGTCCTACGTGCTGGCGGGGGAGAAGTGAGCGAGGAACTGCGGCGGGTGGTGGAGATCCGCAACGCCCGGGGGCTGCACGCGCGCGCGTCCGCCAAGTTCGTCAAGGCCGCCGCAGTCTACGACGCCCACGTCACCGTCGGCCGAGACGGCCAGACGGTGGACGCCCAGTCGATCATGGGCCTGATGATGCTGGCCGCGGGCCCCGGCTCGGAGATCGAGATCGCCGCCAGCGGGCCGGAGGCCGCCCGGGCGCTGGAGGGCTTGGCCAAGCTGGTGGAGGACCGGTTCGAGGAGGAGCAGTAGCCCTCCCGCCCGGCCCGCCGCTCGGGCGTCAGACCACGCGCAGCAGGTCCGTGTTGCGGGGAACGGCGGGAACGTCCGTCCGGGCGGCCAGGTAGTCGACCAGCGACCCCAGCGGCATCGCCTTGGCCACGTGCCAGCCCTGGATCAGGTCGCAGCCGATGCCGGCCAGCAGCGCCATGGTGGGCTCGTCCTCCACCCCCTCGGCCACCACCTTCATGCCCAGGCCGTGGGCGAGGTCCACGGTGGAGCGCACCAGGAGGGCGTCGCGCGCGCTGCGGGTCACGTCGCACACGATGCTGCGGTCCAGCTTGAGTTCGCTGGCGGCGATGCGCCGGAGATAGGCCAGGGAGGACAGCCCCGCGCCGTAATCGTCGATGGAGATGGCCACTCCCGCCGCCTGGAAGCGCGAGAAGGCGGCCAGGGCGGCCTCCGGCCGTCCCATCACCGCCGTTTCGGTGATCTCCAGGCACACGGGCGCCCGCGCGCCGTCCAGCAGCCCCAGGAGTTGCTCGGTGATGGCCGGGTCGCCCACCAGGCGGCCGGACAGGTTGATGGAGAAGGTCAGGGCGTGGCCGACCGCCGCCAGCTCCGCCTGCTCGGCCACCGCCCGGGCGACCACCCATTCGGTGAGGGCGCGGATGTCGCCGGTCTCCTCCGCCGGACCGATGAAGCTGTCGGGCGCGAGCGGGCCCAGGCGCGGGTGCGTCCAGCGCACCAGGCTCTCCACGCCCACGATGCGCCCGCTGCGCACGTCGTACTTGGGCTGGTGCGCCAGGGACAGGCCGTCGGCGAGCACCGCCCGGCGCAGGGCGGGCATGAGCTGCAGGCTTTCGGCGGCGCGCGCCCGGGCGGAAGGGTCGAACACCCCCCGGCGCGCGCCCGCCGCCCGCGCCGTGTCCAGCGCCAAGTCCGCCTCGCGCACCAGCTCCGAGGGGTCCGACCCCGCGCTGAGGCCGGCCGTCACCCGCACGTCTATGAGTTGGTCGCCCACGGACTGGGCCTTCTCCAGCGTCTCGCGGGCGGTTCGCACGCGCTCCATCGCCGCCGCCGCGTCCGGCGCGCGGAAGGCGAGGTTCAGCATGTCGGCGGAGGTGCGCGCCACGAAGGCGTCCGGCTGCTCGGCGCGCAGCCCCTCGCCCAGGGCGCGCATCAGGTCGGCGGCGAGCTGGTGGCCGATCGCCCCGCGCATGCGGGCGTAGCGCTCCACCCCGAAGGCGGCCACGAACACGCAACCGCCCCCCTCCGCCGCCAGGCGCTCGACCTCCCGGTCCAGGGCGGGACGGTTGGGCAGGTCCGTCTCCGGGTCGGTCAGGGCGGCGACGGTCAGCCGGCGCTCGCGCTCGGCCACCGCCTCCGCCATGGCGTTGAAGTCCTGGGCGAGGTCGCCCACCTCGTCGCGCGAGGTCACCTCCACCCGGGCGGCGTCGCCCCGGCTCAGCGCACGCGCCGCTTCGGTCAGCAGGGACAGCGGCCGCGTCACCGAGCGCGCCAGCACCCCGCCGCCGACCACCACCAGCCCCAGCCCCGCCAGCCCCACCGCGCCCACCACCAGCAGCAGGCCGCGGAAGGGCGCCCGCGCTTCCCGCATCGGATATTCCAGCAGCAGCGCCACCGAAGCGTCGCCCCCCACCGCCGGCAGGGACCGCGCCAGCACCAGCGACGGCCCGGCGGCGGTGGGCGCGACCCGGGCGCGCCGGTTCGCCCGCGCGTCGCCGGCGGCGGCCACATCCGCGTCGATGGTGCGCGTCAGCCTGGCCGGCGAGGGGGCGCCCGCCTCCACCGCCGTCCAGCCGCGGGCGCCGCGCCGCACCACCTGGGCGCGCAGGGGTATGGAGGACAGGCGCGTCAGCGCGTCCATCTGCCGGGCGTCCAACCGCACGGCGAACACGATCCAGCCCTTCAGGTCGGGAGCCATGATCGGGGCGGAGACCGCCTCGTAGGCCGCGCCGTCCACCACCATCACCCCCCGCGCCTCGCCGCCGTCGGCCAGGGCCGGGTAGGCCGCGCGGGCGGCCTCGGGGCCCTGGCGGTCCGAAGCGGCCACCAGGGCCCCGTCCGGGCCGACCACGAAGGCCAGGTCCAGGCCCAGCCGGCCGCGCAGGTTGTCCACCGCCGAGTCGGCGGTGGGGGCGTCGTGCGTGGCCAGGGCCGCCCGGAAGCCGTAGTCGCGCGCCAGGAGCGTCGCGCCGCCCTGGAGGCGCTGGGCGCGCACCTCCCACAAGCGCTCGAACACCTCGCCCGCCGCGGCCAGCCCGCGCTCGCCCACCCGCCCGGCCTGGTCGTCCACCGCCAGCCGCACGGCGACCCACAGCGCGATCAGCACCACCCCGAACAGGGCGGCGTAGAGCACGGTCAGCCGGGTCTGGAAGCGGCGGAACACGAGGTTCAGCCCCGCGGGCGGGGGGAGGGGACGGCGCGCTTCCGGGTCGGAAGCGACGGGGGGCGACGGGGCGGGACCGCGGGGCGCATGGCGTCGTTGTGGCGCCCCGGAAGTGAACACCGCGTCACCAAGCGCCGCGCCGCGGTTCGGCCGCCTTCGTCCGTCGTTTCCGCAATGCGGCTGCAACGGCGGCGTGCGAGCCAGCCTTCGTACGGAAGGGGGCGCCATGCGCGAGGAGGTGGGGCTGCGCTCGGGGCGGCGGCGCGGCGCGTCGGCGGCCGCGCTCGCGGCGTGGCTGGCGGCGGTTTCCTTGTCGGCCCAGGCCCAGGCCCAGGCCCAGTCTCCGGCGGCCCATCCGTCCCAGGCCGCCGGCCCGTCCGCCCGCCCCGCCGCCGAGGCGGACGCGGATTCCGCCCAGCCGGAGGTCGTGGTGCGCGCCCGCCGGACGCGGCCGCAGCCGGGCGCGGTGATCGGCGACATCAAGCCCGAAGAGCAGCTCGGTCCCGCCGACATCCAGTCCTACGGGGTGTCCACCGTCACCGAGCTCCTGGACGAACTCGCGCCCGAGACCCGCAGCGACCGCGGGCGCGGCGGCGAGGGGCCGGTGGTGCTGCTCAACGGCCGGCGCATCTCGGGCTTGGGCGAGATCCGCAACATCCCCACCGAGGCGATCCAGCGCGTGGACATCCTGCCGGAGGAGGTGAGCCTGAAATACGGCTACACCGCCAACCAGCGGGTGGTGAACATCGTGCTGCGCCGCCGCTTCCGCGCGATCACCGGCGAGGCGGGGGCGGGCGGCCCCACCGAAGGCGGCCAGGCGAGCGGGCAGGTGGAGGCGGACCTGCTGCACATCCTGCGCGACGACCGGTTGAACCTCGACCTCAAGGCCTCGGCCGCCGGCGCGCTGACGGAGGCGGACCGGGGCCTGCTCTCCCCCGCCGGGGACGGGACGGACGAAGCGCGCTTCCGCACCCTGCTGCCCGCCACCCGCTCGGTGACGGCCAACGCCGTGCTGAGCCGCACCCTGCCGTGGGGCGTGTCGGGCACGGCGAACGCCACGGTGGGCGCCACCTCCAGCCGTTCGCGCCAGGGGCTGGCGACCCTATCGCTGGACGCGCCCGCCGCCGACCCCTTCAATACGACGGGGGCGGACGCGACGGTGATCCGCGCCCTGCCGGCGTTCGGACCCCTGCGCCAGGACGTGGACGGCTGGACCGCCCACCTCGGCTCCACCCTCAACCGCGACCTCGGCCCGTGGCGGCTGTCCCTGACGGACGCCTACGACCACGCGGACAGCACGACCCGCAGCGACCAGGGCGTCGACCCCGCCCCGCTGCAGGCGCTGCTGGACGCGGGCGACGCCGGCTTCGACCCCTTCGCCGCTCCCGCCGCCGGCCTCCTGGCCCGCCTGCCCGAGGACCGCGCGCGCTCGCGCTCGGACGGCGCCGACGTGCAGTTCCTGGGGAACGGGCCGCTGCTGGACGCGCCCGCCGGCCAGCTCACCGCCAGCGTCAAGCTCGGCGACACCGAGAGCCTGCTCGACACCCGCTCCGAGCTGGCGGGGCTGGACCGGACGGTCGACCTCGACCGCAACGACCTGAACGCCCAGCTCAGCCTGGACCTGCCGGTGGCCAGCCGCGACGACCACGTGCTGGCCTTCCTGGGCGACCTGTCGCTCAACGTGAACGGCGCGGTGGACGAGCTGTCCGACTTCGGCGTGCTGCGGACGCTGGGCTACGGCCTGGACTGGACGCCGCTGACCGGGGTGGCCTTCGTGGTCTCGCGCACCTTCGACCAGGCCGCGCCCACCCAGTCCCAGCTCGGCGCCCCGGTGACGACCACCCCCGGCGTGCGCGTGCTGGACTTCGCCACGGGCGCCACGGTGGACGTGACGCGCACGGACGGCGGGACCTCCGGCCTCGTCGCCGACCACCGGGACGTATTCAAGGTCGGCCTGACCTGGAAGCCGCTGACCTCGCAGCAGCTCTCGCTCACCGCCAACTTCGTCAAGAGCCGCATCGACGATCCGATCGCCACCTTCCCCGCCGCCACCGCCGAGATCGAGGCCGCCTTCCCCGATCGCTTCACCCGGGACGCCTCCGGGACCCTGGTCGCCATCGACGACCGGCCGGTGAACTTCGCGCGCACCGACCGGGAGGAGATCCGCTGGGGGTTCGACTGGTCGCGCCCGATCGGTCCCCAACCCCGGCGCCGCTTCGGCGGGGCGGGCGGCGGCCGGGGGGACCGGCCCCGGGGCGAGGGCGGCGGTCGCGGCGGCGGCAGCGGTCGCGGCGGGGGCGGTCGCGGCGGCGGCTTCGGCGGAGGCGGTTTCGCCGGCGCGCCCGGCGGCCGGCTGCAACTGGCGATCTACCACACCCTGCTCTTCAAGGACCGGATGCTCGTGCGCGAGGGCGGGCCGGTGTTCGACCTCCTGAACGGGTCGGCGGCGGGGAGCACGGGCGGCCAGCCCCGCCAGGAGGTGGAGGCGCAGGCCGGCTACACCTACGCCGGCTTCGGCGCGCGCCTGTCCGCCGACTGGAAGAGCGCCACCACCGTGCGCGGCGGGCCGGACTCGCCGACGGGGGATCTGAGCTTCTCCGACCTTGCGACCGCAAACTTCCGCCTGTTCGCCAACCTCGGCCAGATGCCGCAGGTGGTGCGCGCGCGGCCCTGGCTGCGCGGGGTGCGGGTGACGCTGGCGGCGGTCAACCTGTTCGACTCGCGCGTGCAGGTGCGCGACGCGGCGGGGAACGTCCCCCTGGGCTACCAGTCCGCCTACCTCGACCCGGCCGGCCGCACCCTGCGGCTGAGCCTGCGCAAGCTGTTCTTCTAGCGCGTCGCGTTCAGGCGGGGCGTTCGGGGCGGGCGGGCGCGTCCGGCAGGTCCAGGCGAAAGGCCGCGCCCTCCGGGCCCGAGCGCTCCAGCACGAGGTCGCCGCCGTGGCCGCGGGCCAGTTCGCGCGCGATCGCCAAGCCCAGTCCCGCCCCGTCCGGCCGGCCGGAGCCCGCGAACGGTTGAAACAAGCGCTCCATCACCCGGTCGGGCAGGCCCGGACCGTCGTCCGCCACCAGGAGGGAGGCGCGGTTCTCCCGGCGGAACGCCTCCAGCACCACCCGGCCGTCCGTGCGGCCCGCCGCCTCCAGCGCCTGGCGGGCGTTGCGGAACAGGTTGACCAGCACCCGGTGGAGCTGCTCGGGGTCGGCGTCCACCTGCAGGCCCACGGGCGCGTGGTCGAGAAAGCGCGCGCCCGCCGCCCCCGCTCCGGCGCCCGGCTCGGTGAGCAGGCCCGCGTCCTCCGCGGCGGCCAGGGCGGCGGGGCGCAGCTCCACCCGGCGCGGCTCGGGCTCGGGCTCGGCGGTGCGGCCGTAGGCGAGGACGCCCTCCGCCAGCTTCTGGGCCCGGCCCAGGGCCCGCTCCAGCCGGGGCAGGGCCAGCGCCACCTTGGGGTCGCCGGAGGCCGCCAGGCGCTCGGACGCCATCTGCGCGCTGGTGAGCATGTTGCGCAGGTCGTGGTTGATCTTGGCCACCGCCTCGCCCAGCGCCGCCAGCCGCGCGCGCGACTGCAGCGCCTGGGAGAGGTCCTCCTGCATGCGCGCGAGTTCGGCCTCGGCCCGGCCCACCTCGTCGCGCCGGCCGCTCACCGCCACCCGCGCCGCCGGGTCGTCCGGCCGGGCGCGGAAGCGCTCCATGGCCTCGGTGATGCGCTGCATCGGGGCCACCAGGAAGGCGTTGAGCGACAGGAACACGAGCACGCCCGCGAAAGCGGAGATGAAGGCGGCGGCGAGCAGGAGGCGGGCGAGGTAGGCGCGCAGCTCGGCGCGCAGGGGAGCCTCGGGGACTACGATCTCCACGAACTCGCCGCCGCGGAACTGGGGCGTCCCCACGATGCGCAACATGCGCGGCGGCCCGCCCCCCACGGCCGCGAAGGGGGCGAGCAGCCAGCCGGCCGCGTCCTGGTGGCGCAGGTCGATCAGGTCGGGGGCCCGGGGCAGGCGCGGCGGGGCGAGCAGCAGCCGCCGCACCCCGCCGCTCGACACGGACACCGAGACCACCCCCGCCCCCTTGAGCAGCTCGCCCGTCACGCGCTCGGAGGGCGCGCCCGCCGGAGAGATCTCCACCGCGACGGAGGCCACCTCCGCCCGCTGGAGGCGCTCGGACAGCCACCCCTCCTCGAAGGCGGCGAGCGAGGGGGCGATCGCCAGCAGGGCCGCGGCCATCACGAACAGGGCGGTGAGCAGCAGCAGCCGCGCCGACAGCCCCCCCGGCCAGCCCCAGCGCCGGAGCGGTCCGGCGGACGGGCGGGGTCGGGCTTCGCGTTTGCGCGCCCAAGGCGGCTTCACCTCGGGCGCGCCGGGGTGGAGCCGTCGGCGGTCGGCGCGCGGGCGTCCTCGTGACCCGCGGGGCGCCGGGCGGGCTTCGCGGCGCGGCCGCGGGCCCACCGGTAGGCGAGCGGGGCCGCCGCCAGCAGCACCAGCCCCGCCATCGGCCCGTACACGGCGGGCGTGACGAGCTGGCGGGGGTCGACGGCGCCGCTCCGCTTGAAGGCGTGGCCGAGGCCCTGGCCCACCCAGCAGTAGACCAGGGTGGAGGGTGCGATCCCCGCCGCGGTGGTCGCGAGGTACACGCCGAAGGGCGCGCGGAACACGCCGGCGGCCAGGTTGACCAGCGCCACGGGCACCCCCGGGATCAGCCGCAGGGTGAGCAGGGCCGAGACCGCGTTCTCCCGCAGGCCCCGCTCCAGCCGGTCGACCCAGCGCCCCCGCAACATCTTCGGGCGCTCCGCCTTCCCGCCCAGGGCCAGGCGGGCGACCGCGTACATCGCCACGGACCCGGCGGTCACCCCCGTCACCGCCGCGGCGCTTCCGCGCCACACGCCGAACAGGTAGCCCCCGCCCAGGCTCATGATGAGCGCTCCGGGCAGGGACAGGGAGATCAGGAGGGCGTAGGCCCCCACGTACAGCTCCAGGCTCAGCACCGGGTGCTCGCGCACGAACGCCTGCAGGGCGGCGCGGCGGTCGCGCAGCTCCTCCAGCGACACCCAGCGCCAGGCGCCGCTGAGCAGGACGGCCGCCAGGAGCACGACGAACAGCGCCGGAACCGCCAGGCGAAGCGCCGTCCGCCCCGGCGTCCCCGACCGGGGCCCGCCCGCTCCGCGTTGACAGTCGCCGGCGCTTCCCCTAATCACGCGCGCTCATTTCAGTATGCCTTGAGCGACCGGAGCTGTCTCGTGAAGCGCACCTATCAGCCGAGCCGACTCGTGCGCAAGCGCCGCCACGGCTTCCGTTTGCGCATGTCCACCAAGAACGGCCAGAAGATCATCGCCCGCCGCCGCGCCCAGGGCCGCAAGCGGCTGAGCGCCTGATCCCCGCCCCGGCGGAGGAGGCGCCCCCGGGCGCCGTCCCCGCCGACCGGGCCGCCGACGATCCGGGCCCGCCCGGGGTGTCGGAGGGTCCCCGCATCCGCCGGCTCACCAGGCGCGCCCAGTTCCTGCTGGCCGCCCAGGGCGCGGGCGCCGCGCGTGGAGCCGTGCTTGTGCAGGCGCGCCCCCGCGAGGACGGCGACGCCGCGGTCGGCGAGGGCTTCACCGCCACCAAGAAGATAGGCGGCTCCGTGGTGCGCAACCGCGCCAAGCGTCGCCTGCGCGAGGCCGCACGGGCGCTGCTGCCGCTCCACGGACGCCCGGGCGTCGACTACGTGTTCGTGGCCCGGGCGGGGGCGCCGGACCGGCCCTGGCCGCGTCTGCTTGACGACGTGAAAAGCGCGCTGTTAAGCGTCGCCGCCGGCGGCGATCCTCCGCGGTCCCGCGGGCCGCGCCCCGCCCGCCGCCCCTCCAAGTCACCGCCCGCCTCCTCCCGTGCGTCCGGCCGCCCGCCGCCTCCCTCCCCCTAGATACGGCCGATGGACAAAGACAGCTCGCGCAACACCATCACGTTCATGGTGATCGCCGCGGCCCTCCTCGTCGCCTACCAGGTGCTCGTGCTCGGCCCGTCCGAGCGCCGGCGCGAGGCGGCCCAGCGCACCCAGGCCGCCCAGGCGCAGGCCGCGGGCGACCCCGCCGCCGCGCCCCCCGGCTCGCCCGTGCTGGTCACCCGCCAGGAGGCCGCGGCGCGCAGCCCGCGCGTGGCGGTCGACACCCCCGCGCTCCAGGGCTCGGTGTCGCTGCGCGGCGCGCGCTTCGACGACCTGTTCCTCAAGGCCTACCGCGAGACCCTGGCCAAGGACTCGCCCCCGGTGGAGCTGTTCCGCCCCGAGGGCGCCAAGCAGGCCTACTTCGCCGACTTCGGCTGGACGGGCGCCGTGTCCGACCTGCCCGGCCCCCAGACCCTGTGGACGCAGACGGGCGGAACCACCCTGGCCCCCGGTCGGCCCGTCGTCCTGAGCTTCGACAACGGGCGCGGGCTCGTGTTCACCCGCACCATCTCCGTGGACGACCGCTACGTGTTCACCGTCGCGGACGGCGTGCGCAACGCGGGCGCGGCCCCCGTGCGCCTCGCCGCCTACGCCTCGGTGCAGCGCCAGGGCCGGCCCCAGCTCACCCCCAGCATCAACGTGTTCGAGGGAGCGGTGGGCTCGCTGGGCGGCACGGTCCACCTCGACTCGTACAAGAACATGAAGTCGAAGGGCGAACAGACGGCCAGCTCCGTCGGCGGCTGGCTGGGCCTGACCGACAACTACTGGCTGGCCGCGCTGATCCCCCCGCGCAACGAGGCGATCCAGGCCGCCTACAAGCTGACGAACGTGGGCGACGTGGAGGTGTACGAGGCCAACTACACCGGCCCGGTGCGCACCCTCGCCCCCGGCGCGACCCTTACCGAGACGCGCAGCCTGTTCGCCGGGGCCAAGAAGGTGACGGTGCTGGCCGACTATGAGAAATCGCTCGGCCTGCCGCAGTTCACCAGCGCGGTCGACTGGGGGCTGTTCTGGTTCCTGACCCGGCCGATCTTCTGGGTGCTGTCCACCTTCCAGTCGCTGACCGGCAACTTCGGCGTGTCCCTGCTGCTGCTGACCGTGATGGTCAAGCTCGTCACCTTCCCGCTGTACAACAAGTCCTACGCCTCCATGGCCCGCATGAAGCGGCTGCAGCCGCGCGTGAACGAGATCAAGAAGCGCTTCGACAAGGATCCGGCCAAGCAGCAGCAGGAGACCATGGCGCTTTACAAGAGCGAGCACGTCAACCCGTTGGCGGGTTGCGTTCCGGCGCTGATCCCCATCCCGATCTTCCTGGCGCTGATCAAGGTGCTGTCCGTCAGCCTGGAGATGCGCCACGCGCCGTTCTTCGGCTGGATCAAGGACCTGTCCGCGCCCGACCCCTCGTCGATCTGGAACCTGTTCGGCCTGCTGCCCTTCCACCCGGAGAACCTGCC
Source organism: uncultured Caulobacteraceae bacterium (assembly GCA_964235945.1). GTDB lineage: Bacteria > Pseudomonadota > Alphaproteobacteria > Caulobacterales > Caulobacteraceae > JASLDZ01. Next base: position 17,692 of record CAXSDV010000033.1, read on the forward strand.
GGCGGTGGGGACCTTCCTGGGCGGCCCGCTGCACATCGGGGCCTGGGCGATCCTGTACGGCGCGGTCACCTGGCTCAGCCAGGCGATGAACCCGCAGACCTCGGCGGACCCGACCCAGCGTCAGGTCGCCCAGTTCCTGCCGCTGATGTTCGCCTTCTTCATGGCCCACGTCGCCTCGGGCCTGCTCGTCTACTACGCGTGGAGCGGGCTGCTCTCCACGGTGCAGCAGTATTACATCATGCACCGCCACAAGACCGAGAACCCGATCGACAGCTTCATCGCCCGCCTGCGCCACCGCCCCGCCCCGGCCTGACGTGCCGGACGCCCCGCCGCCGCCCTCCGACCTCGACCCCGCCGCCCCCTTCACGCCCGAGGCGCTGGAGGCGGCGCGGGTGCTGTTCGCGCACGAGTGCCGCTTCCTGCTGGGCTGCGCGGCCATCGAGCAGCTGCCGCCGCCCGACCTGCCGGAGGTGGCCTTCGCCGGCCGCTCCAACGTGGGCAAGTCGAGCCTGATCAACGCGCTGACCGGCCGCCACGACCTGGCGCGCGCCTCCAACGAGCCGGGCCGCACCCGCGAGGTGAACCTGTTCCTGTTGGACGGACGCGTGCGCCTGGCGGACCTGCCGGGATACGGCTTCGCCCGCGCCGACAAGAAGACGGTGGCGCGCTTCCAGAACCTCGGCCGCGCCTACCTGCGGGGCCGTCCCAACCTCAAGCGCGTGTACCTCCTGATCGACGCGCGCCACGGCCTGAAGAGCGCCGACGCCGAGGCGCTGGACGCGCTGGACCTGGCGGCGGTGAGCTATCAGGTGGTGCTGACCAAGGCCGACAAGCTGCGCCCCCTCTCCCAACTGGAGCGCGTGACGGTCGAGACCGAGCGCGCCGTGGCCAAGCGCCCCGCCGCCTTCCCGCGGGTGGCGGTCACCTCGTCGGAGACGGGGGCGGGCATGGAGGCGCTGCGCGCCGAGGTGGCGTTCGCGGCGGGGGTGTGACGATCTCCACCCGCAGGAGCGTGCTCGCGGCGTTGGGCGCGTGCGCCGGTTGCGCCGCCCCGCCTTCGGGCCGGTCGGGCGCCGCGTCGTCCGCGCGGGCCGCCCCCGCCGCGCCCGCGCCCGCCGACCTGGTGGAGCGGCTGGGGCGGATCGCCACCGGCTTCGACGGCCGCTACGGAGTGGCGGTGCGCGACGTGGCG
>CAXSDV010000033.1:18983-29956 GCA_964235945.1 uncultured Caulobacteraceae bacterium
GCGGATCGCCACCGGCTTCGACGGCCGCTACGGAGTGGCGGTGCGCGACGTGGCGGCCGGCTGGACCGCCTCCCACGACGGAACTGCGCTTTACCCCCAGCAGAGCGTCGCCAAGCTCTGGACCGCCCTGGCGGTGTTCGACGCCGTGGACCGCGGAGCGCTGGCGCCAGACCGGCGCGTCCACGTCACCGCCGCCGACATGAGCGTGTTCCACCAGCCCCTGCGCGAGCGCCTGCGCGGCGGCGCCCTGGACTTGGGCGTGGACGAGCTCCTGGTCGGGGCGCTGGCCCAGAGCGACAACGCCTGCGACGACGTGCTCATCCGCCTGGTCGGCGGGCCGGACGCCGTGCAGCGCGCGGTGGACGCGCGGCGGCTGGGGGCGATCCGCGCCGGCCCCTACGAGCGCGAGTTGCAGTGCGCGGTGGCGGGCCTCGCCTGGCGGCCGGAGTACGCGGTCGCCGACAACTTCGAGCGCGCCCGCGACAAGCTGCCCCCCGCCTATCGCCGCGACAAGCTCGCCGCCTACCTCGCCGACCCGCCGGAGGGCGCCTCCCCCGACGCCCTGGCGGCGGCGCTGGGGCGGCTGCACGCGGGCGAGCTGCTCTCGCCCGCCTCCACCGCGCGCTTCCTGGCGATCCTGGAGGGCACGACCACCGGCCCCATGCGGTTGAAGGCGGGCCTGCCGCCCGGCTGGCGCTTCGCCCACAAGACGGGCACCGGCCAGGACCTCTACGGCCTGTCCACCGGCTACGACGACGTGGGCCTGGCCACCGCGCCCGACGGCCGGGTGTACGCCCTGGCGGCGATGATCGCCGCCACCTCGCGCCCCATTCCCGAGCGCATGCTGGCCATGCAGGACGTGACCCGCGCCCTGGCCGCCTGGCGCGAGGGGCGCCCGGCGTGAGCGCTCAGGCGGAGAGGTTCTCGGCCAAGGCCAGCATGAAGGCCGCCCCGCGGCCGAGCTGCTCCACCTCCAGGTACTCGTCCGCCTGGTGCGCCTGGGCGATGGAGCCCGGGCCGCAGAGCACGGTGGAATAGCCCGCCTCGCGGTACTGGCCGGCCTCGGCGGCGTAGGACACCACCCGCGCGGGCCCCTGGTCGTGGGCCAGGGCGCGCGCCAGCGCCTCGGCCGCGCCGCCGGGCTCCGGCGCGAACGGCGGCGTCCGCGAGCGCCGCTCCACCGCCACCCCCGCCTCGGGGGCGCGCGCCTTCAGCTCGGCGTCCAGCGCGCGGGCGGCGGCGAAGAAGGGGGCGAGCACGACCTCGGGGTCGGTCCCCGGCGGGACGCGCAGGTCGAAGGCGAACACGCACTCGCGCGCGAGGATGTTCACCGCCGTGCCGCCGTGGATCAGCCCCACGGTCAGCGTGGCGTGGCGCGGGTGGAAGGGGGAGGCGGGGTCGGCCTCGCGCTCCAGCCGCTTCGCCAGGTCGCGCAGCACGTCCAGCAGGCGCAGCGCCTCCATGTTGGCCGACACGCCCAGGTGGGTGAGGCTGGAGTGCGCCTCGCGCCCGCTCACCGTCACCCGGTAGGTGGCGATGCCCTTGTGGCCGGACACCGCCTCCATGTCGGTGGGCTCGCCCACCACCACCGCGGCCACGGGCGGCAGGCGCGCGGTCAGCTCGCGGATCAGGCCGGGGGCGCCGAGGCACCCCACCTCCTCGTCGTAGGTGAAGGCGAGGTGGACGGGGCGGCGCAGCCGGCCGGGGGCGGTGAACAGCGGGGCCGCCGCCAGGGCCAGCGCCAGGAAGCCCTTCATGTCGCAGGTCCCCCGCCCGTACAGGCGCTCGCCCCGGCGCGTCAGCACGAAAGGGTCGCTGCTCCACGGCTGGCCGTCGACGGGCACCACGTCCGTATGGCCGGAGAGCACCACGCCCCCGGCGACGGCGGGCCCGAGGGTGGCGTGCAGGTTGGCCTTGGTCCCGTCGGCGTTCGCCACCCGCGCGGAGGCGACGCCCAGTTCGCCGAGCCGCGCCTCCACGTCCGCGATCAGCTCCAGGTTGGTGCGCCGGGAGGTGGTGTCGTAGCCCACCAGCCGGGCCAGCGTGTCGGTGGCTGCGGCGGCCAGGGCGTCGGCGGTGTCGGGGAGGGCGGTCCGGGGCGCGGGCATGGGGGCGAGCCTACTCCCGGCCGGGCGCCGCGTCGCCCGCCTCGCGCGGGCGCCTTGGTCAGCGCGCGGCGAGGGTCGGGCCCGTGTCCGCCACGGCGGGGGCGGGGGCGCGGTCGCGCACCAGGTCCAGCCGCTCCAGCGGCGTGCGGCCGGACGGGCCCTCCACCGCGTGCTCGAGCACGGCGGTGTCCGCTCCCGTGCGGTGGACGCGGATCACCGCGCGCATCGCGCCCACGGGCGGGGCGCGCAGCAGGACGTCGCCCGACGGCTCGCGCTCGCCGGTGATGGCCAGCTCCGCGCCCGCCGCCCGGCTGTGCGACCCGCCGGCGCCGGCGAGCGAGACGTCGTAGGCGCTGCGGGCGACCTCGCGGCCGCCGCGGCTTTCCACCAGCTCGTAGGCCAGGTGGTCGGGGGCGTCGCGGCTGACCACCACCACCACCCGGTCGGGCGCGGGGCCGGTGACCGCCTCCGAGAAGCTGGAGCCCTGCGGGGCCATCACCCAGCGACCCTCCAGGCCCGAGGGCGCGGCGGTGGCGGCGTAGCTCGGCCCGGCGGCGGCGCAGGCGGCGGCCAGACCCAGGCCCGCGAAGGCGGACGCCCAGCGCCCGGCGCGGCGCGGGCGCTTCGGCGGCGCGTCGTCCGACAGGAGCTCGGCCAGCGTGGCGGCGGCGGGGGAGGGGTCGGCCCGCAGGGCCTCCACCAGGGAGAGGGGCAGTCCGAAACGGGCGTCGCGGGTCATGGTCGAAGTCCTGCGGGAAGGACGCGGAGCCTGGGGAGGAGTGCGTCTTCTGTACTGTACAGGAGCGTACGCCTACGGGCCCGGCGTCGGGCCGTCAAGACAATTCCGTACTGTCCGGTACGGTCGATATGCCGCGTCGCCGGCGCGGGCGGGCGGGGAGTGGACGAACGGGGGTAAAGCTTCCATATCGCTCGGTATGGAAGCCGCCGCCGCCGCCGCCCATGCTTCGGCCAGGGGCCGCCCGCGCGAGTTCTGCGTGGACCAGGCCTTGTCCCAGGCGCTGCGCGTGTTCTGGACCAAGGGCTACGAGGCCGCCTCCCTCACCGACCTGACCGAGGCCATGGGCGTCACCCGCCCCAGCCTGTACGCCGCCTTCGGCAACAAGGAGGCGCTGTTCCGCAAGGCGCTGGACCTCTACGAGCGCGAGAAGACCGCCTTCATGGCCGCCGCCCTGGACGCCCCCACCGCCCGCGGCGTGGTCGAGCGCATGCTGAACGCGGCGCTGGACATGCAGACCAGCAGCTGCGGCCCGCGCGGCTGCCTCAGCGTGATCAGCTCGCTGGCCTGCGGGCCGGAGGCGGACGCGGTCAAGGCGGAGGTGGTGGCGCGCCGCGCTTCTTCCGAGGCGATCCTGCTGGCGCGCTTCGAACGCGCCCGCGATGAAGGCGACTTCGACAGGGCTCTGGAGCCCGCGGGCATGGTGCGCCACCTGACGGCGGTGCTGCAGGGCATGGCGGTCCAGGCCGGCTCCGGCGTCCCGCGCGAGGAGTTGGCCTGCCTGGTCCGCACCGCCCTGGCGCTCTGGCCGGGGCGCTGATCGGCGACACGCGCGGGTGACCCGTCCGCCGATCCGGCGGCCTCAGCGCGGCGGCGGGTCCATCAGCTTCTGGGACAGGTAGACGTAGTGGCGCGCCCACCGGCGGGCGTTGAGGTCGGGGTCCGCGTCGTTGGCGTGGCCGCCGAAGGTGTTCTCGTAGTAGAGCGCCGGGTCGCCGAGCGACTGCATCTTGGCGGCGAACTTGCGCGCGTGGCCGGGGTGGACGCGGTCGTCCTCCGTGTTGGTGGTGATGTAGGGCTCGGGATAGCGCACGCCGGGGCGCAGGTGCTGGTAAGCGGAGTAGCGCGCGATGAAGGCGCGGTCGGCGGGCTTGTCCGGGTCGCCGTACTCGGCCGCCCAGGAGGCGCCGGCCGACAGGTGGGTGTAGCGCAGCATGTCGATCAGCGGGCTCTCGATCACCGCCGCGCCGTAGAGCTCGGGGTGCTGGGTGATCGACACGCTGGTCAGCACGCCGCCGTTGGAGCGCCCGTAGATCCCGAGGCGCCCGGGCCGGGTCACGCCGGTGGTCACCAGGTCGCGCGCCACCGCGGCGAAGTCGTCGAAGGCGCGCTGGCGGTGCTCGCGCAGCGCCGCCTCGTGCCAGGCGGGGCCGAACTCGCCGCCGCCGCGGATGTTGGCCACCACGTAGGCCCCGCCGCGCTCCAGCCATAGCTTGCCCATCTCCGGCCGGTAGACGGGCGTTTCCGAGAGCTGGAACCCGCCGTAGCCGAACATCTGCACGGGGGTGGAGCCGTCGGCGCGCATCGCCTTGGGCCGCACCAGGAAGTAGGGCACGCGCGTCCCGTCGCCTGAGCGGGCGAAGCGCTGCTCAACCAGGTCGCGCCCTGCATCGAAGCGCGCGGGAAGCTGGGCGGTCTTGGCCGTGGTCCCCGCCGCGGCGTCGGCGAACCACAGGGCGGTCGGGTCGAGGAAGCCCTCGGACTGGGCGAACAGGGCGTCGTCGCTCCCGGAAGCCGCCACCACGGTCAGCGCCTGGCCGCGCGGAAGCGGCAGGCGCGAGCGCGTCCAGCCGCCCGCGCCGTGGGCGAACACGTCCACCGCGCCCTGCACGTTCTCCAACAGGTCGACCAGCAGGCGGTCGCGCGTGGCGCTCACCGCGTTCACCGCCTCGGTGGGGCCGGGGGCCAGCACGAGTTCGGGCCGGGCGGCGGCGGGGTCGCGCTCCAGCGCGGCGAGATCGAAGGAGATCAGCGCCCCGGCGGGGAAGCCGCGCCACGCCTCCTGCAGCGACAGCACCGCCTGGCCCGAGACATAGGCCTGCAGCGTCGCCTTCTTCGGCCAGGGCAGGCGCACGGGCGCGCCGTCCTCGGGCAACAGGTCGAACTCGGTCTCGAAAAAGTTCAAGCCCTTGAGCGCGATCCGCGCGCGCACGCGCCCGTCCGGGTCGCGCAGCACGCGCGGCTGGGCCCACACGTCGGCGGGGGCGCCGCGGAACGCCAGCTTCGCCTCGGAGGGCGGGCGCCCGCGCCGCACGGTCTTGAGCACGTAGGGGTAGCCGGAGGCGGTGAGGTCCGCCCCCGTCCCCGACCAGTCGCGGCCGACCAGCAGCGTGTCGCGGTTGATCCACTCCACGTACTGCTTGCCCGGCGCGAAGCGGAAGCCGTTCGGAACGAAGGCGCGGGCGGCGGTGTCGTATTCGCGCACCTCCACCGCGTCGCCGCCGCCGTCCGACAGGCGCACCAGGCACAAGCGCTCCTCGGGCTGGAGGCAGTCGGCGCCCTTGAAGAACCAGGAGCGGCCCTCCGCCTTGGAGAGGGCGTCCAGGTCGATCAGCGTCGTCCAGTCCGGGCGGTTCGCGCGGTAGGCGGCGAGCGAGGCGGTGCGCCACAGGCCGTGGGGGTTGTGCGCGTCCTGCCACAGGTTGTCGACGCGGCCGGCGCGCAGCTCGGGGCGGGCGATGCGGTCGGGGGCGGTGAAGATGGCCAGCGCCTCGCGGCGGAAGGTCTCGAAGCGCGGGTCGCCCTCCAGCCGGGCGGAGGTGCGCGCGTTCTGTCCCGCGACCCAGGCCAGGGCGCGGGCGCCGTGGATCTGCTCCAGCCAGGCGAAGGGGTCGGCCCCGCCCGCCCCCTGGGCGAGGGCGGTCCCGGCGGCCAGCGCCAGGGCTGCGGCGGAGGCGACGAGGGCGAGGGGGCGGCGGCGCATCTCGGCCTCAGCGCGCGGCGGCGCGGACGGGGGCGGGGTGGAACACGTCGTCCGCGCGGTCGCGGTCGGGCAGGCGGTGGTCGGGGTCGACGGTGGCGGAGACGATCGGGCCGCCGCCGTCCACGGTGAGCACCGCCCGCGCGCTCTGCCGCCAGGCCTCCACCGGCAGGGGCAGGCGCCGCACCGCGCCGTTCGCGTAGCGCAGCTCCACCACGCTGGGCATGACCAGCCGGTCGCGCGTCTCCACCGTCACGCGCGCGCCGTGCGCCGGGTCGCTGTCGACATAGTCCACGCCTGTCACCGCGAGGTCGAGGCTCCAGTTCTGCGCGTACCAGCCGCGCCACCACCAGGCGAGGTCCTCGCCCCCTTCGCTGTCCATGGCGCGGAAGAAGTCGGCGGGCTTGGGGTGCTTGTAGGCCCAGTCGGCGATGAACTTCCTGAACGCCGGGTCGAAGCGCTCGGGCCCGAGGATCTCGTTCCTGAGCAGGGTCAGCCCCAGGGCCGATTTGAAGTAGGTCACCGGGTGGCGGTACTTCTCGGGGATCAGGTCGGCGCGGGTGAGGATGGGCGGCGCGTCCGGGTCCGCCAGCACCGGCAGGATGTCGTCCACCGGGTTGCCGCCCTCGGGGGCGTACTCGGCGTCACGCTTGGGGCCGTAGACGCCGTTCTTGAACTCGTCGCTCTCGAAGGTGTCGATGAAGGTGTTGAAGCCCTCGTCCATCCAGGCGTCGCGCCGCTCGTCGAAGCCCACGGTCATGGGGAACCAGGTGTGGCCGATCTCGTGGGCGGTGATCCAGAACAGCTCCTTGCCCTTGTCCTGGATGCCGTCAAAGGCCAGGCCCGGGTATTCCATCCCCGACGCGCCGCCCGCCACGTTGACGGCGGTGGGGTAGGGGTAGGGGTACCAACGCTTGGAGAAGTTCTCCACCGCGTCCTTCAGGTACTCGGTGGAGCGGCCCCAGGCCCCCGCGCCCACGCTCTCCACCGGGTAGACGCTCATGGCCAGCGCGCTCCTGCCCGCGGGCAGGTTGATGCGCGCCGCGTCCCACACGAAGGCGCGGGAGGCGCTGAACGCCACGTCGCGCGTGTTCTCCATGCGGTAGCGCCAGGTGCGCTCGCCCGCGGCGGGCGCGGAGGCCGCGGCCTCCGCCGGCGTGCGCACCATTACGGTGGCGTCCGACGCGCGGGCGCGGGCCAGGCGGGCGCGCGCCTCGGACGACAGCACTTCGTCGGCGTTCTTCAGCTCGCCCGTGCCGATCACCTGCATGTCGGCGGGCACGGTGACGGCGTAGTCGAAGTCGCCGTACTCCAGGTAGAACTCCTGGCCGAGGTAGGGCAGCGTGTCCCAGCCGCGCACGTCGTCGTACACCGCCATGCGCGGATACCACTGGGCGATGTCGAAGATCGGCCCGTTCTTGGTGTCCACCCAGGCGGTGCGCCCGCCGAACAGGCCGGGCACCACGTAGCTGTAGGTCACGTGCAGCTTGAGCTTGGCGCCCCCGGCCTCCAACGGCCGGGGCAGGCGCACCTGCATCCGCGTGTCGGAGATCAGCGGCCGCACGGCGGTGCGGCGGCCGTCCTGCTCCACCTCGACCGCGGTGATGGAATAGCCCGCCGTGCGCTCGGGCGGGCCGCCGTGGAAGCTCGGCAGCGGGCTGCGCGTGTCGCTGCGGTAGATGTTCTGGTCCAGCTGCAGCCACAGCACGTCCAACCTGTCCGGGCTGTTGTTGCTGTAGGTGATGGTCTCCGTGGCGCTCAGCGTCTTGGCGGCGGGGTCCAGCCGCGCCTGGATGTCGTAGTCGGCGCGGTTGCCCCAGTAGCGCGCGCCGGGCGCGCCCCCCGCCGAGCGCTCGGGCGAGGGCGCGGGCGCCAGGGCGAAGGGCGCGAAAGCGGCCCGCGGATCGAAGGGCGTGGCTGCGGCGGGTGCGGCGGGCGGGCGCGCCGCGGTCGTCGCCTTGGCCGGGGCCGAGGTGGAGGCGGGCTGCGGCTGCAGCGCCGCCAGCAGCGTCGCCGCCGCCCAGGCCGTCAAGTTCGCCGCCATGATGTGTCCCGCCCCGAGCGTCGCCGTCACGCCCTAGCGGTCGCACGGCGACGCTCCCGCGCCAAGACGTGCGGGCGCGTGCGGCGTCGGCGCGTGACCCGGCGGGGCGCTTTCGCCTATTCTACAGGCATGGACGACGCCCAGCCGCTCACCGACGCGCTCCCAGAGATCCTGGCCGAGACCTTGGCGGACCCGCTGGAGGTGACGGACGCGACCGTCCCGCCCCCCGCCGCGCCCGCCGATCCCATGCGCCTCTACCTGGTGGACGGCTCCGGCTACATCTTCCGCGCCTTCCACGCCCTGCCGCCGCTGGCGCGCAAGGTCGACGGCCTGCCGGTGGGGGCGGTGTCGGGCTTCTGCAACATGCTGTGGAAGTTCCTGGCCGACCACGGGCAGGGCAACGACGCCAAGGACTTCAAGGGCCCGACCCACCTCGCCGTGATCTTCGACAAGAGCGAGAAGACCTTCCGCACCCAGATGTACGACCAGTACAAGGCGCACCGCCCGCCGCCGCCCGACGACCTGATCCCCCAGTTCCCCCTCGTGCGCGAGGCCACCCGCGCCTTTGGCGTGCCGGCGCTGGAGATGGAGGGCTACGAGGCCGACGACCTGATCGCCACCTACGCCCGCCAGGCGGCCGCGGGCGGGGCGCAGGTGGTGATCGTCTCCTCCGACAAGGACCTGTACCAGCTCGTGAACGAGCAGATCTGCCTCCTCGACCCGGTCAAGGATAAGAAGATCTGCCGCGCCGAGGTGATCGAGAAGTTCGGCCTGGGCCCCGAGCACGTGGTCGACATCCAGGCGCTGGCGGGCGACAGCGTCGACAACGTGCCGGGGGCGCCGGGCATCGGCATCAAGACCGCCGCCCAGCTCCTGGCCGAGTACGGCGACCTCGACACGCTGCTGGCCCGCGCGGGCGAGATCAAGCAGCCCAAGCGCCGCGAGACGCTGATCAACTTCGCCGACCAGGTGCGCATGTCGCGCGAGCTCGTGCGCTTGGCCGACGACGCGCCCCTGCCCGCGCCGCTGGACGACCTGGCCGTGCGCCCCTTCGACGCCGGCGTGCTCGCCGCCTTTTTAGAATCGATGGAGTTCAAGGGCCTGGCCCGGCGCGTGTCGGCGGGCCACACGCCCGCCTCGCCCGCCACCCCGCCCCACGCGGGCGGCTTCTCCGGCCCGGGGGGGCGTCCCGGCCCCGCCCCCGCCCCCCAGGCGGTGGAGATCGACGCCGCGCGCCACCTCTTGATCCAGGACGAGGCGGCGCTGGACGCGCTGATCGCCGCCGCCCACGCGGCGGGCGTGGTCGCCGTGGCGGTGCAGACGGACGCGGCCTGCGGCGAGAACGGCCTCTACGGCGTGTCGCTGGCGGTGGCGCCGGGTGAGGCGGCCTACCTGCCGCTCTCCCACTGCGCGCGGCCCCAGGCCGACACGGGCGGGCTGGAGCTGTCGGACACGGACGCGGGGGAGGGCTGGCGCCAGCTCGACCCGGCGCTCGCGCTGGCCAAGCTCAAGCCGCTCTTGGAGGCCCCCGGCGTGCTCAAGGTCGGGCACAACCTCAAGCCCGCCCTGCGCGCCCTACAGGCGAACGGCGTCACCTGCGCGCCCTTCGACGACGTGCAGCTGATCTCCTACACGCTGGAGGGCGGGCTGCACGGCCACGGGCTGGACGAGCTCAGCGCGCTGCACCTGGGCCACACGCCCATCCCCTACAAGCAGGTGGCGGGGGTCGGCCAGAAGCAGGTCGCCTTCGGCCAGGTGGAGCTCTCCGCCGCCACGCGCTACGCCGCCCAGGAGACCGACCTGGCGCTGCGGCTGCACGCGCTGCTCAAGCCCCGCCTCGTGCGCGAGCGCCTCGTCACCGTCTACGAGACGCTGGAGCGCCCCCTGCCGCCGGTGCTGGCGGCCATGGAGCGCGAGGGGATCCTCGTCGATCCCGAGCGGCTGCGCCGCCTGTCCCACGAGTTCGGCCTCAAGATCGCCGAGCGCGAGGCCGAGGCCCACGCCCTGGCGGGGCGGCCGTTCAACCTGGGCTCCCCCAAGCAGATCGGCGACGTGCTGTTCGGCGAACTCGGCCTGCCCGGCGGGCGCAAGACCGCCACGGGCGCCTGGTCCACCGACGCGGACACGCTGGAGGCGTTGGGCGCGGCCGGCCACCCCCTGCCGCTGGCCATCCTCGAACACCGCCAGATCACCAAGCTGAAGGGCACCTACGCCGACGCGCTGATCTACGCGGCCGACAAGCGCGACGGCCGGGTGCGCTGCACCTTCATGCTGGCCTCGACCACCACCGGGCGCCTGTCGGCCACCGAGCCCAACCTGCAGAACATCCCCATCCGCACCGAGGTGGGCCGCCAGTTGCGCACCGTGTTCGTCGCCCCGCCGGGCCGCGTGCTGGTGTCGGCGGACTACAGCCAGATCGAGCTGCGCCTGTTGGCCCACATCGGCGACATCCCCCAGCTCAAGCAGGCGTTCCGCGACGGGGTGGACATCCACGCGCGCACCGCCAGCGAGATGTTCGGCGTGCCGGTGGAGGGCATGCCCAGCGAAGTGCGCAGCCGCGCCAAGGCGATCAACTTCGGCATCGTCTACGGCATCTCCGCCTTCGGGCTCTCCAACCAGCTCGGCATCTCCCAGGAGGAGGCCGGGGCCTACATCAAGACCTACTTCGAGCGCTTCCCCGGCATCCGCGACTACATGGACCTCACGCGCGCCTTCGTGCGCGAGCACGGCTACGTCGTCAGCCTGTTCGGCCGGCGCATCCACGTGCCCGACATCCGCGCCAAGGGCGTGGGCCAGCGCCAGGCCGCCGAGCGCGCCGCCATCAACGCCCCCATCCAGGGCGCCGCGGCCGACATCATCCGCCGCGCCATGGTCCGCATGCCCGCCGCCCTCGCCGCCGAGGGGCTGGAGGCGCGCATGCTGCTGCAGGTCCACGACGAACTCGTGTTCGAGGCCCCGGCCACGGAGGCGGACGCGGTCTGCGCGGTGGCGCGCCGCGTGATGAGCGCGGCGGCCGAGCCGGCGGTGGCGCTCAGCGTGCCGCTGGAGGTCGACGCCAAGGCGGCGGGGAACTGGGACGAGGCGCACTGACGGGGGCTCTCCTTG
>CAXSDV010000034.1:0-18492 GCA_964235945.1 uncultured Caulobacteraceae bacterium
TCGCCAGCGTGTGTGGCGACGCTGCGGGCCCGGAGTTAGGTCGCGGCGGCCGCGAACGAGAAGGCGCGACCGGCGAACGACCCGCGCCGGTCCGCACGCCGGTCCGCCGCCGTTCTAGACTTCGCCTTCGCCCGCGTCCGCCAGGCTCGGGTACTTGGCCGTCTCGTCGGCTTCCGACTTGAAGCGGTCGATGGACTCGACGATCAGCTTGGCCGCCTCCTCCGCGTCGCCCCAGCCGGAGATGTCCACGCGCTTGTTCTTCTCCAGGTCCTTGTAGTGCTGGAAGAAGTGGGCGATCTGCTCGGTGAGGATCTTGGGCAGGTCGGTCCAGCTCTTCACGTCGCCGTAGGACGGGTGGAGCTTGTCGACGGGCACCGCCAGGATCTTCTCGTCGCCGCCCGCCTCGTCCGTCATCTTGAGCACGCCCACCGGCCGGCAGCGGATCACCGCGCCCGGAACCACCGGCGTCTGGCTCACCACCATGATGTCCATGGGGTCGCCGTCGTCGGCCAGCGTATGGGGGATGAAGCCGTAGTTGGCCGGGTAGAACATGGCCGTGTGCAGGAAGCGGTCCACGAAGATGGCGCCGCTCTCCTTGTCGAGCTCGTACTTCACCGGCTCCCCGCCCTGGGGGATCTCGATGACGGCGTACAGGTCGTGCGGCGGGTTCTTGCCGGTGGGGATCTTGGAGAGGTCCATACGGTCTCGCGTGACGAAAGGTCGCTGATGGCGAACGTCTATGGACCGGAACGCCCCGGTGCGGAAGGGCGCACCCCTCCCGGGCGAGCGGGAGGGCTGGCGGGGGGCGGCCGGGCGCGCTATATCGGCCTCACATCGTCCGAACGCGTCCCCGACGCTTCGAGCGGCGGCCCCCTCCCTCCCGGGAAGGGTTGGCCGCCGCTTTTTCTTTGACCCGGATTTTCCGGCCCCCAGGAGCCCCGCCTTGCGCGGCAAGACCCCCGAAGACCGACAACTGCTCGAACTGCTGGACCCCGTCGCGGAGGCGGCGGGCTACGCCATCGTGCGCCTGCGCCTGACGGGCGGCGGGGCCAAGGCGCGCACCCTGCAGATCATGGGCGAGCGCGCCCGCGGCGACTCCGGCGACGGCGAGATGGAGATCGACGACTGCGCCCAGCTCTCGCGCGCGCTGTCGGAGGTGCTGGACGCCGCCGACCCGGTGTCGGGCGAGTACCGGCTGGAGGTCTCCTCCCCCGGCATCGACCGCCCGCTGACGCGCCTTGCGGACTTCGACACCTACCAGGGCTACGAGGCGCGCCTGGAGCTCGACCGGCTGGCCGAGGGGCGCAAGCGCTTCAAGGGCCTGCTGGCCGGAACCGAGGGCGACATGATCGGCCTCGACCTCGAGGGCGAAGCGGAGACCGCCATGATCCCCTTCGCCTGGATCACCGAAGCCAAGCTCTCGCTCACCGACGAGCTGATGCGCCGCGGGGCCGAGGCGCGCGCCGCGCGCTTGGCGGCGGACGGCCAAGACGATCCCCACATCCAACCCGACGACCACGACGAGGAGGACGCCTGATGGCGACCGGCATTTCCGCCAACCGGCTGGAGCTCCTGCAGATCGCCGACGCGGTCGCGCGCGAGAAGTCCATCGAGCGCGAGATCGTGATCGAGGCCATCGAGGAGGCGATCCAGAAGGGCGCCAAGTCGCGCTACGGCGCCGAGCACGACATCCGCGCCAAGATCGATCCCAAGACCGGCGAGCTGGCGCTCAAGCGCTACCTCACCGTGGTGGAGGACGAGCCGGACGCCCTGGTCGAGCCCGACGGCGAGATCATCGTCGAACCGGAGCTGGACGAGAACGGCGAGCCGCTGAAGGGGCCCGTGGGCCGCATCGGCGTCACCGCCGCCAAGCGCCTCTACAAGGACGCGGAGGTCGGCAAGATCTACGAGGAGGTGCTGCCGCCCTTCGAGTTCGGCCGCGTGCAGACGCAGATGGCGCGTCAGGTCGTCATGCAGAAGGTGCGCGACGCCGAGCGCGAGCGCCAGCACGAGGAGTTCAAGGACCGCGTCGGCGAGATCATCAACGGGGTGGTCAAGCGCGTGGAGTACGGCAACACCATCGTCGACCTGGGCCGCGGCGAGGGCATCATGCGCCGCGACCAGTCGATCCCGCGCGAAACCTTCAACGTGGGCGACCGCATCCGCACCTACATCTACGACGTGCGTCGCGAGAACAAGGGCCCGCAGATCATGCTGTCGCGCGCCCACGGCGGCTTCCTGGCCAAGCTGTTCGCCCAGGAGGTGCCGGAGGTCTACGACGGGGTGATCGAGATCCGCGCGGTGGCGCGCGACCCGGGCAGCCGCGCCAAGATGGCCGTGCTCTCCAACGAGAACTCCATCGACCCGGTGGGCGCCTGCGTGGGCATGCGCGGCTCCCGCGTTCAGGCGGTGGTGGCCGAGCTCGGCGGCGAGAAGATCGACATCATCCAGTGGAACCCGGACGAGGCGACCTTCCTGGTCAACGCCCTGGCCCCCGCCGAAGTCTCCAAGGTGGTGATGGACGAGGAGGACGGCCGCGTCGAAGTGGTGGTGCCCGACGAGCAGCTCTCGCTCGCCATCGGCCGCCGGGGGCAGAACGTGCGCCTCGCCTCCCAGCTCTGCGGCTGGCAGATCGACATCAACACCGAGAGCCAGGACAGCGAGCGCCGCCAGCGCGAATTCGCCGAGCGCACCCAGCTGTTCATGGAGGCGCTGGACGTGGACGAGACCATCGCCCAGCTCCTGGTCACCGAGGGCTTCGCGTCGGTGGAGGACGTGGCCTACGTCGACGAGCAGGAGGTCGCCGACATCGAGGGCTTCGACGAGGAGACCGCCGCCGAGCTGCAGGCGCGCGCCCGCGAATACCTGGAGCGCGAGGCCGCCGAGCACGACGCCCGCCGCCGTGAGCTGGGGGTGGAGGACGGCGTGCTCGCCATCCGCGGGATCACCCTGCCCATGGCGGTGGCCTTGGGCGAGGCGGGCGCCAAGAGCGTGGAGGATCTGGCGGACCTGTCCACCGACGAACTGCGCGGCGGCTACGAGCAGCGCGGCGCCGAGCGCGTGCGGGTGACGGGCGCCCTGGAGCGCTTCGAGCTCGACCAGGAGGCCGCCGAGCGGCTGATCCTGCGCGCGCGGGTCGCCGCGGGCTGGATCGAGGACGACGGCTCGGACGTCGAGCCCGAGCCGGAGGCGCAGCCCCTGTCGGAAGCGGACGAGCTGTTCGCGGGACACGCCGACACGGCCGACGCCGAGCAGGTCGAGCCCGACGCCGAGCTGGAGCCCGACGCCGACGGCGCCGCGCCCGCCGTCCCCGCGGACGAGGGCTGAGGGCCCACGGGCCCGGCCGCCGCGCCGGGCCCGGTCCTCCCGCCATGACGGACGCGGTGCACTTCTACGAGCCGGCCCTGGGGCACGGCCTGGCGCACGACCCGTTCAAGTCGATCGTGGCTCCGCGCCCGGTCGGCTGGATCTCCACGGTCGACGCGGGGGGGCGGGTCAACCTCGCCCCCTACAGCTTCTTCAACGCGGTGGGCGACAAGCCGCCCCTGCTGGCCTTCTCCGCCGCCGGCCGGAAGGATACGCTGGCGAACTGCGAGGAAACGGGCGAGTTCGTCTGGAGCCTGGCCACCCGCCCGCTGGCGGAGGCGATGAACGCGACCTCCGACCCCTTGCCGCACGGGGTGGACGAGATGGCCCACGCGGGACTGGAGGCGGCGCCCAGCCGCCTGGTGCGGCCCCCGCGGGTGGCGCTCTCCCCCGCCGCCCTGGAATGCCGAGTGACACGGATCCTGCCGCTGGAGGCGCTGGACGGGACGGACGCGGGCTACACCCTGGTGATCGGCCAGGTGGTGGGCGTGCACGTGCGCGTCGAGCACCTGCGCGACGGCGTCTTCGACACGGCCGGGGCGCGGCCCATCGCCCGCTGCGGCGGCCGCGGCGATTACGCGGAGGTGGACCGGCTGTTCGACATGCGGCGCCCCCGGTGACGGACGCGGCCGCCGACCCGCAAGCCGAAGGCGAACCGGCCGAGGGCGGCCCGCGCACCCACGCGCAGGCCTCGCGCCAGCGCCGCGACCTCGTCTCCGGCGAGGTGATGGACGAGGCGCGGCTGATCCGCTTCGCCGCCGGGCCGGACGGGGAGGTCACGCCCGACCTGGGCGCCCGCCTGCCCGGGCGCGGCCTGTGGGTGGAGGCGCGGCGCGAAGCGGTGGCGCAGGCGGTGCGCCGCGACGGCTTCTCGCGCTCGGCCAAGACGAAACTCAAGGCGCCCGCCGACCTTCCCGACCGGGTGGAGCGCCTGCTGCTCGGGCGCCTGCTGGCCGGGCTCGGCCTTGCGCGCCGGGCGGGCGAGCTTATCTCGGGTTTTGAGAAAACGGCCGCCGCGATCGGCGCGGGGCGCGCCGCCTGGCTGGTGGAGGCCTCGGACGGGGCCGCCGACGGCCGCCGCAAGATGCTCCAGCACGTGGGGCGCGCATCCCGGCCTCCGGAGGTGTTCGCGGCCTTCGATTCGGAGCAACTGGGGTTGGCCCTGGGCCTGGAGAATGTGATACACCTCGGCCTCCTTTCAGGGCGAGGCGCCGCGCGCTGGACACTCGACGTCCGGCGGTTGAACGGTTTCCGCCCCCTGGTTCCCGAGAACTGGCGCGAGGGGGCGGTTTAGGCGGGGCGGAGCGATGCGAATCGTTCGCGCCCCTTGATGTTTATGCATGCACCGCCGGCCTTCCACACCCGGCCGCGGCTGAAAAAAGCGAGCGTATGAGCGACACGGGCGACAACAACGGCGGCAACGGCGGCGGCGACGGACAGGGCGGGGGCGGGCGTCGCCCGCTCACCCTGGCTCCGCGCGGCGGCTCGTCCGTGTCCGCGGGCACGGTGAAGCAGAGCTTCAGCCATGGCCGCACCAAGACGGTGGTGGTGGAGACCAAGCGCGCCCGCGCCCCGGGCTCGCCCCCCGCCGGCGCCGGGGCGCCGCGTCCGCCCGCGCCCGCCGCCCCGCCCCGGGACGCCGCGCCGCGTTCGGCGGATGCGGCGCGCGCGCCCTCCGCGCCCGCGTCCTCCCGCGCCGGCGGTTTGTCGGCCGGCGAGCAGGAAGCGCGTCAGCGCGCGTTGGACGCGGCCCGCGCCGCCGACCAGCGCCGCACGGACGAGCAGCGCAGCGTCGCCGCCGAGCAGCAGCGCGTCCGCGACGCGGAAGCGCGCGCCCAGGAGGCCGCACGGGCGGCCGCCGCCCCCAAGCCCGCGCCGGTCCCCGCCCCGACGCCCGCCCCCGCCGTCGAAGCCCAGGCTCCGGCCCCGGTCGCCCGGACTCCCGCCGCCCCGGCTCCGGCGGCGCCCGTCGCTCCCGCGGCGGCGGCCTCCCCCGCGGCTGCGGCGCCCGCCGCGCCCGTCGCGCCGCGGCCGGTGACGGCGGCGGCTCCGGCCGCGCCCCGTCCCGCGCCCGCGCCCGCCCGGCCGCCCGAACCCGCGCGCCCGTTCGGCGTGCGCGGCGAGGTTCGCCGGGAGGACGCGCCGCGCACCCCCGTCACCCCCCGCCGCGAAGGCCCCTCGCGCACGGACACCGGCCGGTCGGAGAACAGCCGCCTGCCCGAAGGCCGCGTTTACGAGGGCCCGCGCCGCGAGGGCGGCTACGGCGACCGCCCCGCCGCGGGCGCGCGCCCGGCCGGCGGCCCCAACTACGGCGACCGCATGTCCCCCCGGCCCGCGGGCGGCCCCGGCGGCGCTCCCGCCGGCGGTTACGGCGACCGAGGCCCCCGTCCGGGCGGCCCGAGCGGCGGCTACGGCGACCGCGGGCCCCGGCCCGGCGGCGACCGCCCGCAAGCCGACCGTCCCTACGGCGACCGCGGACCGCGTCCGACGCGCGAGGGCGAGACCGTGCGCTATTCGGCGGTGCAGCCGCGCCCGGTGGGTCCGCGCCCCGGCGGCCCCGGCGCCGGCCGGCCGCCCATCTACTCCAACCGCCCTTCGGCCGCGCCCTCCGCGCCCGAGATCACCAAGACCACCCGCACCGCGGCTCCGCGCTCGGGCTTCGCCCGCCCCGCGGGCCGGGACGACGACGACGCGCCGCGCCGCACGGGCCCCGGCGGCCCCGGCGGTCCCGGCAAGGCCGCGCCCCCGCGCAGCACGCTGAACCGCTCCAAGGGCACGCCCGTCCGCCGCGAAGGACGGCTGACCATCCAGTCGGCCTCCGGCGAGGGCGGCGACCGCATGCGCTCGCTGGCGTCCGTGCGCCGGGCCCGCGAACGCGAGCGTGAGAAGCGCCGCGGCGGCGGCCCGGGCGAGCAGTCGCGCGTGGCCCGCGAGGTGGTGGTGCCCGACGCCATCACCGTGCAGGAGTTGGGCCAGCGCATGGCCGTGCGCGGCGTGGACATCATCAAGTACATGATGCGCCAGGGCGCGATGATGACCATCAACGACGTGCTGGACGCCGACACGGCGGAGCTGATCGCGTCCGAGTTCGGCCACACGGTCAAGCGCGTGTCCGAGAGCGACGTCGAAACCGGCTTCATCGCCGAGGCCGACGCCGAGACCGACACCCTGCCCCGGCCCCCGGTGGTGGCGGTGATGGGCCACGTCGACCACGGCAAGACCTCGCTGCTCGACGCCCTGCGCACCACCAACGTGGCCAAGGGCGAGCACGGCGGCATCACCCAGCACATCGGCGCCTACCAGGTGACCACCGCCGACGGCAACGTCGCCACCTTCCTCGACACCCCCGGCCACGCCGCCTTCAGCGCCATGCGCGCCCGCGGCGCCAACGTGGGCGACATCGTCATCCTGGTGGTGGCGGCAGACGACGGGGTGAAGCCGCAGACGGTGGAGGCGATCAACCACGCCAAGAGCGCGGGCGCGCCGATCATCGTGGCGGTCAACAAGATCGACAAGCCCGACGCCGACCCCACCAAGGTGGTCAACGAACTGCTGCAGTACGAGATCGTGGCCGAGAGCCTGGGCGGCGAGACGCAGATCATCGAGGTCTCGGCCACCCAGAAGCTGGGCCTGGACGACCTCCTGGAGGCGATCGGCCTGCAGGCGGAGGTGATGGACCTGCGCGCCAACCCCGCCCGCTCGGCGGAGGGCTCGATCATCGAGGCCAAGCTCGACAAGGGCCGCGGCCCGGTGGCCACCGTGCTGGTGGACCGCGGCACGCTCAAGCGCGGCGACATCGTCGTGGCGGGCTCCGCCTGGGGCAAGGTCCGCGCGCTGGTCAACGAGCGCAACGAGCAGCTCAAGGAAGCGGGCCCCGCCACCCCGGTGGAGATCCTGGGCCTCGACCAGCCGCCCTCCCCCGGCGACACCTTCGCCGTGGTGGAGAACGAGGCGCGCGCCCGTGAGCTGACCGAGTACCGCGACCGCGTGCGCCGCGAGAAGCAGGTGGCCCCCGTGGGCGCCGGCGGATCCCTCGCCGACATGATGGCCAAGCTCTCCGCCAAGAAGGTGAGCGAGCTGCCGCTGATCGTGAAGGCGGACGTGCAGGGCTCGGCCGAGGCCATCGTCACCAGCCTCGAGAAGCTCGGCAACGAGGAGGTGCGCGCGCGCATCATCCACTCGGGCGCCGGCGGCATCACCGAGAGCGACGTGCTGCTGGCCAAGGGGGCGAACTGCCCGATCCTGGGCTTCAACGTCCGCGCCTCGGCGCAGGCGCGCCAGTTGGCCGAGCGCGAGGGCGTGGAGATTCGCTACTATGCGATCATCTACGACCTGTTGGACGACATGAAGGGCGTGCTCTCGGGCCTGCTCTCGCCCATCCAGCGCGAGACCTGGCTCGGCAACGCGACCCTGCTGCAGGTGTTCGACATCACCAAGGTCGGCAAGATCGCCGGCTGCCGCGTGAACGACGGGGTGGTGCGCCGCGGCGCCCGCACCCGCATCATCAGGAACGACGTGGTCATCATGGAGCAGGGCGTGCTGCAGACGCTCAAGCGCTTCAAGGACGACGTGGGCGAGGTGATCAGCGGCCAGGAGTGCGGCCTGGGCTTCCAGAACTTCCAGGACCTGAAGGAAGGCGACCAGATCGAGTGCTTCACCTTGGAAGAGGTCAAGCGCACGCTCTGACCGCCGCGCGGTCCACGAGACGCGAAGGGGCGCGGGCCGAGATGTCCGCGCCCTTTCGCGTTCAGCCGAGCTGCACGCCGCGCCAGAGGAAAACGGCGCGGCGGCGGTGGCGGTCGCCGCTCGCGCACTCGACATAAGGCGTCGGACAGGGGCGCTCGGCCTCGACGTTCGGAGCCCCCCATGCCCACCCTGTTCGACCCGATCCGCCTGGGCGCGATCGCCGCCCCCAACCGCATCCTGATGGCCCCGTTGACCCGCGGCCGCTCCACCCGCGAACACGTGCCGACTGAAGTGATGGCGCAGTACTACGCCCAGCGCGCCTCGGCCGGGCTGATCATCAGCGAGGCGACGGGGATCAGCCAGGAGGGGCTGGGCTGGCCCTACGCGCCGGGCCTGTGGACCGACGAGCAGACGCAGGCGTGGAAGCCCGTGGTCGCCGCCGTGCACGCCGCGGGCGGGCGCATCGTGGCGCAGCTCTGGCACATGGGCCGCATGGTGCACCCGAGCTTCCTGGGCGGGGCCGAGCCCGTCTCCGCCTCCGCCACCACCGCGCCCGACCAGGCCCACACCTACGACGGCCGCGCGCCCTATGCGCAGGCGCGCGCCCTGGAGGTGGAGGAGGTCCCGCGCCTGCTCGAGGATTACCGCCGCGCCACGCGCAACGCGCTCGCCGCCGGCTTCGACGGGGTGCAGGTGCACGCCGCCAACGGCTACCTCATCGACGAATTCCTGCGCGACAAGACCAACCTGCGCACGGACGCCTACGGCGGGTCGGTGGAGAACCGCGCGCGCCTCATGCGCGAGGTGGTCGAGGCGGTGGCCGGGGTGGCCGGGGCGGACCGCACGGGCGTGCGCCTGTCGCCCAACGGCGATGTCCAGGGCACGGACGACAGCGATCCCGTGTCGATCTTCACGCAGGCCGCGCGCGTGCTGTCGTCCATCGGGATCGCCTTCCTGGAGCTGCGAGAGCCCGGGCCGCAGGGCACCTTCGGCAAGGCGTCCGTGCCCCCGGTCGCGCCGGCGATCCGGGCGGTGTTCGACGGCCCGCTGGTGCTCAACTCGGACTATGACGGGGCGGGCGCCCAGGCGGAGCTGGACGCCGGCCATGCGGACGCGATCGCCTTCGGCCGCACCTTCCTGGCCAACCCGGACCTGCCCGCGCGCATCCGGGCGGGCGCGCCCCTGAATCGGGACGACGCCAAGACCTGGTACAGCCGGGGACCGGAAGGCTATGTCGATTATCCCACGCTGGAGGCCGAGCCCGCCTGACGCGGCCGAGGGCGGCGGGCGTCGACCGGCGCCCTCCTCCTCCGCTAGACTGACGCCCATGCGCCTGCGCCTCCTCACCCCCCTCGTCGCCGCCGGCCTCCTCGCCGCCTGCGCCACCGTGCCCCGGCTGGAGGCGGCGCACGACGTGCACGCCTTCCTGGTGGCGGTGCGCGACGGCGACCGGGCGGGGTTCGACGCCCACGTGGACCGGCCCGCGCTCAAGGTGCAGCTGCGCTCACGCGTGCTGGGCGAGACCGCGCGCGACCACGGGACGGGCAGCCTCGCCACCCTGGGGGCGGCGCTGGCGGGGCCGCTGGTGGACCTCGGCGTGGACGCCCTTGTCCAGCCGGCGGTGTTCCGCGCGGAGGCGGTGCGCTTCGGCTACGACCCGGCCAAGCCGATCCCCGGCGCCTTCGCCATCTCCACCCTGGTGCGGCCGGTGGGCGACGGGCGGGTGTGCGTGTCCACCGCCCGGGGCGGGCCGTGCGTGTTCGACTTCAACGACGAGGGCGGCGTCTGGCGGCTGACGGGCTACGAGGGCCCGCTGGGCGATCTGGAAGGACGCGGGAACCGCTAGGCCCCCGCGTCGACAACGCCCTCAGCGCGGCGGGACCGCCACGGCGGGGGCGGGCCGGCTCGGGCCGATCTTCTCGGGCGGCGCGAGCTTGGCCGCCGGAGCGTTGGGGGATGTCGCGGCCTTGGCGCCCGCGGCCGACGTCACCACCCCCGGCTTGCCCCCGTGCAGGGGCCCCGCGGGGGGCGTGGCCAGGGCGAACTGGGGCTTGGGAGGATCGAACACGGCCGCGGGCCGCGCCGCCTCCGCCTGCTGGACCCCGCCGAAGTGCAGCACGTCCAACGCGCGCTGGAGCTGGAAATCCTTGGCCGGATCGTCGCGCTCGCCGGGCACCAGCACCGAGTCGGGCCCGGTCAGCAGGGCGCGCTTCTCGTCGCGCGGCCGCTCGTCCAGCGAGTGGTCGCCCGCCGCGGGGGGCACCTCGATGTCGGTGGACACCTTGCGCACCCGGCCCTCCTGGGAGTCGAGCGCGTTCTTGTAGCTGGCCTCCGACAGGTCGAACTTGGCCTCGTCCGAGACGAGCTGCGCTTCCTCGCGGTTCCTGGCCACCTGCATGGCGGGAACGATCCCCGTCTTCTGGATGGAGGCGCCCGAGGGGGTGTAGTAGCGCGCGGTGGTGAGCTTGAGCGCGCCGTCCTCGCCGCCGCGCAGCGGCAGCACGGTCTGCACCGAGCCCTTGCCGAAGCTGGTCAGGCCGATGGTGATGGCGCGCCCGCGGTCCTTCAGGGCGCCCGCCACGATCTCGGCGGCGGAGGCCGAGCCGTAATTGATCAAGGTCACCACGGGCGTGCCGCGCAGCAGGTCGCCGTTCGGGTGGGCGTTGTAGCGCTGGATGTCGCGCGGGTCGCGGCCGCGCTGGCTGACGATCTCGCCGCCGTCCAGGAAGTCGCCGGCGACCTCCACGGCGCTGTCCACCAAGCCGCCGGGGTTGCCGCGCAGGTCGAGCACCAGCCCCTTCATGTGGGGCAGCTTCTGCTTGAGGTCGCGGATGGCGGCGGTGGTCTCGGTCCCGGTCTTCTCGTCGAAACCCGACACGCGCAGGTAGCCGACGTCGCCCTCCACGTGGTGCGACACGGTGTGGATGTCGATCACCTCGCGCACGATGCGCACGGTGAAGGGGTCCTTGCGGTCGCGCGCTATGGTGAGGGTGACGGCCTCGCCCACCGGGCCGCGCATGGACTTGATCGCCTGGGTGGGCGGCTGGCCCTGCAGGCTCTGGCCGTTGATGGCGGTGATGTAGTCGCCGGCGCGCAGGCCCGCGCGGGCGGCGGGCGAGCCGTCCATGGGCGAGACGATCTTGATCGCCCCCTCCTCGCCCTGCACGACGATGCCCAAGCCGCCGTAGTCGCCGCGGGTGGTGTCGCGCATGTCGCCGTACTCGGCCGGGGCGAGATAGCCCGAGTGGGGGTCGAGCGAGGTCAGCATGCCGTCGATGGCCGCCTGGATCAGCTTCTTGTCGTCCACGGGGGCGACGTACTGCTTCTTCACGGTGGTCAGCACGTCGCCGAACAGCTCGAGCATCTTGTAGGTTTCGGCGTGGGGCTGGGAGGCGGCCGCCCCCTGCTGGGCGAAGGCCATGCACGCCGCGCCCAGGGCGAAGGTGGACGCACCCACCAGGATCAGCTTGCGCATGGAGACCTCGAACGACGGCGCGCACAACATAGTACGCCCGCGCCGCCGCCGCTCCCTTTTCCGGCGCGATCAGGGCCGGCGGACGCCCCGACCCACATCCCGGGCCGCGCCCCGGGCCGTGGCGGAGGCGCCGGCGGCGGCGAACAAGCGCGTGGGGTCCACCGGCTCCACCCCGTGGCGCAGTTCGACGTAGAGTTCGGGCGGCGGCGCGTCCCGCGGGGCGGGCCCGTGGGAGGAGCGCACCGCGGCGCGGCCGAGCGGCTGGCCCGCCGCCACGTCCGAGCCGGGGGCGGCGGTGACCGTCTGCAGCCCCGCCAGCACCAGGCGCCAGTCGCCCTCCAGCCGCAATATGGCCACTAGGCGCCAGCCCTTGAGCGGCCCCGCATACTCCACCCGGCCCACCGCGGGGGCCAGCACCATCTCTCCTGACCCGGCGTTCCAGGCGAGGCCGCGCGCGGCGCCGCGCCCGGGCCAGGGCGCGCCCCAGCCCAGCACGGGCGCGCCCTCCACGGGGGGCAGCAGGCGCGCGGGCGGTCCGGCGGGGACGGCGGGAGCGTCGCCCGCCAGCCCCGCCGCGAGGGGGCCCAGGCCCCCGGCGGCGAGCCGGCGCGCGCGCTCCTGGGCCTCGCGCTCCTCGGGCGACAGCAGCGCCGCGTCCAGGGCGGCCTTGCGCCGGCTCAGCGCGTCCACCTGCGCCCGGCGGTCGGCGGCGGCGCTCTCGGCGGCGAAGAACTCCGCGTCCGCCTCCGCCGCGCTGCGGCGCGCCCGGCGCAGGGACGCGGCCTGGGCGGACAGGTCGCGCGCGCGCCGCTCCAGCTCCGGGGTGATGGCGCGCATGAGCAGGGCCCCGCGCGCCGCGTCCGCCGCGCGCCGGGGCGCCACCAGGAGGGCGGGCGGGGGGTCCGAGCGCCAGCGCTCCAAGGCCCCCAGCAGGCGGATCAGCTCGGTGCGGTTGGCCCCGATCCGGGCGGCCAGCGCCTGCTCGCGCGCGTCCACCGCCTGCAGGCGCAACCCCGCGGCCACCAGGTCGCGGCGGCCCTGGGCCTCCCGCGCCCCCGCCCGCACGAGCTCCCCCGCCAGCCGGACGGACTCGCGCCGGACGCGGGGAGCGTCGCGCGGAGCGGCGGCGGCGGCGGCGGCGGCGGGCAGCGCCGCCGCCGCCGCGAGCGCCGCGCACATCGCGGAGGGCCGGCGCCGGGAGCACATGCCCGCCGTCCTAGCACCCGCGCCCGGCCGCACCCATGCGGCGGGAAGGATCGCGCCCGCCCGCCGCGAGTTGACACGCCCGACCCCCGCCGAAAGCTCCTCCCCCATGAAGACGCGCACCCTGGGCCGCGACGGCCCCGAACTCTCCGCCCTGGGCCTGGGCTGCATGGGCATGAGCGCCTTCTACGGCGGCCGCGACGAGGAGGAGAGCGCGCGCACCCTGCACCGGGCGGTGGAGCTGGGCGTCACCTTCTTCGACACGGCCGACATGTACGGCCAGGGCGACAACGAGGAGCTGGTCGGCCGCGAGCTCCGCGGCGTGCGCGACCGCGTGTTCATCGCCACCAAGTTCGCCAACAGCTGGGGGCCGGACCGCAAGCCCACGGGGGTGCGCGGCGACCCCGCCTATGTGCGCCAAGCGTGCGAGGACAGCCTGCGCCGCCTGAAGGTCGAGACCATCGACCTGTACTACCAGCACCGGGTCGACCCCAAGACGCCCATCGAGGAGACGGTGGGGGCCATGGCCGAGTTGGTGCAGGCGGGCAAGGTGCGCTTCCTGGGGCTGTCGGAAGCCGCGCCCGACACCATCCGCCGCGCCCACGCCACGCACCCCATCACCGCGCTGCAGACCGAGTACTCCCTGTGGTCGCGCGAGCCGGAGGCGGAGATCATGCCGCTGCTGGACGAGCTCGGCATCGGCTTCGTGCCCTACAGCCCGCTCGGACGCGGCTTCCTCAGCGGGGCGATCACCTCGCCCGACGACCTGGAGCCGGACGACTACCGCCGCAACGCGCCGCGCTTCCAGGGAGAAGCCTTCGCCAAGAACCTGGAGCTGGTGGCGCAGGTGCGCCGCCTCGCCGAGGCCAAGGGGTGCACGCCGAGCCAGTTGGCCCTGGCCTGGGTGCTGTCGCGCGGCGAGCACGTGCTGCCGATCCCGGGCACCAAGAAGGTGCGCTACCTGGAGGAGAACCTCGCCGCCGCCGACCTCGTGCTCACCCCCGACGACCTGGCCGCCCTGGAGCGCGCCTTCCCGCAGGGGGCGGCGACGGGCGATCGTTACCCGGAAGCCGGCATGAAGGCGGTCAACCGCTGAGGGGCGACCCGGCGGCCTGCAGCTCCACCGCCCGGCGCGCGAGGCCCGGGTCGTCGGAGAACAGGCCGTCGATCCCGGTGGCGAGGTAGCGGCGCATCTCCGCCAGCGACCCTTGCGGGTTGCGCGCGTCCTCGCCCGCGCCGTCCTTGAAGTCGGCGGCGAGGAACACGTTCTCCGGCCGGAAGGTCCAGACGTGGACCAACAGCCCCGCCGCGTGGGCGTCGCGCACCAGGGGCGTGGGCGCGGCGAGCCGGCCGTCCGGCCCCAGCGGGATCACCGCGCGGATGTTGGGGGCCACCACGTCGGCGTAGCGCTTCACCTCCAAGAGGCCCGGCGCGCTCGTGATCCGCGCCCAGGTGGCGGCGCCGCCCGCGGCCGCCACGTCCGCCGGGCGCTGGTCGGGCGCGCCCGTGAGCTGCATCAGCCGCACGTTGGCCGGCCGGCCGAGCTTGGAGCGCAGGTAGTTGAGGTTGGCGACCTCGAAGGACTGGATCTCCACCGGGGCGGTGCGCGTGTAGCGATGGCGCGCCAGCACGTCGAGGAAGCGGTCCTCCAGCGGCAGGCCGCGGGCGGCGAAGTAGGTGGAGTGCTTGAGCTCGGGCACGACGCCGACGGGGCGACCGCGCCGGGCGCTCTCGGCGGCCAGCACCTCCAGCATCTCCTCGAAGGTCACGACCTGGAAGGCGCCGTCCCAGAGGGTGTTGGCCGGGCGCACCTTGGGCAGGCGCTCCTTGGCGCGCAGGGTCTTGATCTCGGCCAGGGTGAAGTCCTCGGTGAACCAGCCCGTCACCGCCTGGCCGTCGACGGTCTTGGTGGCGCGCCGCGCGGCGAACTCGCCGTGGGCGGCCACGTCCGTGGTCTCGCTCATGTCGTTCTCGTGGCGGACCACGAGCACGCCGTCCTTGGTGACGCACAGGTCCGGCTCGACATAGTCCGCCCCGTCCGCCACCGCGCGCAGGTAGGAGGCCACCGTGTGCTCGGGAAACCAGGCGCACGCGCCCCGGTGGCCGAACACCTCCACCCGCCGGGCGGGCGCGGCGGCGGCCAGGGCGGGAAGGGCGGCGGTCGTGGAGACGGCGGTGGCGGCGGCCAGCACGGCGCGGCGCGTTGGGGCGGACCGCATCAGAAGTCGGCCTGGAGGGTGACGAAGGCCATGCGCGGCGCCAGCGGGAAGGCCTGGTAGCCGCCGGACGCCCCGGTGACCACCGCGGTGGACACGCCGTGCTCGTCCGCCAGGTTGGTGATGTTGAGCATCACCTTGGCCGACTTGGCCCAGGGCGGGACGGCGCCCGCAAGGTTGTAGCTCGCCTCCAGCCCGAGAACGAAGGTGGGCTTGATGTACAGGTCGTTGAGGTAGGTCGCCGGCCGGTCGCCGATGTAGTCGGCGTTGATCTGCGCCTCGAAGGGCCCGAAGTTGGTGGACAGGATGGTCTTGTTCAGCCACTGCGCGGTCAAGGGCACCTGCTTGCCGCCCGTCGGCACCAGGGTCGCCGCGGCGCCCGTGCGGTAGCCGGAGTCGTAGGTCGACTTGTTGTACGACACGCCGTCGTAGAAGTGCAGGTGCGGGCCGAGGTTGAGCGTCGCCGCCAAGTCTACGCCGTTGGAGGTCACCCCGCCGACGTTGACCAGGATGGACGCCCCCGGGTTGATGAAGTTGAACGCGGCGATGTTGAACAGCCGGTTCGAGAAATCGACGTGGTAGTAGTTGACCTGGCCCTGGACCGAGGTCAGCGGCCCGAACGCCACCGGCCGGTTGGTGCGCACGCCGACCTCGTAGGTCCAGGACGTCTCGGGCTTCACCGTCTCCTTGAACAGGTCGAAGGCCGCCTGGCTGCCCAGGCTCCAGGGCGAGGAGCCGTAGAAGCTGGAGCCCGCGCCGTAGGGGACGAACTGGCGCAGGTTCTTCTGCACGTTGGCGAACACCTGCTCGGTGGAGGTCACCTCCCACAGGGCGCCCACCTCGGGCAGGAAGCCCTCGCTGGTGGTGATGGAGCCCGTCGGATACAGGGTGGGCGGATTGGCGGTGGGCGCGTTCTTCTGCTGCACGAGCACCTGGTCGCCCGCGTTCTGGTAGCTGGTCTTGAAGCCGGCCTGCAGGGACAGGGTGGGCAGGATGCGCCACTGGTCCTGCAGGTGGAACTGCACCACGTCCGTGTCGAACTGGAAGGCGTACTGCTCGAACACCGCGGGCCCGTGGGGCGTGTCGTAGGGCGTCAGGTCGTCGTTGGCGTCGGAGAACGGGTACCAGGCGCGGTGCTGGGTGGAGCGGTTGTGCTCGTACCAGACGCCCGCCTCGATTCGGTGGTCGCCCAGGCGCCAGTCGAAGGTGGAGATCAGGCCGCCGCGGGCGACCTTGTACTCGGTGGTGCGCACCTCGTAGCCCGTACCGCCGAACAGGTTGGAGATGTTCTGCAACGAGGTGGCGCTTCCCGTGCCGCCCACCACCAGTTGCGGGAAGTAGGCGCCGAACAGGCCCGGCAGGCCCGCCTGATTGATCGGCCCCGCCACGATGCCGCGGCCGAAGTCGTAATGGCCGTAGGCCTGATTGGACCAGGTCATGCCGTCCGCCAGGTTCCACTCGTACTTGACGTAGCCCAGGTCGTCGTCGCGCTGGGCGGCGCTGAAGTAATTGGAGAAGTTATTCCCGGCCGCCACCGGCGGCGAGCCGGGCAGGGCGCCCGTCTTCAGGTAGTCCAGCCCCGCCTGCAGGTTGGGGTAGATGAAGGGGCGGGTGTAGGGCGTGTAGCGGCCGGAACCGCCGGCCTGGTTGCCGAAGCCGGTGGAGTCCTCGTTGGGCTCGACCTTGCTGTCCCAGTCGAGGAACACGGTCAGCTTGCCGTGGACGCCCTCGTGCTCGAACTTGGCGTTGACCTGGTCGTCGTGCTGATGGCCGTCGAAGTCCCAGGCGCGCGCGTCCTGGCGCAGGTAGGACAGGCTGAGGGTGTTGCCGTCGCCGAACGTCCCCGTGTCGAAGCGGGCGAAGGTGCGGAAGTCGTCGTGGCTGCCGAAGGTCTGGCGGATGTCGACGTCGCGGTCCTTGGACGGGTCGCGCGAGAAGGTCTCGATGGCGCCGCCCAGATTGCTGGTGGAGGCCACGCCCAGCGCGCCCGCCCCCGACGACAGGGTCACGGCCGACACGTTCTCGCTGCTGAGCGCGCGCGAGGGGCTGAGGCCGTTGTAGTTGCCGTACTGCTGGTCGCCCAGCGGCACGCCGTCCAGGGTGTAGCCCAACTGCTGGGTGGAGAAGCCGTGCACGAACAGGCTCTCGTTCTGCTCGTTGTTGCCCACGGGGTCGGAGCTCTCGAACAGCACGCCCGGCAGGGTCTGCAAGGCCTTGAGCGGATTGATCCCCGGCAGGAGCTTCTGGATCTCCGGCGCCCCAAGGCTCACCGCCGAGCGGGTGGAGCGCTGGCTGACCACCACGACTTCGGTGGTGGGCGCGGCGGCGACCTGGTCGGGCTGGGCGGGCGCGGCCGGGACGTCGGCGGGCGCGTCGGCGGCGGGGGTCGGAGCCGGGGCGCCCGGCGCGCGGTCGGCCGCACGGGCCGCCGCAGCCTCCACGCTCGACAGGGCCAGCGCGGTCCAGAGCGCCAGGAGCGCCGGGCGGGCGCGCAGACGGGAGGCGAGCGACATGGTGACGGATCCCCGAACCCCCGCGTTTTGTTGGGGACGGGGCGGCTTAGGGCGCGGGTCCGACGAAACGGCTACGTTTGGATCACCGCCCCGCGACCATTGCGTATCGTTTCGGTGACGTGGCCCGGGCGCCGCGGTGTCGCCGCGCCGGCGTCCGCCGCGGGCGCGGTCAGTCGCGGTGGTAGGGCGAGCCCGCCAGGATGGTCGCCGCGCGGTAGACCTGCTCGGCGAGCATGACGCGCGCCAGGGCGTGGGGCCAGGTCTGCGGCCCGAAGGCCAGGCGCTCGCGCGCGTCGGCCAGGAGCGCGGCGTCCAGCCCGTCCGCCCCGCCCAGCAGGAACACCAGGCGCCGCTCGCCCGCGTCGCGCCAGTCGGCGAGGCGGGCGGCGAAGGCGCGGGAGGGGTGGGCGCGGCCGTGCTCGTCGCAGGCCACCAGCAGCGCGCCCTCGCCCGCGGCGGCGCGCAGGGCTTCCGCCTCGGCGGCCTTGCCGGGGCGGCGCGCCTCGACCTCCACCACCTCCACGGGGCCGAGGCCCAGGCTGCGGCCGGACGCGGTGGCGCGCGCGCAGTAGTCCTGCACGAGCTGGGCCTCGGGCCCGCGCCCGAGCCGGCCCACCGCCGCCAGCGTCACGCGCACCGGGCGCGCCGCGACGTCAGAAGGTGGCGGCGGCGGGGGTGCGGTGGGGGGCGTCCACCGACCAGATCTTCTCG
This sequence comes from uncultured Caulobacteraceae bacterium, assembly GCA_964235945.1. Taxonomy (GTDB): domain Bacteria; phylum Pseudomonadota; class Alphaproteobacteria; order Caulobacterales; family Caulobacteraceae; genus JASLDZ01. The sequence continues at coordinate 18,171 of CAXSDV010000034.1, forward strand.
ATCTGGTAGAAGGCGCGGACCTCCGGGCGGAACAGGTGGACGATCACGTCGCCCGCGTCGATCAGCACCCAGTCGGCGTTGGGCAGGCCCTCGACGGGGACCGAGCCGTGGCCGTGGTCCTTCAGGGTGCGCAGCAGGTGGTCGGCCATGGCGGCGACGTGGCGCTGGGAGCGGCCGGAGGCCACCACCACGGCGTCGGCCAGGGGGCTGAGGCCCTGCAGGTCGATGCAGACCACCTCCTCGGCCTTGTCGTCGTCCAGCCGGCCCAGGATCAGCGCCTGCAGGTCCTGCGGGTCGCCCGGAGTCGTCGAAGCGGTCGTCG
>CAXSDV010000034.1:18592-29569 GCA_964235945.1 uncultured Caulobacteraceae bacterium
TCCGGGGCGCCTGCCGGGGCGCTTCGGGCGGCGTCTCGAGGGCCTCGGCGTGGAGGTCGGCGGGGATGGGGTCGGCGGTCAGCGGCTCGCGCTCCAGGACGGTCATGCAGGACAGATCGTAGCACGAACGGTCGCGCGCAACCACCGGCGGCCTTGACTCGCCCGCACGGATCAGGGTGCGGCGGCGTCCAGCGGCCGGTCCAGCAGGCGCGCGCGCAGGGCGGTGGAGGAGGCGGGGTTGAGCGGGGCGGCGAGGTAGGTCCAGGCGGGGGCGGTCGCGGTCGCCAGCGCCGCCGCCTCCCGCGCCGGGCGGCGGGCGAAGGCGAAGCGCCGGGCGGCCGGGGCGCTGCGGCTGTTGAGCAGGGCGCCGGGGCGCGCCACCACCGCCATCGGAACCTCGTGCAGCAGCTGGGTCCAGCCCCGCCAGCGGTGCAGGCCCGCCAGGTTGTCGGCCCCCATGATCCACACGAAGCGCACGCCGGGGAAGCGCGCCTTGAGGGCGCGCACCGTGTCGAGGGTGTAGACCGACCCCAGCCGCGTTTCCGCGTCGCTCACGATCATGGAGGGGCCGCGCGCCTCGCGCCGGGCGGAGAGCAGGCGCGCGGCCAGGGGGGCGGAGGCGCCGCGCTTGAGCGGGTTCTGCGGCGACACCAGCCAGACCACCCGGTCGAGCCCGAGCCGCTCGCGCGCGGTCTGCGCCACGTGGGCGTGGCCGTCGTGGGCCGGGTCGAAGCTGCCGCCGAACAGCCCCACGCGCATGCCGGGCTCCAGGGTCAGCCCCAGGCGCAGCGCGCCCGGCCGCCCGGCCGCGGGCCTGCGCCGGGCGGGGCCGGCCACCCACACGCGCTCAACCTCCGCGCGGCATGGTCAGGGCCGCCACCCGGCGGGCTCGCCGGCCGGGGAGCCGGGCGCCGCGGCGGCGCGCTCGTCGGCGCGGGCGGCCAGCACCCGGCCGTGGGCGGCGCGCAGGAGCTCGCGCACCCCCTCGCCCGCCACGCCCGACACCAGGGCGGCGGGGCGGCCGGCGGCGGCGGACAGCTCGGCGAGCTTCTGGGCGCGCAGCTCGGGGTCGAGGGCGTCCGCCTTGCTGAGCGCCACGAGCTCGGGCTTGTCCTCCAGCCCCGCGCCGTAGGCGGCGAGTTCGCCGCGCACGGTGCGGTAGGCCCCCGCCACGTCCTCCCCCGTGCCGTCCACCAGGTGGATCAGCACCGCGCAGCGCTCCACGTGGCCCAGGAAGCGCGTCCCCAGGCCCAGCCCCTCGGAGGCGCCCTCGATCAGGCCGGGAATGTCGGCCAGCACGAACCGCTCCTCCGCGGACAGGTCGACGACGCCGAGGTTGGGGGTGAGGGTGGTGAACGGATAGTCCGCCACCTTGGGCCGGGCGGCGGAGGTCGCGGCCAGGAAGGTCGACTTGCCCGCGTTGGGCAGGCCCACCAGCCCCGCGTCGGCGATCAGCTTGAGCCGCAGCCAGATCCACCGCTCCTCGAAGGCCTGGCCGGGCATGGCGAAGCGCGGGGCCTGGTTGATCGGCCCCTTGAAGTGGACGTTGCCGAAGCCGCCGTTGCCGCCGCGGCACAGGCGCAGGCGCGCGCCCACCTGGTCGAGGTCGGCGATCAGCGTGGCCTGGTCCTCGTCCAACACCTGGGTGCCGGCGGGCACGCGCAGGGTCACGCCCTCGCCGGCGGCGCCGTGCATCTGGCGGCCCTGGCCGTGGTGGCCGGTCTCGCCCTTGAAGTGCTGCTGGTAGCGGTAGTCGATCAGGGTGTTGAGCCCCTCCACCGCCTCCACCCACACGTCGCCGCCGCGGCCGCCGTCGCCGCCGTCCGGCCCGCCGTACTCGATGAACTTCTCGCGCCGGAACGAAACGGAGCCCGCCCCGCCCGCGCCCGAGCGCACGTACACCTTGCATTGATCGAGGAACTTCATCGCGTCATCCCTTGGCCGCCGGGGGGCGCGCGGGCAAGCCCGCGGCCCGGCGTTCAGCCCCGCGCCGGCCCGTAGGCGGCCAGGAACACCCGCAGCGCCGCCTCCACGTTGTCGTCCATGTCGGCCTCGGTGATCGGCTCGGCCACGTTCCACAGGCGCCGCCGGTAGAGTCCCGACAGGCACAGGTCGAAGAACTGGCCCGCCGCCCGGGTGGGATCGTCCATCCGCAGCAGGCCCAGGCCCGCCTGGGCGGCCAGCGCCTCGGCCAGCACCGCCTTGCCCAGGCGCGGACCCACCGCGTAGAGCGTTTCGCCCAGCTCGGGGAAGCGCACCGCCTCGGCCACCACCAGCCGGTGGAGGATGACGAGCTCGTCCGACAGCATCAGCCGGACGTAGCGCCGGCCCACCCGGCGCAGCATCACGTCCACCGCGCCGCCCTCCGCCCCGGCCTGGGCCTCGGCGGAGAGCTCCAGCCGGTTGCGCGCGCACACGTCCGCCATCACGGCGGCGAACAGGTCGGCCTTGGACGGGAAATAGGTGTAGAGCGTGGCCTTGGACCCGCCCGCCCGCGCGCCGATGGCCGACATGGAGGCGGCGGCGTAGCCCTGCTGAAGGAAGGTGTCGCGCGCGATCTCGACGATCGCCTGACGCCGCAGGTCGCCGCGGCTGGGGCGGGAGGGCGCTTCGCAGACGTCGGACATGACCGGATCGTACGCTTTCAACTTGACGGACCGCGCCCCCCGGCGCACATAGCGTCCACGACCGTACTGTACGGTCAACTAGCCTGCCTGTCGAGGGGCCCGTGTCGTACAAGTCGCCGATCTTCGGCCGGCCTCGCCCAGGTCCGGCGCCGTCGCCCGTGCTGTGCGCTCTGGGCGCGCTGGGCGCGCTGGGCGCCGTGCTCGCGCTGGCCGGCTGCGCCCCCGACCTCGGCCGCATGCCGCAGTTGCGCGCGGAGCCCGCCCTGGCGACCGCCGCGAGCTTCTCGGGGGGCCCGTCCCCCTGGCCGGGCGACGACTGGTGGACCGTGTACGGCGACCGGCAGCTCGACGCCCTGGAGAACGAAGCCCTGGCGGGCGCGCCGGACCTGGCGGTCGCCGCCGCCCGCCTGCGCCAGGCCCAGGCGCTGGTGCAGCGCCAGAACAGCGTCGACCGGCCCCGGATCACCGCCGAGGGCTCCTCCCAGACCACCCGGCAGAGCCTGAACGAGGGCTTCCCGGACGCCTTCAAGGGCTTCCTGCCCTCGGGCTGGCACACCCAGACCCGCGCCGCGGTGGACCTCGACTGGAACCTCGACTTCTTCGGGGCCAACCGCGCGCGCCTGGCCGCGGCCCTGTCCTCCGCCCGCGCCCAGGAGGCGGAGAGCGCGGCCGCGCGGCTGCAGCTCACCACGGCGGTGGCCGCCGACTACGCCGAGCTCGCCCGGCTGTACGACGACCGGGACGCCACCGCGGACGCCCTGCGGATCCGCCAACAGAGCTTCGGCCTGGTGCGGCGGCGGCTGGCCAACGGCCTGAGCACCCGCGGCGAGCTGTCCCAGGCGCTGGCGGGCATCCCGGTCAGCCAGGGGGACCTCAAGGCGCTGGACCTGTCGATCCTCGACCAGCGCCACGCCATCGCCGCGCTCCTGGGCGCGGGGCCGGACCGGGGGCTGGCCATCGCCCGCCCGTCCACCAAGGCCCTGCGGCCGGCGGGCCTGCCGGCGGACACGGGGGTGGCGCTGGTGGGCCGCCGGCCGGACCTGGCGGTGGCGCGCCTGCGCGCGGAGGCCGCCGCCGACCGGACCCGGGGCGCCCGGCGCGACTACTACCCCAACGTCACCCTGTCGGGCTCCTACGGCCTGGCCTCCCTCGGGGTGGACACCTTCCTCAGGCACGACAGCCATGTGGGCGCCCTGGGCCCGGCCGTGACCCTGCCCATCTTCGAGCAGGGCCGGCTGGAAGGCGCCTACCGCCAGTCGCGCGGCGAGTACGACGAAGCGGTGGCCAGCTATGACCGCACCCTGGCCAACGCCCTGCGCGAGGTGGCGGACGCCGCCGCCGGCCAGGTCTCCATCGCCGCCCAGCTCCAGGACGCCCAGGCCTCCTTCGACGCCAGCCGGGACGCCTACCGCGTGGCCGCCCTGCGCTATACGGGCGGCCTGTCGCCCTATCTCGACGTGCTCACCGCCGAAACCTCGCTGATCCAGAGCCGCCGGGCGGTCGCCGACCTGCAGGGCCAGGCCCTGGCGCAGGACGTGGCCCTCGTCCGGGCGCTGGGCGGCGGTTACGTCGGTTCCGGGGCGGGCGCCCCTCCCCTCGTCACCGCCGCGCGTTGACCGACCGCATCCGCTCCGGACCCGCTCCCATGCCCGACGACGCCAGCCCCCTTTCCCGCCCCGCCGCGTCCGGCTCCGCTTCGGCGGATACGGTTCATTCGGACGCGGCCTCCTCCGGCGCGGCGGGCGGCGCGTCCGTGTCCGCCCGCCCCGGCCCCCGGCGCGCCCTGAGGCGGCGGTTGTTCGGCGCGCTGGGCGCGGTCGTCCTGGTCGGCGGCGCCGCCTTCGCCACCTGGTACCTGCTGGTGGGCTCCCACTCGGTGTCCACGGACGACGCCTATGTGGGCGCCGACTCCGCCCAGGTGACGCCCCAGGTGGCGGGCACGGTGCAGGAGGTGCTCGTGTCCGACACCCAGACGGTGCGCCGGGGCGACGTGCTGGCGGTGATCGACCCCCAGGACGCCCGCTACGCCCAGGCCCAGGCGGAGGCCGAGTACGCCCGCGCCCAGCGCCGGGTGCGCCAGGACCTGGCCACCAACGAGGCGCTGGAAGCGCAGGTCGCCGCCCGCGACGCGGACCTGGCGCGCGCCGCCGCCCAGCTCGTCGCCGCGGGGGCGGACGTGGACCGCACCCGCATCGACCTCCAGCGCCGCCAGGCCCTGGCCGCCTCCGGCGCCGTGTCCGGCGAGGAGCTGACCACCGCCAAGAACGCCTACGCCACCGCCGTCGCCAACCTCGCGGCCGTCAAGGCGGGCGGAGCGCAGGCCCAGGCCAACCGCCGCGCCGCCCAGGGCCAGTTGGAGGCCCAGTCGGCCCTGACCTCCGGGGCCGACGTGGAGGCCAACCCGGAAGTGGCCGCCGCCCGCGCGGCGCTCGACACCGCGCGCCTGGCCTCCTTCCGCACCGTGCTGCGCGCGCCCTTCGACGGGGTGATCGCCCGACGCAACGTGCAGGTGGGCCAGCGGGTGGCGATCGGGGCCCCCCTGATGACCGTGGTGCCCGTCGACAAGGTGTACGTGGACGCCAACTTCAAGGAAGTGCAGCTCGCCCACGTGTGCCCCGGCCAGCCCGTGGAGCTCAAGAGCGACCTGTACGGCGGCCGGACCGTGTTCCACGGCCGGGTGGTGGGCTTCTCGGGCGGCACCGGGTCGGCCTTCGCGCTGATCCCCGCGCAGAACGCCACGGGCAACTGGATCAAGGTGGTGCAGCGCCTGCCCGTGCGGATCGCGCTGCGTCCGGCGGAGCTGCGCGCCCACCCCCTGCGCGTGGGCCTGTCCATGGACGCCAAGGTGGACGTGACCGCCCCCTGCTCGGGCCGCGCGCTGGCGGACCCGGGGCGGCCCGCCGCCCCCGCCGCGCCCGCGGCCTGACGGACGCGCCCCGGTGAGCAGCAGCACCGAACTACCCGCCGGCGTGGCGGCCGGGGGCGAGGGCATGGCCCCCGTCGTCGCCCCCGTCCGGAACCCCCGCGCCGAACGCGCCGCCACCGGCCCGATCCCCCGCGTCGCCCCCGTGCTCACGGGCGGGGCCCTGCTCCTGGCCGGGCTGGGCCTGGCCATGGCCAACTTCATGGCGGTGCTGGACACCAGCATCGCCAACGTCAGCGTGCCCAACATCGCCGGCGGCCTCGCCGTCTCGCCGGACGAGGGCACCTGGGTCATCACCTCCTACGGGGTGGCCGAGGCCATCACCGTGCCCCTCACCGGCTGGCTGGCGGCGCGCTTCGGCACCGTGCGGGTGTTCACCAGCGCCATCGCGCTGTTCGCCCTGTTCTCCGCCCTGTGCGGCCTGGCCCCGTCGCTGGGGGCGCTGGTGGTGTTCCGCATCTGCCAGGGCCTGTCGGGCGGGCCGATGATCCCGCTGTCCCAGACGCTGCTGCTGCGCGTCTTCCCCAAGGAGAAGGCGGGGCAGGCCATCGCCCTGTGGAGCATGACCACGGTGGTGGCGCCCATCGCCGGCCCGCTCTTGGGCGGCTTCCTGTGCGACAACTACGGGTGGGAGTGGGTGTTCTACATCAACCTGCCCATCGCGGCGCTCGCCGCCTTCCTCGCCTTCAGGAACCTGCCGGGGTTCGAGACCGACACCCGCCGCGCCCCCGTGGACTTCGTCGGCATGGGCCTCCTGGTCGTGTGGGTGGGGTCGCTGCAGATCATGCTGGACAAGGGCAAGGAGCTCGACTGGTTCAACTCGCCCTTCATCGTGACGCTGCTGGTCACCGCCGCCGTCGGCTTCTGCGCCTTCATGATCTGGGAGGTGACCACCGACAACCCGGTGGTCAACCTCAAGGTGTTCCGCCACCGCGCCTTCGCCACCTCCTGCGTGATCATGTGCGCGGCCTACGGGGGGTTCTTCTCCTCCACGGTGCTGATCCCGCTGTGGCTGCAGACCAACCTCGGCTACACCGCCGCCAACGCCGGCCGGGTGACCGCCTTCAACGGCGTGCTGGCCATCGTGTTCTCCCCCATCGTCGGCCGCATCGTGGGCAAGGTGGACCCGCGCATCCTGATCTGCGGGGGGCTGACCTACCTGGCCGGGGTGTTCTGGCTGCGCACGGGCTTCAACACGGAGATCGACTTCTGGCGCCTGGCCCTGCCCCAGATCGCCGTGGGCCTGGGCATACCCTTCTTCTTCATCCCGCTGATGACCCTGGGCACGGGCGGCCTGCCGGCGGACGAGACCGCCGCCGGGGCGTCCATGATCAGCTTCAGCCGCACCACCGCCGGGGCTTTCGCCGTCAGCCTGACCACCACCAACTGGGCGAACAAGAGCACGGCCGACCGCGTCCACCTGCTCGACCAGATGCCGGGGGCGGGCGAGACGCTGCGCAGGCTGCAGGAGGGCGGCATGTCCCCCGGCCAGGCGGTGCAGAGCTTCGAGGGGCTGGTGCAGACCCAGGCGGTGATGCTCGCCACCAACGAGATGTTCCAGATCGTTTCGGCCCTGTTCCTGTTCGCCGCCTGCGTGGTGTGGATCGCGCCCCGGCCCAAGCGCGGAGCCAAGGCCCCCGTCGGCGCCCACTGAGGCGCGGCCTCCCGCCCCGCGTCCGTTCGCGCTAAGGAGGCCCGCCCGCGCCCCAGGAGGCCCCGCTTGACCATCCGCCCCGTCTCCTACCTCCAACAAGCGCGGGACGCGGACGGCTTCGCCCGCGAACTCGGCGCCTCCTTCGAGCGCTACGGCTTCGCGGTGCTGAGCGACCACCCGATCCCCGCCGCCGTGATCGACCCCGCCCTGGCCGACGCCCGCGCCCTGTTCGCCCTGCCCGAGGAGGTGAAGCGTCTCCATCGCCCGGCGAACGGCGCCGGCCAGCGCGGCCACACCCCCTTCGGCGTGGAGACCGCCAAGGGCGCGACGCACCACGACCTGAAGGAGTTCTGGCACGTGGGTCGCGAACTCACGGGCGGCGGCGCCCTGCCCCCCAACGTCTGGCCGGCCGAGCCCCCCGGCTTCCGTCCGCACCTGCTCGCGCTCTACGCCGCGCTGGACGCCCTGGGCGCGCGGGTGCTGGCCGCCGTCGCCCGCCACCTGGGCCTGGCCGACACCTGGTTCGAGCCCGCCGTGCGCGAGGGCGACAGCCTGCTTCGCCTGCTCCACTACCCGCCGGTCGCGGACGAAGGCCCCCACGTGCGCGCCGGGGCCCACGAGGACATCGACGTGATCACCCTGCTCCTGGGCGCGGAGGAGGCGGGGCTGGAGATCCTGGACCGAAACGGGCGCTGGCTGGCGGTGAACCCGCCGCCGGGCTCGGTCGTCGTCAACGTGGGCGACATGCTCCAGCGCCTCACCGCGGGGCGGCTGCCCTCCACCACCCACCGGGTGGTCAACCCCGCGCCGGAGCGGCGGGGGGTGGCGCGCTACTCCACGCCCTTCTTCCTGCACTTCGCCCCGGACTTCCTCATCGAGGTCCCTCCCGAGCTGGCGGACGCGGGCCGCCCCGCCCCGCCGCCCATCACCGCCGGCGACTTCCTGCGCGAGCGGCTGGTGGAGATCGGCCTGGCCTGACGGTTCCGCGGGGGGGCGGAAACCAATCCTTACCCATTGGGCCCCAGGTTGCGGCGTCATGAGCGCCGGACACAGCCTCCCGACCGCCGCGCCCGCCGCCGCGACCACCGCGCCCGACGAGGCCGCGCGCCTGGCCGCCCTGGCGAGCCTGGGCTTCGACCCGAACCGGCCCGAACGGCTGCGGGACGCGGCCCACGACCGCGTGGTGCGCCTGGTCCGCGCCATGTTCGGCGAAGGCGTGGAGGCCGCGCTCAACCTGCTCGACTCGCGCACCCAGTACACGCTGGCCGCCTCCTCGCCTCCCGCCTGGCTCGCCCCGGGCGACGCGTGCGCCCTCCTGCCCCGCCAGGACAGCCTGTGCACGGAGGCCCTGCTCCAGGACGGCGTCATGTGGGTGGAGGACGCGGCGGCCGACCCGCGCTTCCGTGACAGCCCGGTGGTGGCGGGCGCGCCCCACCTGCGCTTCTACGCGGGGGCGCCCGTGCGGCTGGACGGCGGCGCCCTGGGGGCCCTGTGCGCCCTGGGCCCTACGCCGCGCGCCTACGACGGCGAGCTCGCCGCCCAGCTCCTGGAGCTCGCCGCCCTGGTGGGCGAGACCTTCGAGCTGCGCCGCAGCCGCGACGAGCTGCGCCGCGCCGAGCTGGAGCGCCGGGCCGCGGAGAACGCGCGCGACCAGCTGTTCATCCTGCCCGTGGCCATCGTGGTGCTGGACCGCGACATGCGCATCCTGCGCCGCAGCACCCAGTGGACCTACGACTACGAGGCGGACGCGCGCTCGCCCATCGGCCGCACCCTGTACGAGGTGGCGGAAGGGTCGGACGTCTTCGCCCCCGTCCTGGAGCGCGCCCTGCGCGGCGAGATCGTCGCGGGCGCCACCCCCTGGCGCAGCCACTCGGGCGCCCTGCTGCACAAGCAGTACGAGGTGTCGCCCTGGATCGACGTGGACGGCGCCGTCGGCGGTTTGACCATCATCAGCTACGACGTCACCGAGCAGGCGCGCGCGCGCCTGGCGGCCGAGTGCTCGGAAGAGCGCCTGCAGCTCGCCCTCGACATCTCCGACACGGTGGTGTGGGAGCTGAAGCCCGCCACGGGGGAGATGTTCGCCACGGGCGCGGCCGAGCGCCTGTTCGGCCGGGCGCCCGACCTGGAGGCGCTGGCCGCCGACGTGTTCGCCGTGGCGCACCCGCACGACCGCCGCTCGGTGCGCGCCGCCTGGCGGCGCTGCCGCCGCTCGGGCGGGCCTTGCTCCGTGGAGTTCCGGGTGGCGCGGGCGGACGGGGTGGAGCTGTGGGTGGCCGCCTCCACCGAGCGCCGCGCCGCCACCGCCGACGCCCCGGAGCGCGTGCTGGGGGTGATGCGCGACATCACCGCCATCAAGCGCGCCCAGCTCGAGCACCAGCGCGCCGCGGAGGCCGCGGACGCCGCCAACCGCGCCAAGAGCGAGTTCCTGGCCAATATGAGCCACGAACTGCGCACCCCGCTGAACGGCGTCATGGGCGTCACGGGCGCCCTGTCGCGCACGGCGCTGGACGCGGGCCAGCGCGACATGGTGGGGCTGATCGAGACCTCCGCCCACACGCTGGAGCGGCTGCTCAGCGACGTGCTCGACCTGGCGCGCATCGAGGCGTCCAGCTTCGACCTCGCCCCCGAGCCGGTGGAGATGGACGCCTTCATGCGCGGGGTGGCCACCCTGTTCCAGTGGCGCGCGCGCGACAAGGGACTGGGCTTCGCCTGGAGCGCCCAGCCGGGGCTGGAGGGCCGGCGGCTGGCGGACGAGGTGCGCCTGCGCCAGATCCTCTCCAACCTGCTCTCCAACGCGGTCAAGTTCACCGAAGCGGGGCGCATCGACCTCTTGCTCGCCCAGGGCGAGGGCGACGAGGTGGTGATCGAGGTGTCCGACACGGGCATCGGCTTCGGCGAGGAGGCGGCCTCACGCTTGTTCGAGCGCTTCGAGCAGGCGGACGGCTCCATCACCCGGCGCTACGGCGGCACGGGGCTGGGCCTGGCCATCTCCCGCAGCCTGGCCGAGCGCATGGGCGGCGCGCTGACCGCGCGCTCGCGCCCGGGGGAGGGCTCGACCTTCCGCCTCAGCCTGCCCCTGCCCCGCGCGCCCGCCGCGGCGCCCCCGGCCGCCCAGAACACGGCGCCCGCGCGCGCCGCCCTTTGCGCGCCCGCGCCGCACGCGCCGCCCACGGCCCCCGTCCGGGCCGCGGCGCCCGCGCCTCGGCCCGCCTCGCCCACCGGCCCGCGCGTGCTGCTGGCGGAGGACCACCCGGTCAACCGCCGGGTGGTGGAGCTGATCCTGGACGCGGCGGGGGTGGACCTCACCAGCGTGGAGAACGGCGAGCAGGCGCTGGAGGCGCTGGCCGTGGACCGCTTCGACCTCGTGCTCATGGACATGCAGATGCCCGTGATGGACGGGCTGACCGCCATCCGCCTGCTGCGCGAGCGCGAGGCCGCCGCCGGCGGGGCGCGCACGCCGGTGGTGGCGCTCACCGCCAACGCCATGCCCGAACACGTCGCCGCCTCCGCCGAGGCGGGCGCCGACGCCCACCTGTCCAAGCCGATCTCCGCCGAACGCCTCCTCGCGGCGGTGCGCACCGCGCTGACGCCCGCGGCGCAGACCGACCCCGGCGCGACCGCCCCCCGCCTGGCGGGGTGAGGCGCCGCGCGCCGCCGACCGTTCGCCGCCGCCGACCGACCGCACAACGCGCGCACCACGAATCGCACACCGCCCGCAACGCGCCTCTTCCTACCGACAGCCCTGTGTTCGACGCGCCGCAGGCTCGTCGAAT
>CAXSDV010000035.1:0-5674 GCA_964235945.1 uncultured Caulobacteraceae bacterium
CCGGTCAGGCCGCCTGGGCCACCTTGGCGAGCTGGCCGACGATGCGTTCGGCGGCGGCCAGGCGCGCGTCCGGGGTCTCGAACTCGCCCTTGACGAGCACCTTGTGGTCGGGGCGCACCTTCCACTCGGCCGGGCGGTTCTGCACCAACTTCACGAGGCCCATGGGATTCGCAAAGGCGTCGCCGCGGAAGGCGACCACCACGCCCTTGGGGCCGACGTCGATCTTGGACACCCCCGCCTGGCGGCACAGCCCCTTGATGCCCACCACCTTGAGCAACTGGTCGGCTTCGGGCGGCAGGGGGCCGAAGCGGTCGATCAGCTCGGCGGCCAGGGCCTCGCGGTCCTCCGGCCGCTCGGCCGCGGACAGGCGACGGTAGATGGCCAAGCGCACGCCCAGGTCGGGCACGTAGTCGTCGGGGATGAGCACGGCGGCCCCCGCGTTGATCTGCGGCGACCAGGCGCGCGCCTCCGCGGCGGCGGCTCCGGCGGCCCCCTCGCGCAGGGCGTTGACCGCGTCCTCCAGCATCTGCTGGTAGAGTTCGACGCCCACCTCGCGGATATGGCCCGACTGCTCGTCGCCCAACAGGTTGCCGCCGCCGCGGATGTCCAGGTCGTGGCTGGCGAGCTGGAAGCCCGCGCCCAGGCTGTCCAGACTCTGCAGCACGCCCAGCCGCTTCTCGGCGGCGAGGTTGAGCTGACGGTTCAAGGGCGTGGTCAGGTAGGCGTAGGCGCGCGCCTTGGAGCGGCCCACGCGCCCGCGGATCTGGTAGAGCTGGGACAGGCCGAACATGTCGGCGCGGTGCACCACCAGCGTGTTTGCGCTGGGGATGTCGAGCCCGCTCTCCACGATGGTGGTGGACAGCAGCACGTCGTACTTGCCGTCGTAGAAGGCGCTCATCACCTCCTCGAGGTTGGTGGGGCTCATCTGGCCGTGGCCGGTGATGAAGCGCACCTCGGGCACCTGCTCGCGCAGGAACTTCTCGATGTCCGGCAGGTCCTTGATGCGCGGCACGATGTAGTAGGCTTGGCCGCCGCGGTACTTCTCGCGCAGCAGGGCCTCGCGCACGGTGGTGGGGTCCTCCTCCAGCACGTAGGTGCGCACCGCCAGCCGGTCGACGGGCGGGGTGGCGATGATGCTCATCTCGCGGATGCCGGTCAGCGCCATCTGCAGGGTGCGCGGGATGGGCGTGGCGGTCAGCGTCAACATGTGCACGCCGGCGCGGAACTCCTTCAGCCGCTCCTTGTGCTTGACGCCGAAGTGCTGCTCCTCGTCGACGATCACGAGGCCCAGGTCCTTGAAGCCGATCTGGCTGGCGAGGAGGGCGTGGGTGCCCACCACCACCTCGATCTCGCCGGTCTTGAGCTGGTCGCGCGTGGCCGCCGCCTCCTTGGCGGGGACCATGCGCGAGAGCTGGCGCACATGAATCGGCCAGCCCGCCAGCCGCTCGCTGAACGTCTTGAAGTGCTGGCGCGCGAGCAGCGTCGTCGGGGCCACGATCGCCACCTGCTTGCCGCCCATGGCCACCACGAAGGCGGCGCGCAACGCCACCTCCGTCTTGCCGAAGCCCACGTCGCCGCAGATCAGCCGGTCCATGGGCCGGCCCTTGTGCAGGTCGGAGAGCACGTCGCCGATGGCGTTGAGCTGGTCCTCGGTCTCCTCGTAGGGGAAGCGGGCGCAGAACTCCTCGAACAGGCCTTGCGGCTGGTCGAGCACGTCGCTGGTGTTCAGCTCGCGCGCGGCGGCCAGCTTGATCAGGCCGTCGGCCATGACGCGCAGGCGCTCCTTGGCCTTGGCCTTGCGCGCCTGCCAGGCCGCGCCGCCCAGCCGGTCGAGCTGCACGCCCTCGCTTTCCGAGCCGTAGCGGGTGAGCAGGTCGATGTTCTCCACCGGCAGGTACAGCTTGGCCTCGGCCCCGTACTGCAGGTCCAGGCAGTCGTGGGGGGCGCCCGCCACGTCCAGCGTCTTCAGCCCGTCGTAGCGGCCGATGCCGTGGTCGATGTGCACGACGAGGTCGCCGGGAGCGAGCGCGGTGGCCTCCGCCAGGAAGTTGGCGGCGCGGCGCTTCTTCCTCGGGCGAGCCAGCCGGTCGCCGAGGATGTCGGCCTCGGTCAGCACGGCCAGGCTCTCGGTCTCGAAGCCGTGGTCGACGGTGAGCACCACGCGCTGGGGCGGCTTCTGCCGGGCGCCCTGCACGCCGTAGGAGAGCACGTCCGACCAGTCCTTGGCGAAGCGCAGGCCCTTCAGCCCGTGGTCGGAGAGCATGGCGTGCAGCCGGTCGGACGAGCCGTCGCTCCACGAGGCGAACAGCACGCGCTTGCCGGCCTTGGAGAGGGCGGCGGCGTGTTCGCACACCGCCTCGAACAGGTTCACGCTGTCCTGCTGGCGCTCGGGGGCGAAGTCGCGTCCGGTGCGCGCGCCCAGGTCGAAGACGTAGGGCCCCTCCTCGCGCTTGAACGGGCTGAAGCGGCGGGTGACGCGGGCGCCCAGCGCCTCGTCCCACTCGGCGGCGGAGAGGTAGAGGCTGTCCGGCTCCAGCGGCTTGTAGTTGGAGCCGCCGCGCACCTTGGCGGCCTCGGCGCGGGCGTCGTAGGCGTCGGCCACCAGGCTCAGCCGCTCGTCGCGCGCCTCCTCGGCGAGGTGGTCGAGCAGGTAGAGCGCGCCCTCGCCGCAATAGTCGAACACCGTCTCCAGCGCCGGGTAGAACAGCGGCAGCCAGTGCTCCATGCCCGCGCGCCGGCCGCCCTCGCTGACCGTGGCGTAGAGCGGGTCGTCCCCCGCCGCGCCGAAGCGCGCGAGGTAGCCGGCGCGGAAGCGCGAGATGGACCCCGCGTCCAGCAGCGCCTCGGACACGGGCAACAGGTCCACCGCGTCCAGCTTGCCGGTGGAGCGCTGGGTTTCGGGGTCGAAGCCGCGGATGGTCTCCAGCGTGTCGCCGAACAGGTCCAGGCGCACGGGCTCGGGCGCGCCCGGCGGGTAGACGTCGATCACGCCGCCGCGCACGGCGAACTCTCCGGGCTCGCCCACGGTCGCCGCGCGGCTGTAGCCGTTGACGGCGAAGTAGCGCTCGAGCGCGGCGGTCTCCACGTCCTGGCCCGCGCGGGCGGCGAAACTCGCGCCGCGCACCGCCTCGCGCGGCGGCACGCGCTGCACCAGGGCGGGGGTGGTCACCACCAGCACCAGCGGTCCAGCGCCCGCGCCGCGCCGCGACAGCGCCGACAGAGCCGCGGAGCGCGCGGCGGCGACCGCGCCGGAGGGGCCCACCCGGTCGTAGGGCAGGCAGTCCCACGAGGGCATGCGCAAGACCGGCAGGTCCGGCGCGAAGAAGCCCAGCGCGCCGGTGAACGTGTCCGCCCGGGCGCCGTCGCGCGCCACGAACACGGTCAGCCCCTTGTGGGCGCGGGCGAGGTCGGCGGCGACCAGGGCGTCGAAGCCTTCGGGCGCGCCCACCAGGTCGCGGCGGCCCTTGCCCTGGGCGAGGCTCTTGAAATCCAAGTCGAACGGCTCCGGGGGAGAGGGGGTCAGCCGCCGCCCGTGTGCGGGCCGTCGGCGTAGGCGGTCAGGTGGAAGGCCTGGATGCGGTGCAGCACGGGGGTGTCGTGCTCGGGCGCGGGCGCCTCGCGGCCGATGATCCAGTAGTAGAGGTCCTGGTCGGGCACCTCCAGCAGCGCTTCGAAGGCGTCCAGCTCGCCGCCGGGCATGGCGGCCAGCTCGCGGTCGGCGAAGGGGCCGAGGATCAGGTCCGCCTCGCGGAAGCCCCGCCGCCAGGCGCGGAAGCGCAGCTTCTTCAGGCGGGGGTCGTCGGGCAGGGGGGCGTGCATGGGTGCGGGCGATATAGCCCCGCCCCCGCCGGGGCGCCACCGGCGAGCGGACTGACGAAAACCGCGGCGCAGGCTACATCGCGCCCATGCGGCCGGAAGTGCTCTACCCCCTGTACGCGCCGGCCACCTCGCTGAAGGGGCTCGGGCCCAAGTTCGCGCCGCTGGTGGAGCGCGCGGCGGGGCCGCTGGTGCGCGACCTCCTGTTCCTGTCCCCCGCCTCCCTGCTGCGCCGGCGCGTCACCACGGTGGCGCAAGCGCAGGAAGGCGAACTCGCCACCCTGGTGGTGCAGGTGGAGGCGCACCTGCCGGGCGGCGGCGCGGGCCGCCCCTACCGCATCCGCTGCGCGGACGAGACGGGCTGGGTGTTCGCCACCTTCTTCGGCGGCGCGGGCGGGCCCCACCTGCAGAAGACCTGGCCCGTGGGCGAGGTGCGCGCCATCTCGGGCGAAGCGTCGCGCTTCGGGGTGGAGCTCCAGCTCAAGAACCCGCTTGTCGCCACCCCGGAGACCGCGGCGCAGGTCTTCCCCGACGTAGAGCCCGTCTACCCCACCACCGCGGGCCTGCCCGCCCGCACCCTGCGCCGCTTCGCCCTGGAGGCGCTGGCGCGCGCGCCCGACCTGCCCGAATGGCAGGACGCCGCCTGGCTCGCCCGCCAGGGCTGGCCCTCCTGGCGCGAGGCGCTCCTCGCCCTGCACGCCCCCGCGGACGAGGCGGACCTGTCGCCCCTGGCCCCGGCCCGCGCACGCCTGGCGTTCGACGAGCTCCTGGCGCACCAGCTCGCCATGGCCTCCAGGAAGCGCGCCCGCCGGGACGAGCCCGCGCCGGCCATCCCCCGCTCGCACCTGTCGGAACGCGTGGAGGCCGCCCTGCCCTACCGCCTCACCGGCGCGCAGCTGCGCACGGTGGCCGAGATCGGCGGCGACCTCGCCTGCGGCGCGCGCATGACGCGCCTCGTGCAGGGCGACGTGGGCTCGGGCAAGACGGTCGTGGCGATGTTGGCCGCCGCAGACGTGGCCGCCTCCGGCCGCCAAGTCGCGCTGATGGCCCCGACCGAGATCCTCGCGCGCCAGCACTACGAGACCCTGGCCGCGCCCCTGCGCGAGGTGGGGGTGCGCGTCGAACTCCTCACCGGGCGCGACAAGGGCGCGGTGCGCGCCGACAAGCTGGCCGCCTTGGCCTCGGGCGCCTGCGCGGTGGCGGTGGGCACCCACGCCCTGTTCCAGACGGAGGTGGCGTTCCACGACCTCGCCCTGGCGGTGGTGGATGAGCAGCACCGCTTCGGCGTGGGCGAGCGCCGGCGCCTGCAGGAGAAGGGCGCGGCCGTGCACCTGTTGGCGCTCTCGGCCACACCCATCCCGCGCACGCTGGAGCTGACCGCCTTCGGCGACCTGGACGTCTCGCGGCTGGACGAGAAGCCGCCGGGGCGCAAGCCCGTCGCCACCACCGCCGCGCCCACCACCCGCCTGCCGGAGATCGTCGCCCGGCTGAAGCGCGCGGTGGTCGGCGGGGCGCAGGCCTTCTGGATCTGCCCCCTCGTGCAGGAAAGCGAGCAGGTCGCGGCCGCCGCGGCGGAGGAGCGCGCCGCCGACCTGCGCGCCATCCTCGGGGCCGACAAGGTGGGTCTGGCCCACGGCCGCCTGACCGGCGCGGAGAAGGACGCCGTCATGGCCGCCTTCGCCGACGGCGCGCTCCCGGTGCTGGTGGCGACCACCGTGGTGGAGGTGGGCGTCAACGTGCCCCGCGCCACCATCATGGTGATCGAGCACGCCGAGCGCTTCGGCCTGGCGCAATTGCACCAATTGCGCGGACGCGTCGGGCGCGGCGACGCGGCCAGCGCGTGCCTGCTGCTCTACGA
>CAXSDV010000035.1:5774-29387 GCA_964235945.1 uncultured Caulobacteraceae bacterium
GACCTGACGGGCGAGCGCGGCCGAGCGGTGCGGATGCTGCGCGAACTGTTTCCCTGGAACAGCGACGACGACGCCTGGTCGGCGGCGGGATGAGGCGATCCCGTGGGGACGGGCGACCCGCCCGCGTCCGTTCACGCCCTCGGCGCCGCGCCCGGCGCGCTCGACCGATCCTAACTGCGCGCGGAAGGGTTCGCGCGCCCAGGGCGGCCCCCGGCGACGCGATCGCCTCCGGTCGTTCCGGCCCGGCCCGGTCCGTGCGCCACCCCCAGGAACGGCCTGATCCAGGCCGGCGGTCCTGGAGCGGGATCGCCGGCGGCGGCGGGGGTGTGACGGCCGCAGATCACGGCGAGCAGCTCTTCCAGGCTCGGGTTCGCGCCCAACCTCAGCACGCGCCATGCGGGATAGGTGGCGAACACGAGGGCGAGGCACAGCGCCGCGGCGGCCAGACCGTGGCTGAGCCGGTCCGCCCACCCGCGCTTGCCCGGGCTAAGCGGGCGCAAGATTATCCCGCGCCGTCTCGGCCTTGCCCGCCCGCAGGAGCAGCCAGCCGATGACGACCATCGCCGCCCCCCAGATCAGGAAGCCCATGTCCCAGTATATGCGCTGGTCCAGGGGCGCCTGCTCGTTCACGTGGTGCACTCCGAGCAGTTCGTGATCGATCACACCCTCGACGAGGTTGAACCAGCCCCATCCGAGCAGGAGCGTTCCTGCGAGCATCTTGCTCGACCAATGCAGATGCCGCCGGTGCGCGGTGCGCCACAACAGGTACAGTCCTACGGCGACGAACACGTAGGTCGTGCTGTGGAACAGGCCGTCCCAGGTCGTGTTCAGCCGCAGGTTCTCGAGCGTGTCGGGAGGGTACCAGCTGCTCACCATATGGTGCCACTGCAGGATCTGGTGCAGCACGATACCGTCGAAGAAACCGCCCAGCCCGAGGCCGAAGAGCACCCCCGACGCGACCGGAAACTTTCGTTCGGGCGACGTCGCGGCCATCCCCACTCCTTCTTGTCTGCAGGACACGCTGGTCCGGCCCCTCGTCCGGGCGCAACAACATTGGATGGAGGTGCGCCCTGCGGGGGCCCGGCCGGATCCCCGCTCCCGCAGCGGCGGCTCAGCCCCGGCCCGGCGGGTCGCTTCGGCGCCAGGCCGCCAGCCGCTCCGCCACGTCCGCCTCCAGGTCGGCCCAGAACAGGTTGAACCCCGGCGCTTTCAGGCGGGCGGCCCAGCCGCCGGTGCGGTGGAGGGAGGCGGCGCGGGGGCGGCTGGTGCGCAGGAGCGAGCCTTCGCAGCGGGCGGAGACCTGGTGCGGTAGGAAGGCGGGGCGCACGCCCCACTCCAGGCGGGTGGCGTCCGCCGCGCCCTTCGCGGCGCGCTCGGGAGCGTCCGGGCGGGCGGCCGAACCGGTGAGCGGGTTCACGCACACCGCCTCGCGCCCGGCCAGGGGCTCCAGTTCCCCCGCGGGCGTCCAGGCGAGGGCCCGGTCGAGCACGTGGTCGGGGCCGTCCAGGGCGAAGGCGGCCTGGGTGTAGGCGACCAGGCACCGCGCCTGCGCCGGGGCCGAGCAGGCGGGCAGGAGCGAGCCCTGCCGGTGCGCGTCCGACGGAATGGGCGCGCCGAGGAGGTAGACCGCCGCCAGGCGCGAGCGCAGGCGCGGGTCGGCCGCCGCCTCCCGCGCGAGCCGGTCGGCCAGCAGCGCGCCCTGCTCCACCCCCACGATCAAGATCGGCCGGTCGGACGACCAGGCCGCGAAGGCGTCGAAGGCGCGGCGTACGTCGCCGTAGGCGAAGCGGCGCGCTTCGCGGGCGTCGTCGCGCAGGGTGAGCTCGGTGTAGAGGCTGGCCTGGCGGTAGCGCGGGGCGAACACGCGCCCGGCGCGCGCGAAAGGCCCGGCGTAGTTGGGCAGCATGACCTCGGCGAGCTCGCGCCGGGCGCCCGCGTCGTCCGCCGCGCCGTTCCACTCGCGCCCGCCGTCGTAGGTGGTGGGGTGGACGAAGAACACGTCCGCCGCGGGTTCGCCCGGGCGCGGGCGCGCGGGATCGACGGGCAGGAGCGCCCAGGCGTCGCGTCGCCGGTAGTCCGGGGCGGGCGGCGGCCGGTAGGTCTGGTAGGGCGTGTGCGGGTCGAGCGCGGTTTGCAGGACGGCGTCGCGCTCCCACCAGGCGGCGGCGCACAGCAGCACGATGAGGGCGAGGCCAGCGGCGGCCGCCCCCCACCGCCGCCGCCGGCCGGGCGGGCGCGCCCTCAGCGGTAGGGGTCCGCTTGGGACAGGAAGCGCGCCGCGTAGTCGGCCACGCCCTCCTCCAACGAGGTGAAGGGCGCCGTGTAGCCGGCGGCGCGCAGCCGCTCCATGCGCGCCCGGGTGAAGTACTGGTACTTGTCGCGGATCAGTTCGGGCGTCGGCACGAAGCCGATCCGCGGCTCGCGCCCCGCGGCGGCGAACACCGCGCGCGCCAGGTCGAGGAAGCTGCGCGCCCGCCCCGTGCCCAGGTTGTAGACGCCCTCCAGGTGCGGCTGGTCCAGCATCCAGCGCACCACGTCCGCACAGTCGCGCACGTACACGAAGTCGCGGAGCTGGCCGCCGTCGGCGTAGTCGCTCCGGTGGCTCTGGAACAGGGTCACCGCCTCCCCCGCCGCCGCCCGGGGCCAGAGCTGGTGCGCCACCGAGCGCATGGACCCCTTGTGCGCCTCGTTGGGGCCGTAGACGTTGAAGAACTTGAGACCCGCCCAGGAGGGCGGCGCCCGGCCCGCGTCCGCCTCGCGCCGGGCGAACTGATCGAACAGCGCCTTGGACCAGCCGTAGGCGTTGAGCGGGCGCAGGGCGAGCAGGCTCGCCAGGTCCGGCAGGTCGTCGAACCCCGCCTCCCCGTCGCCGTAGGTCGCCGCGGAGCTCGCATAAACGAAGGGCGTCCCATGCGCCGCGCACCAGCGCCAAAGGTCGCGCGACAGGGTGAAGTTGGTGTGGACGATCAGGTCCGCGTCCGGCTCGGTGGTGGCCGACACCGCGCCCATGTGCACCACGGCGCGGAGCTCGCCCGCGTGGGCGGCGAGCCAGTCCCACATCGCCTCGGGCGCGGCGAAGTCGA
Source organism: uncultured Caulobacteraceae bacterium (assembly GCA_964235945.1). GTDB lineage: Bacteria > Pseudomonadota > Alphaproteobacteria > Caulobacterales > Caulobacteraceae > JASLDZ01. Next base: position 8,858 of record CAXSDV010000035.1, read on the forward strand.
CCAGGGCGTGCTTGGCGAGGTTGCGCCACTTGCCGAGGTCCGCGGCGCCCAGCCGGTCGCAGCCGGCCACGTCCCAGCCCGCCTCGGACAGGGTGGCGACGATGTTGGAGCCGATGAAGCCCGCAGCCCCCGTGACGAGCACGAGCCGGCTCATGCGCGCACCCTGGCGATCACGCCGGTGGTGGAGGCGCCCTCCACCAGCGGGGCGAGCCGCACCTCGCCGCCCCAGCCGCGCACGAGGTCGGCCCCCACCACCTGCGCCTCCGTATAGTCGGCGCCCTTGACCAGCACGTCGGGCCGCACCGCCTCGATCAGGGCGAGCGGGGTGGGCGCGTCGAAAGGGGCCACGAGGTCGACGCAGCCCAGCCCCGCCAAAACCAGCGCACGCCCCTCCAGGTCGTTGACCGGCCGACCCTCGCCTTTCAGCGCGCGCACGCTCGCGTCCGAGTTCAGCCCGACCACCAGCCGGTCGCACCAGCTCCGCGCCCGGGCGAGGTAGGCGACGTGGCCGCGGTGCAGGATGTCGAAGCAGCCGTTGGTGAAGCCCACGCGCAGCCCCTCGGCGCGCCAGCGGGCGGCGGCCGCGGCGGCCTCGCCGGCGCTGGCGAGCTTGGCCTCGGCGGGGGCGAAGCGGCGCGCCATCTCCGCTTCGACGATCTGCGCGGGAGAAACCGCCACGGTGCCGCGCCCGCCCACCGCCACGCCGGACGCCAGGAGCGCGAGGTCCATGGCGTCCTCCAGCCCCGCCCCCGCCGCGAGCGCGGCGCCGATCGCCGCCAGCCCCGTGTCGCCCGCGCCCGTGACGTCGAACACCTGCCGGGCGCGGCCTCGACCGTGGCGCACCGCGCCCCCGCGCACCAGGAGCGACATGCCGGCGGCGGCGCGGGTCACGAGCACGGCGTCCGCCTCGCAATCTTCCAGCGCCGCGGCCAGGGCGCGCTCCACCTCCGCGTCGGTCCCGACGGGCAGGTCCACGGCGTGGGACAGTTCGGCGGCGTTGGGCTTGATCAGCGCCACCCGCCCGTAGCGCGCGAACGAGCGGCCCTTGGGATCGACCACCACCGGCGCGCCCGCCTCCCGCGCGGCGTCCATCACCTCCGGCGTGACCGCGCCCTTGGCGTAGTCGGACACGAGCACCGCGCCCGCGCCCTCCCCCGCGGCGCGGACCGCCCGGGCGAGCGCGGCGGCGGCGGCGGGCGGCGGCGGTCCCGCCTCCTCGTGGTCCAGGCGCAGGAGTTGCTGGCCGCCGGCGATGAAGCGCGTCTTCAGCGTGGTCGGCCGGCCCGCGACCTCCACCAGGCGATCGTCCACCCCGTCGCCCAGGTCGACGTGCAGCTCGCCGCGCAGGCCGGCGAGCGTCGCGCGCGCCCCCAGCGCCGCCACGTTGCGCGCCACGTTGCCCGCGCCGCCGGGCGCGTCCGCCTCCGACCGGCGGGCGAGCACGGGGATGGGCGCCTCGGGCGACACGCGCGCCACCTCGCCGTGGACGTAGCGGTCGACCATGAAGTCGCCCACGCAGGCCACCCGCACGCCCGCGATCCGGTCCAGCAGCGCCTGCAGGGCGGAGAGGTCCATGGACGGACGCCCGCTCAGGCGCGCCGCTTCGCCAGGGCGTCGAACTCCAGGAGTTCGGCGGCCAGCGCCTCGAACTCGGACAAGGGCACCATGTTGGGTCCGTCGGAGGGGGCGCGGTCGGGGTCGGGGTGGGTTTCGATGAACACGGCCGCCACCCCCACCGCCACCGCCGCGCGCGCCAGCACCGGCACGTACTCGCGCCGACCGCCGGAGGCGCCGCCCTGGCCGCCCGGCTCCTGCACGCTGTGGGTCGCGTCGAACACCACGGGGCAGCCGATCTTGGCCATCTCCGGCAGGGCGCGCATGTCCGAGACCAGGGTGTTGTAGCCGAAGGAGACGCCCCGCTCGCAGGCCATGACGTTGGGATTGCCCGCGTCCGTCACCTTGGACACCACGTTCTTCATGTCCCAGGGCGCGAGGAACTGGCCCTTCTTGACGTTCACCGCCGCTCCCGTCCGGGCCGCGGCGACCAGCAGGTCGGTCTGGCGGCACAGGAAGGCGGGGATCTGCAGCACGTCCACCGCCTCGGCCACCGGGGCGCACTGGCCCGCCTCATGCACGTCGGTGAGGGTGGGCAGGCCCAGGGTGTCGCGGATCTCGGCGAAGACGGGCAGGGCCGCGTTCAGCCCCATGCCCCGGGCCGCGCCTCCGCTGGTGCGGTTGGCCTTGTCGAAGCTCGTCTTGTAGACGAGCCCGACCCCCAGCCGGTCGGCGATCTCCTTCAGCGCGGCGGCCGTCTCCAGCGCGTGGGCGCGGCTCTCCATCTGGCAGGGGCCGGCGAGAAAGCTCAGGCGCTCGCGCCCGCCGATGCGCACGGCGCGGCCGCCGGGAGCCTGGAGCTCCACCACGGCGTTGGGGGCGACGGCTGAAGGGGCGGGCGCGTTCACGGCGTTGGACTCCGGCTACGGCCGCGACTGGTGGCGCCCCCGCGCCGCCCATGCAAGCCGGGAGCTTCCAGCCATGGCCCGCAGGCCCCGTACGCCCACGGCCGACACGCCGCCGATCGTCGTCTGGTTCCGGCGCGACCTTCGCCTGGCCGACAACCCCGCGCTGCACGCCGCCGCCGCCTCGGGCGCGCCCGTGGTCCCCGTCTACGTCCACGACATGGAGCGGCCGCGCGCGCCGGGCGGGGCGGGGCTGTGGTGGCTCGACAAGTCGCTGGCGGCGCTCGGGGCGGACCTCGCGAAGGTCGGCTCGCCCTTGGTGCTGCGCCGGGGGCCGACGGTCGCCACCCTGCTGGAGGTCGCGCGCGAGGCGGGGGCGACGCGCCTCGTCCACGGCCGCATGCACGACGGCGAGGACGCGGGACTGGAGGCGGAGGTCGCGCGCGCGCTGGGCGAAGCCGGCGTGGAGGTCGCCTCCCACCCCGGCATGCTGCTGACCGAGCCCGGCGAGGTGCGCACGGGCGGCGGCGAGCCCTACAAGGTCTACGGCCCGTTCTGGCGCGCCCTGCACGCGCACATGGGCGAGGTGAAGCCCCTCCCCGCCGTCCGCAAGCTGGCGCCGCCGCCCTCCCCCGTCCGCACGGACGAGGCCGCCGGCTGGGGGCTGCACCCGACCGGCCCCGACTGGTCGATCGACTTCGCGGGAACGCCCGGCGAGGCGGGCGCGCACGCCGCGCTCGACGCCTTCGTCCACGAGGCCATGGGTCGCTACGAGCTGGAACGCGCCCAACCGGCGGAGGCGTCCACCTCGCGCCTGTCGCCCCACCTGCACTGGGGCGAGCTGAGCTCGCGCCAGGTCTGGGCCGCCGCCTGCGCCGCCGCCGAGGCGCGCGGCCACGAGGGCGCGCGGGAGAAGTTCCTGTCCGAACTCGCCTGGCGCGACTTCTCCTACACGGTGCTGGCCTCGAACCCGCGCCTGGGCTCCCAGAACTATCTCGGCCGGCTGGAGGGCCTGCGCTGGCGGGAGGACCCGGCGGGGCTGAAAGCCTGGCGACGGGGGCTCACGGGCTATCCCATCGTCGACGCGGGCATGCGCGAACTGTGGCGCTCGGGCTGGATGCACAACCGCGTGCGGATGATCACCGCCTCCTTCCTCATCAAGGACCTGCTGGTCGACTGGCGCGAAGGCGAGCGCTGGTTCTGGGACTGCCTGGTGGACGCCGACGAAGCCAACAACGCCATCAACTGGCAGTGGACCGCGGGCACGGGGCCGGACGCCTCGCCCTTCTTCCGCGTGTTCACGCCCATCGGCCAAGGCGAGCGCTACGACGCCGGCGGGGCCTACGTGCGCAAATGGTGCCCGGAGCTGGCGCGAGTGCCCGACAAGTTCATCCACCAGCCCTGGGCCGCTCCGCCCGCCGTGCTGGAGGGCGCGGGCGTGCGGCTCGGCGACACCTATCCGAAGCCGATCGTGGACCACGCCGCCGCCCGCGACCGGGCGCTGGCGGCCTACAAGGCGTTGAAGGACTGAGGCGGCCGCGGCTTTGCGCCCGGGGGCGGACGCGCTAACCCGGAGCGACATGTCCGACTCCGAGCCATCCCCCGGCCCCCTGCACGGCCGCATCGCCCTGGTCACGGGAGCCTCGCGCGGCGTGGGCCGCGCCTGCGCCCTGGCGCTGGCGAAGGCCGGCGCGCAGGTGGTGGCGCTCGCGCGCACCCAGGGCGCGCTGGAGGCGCTGGACGACGAGGTGCAGGCCGCCACCGGGCGCCCCGCCGTGCTCACGCCCGGCGACCTGACCGACGGCGATTCGCTCGACCGGTTGGGGGCGGCGCTCTACGAACGCTTCGGCCGGCTGGACGTGCTCGTCTCCAACGCGGGTGAGCTCGGGCTCATCACCCCGGTGGCCCAGCTCGACCCCAAGGTGTGGGACAGGGCGGTGTCGGTGAACATGACCGCCGCCTACCGGCTGATCCGCTCGCTGGACCCGCTGCTGCGCAGGTCGGACGCGGGGCGCGCGGTGTTCGTCACCAGCCGGGTGGCCGCCGAGCCCCGCGCCTTCTGGGGGCCCTACGCCGCCACCAAGGCGGGGCTGGAGGCCCTGGTGCGCACCTACGCCGACGAGGTGGCGCACACGCCGATCCGCTGCACCCTGCTCGACCCCGGCCCCCTGCGCACCCGCATGCGCGCCACGGCCTTCCCGGGCGAGGACCCGGACGACCTGCAGCCGCCCGAGGCGGTGGTCCCGCTCCTGCTCGACATCCTGCGCCCCGACCGCGACCCGCCCGAGCTGGCGCGCCTGCGCGAGTGGTCGGCGCCCGCCTGATCCACCCTTCACCCGAGGAGATTTCCCCAGTGTTCAGCCACATCATGCTCGGCAGCAACGACATCGCGCGCTCCAAGGCGTTCTACGACGCCCTGTTCGGAGCCATCGGCGGCCCGCAGGGCGTGGTGGACGCGAAGGGCCGGCTGACCTACGCCCACGACGGCGGACGCTTCATGGTGACCCAGCCCCTAGACGGCCGGCCCGCCACGGCGGCCAACGGCGGGACCATCGGCTTCACGATGGACAGCCCCGAGCAGGGCGAGGCCTGGCACGCCGCGGGCTTGGCCGCGGGCGGCCAAGCGGTGGAGGACCCGCCCGGCGAGCGCCGCATGGGCGCCATGGCCCTGCACCTGTCCTACCTGCGCGATCCGGACGGCAACAAGCTCTGCGCCGTGCACCGCATGCCCGCCTGAGCGGCGGGCGGTCGCCCCCGCCTACTTGCCCCGTCCCCCCGGCTTTGTGCGGTTGCCCGGCAGGCCGCGGGGACGGACCACGGGCTTGGCGGCGGTCTTGGGAGCGCCGTAGGTCTTCTTGGGACCGCCGCGGCCGAACTTCTTCACGTCCGGCGCGCGGTCGTCGTCGGGCGACGCATAGGGGTTGGAGCCCGACTTGATGGTGACGCGCATGGGCACCCCCGGCAGGTCGAAGCTCTCGCGCAGGCTGTTGATCAGGTAGCGGCGATAGCTGTCGGGCAACTGGTCGGCGCGCGAGGCGAACAGCACGAAGGTGGGCGGCCGCGCCTTGGTCTGGGCCATGTACTTGGGCTTGATGCGCCGGCCGTTGACCGCGGGGGGCGGGTGGCGCTGCACGGCCAGGGCCAGCCAATCGTTGAGGTCGCGCGTCTTGACCTTGGTGGACCAGTTCTTGTGGACGCCGAACACCGCCGGCATCAGCCGGTCCACCCCGCGGCCGGTCTCGGCGGAAAGCGCCACCAGCGGGGTGCCCCGCAACTGCGGCAAGGCCTCCTCGGCGACCTGGCGCAGCTCGTTGAGCCGCGCGCCCGGCTCCTCCACCAGGTCCCACTTGGCGAGGCAGTAGACCAGGGCCCGGCCCTCGCGCTCGCACAGGTCGGCGATCTGCAGGTCCTGAGTTTCAAAGGCGTTGGCGGCGTCCATGACCAGGATCACCACTTCCGCGAAGGTGATGGCGCGGATGGTGTCGGCGGTGGACAGGCGCTCCAGCCCTTCCACCACGCGGGCCTTGCGGCGCAGCCCCGCAGTGTCGACCAGGCGCACGGCGCGGCCTTCCGCCTCCCAGTCGACGGAGATCGCGTCGCGGGTGATGCCCGCCTCGGGGCCGGTGAGCAGCCGGTCCTCGCCGATCAGCCGGTTGACCAGGGTGGACTTGCCCGCGTTGGGCCGGCCGACGATGGCGATCCGCACGGGCTTGTCGCCCGCCTCCGCCTCGTCCTCGTCCTCGCCGGCGTCGGGCGCGAGGGCCAGCACGGCGGCGAACAGGTCGGACAGCCCCTCCCCGTGCTCGGCGGAGATCTCGACGGGCTCGCCCAGGCCCAGGGCGTTGGCCTCGCCCGCGCCGCCGGTGGAGCCGCGGCTCTCCGCCTTGTTGGCCACCACGATGGTCGGGCGCCCGCGACGCCGCACCAGGTCGGCGAAGATGCGGTCGAGCGGGGTGATCCCCTCGCGCGCGTCGATCACGAACAGGGCGATGTCGCAGTCGTCCAGCGCCCGCTCGGTCTGGACGCGCATGCGCGCCTCCAGGCTCTCGTCGGAGATGTCTTCGAAGCCCGCCGTGTCGATCAGCTCCAGGTCGAGGTCGCCCAGGCGTCCCTCCGCCGTGCGCCGGTCGCGGGTCACCCCCGGCCGGTCGTCGACGATGGCGAGCCTGCGCCCCGCCAGCCGGTTGAACAGGGTCGACTTACCGACGTTGGGCCGCCCGACGATGGCGAGGACGAGGGCCACGCTCAGCCGAACGCGATCAGTTCGGCCGCGTCCGTCATGACGTAGAGCCGACCGTCGACGGGCACGGGCGTCAGGGTCGCGCCCTTCCTGACTTTCAGGTTCACCGACTTGAGCAGCTTGCCGGTCTTGGGGTCCAGCGCGCGCAGCTCTCCATGGTCGGACACGACGATCAGCCGGTCGGACGCCAGCACCGGGCCCGACCAGGTGGCGCGGCGCTTGGGGGCGAGCCCGGCGTTCTGGTCCTGGATCCAGAACACCTGCCCCGCCTCGCGGCTGATGCAGACGATCTCGCCGGCCTGGGTGGTGACGTAGATCACGTCTCCCGCCGGCCAGGGGGAGACGGTGGTGGTGATGGGCAACGACCAGCGCGGCTGCCCCGTGCGCAGGTCCACCGCGGCGAACACGCCCGAATGGCTGCCCGCCAGCACGTCGCCCCGGTAGATGACCGGCCGCCCGGAGATGTCGCGGATCTCGGACAGGGCGTTGTTGCGGTTGGTCAGCGACAGCACGAAAGACCAGAGCTGGTTCCCGTTGGCCGCCGACAGCGCCATGATCTCGCCGGACGCGAAGGGGGCCACCACCGTCTCGCCGTCGACCGCGGGGCTGGAGGCGATCAGCATCCGCGCCGGCTCCTCCAGCGCCTGGTAGGTCCAGCCGGGCGAGCCGTCGGCGGTCGAGAAGGTCTGGAGGTCGTCCTCCACGTCCACCGCGTAAACCCGGCCGCCCGAGACGGTGGGCGCGCCGTGCACGGGGGCCACCGTGTCGCGCCTCCACTTCACCGTGCCGTCCGCCGGGTTCATGGCGGCCACGAACCGGTACCCGGAGGTGACGTAGAGCACGCCGTCGGCGTAGGCGAGGCCGCCGCCGTACTCGGTGCGGTCGGCGCCGCGGCGGGGCTCGAAGCTGGAGCGCCACAGCTCGCGGCCCGTGGCCGGGTCCAGGGCGGACACGGTGGCGCGCCCGTCCATCACGTAGAGGCGGCCGTCCGCCAGTATGGGGGAGGCGGTGATGTGGGAGCCGACCCCGCTGGGACGGCCCACGTCGTGCCGCCAGAGCTCCTTGAGGTCGGGAGCGGCGACCACGTTCTCCACCGCGTGGTCGGCGCGGCCGCCGGCCTGCGGCCAGTCGGGCTGGGGCTGGGCGGCGGGGATGGCGAAGTCCACCCCCTTGAGCGCGGCGTTGGGCTCCAGGCGCTCGTTGAGGCCGAGCACGGCGATGCGCTCGCCCTTCAGCTTGCTCTTGGGAGCCTTGGCCCCTCCGTGATTGAAGATGGACGGCGTCTTGAAGCCCGCGCAGGCGGACAGGCCCGCCCCCGCCAGGAGCACGGCGGCCAGGCGCGGGACGAGGCCGGCATAGGCCGGGCGGCGGACGGCGCGAACGGGGCGGGGCATCACTGGGCTCCGGGGGGCGCGCCGGCGCCCGCGCCCGCGGGGGCGTCGGGAAGCGGCGGAAGGGCGAGCTCGGCCTTGACGGCGGCGGACACCACCTTGGCCGAGCCGCCGTCGATCATGGCCAGCGCCGCCTGGGCGCGGGCCCGGGTGTTGTCCGACACGTCCTGCGACAGGCTGAGCAACTGGAAGTCGCGCCGCGCCTCGGCGGGACGGCCGCCGGCGAGCTTGGCGGCGCCCAGCGCCTCGCGCGCCATCTGGCGGTAAGGGCCCTTGGCGTCCAGCAGCGGCTGGAGGCGGCCCTCCGCCCGGCCCGGCGATTCGGAATCCATGGCGACGTAGGCGGCCTCCAGGCGGGCGGCGTCGCCGATCACGCGGTCGGGGGCGACGTGGGCCGCCTCGTCCAGGAACCGCAGGGCGTCCGCCGGGCGGTGGGCGGACAGCTTGACGCCCGCGCGCTGCATCAGCGCCAAGGCGCGGTAAGCGCCGGGGCCCGCGTCCGCCACCTGTGCGAACGCCTTGTCCGCGTCCGCCGGGCGGTTCGCCTGGAGGGCGGCGAGCCCGTCGGCGTAGGTGATGGAAGCGCGGGCGCCCTGCGCTTCCGCGTGGCGCGTCCACAGCCAGAAGCCCAGGGCGGCCAGCAGGGCGGCGGCGAGCACCGCCAGCGCGTAGGGCCAGCCGCGGGCGGCGAGGCTGCGCAGGCGCTGGGCGCGGTAGGCGTCGTCCGCGTCGTGAAGGAGGTCGGCCAAGGAGGCTCCGTCGGGAGGTCGCGCCCGCATGGGCGGGGCGGCGGACCGGCAGTGAAGGAAGACGCCCGGCCTGCCGGGCGGCGGCAACCTAGCTTCGCAGCGCCCGCGCCGCAACGCGGCGGGGACGCCCCCCGCCGGTCAGCCCTTGGCGGCGAAGTACGTCTCGCCCTCAGCCGGGAATCGGCGGGCGCGGACGTCGTCGGCGTAGGCGCGGACGGCTTGGGCGATCCCGGCGCGCAGGCCGGCGTAGCGACGCACGAACTTCGGCGTCCAATCGAACATACCCAACATGTCGTCGGTGACGAGAATTTGACCGTCGCAGCCGGCGGAGGCGCCGATGCCCACGGTGGGAACCTTGAGCGCCTCGGTGACCGCGCGCGCGAGGGGTTCGGCCACCCCTTCCACCACCACGCAGAACGCCCCGGCGGCCTCGGCGGCCGACGCCTCCTCCATCACCCGCGCGCGCTCGGTCTCCGTGCGGCCCTTGGCCTTGAAGGCGCCGTCGGTGAGCACCGCCTGGGGACGCAGGCCCACATGGCCCATCACCGGTATGCCGCGGTCCACCAGGTGGCGGATGGTGGCGGGGACGGTGGGCCCGCTCTCCACCTTCACCGCCTGGGCGCCCGTTTCCTTCATGATCCGGGCGGCGTTGGCGTAGGCCTCGCGGGGGTCGCCCTCGTAGGAGCCGAACGGCATGTCCACCACCACCATGGCCCGGCCGGAGCCGCGCATCACCGCCTGGCCGTGGAGGATCATCATCTCCAGCGTCACGCCCACCGTGTTGGGCAGCCCGTGCAGCACCATGCCCACCGAGTCGCCCACCAGCAGCAGGTCGCACGCCTCGTCCAGGATCTCGGCCATCGGCGCGGTGTAGGCGGTGAGGCACACCAGCGGCTCGCCGCCCTTGCGCGCCGTGATGTCGGGCGCGGCCAAGCGGCGCACGCGCGCTTCGCGCTGGGCGGACATGCGGACGCTCCGGAGGTCGGCGCCGCGGTGCGGCGGGCGTGCGACCCTAGGCGCGCCGGGCCGGGTGCGGCAAGCGGGCGGACCGGGCGCCGCGGCCCGGAACGGCTTCCCTCAGATCTCGTCCACCAGGCGGGTGGCGGCCAGCCCGGCGGCCAGCAGCACCAGCCCGCCCAGCAGCCAGACCGCCTCCCCCGCCAGAGGCAGGGCGTGGAGCAGGTTGGCGGCGGCCTCCGCCAGGCGCAGGCGCTTGTCGATCAGCATGAGGGGCGCGCGCGCCGCCTCCTCCAGGCGCGCCACGCCCGCCGAGGCCGCGAACTGCCAAACCGCGGCGGAAGCGCTGCCGAAGGCGGCCACGCCGATGGTCAACCGCCGCGCGGTCCAGGCGCGGTCCAACCGCGCCTCCAGCCGGTGGGCGAACAGGGGGGCGTCCGGCGCGGACGGCGCGTCCGCGAACAAGCGCACGAGCCGTTGCTCGAAGGCGGGCTCAGCCATGCAGGGCTCCTCGACCCGGGGTGGCGACGCCGACCGGGGGGGCGTCCGCCCCCAGCCTGCGCCGCAGTTTGTCCAGTCCCCGCTTGACGTGGGACTTCACGGTGCCGAGCGGCGCGCCGAGCGCGTCCGCGGCCTCCTGGTGCGTCAGCCCCGCGCCGAAGCAGAGCGACACGCACATGCGTTCCGCCTCGCCCAGGTCGGCGAGGGCCGCGTCCAGGTCCAGCCGGTCGGAGGCGGACACGGCCGGCGTTTCCGCCGCGTCCCAGCCGTCCGCCAGCGTCGCGTCCTCCAGGCGCCCCCGCCGACGCCAGCGGCGCACGTAGAGCCGCGCGGCGATGCGCTTGATCCAGCCGGCGAAGGCGCCCTCCCCGCGGAAGTCGCCCATGCGCTCGAAGGCCAGGAGGAAGGCGTCCTGGGCCAGGTCGTCGGCCAGCGCCGGCTGCGCGCCCATGCGGCGCAGCAGGGCGCGCACCCCCGCCACGTGGCGGCGCGCGAGCTCGCCGAAGGCGCGCCGGTCGCCGGCCGCGGCCAAGGCGGCCAGCTCCATGTCGTTGCGCGCCTGGAGGGGGGCGGGGCGGGCGGGAGCGCGCACGGCGCGCGTCCGTTCAGGCGCGCCTCAGACCGAGGTCTTGTCGCGGTTGAACCACCACAGGCCCAGGAAGGCCAAGCCTATGCAGCCGGGCACCGCGCCCGCCGCCGCGAAGCTCGCGAAGGTCTGGGGCGCGCCGCCCACGTCGTAGAGCCCCGCGTAGAAGGCCGCGCCCACCAGCACGAGGCCGAGGCCCACCGCCAGCAGGATGACGCCCCGGCGCAGGTCGTGGTCGGCGGCCGGGCGGGTGCTCAGGGCGTAGGCCTGGGCCAGCTCCTCCCCCGGCGCGCGGCCGCGGCGCGAGGCGGCGTAAGCCTGGGCGAGGTCGTCGTCCACCCCGCGGCCGCGGCGCTTCACCGCGTCCAGCAGCTCGGGCGGCACGGGCTGGTCGTGCTCGTAGGCGGCGCGCAGGGTGTCGTACAAGCGCCGGCGGTCGTTCGATTTCAGCACCTGCGGCGTGATGATCACCGCCGCGAGGAAGCCGAAGAAGATCAGTTCACCAAGGTGGCCGTTCATGTCCGCTCTCCCCGTCGGGCCCGCGCGTCGGCGGGATTCGCTAGCAGGAGGCTTTCACGGCCGCGCTTGGATGCGAAGCGCCGGGTGAAATCGCGGTAACCTGCGCGGGGGCCGCCTCCGTGGGACGCAGGCGCAGGCCGACGGCGGCGGCCAGGGCCAGGCAGGCGAAGGGCAGCCAGGCCGCGCCGACGAAGAAGTAGGCGGCCGGTACGAGGGTGGCGGCCGCCAGCAGCAGCGGCTCCGCCGGGCGCACGCCGCCGCGCCTACGCAGGTCGGCGAACACGAAGGCCACCCCCGGCCCGAGCAGCGCGGCGTCGTACATGAAGGCGTAGGGGGTGGCGAGCGGCGCGGCGGCGACCAACCCCGCCGCCTTGAGGGCCGACGGCGCGCGCGTCCGCCACAGCCCGCCCACCGCCGCCACCGCCGCCAAGGTCGCCGCCCCTTGCATCAGGCCCGCGGCGCCCGCCCCGACGCCCGCCCCCCGCGCCAGGCCGTAGACGGTCTGCACCTTGTTCCAGCCGACCGCCCCCGCCCCCGCCAGGTCCGCCCGAGCGCGGACGCCCGCCTTGAGGAAGGCGGGATAGGTCTGCGGGCCCAGCAGCAGCGCGGCGGCGGCGGCCAGGAGCAGGCCGGCGGCGGCGGCGGCGGCCAGGGCGCGCCAGCGTCCGCCCGCGAGCAGGGCCACGGGCACGAGGACGACCAGTTGCGGCTTGATGCAGAGCGCACCCAGCAGCGCGCCCGCCGCCAGGGGTCTGCGGTCGAGCAGGGCCAGACCCGCGCCCAGCAGGGCGGCGGTGAACAGACCGTTCTGCCCGATGCTGAGGCTGGCCGTCACGCCCGGGGCGGCGAGGGCCAAGGCCAGCGCCGTCCAGGAGCGCGAGACGCTCAGCACCGCGGCGACGTAGGCGAGCAGGCCCGCGACCGTCCACGCCTGGAAGGCGGCGGCGTAGGGCAGCGCACCCAGGGGCGCGGTGATCAGCAGCAACGGCGGGGGATACAGGAAAGGCAGCGCTCCCTTCACGGGCGCGCCGAAACCCCGCGAGATCTCAGCCCGCAGCCGCGCCCACTCGTACGCTTCGGCGGCGGTTCCGTGCAGCACGACGCGGCCCGCTCCCCAGAACTCGGCGAAGTCGACCAAGCCCGTGCCGTCATGGGGCGGCTGGAACCACAGCCCCGCCGCCGCCGCCCTCACCAGGAGGACCGCGAACACGGCGGCCATCGCCGCCGCCGCCAGCCCCACCATCCGCACGGGGCCGAGCGGCTTGGACAGAACGGTCCTGAGGCCTGCGAGCCTGGAGGGCGGCGCGGCGAACGACGGCGGAGCGAGGCTCATGCCGGGACGCTAACCGCCCGAGGCTAGCATCGAGTGAACGCGCGCGCGCGCCTCATTCCCCTCTCGATTGTTCGAAGGCGGCGTAGGCCGTCATTTTGATTAAGCGGCTCATCCTGCTCACGATCGCACCCTCAGGCCGACCGCAGAAAATCTGTCGAGACCACCTCTACGAAAGAGCACGAGACGCTTCCGGAGACCCTTCGATATCGCACTGTCAACTCTGGGAGTGAAAAATGCGCCTCCCACATGTGAACAGACTAAGACGGTTCGCGAAAAACCCCGGCCGCAAGCATCGACGATCAACACGGACGCCGACAATCCTACTTTCCAATCGAGCAAATGGTGGCCTAGCCGCATCACCGCCGCATTTTCGGCCGACGCGTGGGGGTCGCCTTAACTAATGTCCGGGTAGGAGCACTCCTGACGGGCCATGTGAGTTTCTGCTCTGCGTGCGCGTTGGTCCGGCGCAAACCGATAATCCGCGGGCGGGACGCGCCGAAGTGCATGTCCGCCATTGCACGCCCCTTACTGATCGGCATGCACAGCCATATCATTGCGACTGACGCGTCGCTCCGGGCGGCACGACCGTTCCGTCAACACTAAGCGACATCAGGGGTGGTCCGTCATGTAAGCCTTTTCTGAACATCCCTGATCTGCCGCAAATCATCCGCTTTGTCCGCCGTTTGGTAACCATGGACGATCAAAACTCCGCAACGCCAGCATGGCCCTCCGGCGACAACGGGATGGCCGTGCGCATCCGCGGTCACGATTGGGCCGCCACTGCGCTGGGCCCGATCGACACTTGGCCGCAGACGCTGGTGACGACCGTCGGCGTCCTGCTCGCCCTCAATGAACCGGCGGCGTTGGCCTGGGGCCCCGAATTCATCATCTTCTACAACGACGCCTACGTCGACCTGTACGGCGACCGAGATCAGGCCCCGGCGCTAGGCGTGGGCGTACCCCTCGCCCGTCCGGAGATTTGGGGCACGATCGGACCTGATTACGAGCAGGTCCTGGGCGGCGGCGGACCGGTGCGGCATGAAAACCGGCTGGTTCCGGTGCTTCGCCACGGTCGCATGGAGGATATCTACTGGACGTACAGCTTCAATCCGGTGCTTGACGCCGGCGCCGCCCGCGGTGTCGGCGGGGTGCTCATCCTGGCCGAGCAACGCGTGGAAACCACCGCGGTGATGCGGGCGAGTGATGAACGGCAGTTGTTCCTGTCGAAGCTCAGCGACTCGCTGCGACCGCTGGCCGATCCCGAGGCGATCCGAGCGAAGACCTGCCGCCTCCTGGGCGATCATCTGCAAGCCGACTGGGTGGTCTACGGGCAGATCGACGTTCCCGGGGACACGGTCGACATCGACTGCGGTTATTCGCCGAACGGCGAGCCGCCGATCACCGGTGAGCAACGGCTGTCCGCGTTCGGGTGGACGCTTCCCTCGTACAAGGCGGGAATAACCGTCGTCGTCTCGGACACGCAGACGTCCGACCAGGTGCCCGCCGCCGAACGCGCTGCGATGGCCGGCATCAAGATGACGGCGCTCATCTCGGTGCCCCTGCTCAAGAATGGCGAGCTGGTCGGCGCGCTTGCAGTTTCGCAAGCGGAGCCGAGGACCTGGACCGAGGGTCAGGTCGGCCTGGTCGAGGAGACCGCCGAGCGGATCTGGGAGGCGATAGAACGCGCGCGCGCCGAGTCGGCGCTGCGGGAGAGCGAAGGTCGCCTGACCGCCGATCTCGCGGGCATGCGGCGACTGTACGAACTGCACGCCCACCTCGCGGGCGCACCGGACTTCGGGACGGCCTTGGACGAGGTTCTGGACGCCGCCGTGACGTTCACCAACACCGACCGGGGCACCATCCAGCTCATCTCGGAAGACGGCAACCGCCTGGAGATCGTACGCGACCGCGGCTACCCACCGGGCAGCGTATTCGTCGAACATTTCCGCAGCGCAGGCTTCGCCGCCGGGTGCGACGCCGCGAGAACGCAACGGCGGCGGCTGATCATAGAAGATACGTCGGTCTTCCCGGGGCTCGTGGGAACCGCGGACGGAGAGGCCGCGGCGTCGTCCGGGGTCCGGGCGGCGCAGTCGACGCCGATGATCAGCCGCAACGGCGAGATGATCGGCATACTCAGCACCCAGTTCCGCGATCCACACCGCCCGACGGACGACGAGTTGCGGCTCGTCGATCTGCTCGCCTGGACAACCGCCGAGTACGTCTCCCGCCACCGGGCCGATCGGGCTCTGCGCGAGAGCGAGGCGCGGTTCCGCCTCATGGCCGACGCGGCCCCGCTGATCGTGTGGATCACCGACCGAGACGGTCGGCTGGAGTTCTTCAACAGGCAATGGGCGGACTACATCGGGGTGCTCGACGTACCGCCGACCGCCGGCGACGTCGTCGCCAACTACGTCCATCCCGACGACGCGCAACGCACCATGGAGGCCTTCGAGGAAGCGCGGGCGAGCGGGGGCGTGTTCTCCGTCGAGCACCGCATCCGGCGCAAGGACGGCGTCCACCGCTGGTTTCTCGTGCGAGCCGAACCCTACCGCGATCCTCACACGGGCGAGATCGTCCGCTGGTTCGGCGCGTCGATCGACATCGACGACCGGAGGGCGGCCGAAGCGGTCCTCAACGAGAGTCAGGCGCAGAAGGCTCTTCTGCTGAATCTCAGCGACGTTCTTCGGCCGCTGAACGATCCGCCTGAGATCATCGCCGCCGCGTCGGAAGCGCTCGGCCGCCATCTCGGCGTCGGGCAGGTCAGCTACGCCGAAGCCGACCTTTCGGGCGAGTACGTCACCATCGACCGAGAATGGAACGACGGCAGCATCCCGAGCAACGCCCGCCGGCACCGGTTGAATGACTTCGGGTCCGGCTTCATCGCGGACCTGAAGCAGGGGCGACGCATCGCGATCGAGGATGTGGCGAACGATCCCCGCACCTCGTCACCCAAAGCACTGGCGACGTTCGCACAGGCGTCTCTCAAAGCATTCATCGACATTCCGCTCATGAAGAACGGGCGTCTGGTCGCCGTTCTGGCCGTGCACAGCAACGTTCCGCGCCGATGGCGACCCGACGACGTCGCCATCGCCGAACAGGTCGCGGAGCGCATCTGGGCCTCGGTGGAACGCGCGGAGGGGGAGTCCGCACTCAAGGCGAGCGAGGAGCGGTTCCGCAGCTTCGCGGAAACCTCGACGGACACGCTGTGGATCGCCGACGCGCAAAGCGACCGGTTCGAATATCTCAGCCCGGCCTATGAGCGCATGTGGGGTGAGCCGCGCGATGCGGTGATGGCCGACCCGGCCCGCTGGCCGTCGCGTGTGCATCCCGACGACAGGATCAAGGCGAGCGAAGGCGTTCAGGTCCTCAAGTCCGGCCGGCGCCTCAACTACGAGTACCGCATCGTCCAGCCGGACGGCTCGATCCGCTACATCCACGACGCCGGGTTCCCGATCATGGAGGACGACAAGGTGCGGCGCGTCGCCGGCGTGGCGCAGGACCTGACCGATCGCCGGCTTGCCGAGCGGGCGCTCGCCGAAAGCGAACGGCGTGCGCGCAGCCTCGTGGAAGGATTACCCCAGCTCGTCTGGCGCGCCATCGACCACGGAAAATGGACTTGGGCCAGCCCCCAATGGACCAGCTTCACAGGACAGCCGGAACAAGCGAGCCACGGCCGGGGATGGCTGGACACCCTTCACCCCGACGACCGTGACGCCGCGATGGCCTCTTGGCGGCGTGCGGTGGAGACGGGCGGGTTCGATCAGGAGTGCCGCATCCGCCGGGCGGATGGGAAATACGTGTGGTTCGCCACCCGCGCAACGCCGGTTCGCGACGAACACCAGACGATCGTCGAGTGGCTCGGCACGTCGACGGAGATCCACGCCATGCGGGAGTTGCAGGAGCGGCAGAGCGTGCTGGTCGCCGAACTTCAACACCGCACCCGCAACTTGATCGCGGTGGTGCAATCCCTCGCCGGCAAGACGGTGGGCGAGGCCGGCTCGATCGACGACTTCGAGGATCGCTTCGGCGTCCGCCTCGCCGCCCTGTCGCGCGTGCAAGGGCTGTTGTCGCACCTCACGGCCGGGCAGCGCGTCTCGTTCGACGAACTGCTCGGCTCCGAGCTGAGCGCGCTCGGCGCGACCGGAAACGGGGAGGACAAGGTGACGCTCGACGGCCCCGCCGGCGTCTGGCTCCGCTCGGCCACGGTGCAGACCTTCGCGCTCGCGCTGCACGAGCTGGCGACGAACGCGATGAAGTATGGAGCGCTCTCGGCGCCGACCGGGCGCCTCACGGTCCGCTGGCGCGTCGAGGCGGACGGGAGGGAGCCCCGCCTTCATGTCGACTGGCGGGAACGGGGCGTGGACACCGCCCACGTCGGCGCTTCCTACCAGGGCGGCGGCTACGGGCGCGAGTTGATCGAGCGCGCCCTGCCCTACCAGCTCAAGGCCGAGACCACCTATGAACTCGGCGCCGAGGGCGTGCATTGCACGATCGCCGTGCCGATCGCGTCCGAATGAACCGACGTAGAGGATCAACCCGTGTCTGAAGCGACGTTGCGGAACCGCCGCATCCTGGTGGTCGAGGACGAGTACATGCTCGCCGAGGACATGAGGGCGGGCTTGGAACATGCCGGCGCCGTCGTGCTCGGCCCCGTGCCCTCGGTCGAGGAAGCGCTCGAGCTCCTTGCCGGCGAGGCCGACCTGGACGGGGCGGTTCTCGACATCAATTTGAATGGCGAGAAGGTCTTCCCAGTCGTGGACGCGCTGGCCGCTCGCGGCATCCCCTTCCTGTTCGCGACCGGCTACAGTGGATCGGACGTGCCGCCAGCGTATCGGAGCGTCGCGCGCTGCGAAAAACCGGTGAACGCCGGGACGATCGCAAGGGTGCTCGCCGCAGAGGCGGACGAGGCGTAAGGACCACCGGGTTATGGCGGGTCGGCCGAAGGGCCGATCTTGGCCGATATCGTGCAGACGATTCCCTGCGGTTCGAACGCGATGGCGGCCTTGCCGCCTAGATCGTAGGCGAGCGCGCGTTCGATCAGGCGGGAGCCGAAGCCGCGTCG
This sequence comes from uncultured Caulobacteraceae bacterium, assembly GCA_964235945.1. Lineage (GTDB taxonomy): Bacteria > Pseudomonadota > Alphaproteobacteria > Caulobacterales > Caulobacteraceae > JASLDZ01. The sequence continues at coordinate 26,655 of CAXSDV010000035.1, forward strand.
TTGCGGCGCTGTGACGGCGGGCCCGCCATGCTCGCTCCACTCGAGCCGGAGCGTCCGGGCTCCAGGCGACTCGGCGGTCCGCCAGCGAAGGCCCACTCGCCCCGCGCCCACCGAAAGCGCGCCGTATTTCACCGCATTGGTGGCGAGTTCGTGCATCGCCATCGACAGCGCGGTCGCCGCCCTCGCGCCGATCCGCACTTCGGGGCCGTCCACCTCGAAGGGCGACCAGTCCTCTCCCGGCCGGTAAGGCCTGAGCGCCTGGTCGATCAGTTCATGAAGGTCGGCGTTGTCGTGGCCTTCGACGGTGAGCAGGTCCTGCGCGCGCGCCATCGCCGCCAGACGAGCAGAATAGGCCTTCAACGCTTCGTCGAGCGTCTCCGCGTTTTGGAACGTCTGGGCTGCGATGCTGCCGGCCACCGTCAGCGAGTTCTTCACGCGGTGCTTCATCTCCTCGGCGATGTTGCGCGCCCGCGCCTCCGCCTGTTCGCGCGCAGCGAGCTCGTCGCGAAGCTGATACTGCTTCTCCCGCGTCAGCACCGCCGCGCGCAGGACGGAGACGAAGCTCGCGGCGCCCGTGGGCCGCTCCAGCAGGATCACGCTTGAGTGACGCTCGATCTCGTCGAGGCTCAGGCGAGCCTTCTCGCATCGTCGGCCCTCAGGATCGCGAAAGATGATCACGGCCACGCTGGCCCAGGGCGGCTGCGCGGCGAGCCTGTCGCCAATGGTGCGAATTCCCGCCGTCGTCAGCAGTTCTTCGGCCAGCACCAGCGCACCGAGTTCGTCGAGCGGCTGATCGTCGAGTCGGCGCAGGTCGCGGCCGGGCGTGCAGGCCAGTCCGGCGCGTGCAAGCAGATCGCAGGCGACCTCCGCATCGCGCCCGAGCGGCGCCAGGACCAGGATGGGGGCGTTCGCCTGTCGTTGCTCGCTCACAGCGCGGCGATCGCTCGCTGCTGCATAGTCATGACACGTCCTCTAAGCCTCCAAGGAACATGGGTCGGCCGGACAGCACGCCGGTGAACGCCTTGATCGGCTCGCCGACATCCAGCGAGCCGGGCGCGAACTGAAGTTCGCGGATCGTGGTCTCGTGAGCTCCCTGGCGCTTCTTGATCACCGAGATCGCCTTGCGCACCGATCCGATCGCCTCGAAGTGACGGAGCAAAACCACCGTGTCGGCCATGTAGCTGATGTCGAGCGGCGCCTGAATCATCTCGCCGACCATGCCGTGCTGAGACACGATGAGCAGCGACAGCACGCCCTTCTGGCTGAGATAGGTCAGCAGGTCGTGCATCTGCGACAGCAACGCGTCTTCCTGCGGCATGGCGTGGAAGTAGCCGGTGAGGCTGTCGATCATCACGATCTTGGCGCCGCCCTGCTCGACCGCCTCGCGGACGATCTGAGAGAACTCACCGGGTGACAGCTCGGCGGTGCTGATCGGCTTGATCGTGACGCGCCCCTCCTCGCACAGCGAGCGCATCTCCATCCCGAGGCCTTCCGACCGCTTGAAGAAGGTTTCGGGCCGCTCGTCGAACGCGAAGATCGCGGTGCGCTCCCCGCGTTCCGCCGCCGCATGGGCGTAGAGCGTCGCCATCGAGGTCTTGCCCGTGCCCGTCGGCCCGACGATCAGGCAGGCGCTCCCCTCCTCGAGGCCGCCGCCGAGAAGGGTGTCCAGCCCGGCGACGCCGCTCTTCATCTGTTTGCCGTCCCGGGCGCTCGAGCCATGCGGTTCGAGGCGCGGGAAGACCTCCAGCCCACCGGTGTGAATGCGAAAGTTGTGGTGACCGCCGTGGAAGCTCATGCCGCGCATCTTCACCACGGTCAGGCGGCGGCGAACGTCGCCATACTCCGGGGCGCTCCGATCGAGCTCGACCACACCGTGCGACAGGTCCGCCAACGCTTGGTCCTGCTCGTCATCGGCCCCGTCCAGGACCAGTACGGTGGTCGATCGCTTGGCGAAAAAGTCCCGCAGGGCGAGAATCTGACGCTGATAGCGCAGCTGCGTATCGGCCAGCAGCCGGACCTGGGAGAGGGAGTCGAGCACGACGCGGTCGGGATCGATCCGCTCGATCTCGCCCAGCATCGCGGTCATCGCTTCGCCGAGTTCGACATCGGCGGTGCGGAACAAGGTCTGCTCCTCGGCGTCGACCAGGCTTCCCATGCTGCTGCGCTCGCAAACCTCCACGCCATCGAGCGACCAGCCGTGGGATAGGGCTATCTTTCCCAGCGCAACCTTCGTCTGCGCGAGCGTGATGAACACAGCCTTCTCGCCCTTGGCGGCGCCTTCCAACAGGAACTGAAGCGCGAGGGTCGTCTTGCCGGTGCCGGCGCTACCGCGAACCAAATACATCTCTTCGCGCGGCAGGCCGCCACCGAGAATCTCGTCCAGGCCCGCAATGCCGGTCGCGGCTTTGGCGGAAGGCTCGACGTCAGACGGCGTCATGGATGCTGATCCTTTGAGTTACTCGACCGATCGTCGTGGATCGACCTCACCCTCGCGGCAGTCGCACCCTCGTGCTAAACTGTAAGGCTCGCCCCGACGCTTGGCAACGCGATCACGCCGGCGCGAGCGACCCGCGGCATGCGCGCCCTTGTCGCTCGTCAAGGAGAGCTTCTCGTGGCGACCGCATCAGGCCACCATGCCCGCGCCGTCGGCGTCCGCCGATCGACGCCGCCCCTCCTACTCCCACTCGATGGTGCCGGGGGGCTTGGAGGTGATGTCGTAGACCACGCGGTTGA
>CAXSDV010000036.1:0-27812 GCA_964235945.1 uncultured Caulobacteraceae bacterium
CCTCACCCCGGCAGCCGCACCGTCGCGCGCAGGCCGCCCAAGGGGCTGCGTGACAGCACCAGGTCGCCGCCGTGGCCGCGGGCCACGTCGCGGGCGATGGCCAGGCCCAGGCCTACGCCCTGGCGGTTCTGGTTGCGGGCGCCGTCCAGCCGGCCGAACGGGCGCAGCGCCTCGGCGTAGCGCTCGGGGGGGATGCCCGGGCCGTCGTCGTCCACGTCGATCTCCAGCGCGCCCGAGGGGGTGCGCCGCGCCGCCACCGCCACGCGCGCGCCGTGGGCGACGGCGTTCGACACGAGGTTGGACAGGGCCCGCCGCAGCGCCACCGGCCGCACGGAGGCGACCAGGCCCGCGGGCGCCTCGCTGGTCACGTCCGCGCCGCCGCGGGCGGCCCCGTCGCGCACCTCGTCGAGCAGGCGCGCGAGGTCGACGGGCTCGGCCGCCTCGCCGCCCTGGCCGCGGGCGAAGGCCAGGTACTCGTCGATCATGCGCTCCATCTCGCGCAGGTCGGCGTCCATGCGCTCCACCTGGGGGGAGGGCTCGGCGAGGGCGGTCTCCAGCTTGAGCCGGGTCAGCGGCGTGCGCAGGTCGTGGCTGACGGCGGCGAGGAGGGTGGTGCGCTGCTCGATGTGGCGCTGGATGCGCGCGCGCATGGCCAAAAAGGCGCCGGCCGCCTGGCGCACCTCGCGCGCGCCGTGGGGCTTGAAGTGGGGAGTGTCGATCCCGCGCCCGAAGGCGTCGGCGGCCGCCGCCAGCCGCTCGATGGCGCGCACCTGGTTCCGGATGAAGCCCACGGCCACGGCGGTGAGCAAGAGGGTCGCCCCCGCCAGCCACAGCAGGAAGGTGAAGCCGCGGGTGGAGAAGGCGCGCTCGCGCGGGGCCAGCACCCGCAGCACGCCCCCCGGCAGCGCCACGCGGATGTCGACGTAGGCGGGGTAGCGGGTGGTGTCGATCCAGAACGCCTGCGTCAGCCGGTCGTCCACAGCCTGGCGCAGGGGGGCGTCGAAGGTCGGCAGCAGGCTGGGCCGGTGCGCGGAGGGCAGGGCGCGGCCGCTCTGGTAGGCCAGGGACAGCGACTGGGCGCGCTCGGCGCGGTCGGCCAGGCGCCGGAGGGCGGCGGGGCTCGGGTCGGCCTGGGCCAGCTCCACGTCCCACGCCACGTCGCCCGCCAGGCTTTCGGAGAGTTGGCGCGTGACCGTGCGCTGGTGCGCCTCGAAGAAGGCCCAGCCCACCAGCCCCTGCATGACCACCACCGGCAGGATGATGATCAGCAGCGACCGGCCGTAGAGCGTGCGGGGCAGGGCGCGCTTGAGCAGGCGGCGCCACACCCGCGGCCAGGCGGCCGGGGGCGCGGCGGTCGGGAGGGCGGTCGGGCGGGGGGCGGCCACCCGCCTCAGTCCGGGGCCAGCATGTAGCCCACCCCGCGCACGGTCTGCAGGTGGCGGGGGGCCTTGGGGTCGGCCTCGATCTTGCGGCGCAGGCGGGTCACGGCCACGTCCACCCCGCGTCCCGCGTCCTCGCCGTCGCGCGCCAGGTCCTGGCGGTCCACGGCGAGGTTGGGGGTGCGCGCCAGGCGCTGGAGCAGGGCGGTCTCGCCTTCCGTGAGCCGCACGGGCGCGCCCTCCCGGCTCAGCTCGCCCCGGGCGAGGTCGAAGCTGCACGCGCCCAGGCGCAGGGGCGCGTCGGCGGGAACGGGGGGCGGCGCGGCGGCGCGGCGCAGGATGGCCTCGATGCGCAGCACGAGCTCGCGCGGCTCGAAGGGCTTGGGCAGGTAGTCGTCCACCCCGAGCGACAGGCCCTGGATGCGGTCCTCCGGCTCGCCGCGGGCGGTGAGCATGAGCACGGGCGTAGGCTGGCGGCGGCGGACCCAACCCGCCAGGCTGAAGCCGTCCTCGCCCGGCATCATCACGTCCAGGATCAGCAGGTCGAAGTGGAGCACCTCCAGCAGGCGCCGGGCCGCGGGCGCGTCCGCCGCCCCCGTCACCCGGAACCCGTGGCGTTGCAGGAAGGTCTTGAGCAGGTCGCGGATGCGGTCGTCGTCGTCCACCACCAGCAGGTGGCGGCCGGGCGGGGTGGGGGCCTCCGCGGTCACGGCGCGCGCCGCGCCCCCGCCAGCGCCGCCCACACCCGGCGCGCGCCCGCCGCGTGCTCCACCCCCGCCCCCCGGTAGGCGCGGGCCAGGGCGCCGCGCAGGCGCTCGGCGACGCGCGCCTCGAAGCGGCGGCCCGCGTCCGTGAGGCGCGCGGGGCGGCGGCGCGCATCCTCGCCCAGCGCCTTGTCGACCAGGCCCGCCGCCTCCAGCTCGCCCAGGGTGCGGCTGGCCCCCTGCTTGGACAGGCCGGTCAGCGCCGCCAGCTCGCCGACGCCCAGGCCCGGCCGGCGGCGCAGCAGGAAGGCCAGGCGCCAGTGGCCGCGGCCCAGGCGCGGCCCTTCCGGCGCCCCCTCCAGCGCGGCGTCCGCCGCGCTCCACACGGAAGCTTCGGCCAGGAGCAGATGCTCGAGCGCGGCGTCCAGCTCCGGTTCGCTGAGCACGAGGCGGGCGTCGGCCCCCGCCGGCGCGCTCACCGGGCGCCCCCGGGGGCGGACGCGGGAGCCTCGCCGGGCGTTGACGCCCGCGGCGGGGAGAGGTCTAACTTCCCCCGTCTCGGCATGGCGCGGGCAGGATTTCGCAATGGCTCTGGTTCCCTTCGACGATCGTGACGGCTTCATCTGGTTCGACGGCGAATTCGTACCCTGGCGCGAGGCGAAGGTGCACGTTCTCACCCACGGTCTACACTACGGCTCGTGCGTGTTCGAAGGCCAGCGCGTGTATGGCGGCCGCGTGTTCAAGCTGGAGGCGCACACCGAGCGGCTGTTCCGCTCGGCCGAGCTGTTGGACATGACCATCCCCTACGGCCGCGAGGAGGTGAACGCGGCCTGCCGCGCCGCGGCGGAGAAGAGCGGCCTGTCCGACGCCTACATGCGGCCCTTCGTCTGGCGCGGGTCCGAGCAGATGAGCGTGGCCGGCCAGCTCGCGCGCATCCACCTGGCGATCGCGGTGTGGGCCTGGCCCAGCTATTTCGACGCGGAGCAGAAGAAGCGCGGCATCCGCATGACCCACGCGACCTGGCGGCGGCCCGCGCCGGACACCGCGCCCTACCAGGCCAAGGCGGCGGGATTGTACATGATCGCCACCCTGTCCAAGCACGCGGCGGAGGCGGCGGGCTATGCGGACGCGCTCATGCTCGACTATCGCGGGCTGGTGGCGGAGGCGACGGGGGCCAACGTGTTCTTCGTGAAGGACGGCGTCATCCACACCCCCGTTCCGGACTGCTTCCTGAACGGGCTGACGCGCCAGACGGTGATCGACCTCGCGCGGGATCGGCAGGTGCAGGTGATCGAGCGCCACATCCGCCCGGAGGAGCTGTCGGACTTCACCGAATGCTTCCTCACCGGCTCCGCCGCCGAGGTCACCCCCGTGTCGGAGATCGGCGAGCACCGCTACACCCCCGGCCCGCTCAGCCTGGGCCTGATGGACGCCTATTCCGAGCTCGTGCGCGCGGGCTGAGCGGCGCCGCCGGCCGCCCCCGCCAGACCGCGGCGGGCGGCTGCGGCGTACTGGGCGCCCGTCAGCACCGTGACGAAGGCGGCCAGCCAGAGCAGGGCGTCGGCGGCGGCGAACAGGTGGGCGGAGGCGTTCGGCGCGCGGCCGGAGGCGGCCTCCGCGATGCGCAGACCCGCCGCGCCCATCTCCCCGCACAGCGCCACGAGCTGGGCGGTGGTCTTCCACTTGGCCAGCTTGGTGACGGGAAAGCTCAAGCCCCGCGCCGCGCCCCCCTCGCGCAGGCCGGAAACGAACACCTCGCGCAGCAGGATCAGCCCGCCCGCGACCAGGAGCGTCAGGTGCGGGGCCACCACCGCCAGCCCCAGCACCGCGGCCGTCACCGCCAGCTTGTCGGCGATGGGGTCGAGCATGGCGCCCCAGGGCGAGCCCGCGTTCCAGCGCCGGGCCAGCCAGCCGTCGAGGAAGTCGGTCAGCGACCCCACGACGAAGGCGGCCAGGGCGGCGAACACGATGCCCGACACCACGCGCAGGTCGCCGATCAGCTCCGCGCCGAAAGCCGCCGTCAGCAGGGCCGCGAGCACCAGCAGCGCCAGGGCGATGCGCAGGTGGGTGAGGAGGTTGGGCACGTCCTGGCGCGTCACGGGGTTCTCCGGGCGGGGAGCCCCTTCCTAGACCCGCCGGCGGGTCGCGGCCACGGCCGTGCGTTTTGACGAGCGCGCCGCACCTTCCTAGAAGCCGCACGTCCCTCACGACCACAGGCGCCCCATGACCTCCGCTCCCGACCCGACCGCCCTGGTGGAGCCGGTGGTCGCCCGCTCCCGGCTGATCGCGGTGGTGACGGTGGACGACTGGCGCGCCGGCCCGCCCTTGGCGCGCGCCCTGGCCAAGGGCGGGGTGGCCTCCGTCGAGATCACCCTGCGCACGCCGGCGGGGCTGGAGGCGATCCGAGCCGCCGCCGCCGAGGCGCCGGAGGCCCTGGTGGGGGCCGGCACCTGCCTGCGCCCCCAGGACCTGGAGGCGGCGCGCGCGGCGGGGGCGGCCTTCGCCGTCTCGCCCGGCGCGCTTCCCCACATGCTGGACGTGGCCGCCGACATGGCGCTGCCCTACCTGGCGGGGGTGGCCACCTGCTCGGAGATCATGACCGGGATGGAGCGGGGCTACCGCCTGTTCAAGTTCTTCCCCGCCGTGCCCGCGGGCGGGCTGGCCTACCTCAAGGCGCTGGCCGGGCCCTTCCCGCAGGTGCGCTTCTGCCCCACGGGCGGGATCACCCCGCAGTCCGCGCCCGACTTCCTGGCCTTGCCGACGGTGCCGTGCCTGGGCGGCTCGTGGATGACCCCGGACGACGCGATCCGCGCCGGCGACTGGGACCGCATCGAAGCGCTCGCGCGCACGGCGGTCCAGGCGCTGGGCTAGACCTGCGGCCGGGCGCCTCGGGAGGCCGCCCGACGTGGGCGACGGGCCTAGGCGGCCCGCCGCCCTGCGTCGTCACACCAGGGCGTTGCGGGCGATCAGCGTCTTGTACCAGCCGGCGCTGAGCTTGGGAGTGCGCTTCTGGGTGGCGTAGTCGACGTGATGGACGCCGAAGGGGTTGGTGTAGCCGTCCGCCCACTCGAAGTTGTCCATCAGGCTCCACAGGAAGTAGCCCTTGACCGGCAGGCCTTCATCCGTCGCGCGCTGCAACTGGCCGATGTAGTTGCGCAGGTACATGATGCGGTCCGCGTCGTCGACATGGCCGCCCGGCAGCACCACGTCGTCGGCCGAGCAGCCGTTCTCGGTGACGTACATGGCCTTCGGCTTCCAAATGTCGGCGGTGTTGCGCGCCGCCCAGTAGATCGCCTCGGGCCTTACGTACAGCCAGGGCGAGATCATGCGCGGAGAGTGCGAAAGTTCCGGCAGGACCAGGTAGCCGTTCGGCGCCGACGCGTCCGCCTTCACGTAGCTTCCCGAATAGCAGTTGATCCCGACGAAATCCAAAGGCGAGGCGATGATCTTCATGTCGCCGTCGCGCACCTTGGGAGCGGCGGCCCCCTGGCTGCGCAGGTAATGGTCGGTGTAGCGGCCCTCCAGGATCGCGGTGAGGAACATGGCGTTCTCCTCGCGGGTGGCGGTCTGGGCGGCGCGGATGTGCTCGGGCGTCTCGACGACCGGGATGTAGGTGTTGGTGTTGTCCGCCAGGCCCACCTGCGTTCCGGCGCGGGCGTGGGCGCGGATGGCCTGCACCCCCAGACCGTGGGCCAGCACGCCGTGGTGGCGCACCTGGTTCACCTCGGCGGGCCCCAGCTTCAGGCCGGGGGCGTGGCGGCCCTCCTGGTGGCCGATGTCGGTGAAGCAGCGCAGTTCGTTGACCGTGAAGAAGTTGTTCACCCGGTCCGACAGCTTGCCCGCCATGAAGCCCGCATAGTCGCCGAAGGCGTAGGCCGTGTCGCGGTTGCGCCACTCGCCGGGCAGCGCCGACGGCAGGTCCCAGTGGAACAGGGTGACGTAGGGCGTGATCCCCTGGGCGAGCAGGTTGTCGACCACGCGGTTGTAGTAGTCGATCCCCTTGGCGTTGGGCTGCCCGCGACCTTCTGGGAAAATGCGCGACCAGGCAAGCGACATGCGGTAGGTCGACACGCCCATGTTCTTCAGGAGCTGCGCATCATCTTTGTAGAGGTGATAGCTGTCGCAAGCGACATCGCCGTTGGCGTTGTTCGCTATCTTGCCGGGCGTGTGCGAGAAGTCGTCCCAGATGGTGCGACCGCGCCCGTCTTCCTTCACCGCGCCCTCGATCTGGTAGGAGGCGGTGGCGCAGCCCCACTTGAAGCCCGCGGGGAAGCGGCGTCCGGCGGCCTGTGCGGCCGGCGTGGACTGCGCCTGCGCGCCGCCCGCAGCGCCCAGCGCCGCCAAGCCTCCGCCCAGGGTCAGCCCCGACTTGAGTAGGTCCCGTCTGTCCATGCGTCGCTCCCGTCCCGCGCCGAACGTTTCGGCGTCTGTCTTGATGGGCTTCGCGGCCGGCCGGGCCGGACCCGCGAAGCGGAGCCACAATGCATGTTCGCCGCCGTCCGCTCCAGGGCGGATCGGGGAGGGGAGGCGCTAGACCGGCGGCGGGTTGCGCTCGGCGAAGCCCGCCTGGTGCCAGTAGGGGTAGGCCGGCGGACGCGCGCTCGCCGCATCCAACCGTCGCACCTGGTCGGAGGACAGCGTCCAGCCCACCGCGCCGAGGTTCTGGCGCAGCTGCTCCTCGTTGCGCGCGCCGATGATCACGGAACTGACCGTGGGGCGCGTCAGCAGCCAGGCCAGCGCCACCTGGGGCACGGTCTTCTCCGTCTCGGCGGCCACCGCGTCCAGGGCGTCCACCACGCGATAGACGTACTCGTCGTCCAGGGGCGGGCCCTGCTCGGCGGTCTTGTGCAGGCGGCTGGTCTGCGGCAACGGCTGGCCGCGGCGGATCTTGCCGGTGAGCCGGCCCCAGCCGAGCGGGCTCCACACCACCGCGCCCACCCCCTGGTCGAGGCCCAGCGGCATGAGCTCGTGCTCGTAGTCGCGGCCCACCAGCGAATAGTAGGTCTGGTTGGCGACATGGCGCGGCCAGCCGTAGCGGTCGGCGGCGGCCAGCGACTTCATCAGGTGCCAGCCCGAGAAGTTGGACACCCCCGTGTACCGGATCTTGCCCGCGCGCACGAGCCCGTCGAGGGTGGACAGCACTTCCTCCACCGGGGTCAGCGCGTCGAAGCCGTGCAACTGGAAGAGGTCGATATAGTCGGTGCGCAGGCGGCGCAGCGCCTTGTCCACCGCGTCGAGCAGGTGGTGGCGCGAGGAGCCCACCGCGTTGGGGCCCTCGCCCGCGCGGAAGGTCGCCTTGGTGGAGATGATGACGCCGTCGCGGGGGCGGCCCTGCAGCGCTTCGCCCAGGATCTCCTCCGCGGCGCCGCCCGAGTAGATGTCGGCGCTGTCGAACATGGTGACGCCCGCGTCCATGCAGACGTCCACCAGCCGGCGCGCCTCGTCCACGTCCGTCGATCCCCAGGCCCCGAAGAAGTCTCCGCGGCCCCCGAAGGTGCCGGTGCCGAAGCTCAATGCGGGCGTGAACAGGCCCGAGGCGCCCAGTCTACGATGTTCCATGCGCCCGCAACCGCCCCGGGCGGCGCGTCGTTCCGCGCCGCCCGGTCGCCGCGCCGCCGGCGCTTCGGCAGCGTGTCGCAGGGCGCGGAGGCCGGCCAAGCTGTAGGCGTAGCGCGCCGTACAACCGGATGCCCCGAGCTTGCGACTGCGATCACCTGCGCTCGCCCTTCCGCTCCTGTCGATGATGCTGTCCGCCGGGATCGGGGCGGAGCGGGGTGCGGCGGAGACCCTGTCGGAGGCGGTGCGGGCCGCCTACCAGACCAACCCCGGCCTCCTTGAGCGCCGCGCGGACCAGCGCGCCCTGGACGAGACCTACGTCCAGGCCCGGGCGGGATGGCGGCCGACGCTGGGGGCGCAGGTCACGCTCAGCGACGAGCGGCAGGACGTGGGCCGCGGCCTGGGTTCCGAAGTGCTCACGAACGCCACGGGCGCCCTGGTCCCCGTCGGCGGCGGCGCGGGCTACACCTACAACAGCACGAATGCGACGCTGCAAGCCAGCCAGCCCCTCTACACGGGCGGCCGGGTCCGCTCGGCGGTGGACGCCGCGGAGGCGGACGTCATGGCCGGGCGCGAGGACCTGCGCGCCGCCGAGGTCCGGCTCCTGCAGGACGTGGTGCAGGCCTACGCCGACGTGCGCCAGGACCTGGAGGTGGTGGCCGTGCGCCGCGACGACCTCCAGGTGCTGGAACGCCAGGTCGAGCAGGCCCGGGCCAGGCTGGAGCTCGGCCAGGCGACCCGGATCGACCTCGCCCAGTCGGGCGCCCAGTTGGCCGCGGCCCGGGCCCAGCTCGCGTCCGCCCAGGGATCGCTGAACGCGGGCGCCGCCCGCTACGCCGCGCTGGTGGGCCACGGCCCCGCCGACCTCGCGCCCGAGGGCGCGCTTCCCGGCCTGCCCGCGGGGCTGGATCAGGCCTTCGCCGCGGCGGACGCGGAAAGCCCGGTGCTGCGCCGGGCGCAGTTCGCCGAGCAGGCGGCGCGGTTCCGCCTGGCGGAGGCGCGCGCCGCCAAGCGCCCCAGCGCCAGCGCCGACCTGTCGGTCGGCTATGTCGGCGCGGCCGCGCCGTTGCGGACGGACCGGTTCGACCGGGCGATCACCGGCACGCTCACCCTCGTCCAGCCGCTGTACTCGGGCGGGGTGCTCAGCTCGCGCATCCGCCAAGCGCAGGAGCGCGACACGGCGGCGCGGCTGGCGTCGGAGTCCGCGCGCCGCGACGTGGCCCAGAGCGTCGCCCAGGCGTGGAGCGGGCTGGACGTCGCGGGGGCCGCCCTCCTCGCGGACGCCGAGCAGGTGGACGCGGCCCGGCTCGCCTTCGAGGGCCTGCAGGAGCAGAACCGCTTGGGCGTGGCCACCACCCTCGACCTCCTGATCCAGCAGCAGCAGTACCGCGACGCCCGGCTGGGGTTGATCCAGGCGCGGCGCGACCGGGGCGTCGCCCAGGCGGCGGTGCTGGCGGCGGTGGGCCGGCTCAGCATTGCGAGGCTCGCGCCGGGAACCGCGCCCTACGATCCCGCCCGCGCCTTCGATCGCGCCGACCGCGCCGGCCGCTTCCCGCTGGAGGTGGTGCCGAGCCTGTTCGACCGGCTGGGGGCCCCCCGGTCGTGACGCGCGCTTCCTCCGACACGCGGGCGAGCGACGCCGCGCGGGCGCGGGCCTGAGCATGTCCGACCTGTTCCGCAGGCAGGCGGTCGACCACGCGACGCGGCGGCTGGCGGGGGAGGTGGTGCTCGCGAGCCCGCTCTCGTTGAAGCTGCTGGGGGGCTTCTTCGTCCTGGTGATCGCCGCGGCGATCACCTTCGCCTCACTGGCTTCCTACTCGCGCCGGGAGACCGTGTCCGGCTGGATCGTGCCCCAGGGCGGGCTGATCCGGGTGGCGGCCCGCTCGGGCGGCGTGGTCCGGTCCCTGTTCGTGCGGGAGGGCGCGCCCGTCGCCGCCGGCGCGCCGCTCGCCCTGCTCAGCCTGTCCAACGACGCGGCCGGCGGCGACCTGGGCCAGGCCATGGAGCTGAACCTGACGGCGGAGGGCGAGGCCGCCGCCGCCCAGTCGCGCGCCGCGCGGCTCAAGCTCCAGGCCCAGCGCACGGAGATGACCGCGCGCCGGACGGCGCTGGAAGGCGAGCTGGCCGAGACCCGCGCCCGCGCCGACATCCTGCAACGGCGCCAGAAGCTCTCGGAGGACCAGGCGGCCCGCGGCGCCAAGCTGGCGGCCAAGGGCTTCCTCGCTCCCCAGCAGCTCGACCAGTTCCGCGCGGCCGCCCTCGCCGCCGCCCAGGACACCTCCCAGGCCCGCGCCGCCGGGCTCGAGCTTCAGCGCCAGCTCGGCGACCTGGCGGGCGAACTCGCGGCCGTGCCCGCCGACCTCGCCGGCCTGGACGCGCAGGCGGCGCAGACCCGCGCGGGCCTCGCCCAGCGGCGCACGGCCGCCCGCAGCCAGACCAGCTTCACGGCCCTGGCGCCCCTGGACGGGCGCGTGCTGGCCATCCCCGTCGAGCTCGGCCAGTCGGTGGGCGCGGGCGGCGCGGTGGCGGTGCTCACGCCGAAGGGCTCCCGCCTGATGGCGGAGCTCTACGTCCCGTCGCGGTCGGCGGGGTTCATCCGGGAGGGCCAGGAGGTCCGGCTCATGTACCAGGCCTTCCCCTACCAGACCTTCGGGACCGGGCGCGGGCGGGTGGCGAGCGTGTCCAGCACGGTGCTGGCCCCGGCGGAGGTCGCCATACCCGGGCTGACCGTGCAGGAGCCGGTGTTCCGCGTGCGCGTGGGGCTGGAGCGGGCCTCGGTGGAGGCGTACGGCCGCGCGGTCGCGCTCCAGCCCGGCATGCTGCTCACCGCCGACATGATCACCGACCGGCGCAACCTGGTCCAATGGCTGCTCGACCCGCTCTACGCGTCCGGGCGGCGGGGATGAGCGTGCTGGACGAACTCAACTTCGGGCGTCGCCGACGCCTGCCGGCGGTGGTGGCGGCGGAGGCGGCCGAGTGCGGCCTGGCCTGCATGGCCATGATCGGACGCTTCCACGGCCACGACGTCGACCTGAACGGCCTGCGCCAGCGCTTCCCGTTGTCGATGTCGGGGGTGACCCTGCGCGGGCTGATGGGCCTGGCCGACCAGCTCGGCTTCGCCGCGCGGGCGCTCAAGGTCGAGCTGAAGTCGCTGGGCGAGGTGCGCACCCCGGCCGTCCTGCACTGGGACCTCGACCACTTCGTGGTGCTCAAGCACATCGACCGGCGCAGGGCGGTGGTGCACGACCCGGCCCGGGGCGCGCGGACGCTGAGCCTGGAGGAGGTGTCCAAGCACTTCACCGGCGTGGTGCTGGAGGTGTCGCCGGCCACCCACTTCGCCCGGATCGAAGCCAGGTCGCCCGTCAAGCTCAACAGCCTGTGGTCGCGCTCCCACGGGTTCTGGAGCGCGGCCGGCCAGGTGCTGGGCTTGTCGGCGGCGCTGCAGGTGGCCGCCTTCGTCGCACCCCTGCAGATCCAGTTGGTGGTCGACCAGTCGATCGCGCGCTCCGACCTCGCCCTGCTCAACGTGCTGGCGCTCGGGTTCGGCGCGCTGGTGGTCGTGCAAGCCTGCGTCGAGGCCCTTCGGGGCTGGGCGCTGCAGGTGTTCGGCAACCTGCTGACCTTCCAGATGGTCGGCAACCTGGTGCGCCACCTGCTGCGGCTGCCGTCCGACTTCTTCCAGAAGCGTCACGTGGGGGACATACTCTCGCGCATCAATTCGACGTCGGCGATCCAGGACGCGCTGACCAAGGGCGTGGTCTCCGCCCTGATCGACGGGATCATGGCGCTGGTCGCCGCCGCCATACTGTTCCTGTACTCCCCCGTGCTGGGCGCCGTGGTGGTGGGCGCGGTGCTGCTTAACCTGACGGTGGCGCTGGCGAGCTACCCCCTGATGCGCGCCCGCACCGAGGAGCAGCTGATCGCCTCCGCACTGGAGCGCTCGCACATCATGGAAAGCGTGCGCGCGGCGACCACCGTCAAGCTGATGGGCCGCGAGACGGTGCGCGAGAGCGCTTGGCGCAACCTTTACGCCAAGGTGATCAACGCCGACGTCTCGCTCGGACGCTACCAGATCAACATCGGCCTCGTGCAGAACGTCATCACCGGCGCGGCCACCGTGCTGGTGATCTATCTCGGCGCGCGCACCATCATCGCGGGCCGCGGCTTCTCCATCGGCATGCTGCTGGCCTTCATGGCCTACCGGCAGACCTTCACGGACCGGGCGGTGTCGCTGATCACCCAGGCCGTGCAGTTCCGCCTGCTGGACCTGCACCTGGAGCGCCTGGGCGACATCGTGTCGGCCCCGGCGGAGGTCACGGGACCCGTTCCGTCCCGGCTGGAGGTGCGCGGCGCGATCAGCCTGCGCGACGTGTCGTTCCGCTACGGCGCCGCCGACCCCTGGGTGCTGAGGCACGTGGACCTGGAGATCGCGCCCGGGGACTTCCTGGCGATCACCGGCCCCTCAGGCGGCGGCAAGACCACCCTGCTCAAGCTGATGCTCGGCCTGCACCGGCCGACGGAGGGCGAGATCCTGCTGGACGGCTCGCCCGCCACCCCCGAACTCTGGCGCGCTTGGCGCGAGCGCGTGGGGGTGGTCTCCCAGGACGACCAGCTCCTGTCGGGCAGCCTGGCCGACAACATCGCCTTCTTCGACCCGGACCTCGACATGGCGCGGGTGCAGGCGGCGGCCGAGGCGGCGCAGGTGCACGCGGAGATCCAGCGCATGCCCATGCGGTACCTGTCGCTGGTGGGCGACATGGGCTCCGCGCTGTCGGGCGGGCAACGCCAGCGGATCCTGTTCGCGCGGATGGTGTACCGCGACCCGTCCCTCATCATGCTCGACGAGGGCACCGCCAACCTCGACCCCGAGAGCGAGCGGCTGATCGGCGAACGCTTGGCGCGCTCGCCGGTCACCCGGATCGTGGTGGCGCACCGGCCGGAGCTGATCCGGCTGGCGCGACGCCGGATCGTGGTGCGGGGAGCGGACGGCGCCGTGGACGAACCGGAGGCGGCCGGGCCGGCGGCCGTCCGGCCCGGGCGCGCCGTCCAGGTCGCGGACCTCCTCGCGCCGGACGGCCGGCCGCTGTGACGCGTCCTCGCCCAGCCTCAGCCCCAGTGCGGCCACAAAGATGGTTACCCAAACGTTTTCGGCTTGCTCGACCTTTAACTTCCCGCTTACCTTAGCCGTAGCATCCACCCGGGATGCAGGAGAGGCCAGCGTCATGACCGAGCAAGTGATCGAGAAGATGGAAGACGCGGCGAACGTCGTCGAGCTGAACGACGCCGAGATCGACGCCGTCGGCGGCGCTTACGGCAAGATCCGCGCCTTCTTCGTCGCGCCGACCCCCGAGTACGGCAAGATCCGCGCGTTCTGAAATACTCCGGCGCGCACTCGAGGGTGCGCGCCGGATTCTCGCGCGTCTCCGGCTCCAGGCTGCCGTCCTGGCGTCGCGAGCGCGTTGTTCGCCGACCTTCGTCGACGCGATTGCGGACAAGGCGGGCGTGAAGCCTATATGACGCCGCACTTCAGCTACTTATGCGCCCCGCACGAATCATGGCCGGCGTGTCTACTGTGCGACCGGTCTCACGACACCGCCGGGCGTCGAAAATCTCCCACCGAACGGATCGAGCCTCGGGCCGAAACCAGCCGAGGCCCGACCGGGTTCAGGCGGACGGGGAGGTCGGTGTGGGCGCCGGCGTGTCCATCGGCGGCACTTCCTGGGGCTGTTCAGGCATGTCGGACATTCGGGTCTCCTTGACGCCCTCCTGAACGCGCGAGACTCCATCCCGCCTCATCGATCTTCGGATTCGTCGAGGTCGCGCCGTCAGGCGGCCTGCGCGCAGAAGCGGTCGAGGAAGTCCTGGTGGCGGGGCAGGGACGCGACGGCGCCGTCGATGTTTCCCTTGAGGTCGGACAGGGCGCGGCGCAGCTGCTCGTCGGTGAGCATCCGCCCCATCTGGTGGTGGCCGGCGGGGCGCAGCCCTTGGCCGAACAACACCTGCAGCCAGGAGTCGGCGCGGAACAGGTCGCCCTCGCCCTGGTAGACTTGCGCGTCCTCCCGGAACAGCGCCAAGCGCCCGGCCAGGGTTTCAGGGATCTCCATGGTGCGCCGCTCCACCCAGAACGGCTCGGGGCGGCGGTTCAGGTGGTAGTGGAGGACGACGAAATCGCGGATGCGCTCCAACTCGTTCTTGGCGAGATCGTTGTAGCGCGAGATCAATCCCGGGCTCATGCCGTTGAACGGGAAGTTCTGGATCAGCCGCGTCACTCCGATCATGATCAGGTGGATGCTGGTCGACTCCAGGGGTTCCACGAAGCCGCTGGAAAGGCCCAGGGCGATGCAGTTCCTCCTCCACACCTCCGTCCGGCGGCCGGTCCGGTAACGGATCACCCGGGGTTCGGTCAGGGTCTCGCCCGTGACGTCGGCCAGGAGCTTCTCCCGCGCCGCCTCGTCGGACATGTGGGCGCTGCAATAGACCAGGCCGTTGCCGACGCGGTGCTGCAGCGGGATGCGCCAGCGCCAGCCCGCCTCGTGGGCGATGGCGCGGGTGTAGGGGACGGCGGGCTCGACCGCGCGGGTCTGCACCGCCACCGCGCTGTCGGTGGGCAGCCACCGGGTCCAGTCCTCGTAGCCGGCCCCCAGGGTCCGCGCGATCAGCAGCCCGCCGAAGCCCGTGCAGTCGATGAACAGGTCGCCCTCGATGCGGCGGCCGTCCTCCAGCCTGAGCGCGGTGATGTCGCCCGTCTGCGCCGCCTGCTCCACCTGCGCGATGCGGCCCTCGACGCGCGTGACGCCCGCCGCTTCGCTGATCCGCCGCAGGAATGCGGCGTAGAGCCCGGCGTCCAGGTGGTAGGCGTAATTGATTCGGCTGGTGTCCGAGGTGGCGAAGCGCCCCGCCTGCGCGGCCTGCAGCTCGAAGCAGTAGGCGTCCAGGTCGTCGCCGAAGCCGGCGGCGCGGGCGCGCAGCCACATGTGCTGGAAGCCGCCCATCCAGGTCGAGCGGCCGACCTGGCCGAAGGAGTGGAAGTAGCGCTCGCCCGCCTCGCCCCAGCCCTCGAAGTCGATGCCGAGCTTGAAGCTGGCCTTGGTGGCGCGCAGGAACTCGCGCTCGTCGACCCCCGCCATGGTGTGGAAGGTGCGGGCGGTGGGTATGGTCGACTCGCCCACCCCCACCGTGGCGATCTGCTCGGACTCGACCAGGGTGAGCTGGAGGAGGGGGCCGAGTTGCTTGACCAGGGCGGCGGCGGCCACCCAGCCGGCGGTTCCGCCGCCGGCGATGACCACCTTCTTGACGGGAGGGGACGTCACGATGCGGCTCCGACGGGGTTCAGCGGTTGAGGCGGTTGAGGAGCTGGGCGCGCAGCCGT
This sequence comes from uncultured Caulobacteraceae bacterium, assembly GCA_964235945.1. GTDB lineage: Bacteria > Pseudomonadota > Alphaproteobacteria > Caulobacterales > Caulobacteraceae > JASLDZ01. The sequence goes on from CAXSDV010000036.1 coordinate 15,009, forward strand.
CGCGCCCCGCGCTCGTCGAGGGGGGCGAGCGGGCCGCGGGCGGCGGGCGGCAGGTGCGCGCCGGCCTGGGCCGGGTCGCCGAAGACGTAGAAGTCGAACAGGGCGCGCCACGCGTCCTTCTCGGCCTGGGAGCGGTCGCGCAGGCTCAGCAGGCCGTGCAGGAGCGTGGTCATGGGCGAATCCATGTACGCGGGCGCGGCGTTCCACCACCAGTTGACCAGCACGTTGAAGGGGTCGAGCGCCTCCACTTGGTGCCACCACAGGGCGGGGTAGACGAGCACGTCCCCCGGCTGCAGGTCGGCGATCAGAGCCTCGTCCCACGCTTGGGCGAAGCGGGGATGACGCTGCAGGTCGGGAGCGCGCAGGTCGACCATGCTCACCACCTGGCCGCCGGGCGTGGGTTCCAGCGGGCCGGGGTAGAGGTTGGGCGCCTGGGCGGGCGGGAACAGGGTGAAGCGACGCCGCCCCACCGCGCACACCGCCAGGTTGTTGCTCATGTCGTAGTGGGTGGGGGCGACCGTGCGCGTGCCGATCCACAGGCTGACGAGCGGGCGCTGGGCGGCCACCTGCTCGGCCAGCGCCAGGGGATTGTCCGCGCGAAGGCCGGGGAAGAAGCCCTCCGCGTCCGTGGAGCCCGCGTAGAGGGACGGCGCGTCGTCCCGGCCGAGGTCCTGCGCCATGCGCGCCATGAAGGCGTCCAGCCCGGTGCGCTCGGCGGTGAAGTTCATGCCGGTCACGGCGTCGTCGTAGAAGAAGCGGCCCCCCTGGCCGTCGCCGCCCACATAGCCCACGCCCGGCCGGCCGTTGTAGAAACGCCGCAGGTAGGCGATGGCGGCCTCGGGGCCTTCCCGTCCGGCGGCGACCAGCGGCCAGTCGCGCGCGAGCCCCTCGATCACCACCGGCTCCTGCGCCGCGATCAGGACGTCGACCCCGGGTGCGGCGGCGGCCTCTAGGTCCCGCAGGCGGCGGACGGCGCGCGGCACGGCTTCAGGCCGCCGAAACGCGCGCGGGCGCGGGGCGCCCCTGTCGATCGATCAGGTGGGTGAGGTTGCCGAGGGAGGCCGCCAGCATGAAGGCGAGCCGCAGGAATCCCGCCCGGTGCAGCGCCTCCAGCGCGGCGGCCGAGAGGCGCGCGAGCGGTTCGCGCCCCACCGTGAAGACGTCGGGCACGTTCAGGCGCGTACCGTCGCGCAAGGTGATCTCCAGGGGCGCGGGCTCGAGCAGGCCGTGCTCCTCGAAGGCGGTGAACAGGGGAACGGTGGCCTCGACCCCCACGTGCACGGCGCGCAGAATCCTGACCATGTGCTCGAGGTAGGGCGCGTGGCCGCCCGCCGGCAGGAACACGGGCGCGCCCTCCTCGCGGCTCACCCGCGGATGGTCGGGATCGACCTGGACGATGGGATCCTCCGCGGGGGGCTCGCCCGGCCGCGCGTCGGGGTAGGCGAGGCGGAAGGGCGCCAGGCGCCGCGCGGCGGGCACGTAGCGGGCGCGCCACTCGCCGTCCTCCAGGAACAGGTTCTCTCCGGGCGCGAAGCCCAGCATGGCGAAGGCCTGCCAGCCCTGGCCCTCGCGGCGCACGAGGAGCGGGTACTCGCGCTGCAACTCCTCGAACTCGGTCGGGAAGGCGGGGACGAGGTTGACCGCGTCACCCCAGGCCTCTCCGTGGCCGAGGCGTATGCGCAGGTCGCGATGGTCGTCGTTGTTCAGGACCTCGAAACCCACGCGGGAACTCCACTGGCCGGTGCGGGCGCGCCACAGCATGGCGCCGTCGGTCTCGCGCTTCAATGCGACGGGGCGCCCGAGTTCGTCGGACGCCCCCGCACGGATCAGAAGCGGTAGCGCGCGCCCAGCAGGAAGCGACGGTCCAGTTCCTGGTACTGCCAGAAGTCGGCCTCGTCCCGCGCATAGGTGCGGAAGCTCTCTTGCGTGAGGTTCAGGGCCTCGAGCGAGATCGCCAGGTGGGGCGTGATGTCGTAGCTGATGTTGGCGTCCAGAGTGCCGTAGGGCGCCACGTACACCGGGTTCAGGTAAGACCCCCGGTTCAGGCTCTGCAGGAAGCGGTCGCGCCAGTTGTAGGCGATGCGCGCCGACACGCCGTACTTGTCGTAGATCAGCGTGATGTTCGCCGTGTCGCTCAGGCCCGTCAGCGCGAACTGGCTGGTGCCCGGATCGGCGGCGTTGTTGAAGCTGATGTCGCCGTCCACGTGGGTGTAGCTGGCGCCGAGGCCGACGCCGGTGTCACCGAAGAAGTGCTGACCAGCGAACTCGAACCCGTAGATTTGCGCCGAGCGATTGTTCACCGGCTGGGTGATCAGGAAGTTGAACAGCGGGTCTTCCGGGTTGCCCGTCAGGTCCACCGCGGCCAGCTCGGAATTGACGAACGCCTGGTCGAGCGAGCGGGTGCCGGTGTTGTAGTGGGACTGGAACTGGGTCAGGGCCGCCGTGGCGTTGCCGTTGTTCTGCTGGATCAGCGCCGTCAGGGTGAACAGGTTCACGTCCGTCAGGTCGGCGCCGATGTTGGTCAGCTGCTGCTTGGCCGTGCCCGAGCGGGTGCCGCCGGCGCCGGAGCTGGCGTCGCGAAGGCCGAACAGCGACCCCGTCGTGGAGCCGGTGCCGACGAAGTTGTCGACCCGCTTGTCGAAGAAGCCGACCGAAACGTAGCTGTCCTTCTTATAGTACCACTCCAGCGACGTGTCGAAGTTGTTGGAGGTGAGCGGCAGCAGCTGGGTGTTGCCCTCGGAAGCGGTGGCGATGCCGCCGATCGCCGTCGGCCGCGGCGGCACGCCCACCCCCGTGTTGGAGAACAGGTTGCCGTACTGGGTGCGGGCGATGGTTCGGCTGGCCGAGACCCGGAAGATCAGGTTCTTCTTCAGGTCGACCTGGAAGTCGATCGACGGCAGCACGTTGTCGTAGTGGCCGTGGCCGCTCACCGCCGACGTGTTCGGTTGAAGCGTCACGTTGAAGTCGTTGTCGGCCTGCCAGACGATGGCGTCGGGCACGCGCAGCAGCGAGCGGGCGGCGGTGTCGGTGTACTCGTAGCGCACGCCCGTCACGATCGCGGCGCGGTGGCCGTAGAGCTCGCCCTTCCATTGCAGCTGGGCGTAGGCCGCGGCGATCTTCTCCTCCACCACGTTGTTGGTGTCGCTCGTGGTGTTGAGCGTATGGCCCAGGCCCAAATAGTAGCTGCTCAGGCGATTGTAGATCGAGGTGGGATCGCCGCGGAAGGCGACCGCGTCGGGGCCGGTGGTGGGTGCGTTGAAGCTGCTGAACTTGCAGGTCAGGCAGAACTGATGGACGAGGTCGCCGGCCACCTTGGCGACCGTGCCGTCGTCGGTCACGCCCCAGTCGCCCAGCGTCTGGTCGGTGGCGACGAAGCTGGCGCGGGTGCGGCTGTCGCGGTAGTCGACGCCGAAGTTGACGTGGCTGCCTTCGCCCAGGTTCCAGTCGCCGTCGAAGCGGTACTCCTGCAACTCCTGCGATTGCTGACTGTAGAATTGACGGCCGTGATTGGTGCCCACGTCGCCGATGTCCAGGATGCCGTTGCCGTTGCCCTGGAGATTGTCGTTGACGGTGATGTTAGTGACCGGGATACCGCTGCTGTAGTCCAGGCTGTGCGCACCCACCACGTTGGAGGCGAGGCCGATGGTGGTGGAGCTCGCGCCGTTGGGGTTGTCGGGGGTGACCGACGACTTGCTGAAGTGCCCGTCGAAGTTGAAGGACAGGTTGTCCAGCGCCTGCCACTTCACGTTCGCGCCGTAGTCTTGCAACTGATTGAGCTGAGCGCGGTCCTGGTTCTCGAAGTCGACGTCCTTGACCCCGGTGCCGCCGCCGATGTTCTCCTGCAGGAACACCGCGCTGGCGACGCCGTCGGTGGGCTTGTCGAAAGTGACTTGGCCGAACGGACGGTTGAACCAGTTGGAGTCGTCCGAACGGCGCTCCTCCTCCGAGTTGCGCACGTACAAGCCGTCCAACGTCACCGTCACGCTGTCGATCGGCTTGAACTGGAACACGCCCTGGGTGTTGAACCGCTCGTACTTGTCGTCCGAGAAGCTGTAGCGGCTGTCGTTGGGGAAGGAGATCAGCGTGCCCGCGGGCGGCGTGTTGGTCAGCTTGGTGGCGGCGTTGACCAGCCCGTTGGCCGGGTTGAGGAAGTCTCCCACGGTGCGGACGTTCCAGTCCTGGGAGGTGGCGCTCGGCACGGAGAAGTGGCGCTGCGAATAGCTGGCGAAGATGGCGCCGCCGTACTTGTGGTCGTCGCTGGCCCAGCTGAGGTAGCCGGTGGTGTCCGGCGTCACCACCGAGCCGCAATGGTAGCAGTTGCTGGCGCTCTCGTCGTAGTCGGCCTTCACGCCCAGGCTGCCGTTGAAGCCCGACTGATTGGTGTCGAGCGGTCGGCGGGTGATCACGTTGATGGTGGCGCCGATGCCGCCGGAGGGAATGGCGGCGCGGCCGGTCTTGTAGACCTCCAGCGTCTTGACGCCCTCGGTGGCGATGTTGGAGAAGTCGAAGGAGCGGCCGAAGCCTTGCGCTCCATCGCCGTTCACGTCTCCGCCCACCGACTGGTCGTAGGACGCGGCCAGGGTGCGGCCGTTGAGGGTGACCTGGTTGTAGTCGGCGCCGAAGCCGCGGACGGTGACGGTCGAGCCTTCGCCGTTCACCCGGTCGATGGACACGCCCGTGATGCGCTGGAGCGATTCGGCGAGGTTGGTGTCGGGGAACTTGCCGATGTCTTCGGCGGAGATGGCGTCCACGATGCCGAAGGAGTCGCGCTTGATGGCGATGGAGCGCTCCAGGCTCGCCCGCACGCCGGTGACGACGATCTCGTTGGGAACGGCGTTTTCCGCTTGGCTGGCCGCGGCCTTGTCCGCCGCCTGGACGGCGGGCTCGCCCGGCTGGGCGTTCGTGGCGGTCGCGCCGGGCTCGACGGCGCCGCGGGGGCCCTGGTCGACGGGCGTGCTGCCCGCGGGCGTGCCCTGCTGCGGGTTGGTCGGGAGACCGCCCACCTGAGCGGCCCAGGCGCCGCAGGGCCCGAGGAGGATCCCGGCGATCACCGCACGGGACGCCGTGCGCGCAAGCCGACTCGTGAGCGTTTCGCCCTTCATAGATCCCCCCTGTCAGCGCCTTTGAGGCGCCTTTGATTGCGGATCGTGTCCGCTATGTTGCAGACTTACGACGTATAACAGCGCTGTCAATCGAGCCGGACACCGTGCCGACGCATTCCTGGACGGTTTTCCGCGCGCCAAAACGCCACACCGGGTGTTCTTCCAGCGGCTCGGAGCTGGAGCCCGTTTCGCAGTTTCGAGGCCGTGGGAAAGGTCGTATCCACGCCGCGAGCCGAAGATCTCCGTCGACGGTGAAGACGTTCTCCGCCCCGCCGAACTGTCAGGCCCGGCTCAAGGCGGCCTCGTCTTGGCCGCCGCCGACCTCCACTTGATCGGGGCGGGACCAGGCGAGCCCCGGGCGGACGATGTGTTCTCCACGCGGGTCATCTTGCAGCCCGCGGCTCGCCCGGGGTCGAGGTTCTGGCGGAGGCCCTGGTCGGTCGCGCTTACGGGATCGGCGGGTCGGGGGCGGGGGGCGCCGGGAAGGCCGGACCGCTCGCGTCCAGGCGGGCGTAACGGCGCGCAGAGCGGCCCATCGCCCGCTTGAACGCCGTGTTGAAGCGTTCTCGGACCCGTACCCCAGGGACCGGGCCGCCTCCGCCAAAGATCCGTGGCGCCCTGGACGATCGCGCAGAAACAAAACCCGATCACGGATAGGGAACGCCGGTGAGGTCCAGTTGAGCGCCTGCGTCTCAAGCGGGTCCCCCAATGATCGTCATAACCACGCCGACCGGGAACATCGGTCGCCACCTCGTGCGGCGCCTCCTCGACGCGGGCGAGGCGGTGCGCGTGGTGGCGCGCGACCCGTGGGGATGTGCGGGCGCGGCATGAACGCGGCCTTCGTGCGGGCCTATGTCGACATGATGCGGGCCAAGGACGAGGGGATGGACGACGCGGTTCCGCGCGCCACCGCCCTCATCGGCCCCACCAGCTTCCGCCGGTGGGCTCAGGAGGAGCTGGCTCCGGCGGTAGGAGGCTGACCGTTCCGCCGGTGCGGGCGGCGGTCTCCGCTCAGTCCAGGAAGTCCGACGGCGGCGAGGGGCCCCAGACGGCCAGCGCCTCGTCGGCGACGTCGTGGCGCTGCATGGCGTGGTGCTCGTTGAGGATGTCGCCATCGGCGTAGTGTTCGATCATGAAGCCCGAGCAGTCCCGCCAGTAGTCGAACACCTGGCTCCCCAGCACGTGCCGGCCGACGCCCCAGAACTGCTTCCAGCCGTGCGACTTCAGCCATTCGCTGCCCATCATCACCTCGTCCGTGTCCTGCACCTCGAACGAGCAGTGGTGGACGTGGACGGCGGGGGATTCGAGAAAGAACAGGCTGTGGTGGTCGACCCACGCCTCCCCGCAGGCGGCCCGCATGAAGGCTGCGATGTCGTGGCCCCCGCCGCCGGCGTGCAGCGTGTCGGTGGGCAGCATTCCAAGGTTCTCGCGGTACCAGGCGAAGGTGCGCGCGAAGCTTGAAACGTTGAAGCCGAAGTGTCCGAGCTTGCGCACCCGGGCGGGCCGCCGCTCGAACCGCTGGAACTCGCCGAAGCGCTGCTTGCGCGCGCCGTAGTTCAGGCGCGGAGCGTGCGTCTCCTCCAGCGGCTCGAGCGGCGTGCGCCCGGCCACGAGGTCGATGCGGAAGCCGTCGGGGTCGCGCAGTCGCACATGGCGGCCGCCCTGCGGCCCCGGCAGCGGCAGCACGGCAGACGCGCCCGCGATGGTGCGCGCCGCCTCGTCGAGCGCCGCCAGGTCGGCCACCTCGAAGCCGCCGGCGACGAACTCGGGTTCTCCGAGGTGGGCGACGTAGCAGCAACCCCCGCTCTCCACACCTCGGTAATAGAGGGCGTCCGCCTCGCGCCCGCAAAGCACGAAGCCGAAATCGGACATGAACCGCTCCGCATCTTCCAGCGAAGCGTGCCGGTACTGAACGTACGCCGGACCTAGGACCTGAACACCCAACGCGACCTCCTTCGTTCACATGGTTTCGATCGGCTCGGAGCCGGGTGGAGCGTGATCCGGAGCGCCCGCGGACGCGGGCGGGCTCGAGGGGGCGTCTTCGCCGGGTCGATCCTCAAGATGGACGAAGCAGGGCCGGTGGCGACGCTCGCGCTCCAGGGCGCGTCGCACCTGCGGCCGGGCCAGCATCCGGTCCGCGTGGCGGGCGATGTTGGCGTAGGGGGCGAGGTCGATCGCGCCCTCGCCCGAGCGCGCCCAGATCCAGAACAGGTAGGCGTCCAGCGCCGACCATTCGGTCATCCACCAGGCCCGGCCCTCCAGGCGCGCGTCGGCCAGGGCCAGTTCCTTGCCCAGAGCCTCGGCGGCGAGGGACCTGACGTCCGCCCGGCAGGCCGCATCGCGGGTGAAGCGCGCCGGGACGAGCAGGCGGGTCATCAACGGGTGGACGCCCGAGGCGAACCACAGCAGGTCCGACATCGCCGCGATCCACGCGTCGGACTGCGGCGTCGGCAGGAGCCGCGCGTCGGGATGGGCGCGCGCCAGCCAGCTCAGTATGGCCGCGGTCTCGGTCACCCGCGCCTCGCCCGCGACGAGCAGGGGCACCTTGCCTCGCGGGTTCAGCGCCAGGTACCCCGGCGCGTGCTGCGCCCCGCTGAACAGGTCGACGTGGACGTAGGTGAACGCCGCCCCCGTCGCCTCCAGCGCGATGTGGCTGACCAGCGAGCAGGCCTGCGGGCAGCCGTAGAGCGTCAGGTCGGTCACGCCGAGGGCTCCAGCGCCGGATGGGGGCGGGTCTCGCCGGCCGCTCGGTCGAGCGGCGGCCGGGCCGCGTCCGCGAGGACCGTGAAGTGGTCGGCGATCAGCCGCGAGGCGTCCACTCCGGCTCCCGCCGGCCCGAACGCCTGCAAGTGGTGGGGGTCGGCGGCGCCCGGCCAGGCGTGGGCGGCGTGGGCGACCGTGTAGAGCGTCAACGCCGCCCCGCCCGGCCCGCGATAGCTGCGCCGCCGGGCGCCCGGCCGCGCTTCGTCTTGGAAGGCCTCGTCGCAGCCCTGTGCGCGGGCGTAGAGGTGCGTGGCGGCCTCCACGCCCTCGTCCCACCGCGGCCCCCGCCCGCCGGCGTACGGGTTGACCGGGTCGTCGACGCCGTGGAAGGCCAGGGTCGGCGGGGGCGGACGCCCGCCCTCCACCGCGCGCAGGCCCGCCACGAGACCCGCCCCGGACCATTCGACCCCGCCCCGCGCCAGCAGGTGGGACGCCAGCCGGGCGCCGCCGGAATAGCCGGCCAGGAACAGCGGGACGTCCTCGCGCCCGAGCCGCGTCCGCACCGAGCCGACGAGGCGCTCGATCCATGCGAGGTCGTCCGGTGCGTCCGGCGCCGCGTCGGCCGTCCCGGGCAGCGGGACGCCGGGGACGTTCCAGGCGAAACCCGCTTCCAGCCCGGCCATGAGCTGGAACGCGATCGCGGCCTGCGGCAGCAGTACGGCCACGCCCTGGGCGGGCAGCCGCGCGTCCAGCCGGCTGATCGCGCGCTGGCGCTCGGCGTCCATGCCGCTCCCGTGCAGCTCCACGGCCAGCCCGCGGACGCGGCCGGAGGCCGGCAGGCCGAGCCAAGCCCGCCGCTCACGCGCTTCGGGGACGTGCACAGGCACCCAACGCACCGCCGCGTCCGCTTCCCGCGGTTCCGGCGCAAGGGAAGGGCGGGAAGGGGTCACGGCCGTCTACGCCGTCTCTGCGAAGGTGAAGGCTGCGCGTCCGCTCCGCATCGCAACCCTGGCCGGGCGCGCCAGCGCTTCCGCCTCCGGCGCCGACGACGCGCCGAAGGTGCGGGGGCGGCGCCGGCCGATCCCGGCCGGCCCTGTCCGGGTGCGCGCCGACCACGGCGTCGGATGAAGCCAGCGGGTCCTGTTCACCCCTCAGCCCGTACGTAGAATCTGACACAGCGTCAATATTGACGTCGGATCAACTTATCGCGACGAAGGCTGCGACCGGCGCGATCAGTCGCCGCCCAGGCGGAACGTCCAATCTATCTCGGCCAGGCCGTACGGCGGGAGCGGCAGGGTGGAGACCCGCTGCGCCGTCTGCGGGTCGTACCCCCAGGCGCGCACGATCGCGGCGCTGACGAAGGCGTCGCCGGCCATGGAGCGGTCGCCGACGACGATGTCGTGGATGCCGCCCACGATCATCCAGCAGGCCAGCGCCCAGGCCTGGTCGAGTTCGTCAGGCGAGAGCTGCAGAAAGCCCTGGTCGATCCCTCGCCGCATGTCCCGCTTCGCGAACTCCGCGAAGCCGCCCCGCACGCGATCGACGAGAATGTCGGGACGCAGCGCCCACCATCGCCAGATCGGCGTGGCCGCCGCTTCGCGGATGACCAGCCTCACCGAGGTCGGCATGACCGCGGCGGGGTCCGTATCGGCGAGTCGCCGTGTGGCGCGTTCGTTCCTGACGCCGCAGTCGTGGATCATGCAGTCCAGGACCTCGCAGGCCAGCATGTCCTTAGTCGGAAAGTAATTGTAAAAAGTTCCAAACCCAAGGTCGGCGGCCGCCGTGATATCGTTGATCTTGGCCTGATCGACGCCCACCTCGGCCATGATGTCGTGACCGGCCTTGACGAGACGCGCGCGCGTACTGCGCCTTTTCTTCGTGTACCGCCCGGCCGGGTTTTGAGCGCTGTCCAAAGCCATACGACGCCGAACCGCCTCCTGCCGTGCGGACGTTCCAGCGGCCGTCCCCGACAGCACGCCCCATGATCCCTCCGCCGCTACGGCCTCAGCAATCACCGTTCGCCGCACCTGAATAGCCTATGCGAGTCGGAGAAGGCGCAAGCTGCTCCAGCCGCGCGGAAGGCGGCGTCGGCGTTCAGCCGACCCCGACCTGGATCAGGTCCGGCTACGACATCACCAACGACTACGCCCGCGGCCGCAACATCGCCGTGCTCGACCGACCGCACCCGGGCTACGACCCGATCGGGATACTGTTCCACTCCTGGATCGTGCTGCCCAAGCTGTTGATCGGCCCCGGCTACAACTCCAACGTGTTCGGTTCGCAGAACAACGTCAAAGGCAGCCCCCTCACCGTGGAGGAGCCGTCGGTGACGGCCTACACCGACACGGGCACCATCTACTCGCGCGTCGACACGGGCCTGAGGCTGCGCCAGTACCTCACCCAGACCTCCGCCGACGAGACGGGCGCCTACCTCTACTACAACACCCGCATCACGCTGAGCAGAGACGACACGATCAACGCCGGCGTGTACCTCAATCGGGACTACGTCGAGCCCGACTCCAGCTTCTACCCGACGAACGCGGTCACCCCCATCGCGTACAACAACGTCACCGTGCTGGTCAGCGGGTCCCACCAGACCGAACGCTTCAAGTTCGCCGGAGCGGTGAACGCCTTCACGTCCAAGTTCGAGAGCGCCGAGACGGAGGCGGGCGGCAAGATCAGCGAGGGCTACCAGGATCGCTCCGTGGTGCGCGGCACGGGCCGTGTGGAGTACGGCCTGACGCCCGACACCGCCCTCTACGCCCAGGCCAGCGTGTCGAACTCGAGCTACCGTCTCGCCAGCGTGCGGGACGCGCCCCAGCGCGACAGCCACGAATTCCGCGTGCTGACCGGCGGCACCTTCGACCTGACGCACCTCGCCCGCGGGACGGTGGGGGTGGGCTATGTCGACCGCGAGTACGACTCGTCCTTCTACGGCTCCCTGTCGGGCGTGTCGGCGGACGCAAGGATCGAGTATTTCCCCACCGAGCTCGCCACCGTGACCGCCGACCTGCAGCGGCTGGTTCAGGACTCGGCCTCGGTGGACGGCAGCCCCGGCTATTTCGCCAACGTGGTCTCCATCCGCCTGGACTACGAGATCCTGCGCAACTTCATCGCTTCCGCCACCGCGCGGGGGGAGTACGACGACTACAAGGTGACTAACCGCGAGGACAAGATCGGCGAGTTCGGCCTGGGCGCGCGCTACCTGTTCACCCGTGAGCTGGGGCTCCAGGCCAACGTGTCCTACGTCAAGCGCGACTCGTCCGGATCGTTCGACGTGTCGCTGGACGACGCGCGCTTCACCCTGACCGCCATCCTGCGCAAGTAGGCGGCGGGCGCGCCCGCGCCCTCAGCGCGCGAGCAGCAGGCCCGCCGAGCCCAGCACCGCGGCCCAGGAGGCCAGGGCCCCGCCGACGATGATGGTCAGGCGCGCGGGCCCGGAGAAGCGCGGCCCTTCGCGCACCGCCAGGGCGTCCTCCAGGGAGCTCTGGAGCAGCCGGGCGGGCGAGGTCCGCGCCGCGTCCGCCTCTCCCGCCGACCAGGGCCCCCGAAGCGTCGCGGGGGCGGTTTCGGCCGTCGTCGCCACCGAAGGTGCGTGGTGTTTCAGCGCTTTCGTCATGCCCGTCTTCTCCGCTGAAGGTGAACCTAGGAGAGGAAGGCGAACAGGTCGTGGTCGAACAAGGTGAAGACGCGCGAAATCCGGGTCCTCACCGTCGAGCCGGTCGGTGGCGGGACGCGGCGCCGCACCCCGGCCGGTCCGGATTCAGCATTAATCGCTTGTGAGGCGAGAAGCGCGCATCCTATGCTGTCTAGCCCGGCCGCAAGAGTCGGGAGTTTGGGAGGTTGCCGTGGTTGCACTGCACAATGACGAGCCGGCGTTCCGTCGTTCCACGGTTCCGTCGTTCAGCAACTGGCGGCTGCTGCTCGCCCTGGGCGTGACCGCGAGCTTCTGGCTGGTCGCCCTGGCGGGCGCCGCGCGGATGCTCGCCTAATAGGATCCCTTGCGCGCCAGCACGGCGGGTATGGTGGCGGAGATGATCTTGAGGTCCAGGATCACGCTCTTCTTGCGGGCGTAGAGCGCGTCCATCACCACCCGCCGTCGATAGCTGACGTCGCTACGGCCGCTCACCTGCCAGATGCCCGTCATGCCGGGCCTGACCGAGCAATACGCCTTGTAGAACTTGCCGTAGCGGGCGACCTCCGCCTGCACGATGGGCCGCGGGCCCACTATGCTCATCTCCCCCCGCAGCACGTTGAACAGCTGGGGCAGCTCGTCGAGGCTGGCCTTGCGCATGAAATTGCCGAGCTTGCTGACGCGCGGGTCGTCGCGAAGCTTGTGGTTGCGCTCCCACTCGGCCGCGGCTTCCGGCGAGGCCGCCAGGTGGGCGGCCAGCACATGGTCCCCGTCCGAGCGCATGGTGCGGAACTTCAGCACCTTGAAGGTGTCGCCGCCCAGGCCGATGCGCGTGTGGGCGAACAGCACCGGACCGCTCCGCTCCGCCACGATCAGCAGGGCTGTGAGCAGCATGAGCGGCCCCAGGAAGACCAGGGCGCCCACGGCCACGACGCAGTCCAGCGCCCGGCCCAGATGCTCCGCTCCGTTGCGGGACTTCCGAGTCTCGACCAGAACGTGCCGAATGGTGTCGTTTGCGTGCGTCATGCGTGCCCCTGCTTCGCCCGTGCAAACGTCCGGCCACCTCGGGACGCCCCCGCGGGGCTTCGGGGCGGCCGCCCCTCGTGATGGAACCGTCGAACGACGCGTGGCGCCCGGTGCGCGCATTCGACGTGTTCGTACCCCTGGCTCGAAGCATATCGGGCGGCGCCCGGCAAGGCGAGACCGGATGCGCGCGTCCCGGCCCCGTCCGCAGACGACGTGGAGAGTTGATGGCCGCCCCCCCGTGCCCCTATGCTGCAGTGCACCGAGCGGGGCCGCCCCGCCGCCGGCGTCCCGCCGGTCCCATTCGGAGACTTCGATGACGCCTTCCCCCGTGCGCCGCGT
>CAXSDV010000037.1:0-27527 GCA_964235945.1 uncultured Caulobacteraceae bacterium
GGCACGACGCTTGGAACAGCGCCACCGTCGCGTCACGGCCACCGTGCTCGGCCGCGTCAAGGGACGCTCCGCTCTCCGCCCTTGACCCGTCCTGCGCGCGATGGCCGACCGGATGGCGTCGGGACGCGGGGCGTCCCTTCCTGATAGTTCGACGAGCCTGCGGCGCGTCGAACGCAGGGCTGTCATGAAGAGAGGATGGGAGGCCGGCGGCGGAGACCGTCAGGCTTTTCGCCGACGCCTCAGCATTCGATCGCGTTCACCGCGAGGCCGCCGAGCGAGGTCTCCTTGTAGATCTCCTTCATGTCTTCGCCCGTGCGCTTCATGGTGGCGATCACCTTGTCGAGGCTGACCGTGTGGCGGCCGTCGCCCAAGAGCGCCAGGCGTGAGGCGTCTATGGCCTTGATGGCGCCCATGGCGTTGCGCTCGATGCAGGGGATCTGCACGAGGCCGCCGATGGGGTCGCAGGTCAGGCCCAGGTTGTGCTCCATGGCGATCTCCGCGGCGTTCTCCACCTGGGCGTTGGTGGCGCCCTGCGCGGCGGCGAGCCCCGCGGCGGCCATGGAGCAGGCCACGCCCACCTCGCCCTGGCAGCCCACCTCCGCGCCCGAGATGGAGGCGTTCTTCTTGTAGAGCGCGCCGATGGCGGCGGCGGTCAGCAGGAAAGTGCGGCGGCCGTCGGCGGTGCCCGCGTACATGCGGTCGTAGAAGCGCAGCACCGCGGGCACGATCCCCGCCGCGCCGTTGGTGGGGGCGGTGACCACGCGGCCGCCCGCGGCGTTCTCCTCGTTGACCGCCAGCGCCCAGAGGTTGACCCAGTCGAGCGCCGCCAGGGGGTCGACGGCCTGGCGCTCGGCGCGGTCGCGCAGCTCGGCGCGGATGCGCGGCGCGCGGCGCGGCACGTCCAGCCCGCCGGGCAGCACGCCGCCGGTGCGCACGCCCCGGTCGATGCACGCCTCCATGGCGTCGAACAGGGCGTCGAGCCCGGCCAGCACCTCGGGCAGGGGGCGGCGCGCGGCCTCGTTCTCCAGCATGAGCGCGGCGATGGTCAGCCCCGCCGCCTCGGCGCGGGCCAGCAGGTCGGCCCCGGTGGCGTAGGGGTGGGGCAGGTCGACGGGCTCGCCCAGGAGCGGCGCGTTGCGGTCCATCTCCTCCTCGTCGGCCACGAAGCCGCCGCCGGTGGAGAAGTAGGTGCGCGCGTCCAGCTCGGCCCCGGCCGCGTCCAGCGCGCGCAGGCGCAGGGCGTTGGGGTGGCGCGGCAGGCGGGTGAAGCCCTCCCAGGCGATGTCGCGCACCTCGTCGAAGTCGACCGCCGGCCCGTCGCCGCCCAGGCGGATCGCCCGGGCGGCGCGCGCATCCTGCAGCGCGGCCTCGGCGGCGTCCGGGTCGAGGGTGGCGGGCTCGTACCCCATCAGCCCCAGCACCACCGCCCGGTCGGTGGCGTGGCCGCGGCCCGTCAGCGCCAGCGAGCCGTAGAGCACGACCTCCAGCCGGGCGACCCGCGCCAGAGTTCCCGCCGCGCGCAGCCGCGCCGTGAAGCGGCCGGCGGCGGTCATGGGGCCCATGGTGTGCGAGCTGGAGGGGCCCACCCCCGGCTTGAACAGGTCGAACACGCCCGCCAGCATCAGCGCGTCCCCTGCCGGAGGAGCGCGGGCGGGGGCGGGACGACGGACATGCCCGCCTTGTCGCAGGTCGCGCGCGGCGAGGCCAGCGGCGCCGGGTGCGCGGGATCAGGCGGCGGGGCGGGTGCGCTCCGCGGCGATCCAGGCGTCGATCCGCGTTTCCAACAGGTCCAGCGGCAGCGGCCCGTCCAGCAGCACGGCGTCGTGGAAGCGGCGCAGGTCGAACCGCGGCCCGAGCGCGGTCCGCGCCCGGTCGCGCAGCTCCAGGATCTTGAGCTGGCCCGTCTTGTAGGCCAGCGCCTGGCCCGGCCAGGAGACGTAGCGGTCGAGCTCCACGTCGATGTTCTTGGCCGACAGGGCGGTGTTGTCGGTGAAGCAGGCGCGCGCCTGCTCCTTGGACCAGCGCATCCAGTGGATGCCCGTGTCCGCCACCAGCCGGCAGGCGCGCCACATCTCGTAGGACAGGGCGCCGAACCGCTCCTCCGGGGTGCGGTACATGCCGAGCTCGCCCGCCAGCCGCTCCGAATACAGCGCCCAGCCCTCGGCGTAGGCGGTGATGTAAGCGTCGCGTCGGAAGCGGGGCAGGTCCAGCCGCTCCTGGGCCAGGGCGATCTGCAGGTGGTGGCCGGGCTCCGCCTCGTGGGCGGTGAGCACCGGCAGTTCATACAACGGCCGCTGGTCCAGGTGGCTGAGGTTGACGGTGTAGGCCCCCGTCCGCCCCACCGCCGGCGCGCCCTGCTGGTAATAGGCGGTGGTCTGGCTCTCCTCCTGGTCGGCGGGCACGGGGATCACGGTGAAGGGCTGTCGCGGCAGGGTGTCGAACGCCTGGGGCAGCACCGCGTCGATCTGCTTGGCGGTCAGCGCCGCGCGCTCGAGCAGTTCCTCGCGCGAACGGGCGTAATAGCGCGGGTCGGTGCGCAGGTGGGCCTGGAACTGGGCGAAGGAGCCCTTGAAGCCGCTCCCGGCCACCAACTGCTCCATCTGCGCGCGCACCCGCGCCACCTCCCGCTCGCCCAACGCATGGATCTGGTCGGGGGTGAGATTGGTGGTGGTGTGGCGGCGGACCACGAAGGCGTAGTAGCGCTCGCCGTCCGGCAGGTCGCGCGCGGCCAGGCCCGCCCGGGCGTGGGGCAGGTAGTCGTCCCGCATGAATCGCGCGAACGCCGCCTGGGCGGGGCGCACCCGCGTCCGCACGAGCTCGGCCGCCCGCGCCCGCAGCCGCGCCTGCTCCGGCGCCGCGATGGAGGCCGGCAGCACGGCGAAGGGTTTCAGCAGCGGGTCCTGCTCGACGGGAACCGCCAGCTGCGCCTGCGACACCGCCAGCACCACCTGCGCCACCGGGCGGGGCTGCACGAAGCCGGTGGTGATCCCGCGGCGCAGGTTGTCGGTCTCGCGGGCGTAATAGTCGGGCAGGGCCGCCAACCGCGCCAGCCAAGCGTCCGCGTCGTCCGCGTCGCGCACGCGGGTGCTGGTCGCCAGGCTGGTGACGCCGGAGGGCAGGCTGTTGAGCGCGTCCACCGGCTGGAGCCGGGCCTCGTCGAAGCCCAGCGAGGTCAGGTCCTCGTCCACCGTGCGGCGCAGGAGGTCGCGGTTCAACGCATCCTCCGCGGGGAGGGGGGCGGCGGTCAGCGCCTTCAGCCGGCGATCCAGCGCCTGCAGGGCGGTCCGGCGGGCGGCCAGGGCGGGCGGCGAGTGGTCCGGCCACAGGCGCAGGGCGGCGCGGTCGCCGTCGAAGCCGGCGGACACCGGATCGGCCCGCGCCTCCAGCGCCTGGTGGTCGCGCACGACGGCGCGCAGGTCGTCCACGGGAGCCGCGGCCGCGGGTGCGGCGACGGCGGCGGCCAGGACGACGGTGCGGAGCAGGAGGCGCATGGGCGCGAGCTTAGCCGCTCCCACGCCGGCTTGGCGAGCCGTCCGGCGCGGGAGCGGGTTCGTGCGCCGTCAGGCGGCCGGGGCCTTGCGACGGCCGCGGCCGGCCGGCTTGGCCGGAGCTTCGTCGGCCGCAGCCTCCGGCGGGGCGGCCGCGGCGGCCTTGCGCCCGCGGGCGCCCAGGCCGATTTTGCGCGCCATCTCCGAGCGGGCCGCGCTGTAGTTGGGAGCGACCGACGGGTAGTCGGACGGCAGGCCGAACGCCTCGCGGTAGCTCTTCATGTCGTGGCCGTGGCGGGCCAGGTGGCGCTTGAGCGTCTTGTAGGGCTTGTTGTCGATGAAGGAGATCAGCGCGTCCGGCGTGATCGACTTCTTGACGGTGGCGCCGTGCATCTTGGGAGCCGGACCCGCGGGCGAGGCCTCGGGTTCGGCGACGGGCGCCGACCCTTCCTGCAGGGCGGAG
Source organism: uncultured Caulobacteraceae bacterium (assembly GCA_964235945.1). Lineage (GTDB taxonomy): Bacteria > Pseudomonadota > Alphaproteobacteria > Caulobacterales > Caulobacteraceae > JASLDZ01. The sequence continues at coordinate 3,952 of CAXSDV010000037.1, forward strand.
CGCACGCTGCGGATCAGCCCCGGTATCTCTTCGGCCTTCACGTGCGCGTTATTGCCCAGATAGCTGGCCACGATCTCGGCGGTGAGGTCCAACACGTCGGAGGTGCTGTCGAGGGTGGCGTCGTCGGCCATGGGGGCGGTTCCTTCTGACTCGGGCGTTCAGCCTATACTGAATCGCCGAGCGCGCACGACCCGCGACAGGGTTTCGCCACAATATTCGTCGTCTTTCCAGCGGACCGCCGCCGAACACCTTCCGCAGGCTTTGCATGGCGTCGGCCGCGCCGGAAGCCCGGTTGCTGGACCCGCACTACGACCCGCGCTCCCGGGTGCTCCGTCATCCGGAGCGACCGGAAGCGCGGCGGGCCCGAACGGCCCGCCGGCCGGCTCAGGCGGCGGAGGACAGGGCGTAGCGGCGGCAGTGCTCGAGGTAGCCGGCCTCGTGGCGGGCGGCGAGCGACACCACGCTGGACCACAGCCAGCCGGGGGCGTCCATGTCGTGGGGGCGGCGCCGGTCGAGCTCGCGGGCCCACTCGGCGCGCACGTGGTCGTCCATCTGCCGGGCGTGGGCGCGGCCCACCACGTAGGCGAGGTAGCGCGCCGCCTGCACCGCCTCCTCCCGCGAGAACTGGTCGATCTCCAGCTTGAGGTCCTGGGGGGCGAGTTCGCGCAGCACCACCGGCCGGTCCATCAGCGCGGCGGCCATCATGCGGTCGCCCAGGTTGGGCGAGAGCGCCCGGGCGCCGGCCACCACGCGCTCGGCCGGGTCGGCGGGCATGTCGGCCCCCGGCGCGGCGGGGGCGGCGGCGGCCACGGCCTCCTTGAGGTCGACCATGGCGTAGCCGCGCTTGCGGCCCCCGCCCTTGAGCTCCACCAGCACCGCGTAGCGCAGCTTGCCGAGCGAGCTGCAGCCCTTCATCCAGTAGGCGGCGTCCGCCACCTCCAGGTCGTCCTCGTCCGAGCGGGCGCTGAGCGCGAGCACCAGGCGGCGCACGCCCTCGTCGCGGAACAGGGCGTCGATGGCGGCGCGCTCCTCGTCGGCCAGCGCCCAGAACTTGCTGCCGAGCGGGATCTGGGGCCGCACGTCCTCCAGCCGCTCGCGCGCGAGGTGGCGCCAGCGGCGGCCCAGGGCGCGGCGGCGCACGCTGTTGACCACGTCCGGCTCGGGCACGCGGTCCGCCGCGTCCACCTCGTCCGACCGCGGGTCGCGCAGGGCCAGGCCGTAGCCGCGCGCCATCTCCTCCATCATGCGGGCGGTGGTCACCCCCGGCAGGTCCGAGCCCCGCGCGGCGCTGGCGAGCGACAGGCCCAGCCGCACCAAGTCGTGGGCGGGGTTGCCGATCACCGTCTGGTCCAGGTCGCGGATCTGCACGTCCACCCGGCCGTCGGCGTCCGCCAGGGGCCCTAGATTGCCGATGTGGCAGTCGCCGCAGATCCACACCGCCGGGCCCTCGGGCAGGGCGTTGCCGTCGCCCGAACTCAGCCAGTCGTAGAACTGCACGGTGGCCCCGCGCACGTAGGCGTGGGCGGAGCGCGCCATCTTGGTGGTGCGGGCGCGTTCCAGCGTCTCGGCCCGGCGCGCGGGGTCGGTGATGGGGGGCAAGGCGGGTCCTGAAGCGGGAAGGGTCAGCGCGCTTCGTGCTCGAAGGCGTGCAGGTCGGCGACCAGGCCCTGGGCGGCCAGGCGCACGATCTCGCCCCCCGCTTCGGGGGTGGCGAGGCCGGGATCGGAGCCCATGCGCCCGTCCGGGTGGCGGCGTCGGAAGTCGGCCGCGTCGCGGATCGGGCCGGAGCCCGCCACCGCCGGGGCGTAACGCGCGCGCTTGACCGCGTGGGGGTGGGCGAACTGGGTGACGGCGATCTCCGAAGGGGTGGCGTGGCCGCCGTGGCCGGCGGGGTAGAGTCGGCGGCACAGGTCCATCACCCCCGGCAACTCCCACCAGTTGCGCAGCTTGAGCGCAAGCCCGGGAAGCCGGTCCGACAGCCCCGCCTCCGCGTAGATCTCCGAGAAGGCCGCCTCCAGCGTGGCCGCGTTCCCGCCATGGCCGTTCAGCCAATAGATCCGGTCGAAGCCGTGGCGCGCCAGGCTCGCCGTCCAGTCGCGCACGGCGGCGATCATGGTGGAGGGGCGCAGGGTGACGGTGCCCGGGAAACCCAGGTGGTGCTGGGCCATGCCCACCGCGAAGGTCGGCCCCACCAACAGGTCGCCGCTCTCGTGGGCGGCCTCCGCGATCGCCTGCGGGCACATCCAGTCGGTGCCCAGGAGGCCCGTCGGCCCGTGCTGCTCGGTGGAGCCCACCGGCACGACGATCGCGCGGGAGCGGGCGAGGCGCGCCTCGACCTCGGGCCAGGTGGAGAAGGCGAGAAGCATGGCCGTCCATCTAGGCCGGGGGCCGGCGCGCGCAAGCGGCGGCTGACGCGCGGCTCCGCCTCGTCTATGGGCTCCGCATGATGGACGTGACCCAACCCGGCGCCCGGTCGCAGGACGCGCCGCGCACCAGCGTGGTGGTGGCCGTGCTGGACGAGGCGCAGAACGTCGCGGCCGTCGCCGCCGAGGTCGCGGCCGCGCTGGCGCCCGAGGGACCGTTCGAACTCGTGTTCGTGGACGACGGCTCCACCGACGGCACGCCGCAGGTGGTGGAGGCGCTGGCCGCCGCCGACCCGCGCATCCGCCTGGTCCGCCACGACCGGCGCTGCGGCAAGAGCCAGGCGGTGCGCACGGGCGTGCTGCACGCCCGCGGCGCCTGGATCGCCACCCTGGACGGCGACGGCCAGAACGACCCGGCGGACCTGCCCGCCATGCTGGCCGCCGCGCGCGCCGCCTCGCCCGCGCCGCTTGTGGCGGGGGTGCGCGTGCGCCGCGACGACCCGCGCTCGCGCCTGGTGGCCACGCGCATCGCCAACGGCTTTCGCCAGGCGGTGCTGAACGACCACTGCCCGGACACGGGCTGCGGGGTGAAGGTGTTCCGCCGCGAGGACTTCCTGCGACTGCCCGTCTTCGAGGGGATGCACCGCTTCCTCCCCGCCCTGTTCGCGCGCTACGGCCACCCCCTGATCAACATGCCGGTGCGCCACCGGGCGCGGGTCCACGGCCGGTCCAAGTACACCAACTGGGGCCGGGCCCTGGTGGGGATCGTGGACCTGGCCGGCGTGATCTGGCTCACCCGCCGCACCCGCGCGCCCGGCCCGGGCGACGGATCGGGGCGCGGGGTCTGAGCGTGGGCTGGATGCTGGAGGACTGGGGGCTGGAGGCCGGCCTGCGCACGCGCCACTGGCTCCTGCTGGCGCTGACCGCCCTCGTGCTGTTCGCCCCCGGCCAGCGCCGCCTGCCGCCGGTGGACCGCGACGAGAGCCGCTACGCCCAGGCCACCACGCAGATGCTGGAGACGGGCGATTACGTGAACATCCGCTACCAGAAGGATGCGCGCTACCTGCAGCCGGCGGGGATCTACTGGCTGCAGGCGGCCTCGGTGAAGCTGTTCAGCAAGCCGGGCCTGCGCGACATCCAGGCCTATCGCGTGCCCTCCCTGGTCGCGGCCGTCGCCGCCGTGCTGCTCACCGCCTGGGTGGGGACGACGTTGCTGGGGCCGGAGGCGGGCTTCGCCGCCGCGCTGCTGATGGCGTGCAGCGTGCTCTTGGGCTTCGAGGCGCGCATGGCCAAGATCGACGCCTGCCTGCTGGCCGCGACCTTGGCGGCGCAGGGGGCGCTGGCGCGCGTCTACATGGGCCGCGACCGGGCGATCACGCGCCCGCGCCTCACCGCCGCGGTGTTCTGGGCCGCGCTCGGCGTGGGGCTCATGCTCAAGGGGCCGATCATCCTGTTCCCGGTGGTCTCCACCGTGGTGGGGGTGTCGGCGAGCGAGCGGCGCTGGCGCTGGCTGAAAGGGCTGCACGCGCCCTGGGGCGTGGCTGTCACCCTGGCCATCGTGCTCCCCTGGTTCGTGGCCATCGGCGTCATCAGCCACGGGGCGTTCTTCGAGAAGGCGGTGGGTCACAACCTGCTGGGCAAGGTCGGGCGCGGCGAGCAGGCGCACGGCCAGCCGCCGGGCTACTACCTCCTGCTGTTCAGCCTGACCTTCTGGCCGGGCTCGCTGGCGGCGGTGATGGCCGGGCCCTGGGCGTGGCGCGAGCGGCGCAGCCCCGCCGTGCGCTTCCTGCTGGCCTGGCTGCTGCCGACCTGGCTGCTGTACGAACTGATCGCCACCAAGCTGCCCCACTACGTCCTGCCGCTCTATCCGGCGCTGGCGGTGCTGGCGGCGGGGGCGGCGCTCGCGCCGGGCGGCTGGGCCGTGGCGCGGGGCTGGCGGGGAGTGGAGGCCGTTTACGGCGCGCTCTGGCTGGCGGTGGGGCTCGTGCTGGCCCTGCTCGGGCCGCTGGCCCTGCACTTCGTCCAGCGCACCAGCGACCCGCTCGCCACGGGTCTGGCGCTGGCGGCGGCGGCGGCCGTGCTGGCGGCGGCGGCCCTGCTGGCGACCGGGCGGCGGGGCGCGGCGCTCTTGGCGGCGGGCGCGGCGGCGGCGCTGGCGGCGCAGAACGTGTACGCGGTCAGCGCACCCCGGCTCACCAGCGTGTTCATCAGCCCGCGCATCGCGGCGGAGGCCAGGCTCGTGCGGCCCTGCCCCGGCGCGCCCTTCGCCTCCTCCGCCTACAGCGCGCCCAGCCTGGTGTTCCTGGCGGGCACGGGGACGGAGCTCGTGGGCCCCGAGGGCGCGGCCGACTTCGTGGCGGGCGACCGGCGCTGCCGGCTGGCGCTGATCGCCGAGCGCCAGCTTCCCGCCTTCGTGGCGCGGGCCGCGGCCGACGGTTTCACGCCGCGCGCGGTGGGCCGGGTGGAGGGGCGGGACTATTCCACCGGCCGCAGCCTCGACCTCGTGTTCTACGCGGGCTCGCCCGGCAAGATCGGCCCGCCGCCGGCCACGCCCTGAAGGGCGCGGGCCTCAGCGGTAGAACACCTGGCCGCCGATGACGGCCACCTTCAGCCGCGAACCGCTCCAGGCGGAGGCGCCGGCCGCCGCGTGGAAGAACAGGGCGCCGGGGGCGACCTGCGGCAGGTCGACCATGCGCGCCAGCCGCGCCACCGCCAGGGCCGTCGTCCAGCGCGGGCCGGCGGGAGCCTTGTAGTCCCGGGTGGAGAAGAACTGGCCGGGCTGGTTCACCACGGAGCAGATGGTGGTGGGGAAGCGTCCGGAGCGCATCCGGTTCTGGATCACCTGCGCCACGGCGAGCTGGCCGCTGAGGGGCTGGCCGGCGGCCTCCCGGTGGACGGCCTTGGCCATGCACTCGAGGTCCGCGTCCATCCGCACGCGCTGGCGCGCCAACACCGTCACCACCTTGTCGAGGGAGGTCCGCCAGGCGGAGGTGCGGGCGGCGGCGGCGGGGTGCTCGCTCCGGACGGCGACGGCTTGGAGGTAGGGGGAGATGTCGGCCGCGAGGCGGCCGCGCAGGCTGGGCGCGGGGGCGTCTGCGGCGAAGGCGTGGGCGGCGGACAGCCCGCCCGTGAGCGCGGCGATGCAGGGAAGAAGGCGCCGGAGCGCGCCTGATCCACGGACCGGCCTGAACGTCATCGAGGGCTCGTCGCGTGCGCGGATGCGGCCGTCCCGTCGCCCGGAGGCGGGGCGGGAGAGCGAAACCCACGGCTGGCCCGCCTCGGACGGGTCCGAGGCTACGGCCGGATTGCGCCGGGGAAGGAGGTCCGCCGGCCGACAACTCCGACCTACACGCGTCGGGCTTGCGGAGTCTTAACGGCCGCGGCGCCCGTGTGCAACCACCCGGACGCCGCACCTCGCGCGCACCGACCAAGCAACTCCGGATTCAGCTTCGACGACGCTGCGTCCAGCTTAAGACATGGTTGAGCCTGATTTCAGACGCGCACGGGCCGACCGGTGCGCGCGGACTCGTAGATCGCGGCCATAAGCTCCTGGTCGCGCACGCCTTCTTCGCCGGGGGTGCGCGGCGTCTTGTTGTCGCGCACGCATTCGGCGAAATGGTCCATCTCCAGCGCGAACTGATTCTTCTGACCGAGCTCGAGCTCGACGTGCGCCTCCGCCTCGCCCTCGCGGTGCGACAGGCGCAGGCGCTGGCCCTCGTAGGCGAAGGCGTTCTCCACCTCGCCCGTCCCGCGCTCGCCCAGCACCCGCAGGTTGCGGTGCGCGTGGGCCGCGTAGCTGGTCGCGCAATTGGCCACCGCGCCGGACGGGAAGCGCAGCACGAAGCTCACCGTGGCCTCCACCTCGCGGAAGCGCGGGTCGTCCGCGGGGCTGGAGATCGTCGCCCACACCTCGTTCGGGTCCTCTCCCAGGAGGGCGCGCACCGTGTTGAGGCAGTAGAGCCCCACGTCCGGCAGCGACCCGCCGCCGGCGAGCCGGGCGTTCTGGCGCCACTGGGAGGGGTCGCCCTGGTTCTGGGTGTTGATCGCGTCCACCAGGCGGATCGCGCCGAATTCGCCCGCCTGCACGCGCCGGCGCAGTTCGACGTTGTTGACCTCGTAGCGGCAGCGGTAGGCGATCATCAGCTTGCGCCCCGCGGCGGCGCAGGCGGCCACCATCTCGCGCCCTTCGGCGGCGCTGACGGCCATGGGCTTCTCGCACAACACGTGCTTGCCGGCCCGGGCCGCCCGCACCACCGCGTCGCGGTGCAGGCCGTTGGGCAGCACCACGTACACCACCTGGACGGCGGGATCGTCGCGCACGCGGTCGAACCCCGCATAGTCGTAGCAGGCGGAGGCGGGCACGCCGTACTGGGCGGCCACCGCGCGCAGCTTGTCGGGATCGCCGCTGACCAGGCCCGCCAGCCGGGCGTGCTTGCACTGGGCGAGGGCCGGCAGGATGTTCTCCAGCGCCAGCCGACCCAACCCCATCACCGCGATCCCCACCCGGCGGCCGGGCGGGTCGGGATTGGGCGGCGGCGCGTCCGGCCGCTCGGTTTGCGCGTGGATGGGCGCGAACTCCACCGCGTCCGCCCGCACGCTTCCCTCGTCCACCGGGGCGGGGGGACGGCCGGGAGGCGCGGCCGCGGCCGTGGACAGCGCGCCGCCGCCCAGGGCTAGACCCGCTCCGCCGGCCGCCGCCAGCAGGGCCCGGCGTCCGCCGTCCGCCTCGTTCCGTTCCGTCATGACGCGTTCTCCGGTTCGTCGAACAAGCCGCCGTCGTCCGCCGTGTTCCGTTGCGCCTGGAACCGTGGCGGGGCGCGCCCATTTGGGGATGGACGACGCGGGCGCCCCTTCCGGCCCGCCGGAGGCACCAATCCTGAGCGCGGACGGCTCCCTCCCGTCGATCTCCACCCGTCGGTCCGCTCCCCGCCGCGCGCTGGCCGCCGTGGTGGCGGTGCCCGCCCGCAACGAGGCCGAGCGCATCCCCGCGTGCCTGCAGGCCCTGGCCGCCCAGGTGGACGCCGCCGGCGACCCCCTGCCGGCGGACGCCTTCGAGGTGGTGGTGCTGGCCAACAACTGCACGGACGACACGGCGCGGGTGGCGCGCTCGGCGGGCGTGCGCCTGGGGCTGGCCCTGCAGGTGCTGGAGGTGGAGCACCCGCCCGAACAGGCCCACGCGGGCGGCGCCCGGCGCGCGGCCATGGACGCGGCGGCCGACCGGCTGGAGCGGGCGGGCGCGCCGGGCGGGGCGGTGCTCACCACCGACGCCGACAGCCGCCCGCGGCCCGACTGGCTGTGTCTCACCCTCCTGGCGCTGGAAGCGGGAGCCGACGCGGTGGCCGGCATGGTCGACCTGGACGCGGGGGAGGCGGGGGAGGGGCGCCGCCCGCTCGGCGCCTCCGGCCTGCACGGCCCGGAGGCGGAGTACGCCGACCTGCTCGCCGAGATCGCCTCGCGGCTGGATCCCCGCCCCCACGACCCCTGGCCCAACCACATCTGGACCTGGGGGGCGAACCTGGCGGTGCGCGCGGACGTCTACCGGGCGGTGGGGGGCCTGCCCCCGTCGCCGCTGGCCGAGGACCGCGCCTTCGCCGACGTGCTGGAGCGCGGCGACCTGCGCCTGCGCCGCTCGCGCGAGGTGCGCGTCTGGACCTCCCCGCGCATCCGCGGCCGCGCCCCCGGCGGTATGGCGGACCTGCTGGCGGGGGGCGCCCGGCCCGACGACCCGTGCGACGCGGCGCTGGAGCCCGCCGCCGCCGCCTTCCGCCGCGCCCTGGCCCGCGGTCGCGCCCGCGCCGCCCACGGCGAGCGCCCGGGCTTCGGCGCGGCTTGGGCGCGGGAGGAGGCGCGCTCGCCCCGCCTCGCGCGCCGCCGCGTGACCTACCGCGCGCTTTCCAAGGAGATCGCCCGGGCGCGTCGGCTGGCCGCCTGGCTCCGGCGGCGCGATCAGGGCGCGCGGTAGAGCTCCAGCCGGTACTTGTCGCGCCGCTCGGCGCGCACGCGCTCCAGGCGATCGCGCACCAGCTCGGCGAACAGCTCGGCGGCGGTGTCGCCGGTCAGGGGGTAGTCGGGCGTTTCGCCCAGCCAGTGGGTCAGCAGCACCTCGCCCCCCGGTTGGAGCGCGCCCAGCGCCCAGTCGGTCGTGCGCTTCAGGTCGGCCGCGTCGAAATAATAGAGCACCTCGGAGAACACGATCAGGTCGAAACGGCCCTCCGGCGTCTGGGCGGGCAGGTGCAGGCGTTGGAAGCGCACGTTGGGGCGGTCGGCGTTCACCGTGCGCGCCCGGACCAGGGCCGCCTCCGCCGGGTCCACCCCCAGAAGGCGCCCGCACCGGGGGGCCAGGGCGCGGGTCAGCACGCCGATGGAGCACCCCACCTCCACCGCCTCCGGGTAGAGCGGGCGGGGCAGGGCGGCCAGGGTGTCGGCGTACTTGTCGCGCTCGTAGGCGCTGGTCTCGAACCCCCAGGGGTCGGGCTTGTCCGCGTACAGCCGGTCGAAATAGGCGGGGGCGAGGCTGCCGGTCATGGGCGGGTCCAGTCCGCGTGGGGGCCGTCCTCGCGGGCGAACAGGCGGGCGGCGGCGGCGTCCAGGGCGGCGTCGGGGAAGGGCTGGCGCAGGTACGTCTGCAGGTCGCGCATCACGCGCTCCAGCGGATGGGGGTGGAGGAAGGCGGACAGCCCCACCGCGCGCTGGACGTCGGCCAACAGCGCCAGGGCCGCGTCGCCCACCGCCCGGCGCGCCAGGTCGACATAGGCCGCGATCGTGTCCGGATGGCCGTCCGCCGCCTCCGCCGCGGCGCCCGCGCGCGCCACCCACAGGCGGGAGGTCTCCACCGCCGCCGCGCCCGCGCCGAACCGGGCGCGCTGCACCGGGTCGCCGTCGCGCCCCGCGCCGCGCAGTTGGGCGCGCCAGAGCTCCAGCACCCGCTCCATGGCCCCGAGGTGGACGGCCAGCACGCGCCAGGCCCCGCCGGAGAACAGGGGCTGGCGCAGATAGTCGTCCGCCCCGCCCACCAGCGCGTCGGCCGGTACGGCGAGGCCCTCCAGGTCGAAGCGGCCGCTCCGGCTCGCCTTCATGCCGGTGGCGGTCCAGCGCGACAGGTCCGCGCGCTCCTCCGCCTCCTGGGCGGACAGGTCCAGCCGCACGAGCCGCAGCGCGCCCGCGTCGTCCCGCGCGGTGAACAGGGGGGAGCGCACGCGCCCCGCGCCGGAAGCCAGCACCTTGGCCCCCGCCAGCCGCAGCTGCGAACCCTCGCCCACCAGGCGAACGGGCGCGTCCGGCGCGTCCACCGTCCACACTCCGGCCAGGGCGCCCGCGCGCACCGCACGACCCATGGCCTCCACCGCGGGGGGAGAGCCGTAGGCCGCGGTCAGCTTCACCGCGTTGACGTGGCCTTCGTAAAGACGGCCGAGCGGCAGGCTGGCTCCGCCCAGGCGGCGCAGCACGGGGCCGAGCGCCCCGTCGCTGCCGGCGGCCACGCCCAGTCCCGTTCCGCCGAGCGCAGCGGGGAGGGGCGCGACCAGCAGGCCCGCGCGCTTCAGGTGGGCGACCTCCTCGTCGGGAAAGCCGCCGGACGCGTCCAGCGCCGCGGCCCGGGACCAAGCGGCGAGGGCGACGGCGTGCGCACGCGCCTCCAGCCCGTCGCCGGAATCGGCTCCCGGTCCGTCCGCCATGCCCGCGCCTCCCTTTGTGCGCTCAAGCGCCGACGCGTGCGGCGGTTCCACGCCGCGCCGGGTGGAACTTGGCCGTGCTCGCGACGTTGGCGGCTCACGGAGCTTGGGATCAGGGGAGGCTGAAGATGCTGAAGTGGGCGCTGATATTCGCCGTGGTCGCGCTGATCGCGGGGGCCTTGGGTTTCGGCGGGGTCGCCGGCGCGGCCGCCGGGATCGCCAAGATCCTGTTCTTCCTGTTCGTGGTCGGCTTCCTGATCTTCCTCGTGCTGGGCCTGATGGCCGGCCGGGCGCTCAGCAAGTAGCGGCTCAGTCGTCGCGGCCGGGGGTGGAGCGGTTCGACTTCACCCCGGCCCGGCGCGTCTTGCCCTCCAGCCGGCGCAGCTTTGAGCCGAAGGTGGGCTTGGTCGGCCGGCGCGACCTGGGCGGAGGCGCTGCGGCGCGGGCGAGCAGGTCGCGCAGCCGTTCCAGCGCGTCCGCCCGATTCGCCGCCTGGGTGCGGTGGCGGTCGGCGGTCAACACAAGCACGCCCGCCGCGGTGAGCAGCCGCCCCGCCACCCCCGGTAAGCGCTCGCGCACGCGTTCGGGCAGGTCCGGGCTCGCCCAGGCGTCGAATCGCAGCTGCACGGCGGTGGACACCTTGTTGACGTTCTGACCGCCCGGCCCGCCCGTGCGGACGAACTTCAGCTCGACCTCCTCGTCGGCGATCGACCAGCTGCGGGTGATCTCGATCATGGTGCGGTCGCGGGCCGCCTCCTCGCCGCGGTCCTCAGCGCGGCGCGGCCGGAGCGTTGGCCAGGCGCATGACGTTGGAGGCGCCGGGCGAGCCGAACGGCGTGCCCGCCAGGATCAGCACGCGCTCGTGCGGGCGCGCCAGCGCGGTGGAGACGGCCGCCGCCAGCGCGGTGGCGGTCGCCTCGTCCAGGTCGCGCGGCTGGGAGGCGACGCGCGGCTCGAGCCCCCACACGAGCGCCAGCCGGCGCGCCACGTCCGGGTCGGGGGTCAGCGCGATCACCGGCTGGCGCGCGCGCTCGCGGGCGAGCCGCCGGGCCGAGCCGCCGGTGGTGGTGAAGGTCACAAGGCACGCGGCGCCCCCCACCTCCGCCGCGCGGCGCGCCGCCGAGACCAGGGCGTCCGCGTCCGCCTCGGCCAGCTCGCCCTGGTCGGCCCCCATCAGCACCGGCCAGTGGGGGTCGCGCTCCACCCGCTCGATGATGCGCGACATCATGGCCACCGACTCGATCGGGAACATGCCGGACGCGCTCTCGCCGGAGAGCATCAGCGCGTCCGCCCCCTCGTAAACGGCGTTGGCCACGTCCGACGCCTCCGCCCGGGTGGGGGTGGCGGCCGTTTGCATCGAGTCCAGCATCTGGGTGGCGACGATGGCCGGCACGCCCCGGGCGCGGGCGGCGCGCAGGATCTGCTTCTGCGCCACCGGCACCTCCTCGGGCTCGAGCTCGACACCCAGGTCGCCGCGCGCCACCATCACGCCGTCGCAAAGGTCGAGGATGGCCTCCAGGTCCTCCACGGCGGCGGGCTTCTCGATCTTGGCCAGCACGGCGGCGCGGCCCTGCACGATGCTCCTGAGCTCCGCCATGTCCGCCGGGCGCTGCACGAAGGAGAGCGCCACCCAGTCCACGTGCAGGCGCAGGGCGAAGGCCAGGTCCTCCCGGTCCTTGGGAGTCATGGCGGCCAAGGGGATCACCGCGCCCGGCAGGGCCACGCCCTTGCGGTCGGACAGTTCGGAGCCCTGCTCGACCACCACGTCCGCACCGTGGGCGTCGGCGGCGGCCACCCGCAGGCGCACCTTGCCGTCGTCCACCAGCAGCAGCGCCCCCGCCCGCAGCACGGACAGGAGCTCGGGGTGGGGCAGGTGCACGCGCGACGCGTCGCCGGGGGCGGGATCGTCGTCCAGCCGAAGGGTGTGGCCGGGCGCCACCGCCACCCGGCCGTCGGCGAAGCGGCCCAGGCGGATCTTGGGACCCTGCAGGTCGGCCAGCACCCCCAAGGGACGGTCCACCGCGCCTTCCGCCGCGCGCACGTCGGCGCAGGCGGCGGCGTGGTCCTCGTGGGCGCCGTGGCTGAAGTTGAGGCGGAACACGTCCACTCCGGCCCGGGCCAGGGCGAGCACGCGCTCGGGGCCCCGACTGGCGGGACCGAGGGTCGCGACGATACGCGCGCGGCGGCTTCGGATCACGGAAGAACAGACTCCTGAAGATTAGGACGCGGTGCGTCGACCCGCGCGACGCAAGCTTTCGCCGATGGCGAGCGCCGCCGCCAGCGCCAAAGCGGCCAGGGCGGGCCGGATCAGCACTCCCGCACCCCCGGCGGCGTAGGCGTGGGCGCCCAACACCGCTCCCGCGGCCAGTCCCAGCCACTGCAGGAGCTGGGACCACAGGTGGCCGCGCCCGCGCCCGGTCAGCCGGTCGGCCAGCGCCTCGCCCACGCGCACCAGCGCGCCGGTGACGTAGGTGGAGTTGACGGGCGCGGCCCCCGCCCGGTGGATCACCGCGTTCTGCGCGCCCATGGCCAGCACCGCCAGCACCAGCGCCGAGGCCGACCAGCCCGTCCCCGCCGTCGTCGCCGCCGCCGCCAGGAGCAGGGCCACCAGCAACAGCACCGCGCTGCGCCCCCATCGCGCGGAGCGCCACCACAGCATTCGGCCGGCCATCACGCCCGTCACGAACAGCGCCGCCGTGCTGAGGAACAGGATCGCCTGCGCGGGCTCGCCGCGCCCCAGCGCCGCGCCGAGCTGGGTGGTGTCGCCGCTCATGAAGGAGGCGAACACCCCGCCGAAGGCCAGGAACGAAACCGCGTCCACATAGCCCGCCAGGGCGACCAGGGCGACGCCCAGCGCCAGGGCGCCCGGTTCGGGGCGCGCCGGGGGCGGGTCGGACGGGGCCGCGGGGGCGTCGGGCATGGACGAACCCTGCCACGGGGCCGGTGCGCGAGAAAGCGGAGCCGGACCGACGGGCGTGACACGCGCCAGGGCGCCTGCCGCCGAGAGCTTGTGGGCGGAGTGGCGCGGGCGCGCCCGGCGGGCTAGTGCGGCGCATCCCGTCCGTCACCGGCGCCGGAGCGTCCGCCCCATGACCCTCGCCCGCCTACCCCGTCGCCGCTACACGCCGGCGCCCACGCCGCTGGAGCGCATGGACCGCCTGTCCGCCGCCCTGGGCGGGCCGGAGGTGTGGATCAAGCGCGACGACCTGACGGGGCTGGCCGGCGGCGGCAACAAGACGCGCAAGCTCGAATTCCTGGTCGCCGACGCCCTGGCGCAGGGGGCGGACACGCTGATCACCGTGGGGGCGGTCCAGTCCAACCACTGCCGGCTGACCCTGGCCGCCGCCGTCAAGGAGGGCCTGCGCTGCCGGCTGGTGCTGGAGGAGCGCGTGCCCGGCAGCTACGACCCGCACGCCACGGGCAACAACCTCCTGTTCGACCTCCTGGGCGTCGAGTCGACCACGGTGGTCCCGGCCGGAACGGACCTCGCCGCCGCCATGGCCGCGGTCGCCGACGAGTTGGCCGCGGAAGGCCGGCGCGGCTACGTCATCCCGGGCGGCGGCTCCAACGCGCTCGGGGCCATGGGTTACGTCGCCTGCGCCCAGGAGGTGTTGGCGCAGAGCTTCGACCAGGGCGTCGAGTTCGATCGCTGGGTGTGCGCCAGCGGCAGCGCCGGCACCCATGCGGGCCTGTTGGTCGGGCTCCACGCCGCCGGCGCCGCCACGCCGCTGACCGGGATCAACGTGCGCCGCCCCCGCGCCGAGCAGGAGGGGAACGTCCACGTTCTAGCGACGCAGGCCGCCGCCTTTTTGGGCGCCCCCGAGCCGCCGCGGGGGGCGGTGGAGTGCCTCGACGAGTGGGTGGGCCCCGGCTACTCGATTCCGACGCCCGAGATGGTGGAGGCGGTGCGCCTGTTCGCCTCGCTGGAAGGCGTGCTGCTCGACCCCGTCTACACCGGCAAGGCGGCGGCGGGGCTGATCGGCCTCGCCCGGGACGGGACGCTGAAGAAGGGCGAGCGGGTCATGTTCCTGCACACGGGCGGCGCCCCCGCGCTCTACGCCTACACGGGCGTGCTGCAGGGGCGCTGAGGTGGCCGGCGCCTCCCCACGCACACCCGCGCGCGTGCTGGGCGTGCTGGGCGGCATGGGCCCGGCGGCGACGCTCGACTTCCACGCCAAGCTCCTGGCGGCGGATGCGGGAGCGCTGCTCGACCAGGACCACCTGCGGGTGATCATCGACTCCAACCCGCTGGTGCCCGACCGCAACCTGGCGGTGGCGGGGCTGGGCCCTTCGCCCGGGCCCGTGCTCGCCGACATGGCGCGGGGGCTGGAGCGCGCCGGGGCGCAGGGCCTCGTGATGACGTGCAACGCCGCCCACGCCTTCCGCGCGGAGGTCGAGGCGGCGGTCTCCATCCCGCTGATCGACATCGTGGAGGCGACGGCGCGGGCGACGGCGCGCCGCGTCCCAGGGCTGGAGCGCGCGGGCGTGCTGGCCTCCTCCGGCTGCCTGGACGCGCGGCTCTACCCCGACGCCTTCGCGCCGCTCGGGGTGGAGGTGGTGGAGTTGCGCGCCGCCTGGCGCGACCGGTTCACCGCGCTGCTCTACCGCATCAAGGCGGGCGACGTCGGGGCGGGCGCCCGCCTGGAGATGCGGGAGATCGCCGGGGCGCTGGCGGACGCGGGCGCCCAGGCCGTGGTGGCCGGCTGCACGGAAGCGCCGCTCGTGCTGGACGACGGCGAGCTGGACGTGCCGATGATCGACTCCACCGCCGCCCTGGTCGCGGCCGCCCTGGCTTTCGCGCGCGGTGGCGCGCCGCGGGAGTGACGCTCGCGCCGGCGGGGCTGTCGGGGATCAGCCCGGGGCGGCGCGTGCGGCCCGGCGGCGAAGCGCGCCGCCCGCGGGCCGGCCGGGCTCCAGCCCGTAGAATTGCAGGCGGAAGCGCGGGGCGTGCAACACCTTGCCCAGGCCGCGCATCGCCTTGTCGTAGGCGAAGGCCCGGTCGGGGGCGCGCACCAGCCACAGGGCGGCGGACAAGGCGCCCATCACCATCGCCTGCGCCATCCCCGTCGCCATGGACGCCGCCGCCCCCAGCCGGTCGGGCGGCGAGCGCAGCAGCCGGCGGTTGGTGCCGCCCTGGCCGTACACGAAGCTGCGGCGCAGGGCGTAGGCCAGGGTGACGCGCTCGGGGGCGGGATGCTCCCACACCCAGGCGCGCGGGTTCCAGCCGAAGCGCGCGCCCCGGTCGAGCATGGCGGCGAACAGGGCGTCGTCCTCGCCGCCCGTCTCGTTGCGCGAGGCGGCGAAGGGGGCGTGCGGGTCGGGCAGGCTCGCGCGCACCACCAGGCATACGCCCGCCCCGTAGGCGAGCGCGCTGGGCCCCTCCTGCGCCGGGCCGGGGTGGCTGAAGAAGCGTTCGAAGTAGCGTCGGTGGCGCGTGACGCCCGGCGGCACCGCGCCGCGCACGGGGCCGAACACCGCGTCCGCGTCCAGCCGCTCACGGGTGGCCAACAGCTCGGCCAGCCAGCGGGGCTGGGCCTCCTGGTCGTCGTCGAGAAAGGCGACCAGCTCCCCTCCGGCCTGGGCGAGGGCCGCGTTGCGCGCGTTGGACACGCCGGGGCGGGGCTCGTGGACGTACAGCACCGGGAACGGCGCAACCGCCGCCAGCGCCTCCACCACCGCGCGCCCGGAAGGCGTGCGGTCGTTGTCGGCCACCACCAGCTCCACCCGCGCGAGGTCCACCCCCTCCTGGGCGAACAGGGAGCGCAGGGCGCGGGCCAGGGGCTCCGGCCGGCGCTGGGTGGCGGTGACGAGGGTGATGCGGGGCGGCATGGGCGAAGGCCTGGCGGGCCTTCGTCCTACCCGACGCGACTTAAGGTCGGCTGAACCCGCGGACGCCGCGCGGCGTCAGCGGGCGGGCGCGGCCTCGTCGTAGAAGCGCGCGAGGTCGGCGTGCATGGTGTGGAGCGCCTGGGGGTTCAGGTAGACCATGTGCCCGCTCGGGTAATAGGCCAAGCGCAGGTTGCCCCTCAGCGTCGGGTCGATCTGCATGTGCGCGAGGTCGTACTCGGTGCCGAAGAACGGCGTGGCCATGTCGTACAGGCCGTTCAGCGAATACACCTTGAGGGCGGGATTCTCGCGCATGGCCGCCGACAGGTCCTGCGCCACGTCCGCCTGGTCGGTCGCGCCGCCCGGGCCGCGCGAGCCCGGCGGCCGGTGGTCGAAGCGCCATTGCAGGCCGGCGGAGTAGTAGGTCGGCCGGTAGGTCATGTCCGTGCGGTAGTCGAGGTCGCGCGACAGGTAGTCGTGGAAGCTCGACACGAAGGCCCCGGTGATCCCCGTGTCCGACGGGTCGTACTCGGCCGAGTCCGACCCCGCGTCCACGTCGATGCCGGTGAAGCGGCTGTCGTAGCGGCCCAGGGTGCGCCGCTGGTCGCGCAGCAGCTCCTTGCGGAAGCGCGAGAGGTCCACGCGCAGGTCGCTGTCCAGGATGAAGCGGACGGACAGGCCGGTGTAGGCGGAAAGCTGGGCGGCGGTCGCCTGGCGCTCGGCGGCGGGCAGGTCCTGGCCCTGGGCCAGCGCCAGGGCGTAGGGGCCTCGGGCCCACGCGCGCACCTTCTGGAGGAACGGCTCCAGCGGGCCCGGGTCGGCGATGCGGTGGTGGTAGGCGGCGGTGGCCGCATAGCTCGGCACGTAGTTGACCAGCTCCTGGTCGAAGCCCGGCGCGCGCCGGCCGTAGTTGAGGATCGACGACAGCAGGATCACGCCGTTGAGCTGCGCCCCGTCCTGGGCCAGCCGGTAGGACAGCCCCGCCGAGCGCGTGGTGCCGTAGCTTTCGCCGAAGAGGAACTTGGGGCTGTTCCAGCGGTCCTCGGCGGTCAGGTAGCGCTCGATCCCGCGCGCGAAGGCGTCGATGTCCGGGTCCGTGCCCCAGAAGGCGGCGAGCTTGGTGTCGCCCAGCGGCCGCGAGAAGCCCGCGCCGATGGCGTCGATGAACACGAGGTCGCTCTTGTCGAGCAGGCTGTCGTCGTTGTTCCCGTAGGTGAAGGGGGCGTTGCGCGTGGATTGCGGGCTGTCGGTGAACACCCGCACGGGCCCGAGCGAGCCCATGTGCAGCCACAAGGTCGAGGAGCCGGGGCCGCCGTTGTAGAAGAAGGTCACCGGCCGCTTGGGGTCGGCCCGCCCGCCGCGCCCGCCGTCGGCGGTGTAGGCGGTGTAGAACATGCTGGCGGTGGGCTTGCCGTCGTCGTCGCGGATGGTGAGCGTGCCGGCGGTGGCGGTGTAGGAGATGGCGCGCCCGCCGATCCTCGCGGTGTGGCGCGTCGTGCGCCGAACCTCGCGCACGGGGGCGGAGGCGATGTCGGCGTCCGCGAGCTTGGCGGCGCGGGCGTGCTCGGCGCGGGGATCGCCGCCGGGCTGGGTGTCCGTCTCCTGGGGGCCGCCCGGCTCGTCCGGGCCGCGGGCGGCTCGCGGCGTGCGGGCGGAGCCGCGACCGGGCTCGGCGGGGGCGCGCGCCTCGTCCGACCGGGCGGGCCGCTCCTGGGCGAAGGCGGCCGGGGCGAAGGCGGCCGGGGCGGCGGCGGCCAGGAGCAGGACCAGCGCCAGGGCGCCGGCGCGCGGCGGGGGGGCGGAGAGGGCGTGGGGCATGCGCGGGATCGATCCGGGTCGGTCGGGAGGGCGCGATTTCGCCGACCGGCCGCCCGGCTGTAAAGGCGCCACGCTCCGTCATGGCGCCGTCGTCGTGCTTCGCGGGGCGGAACGGGCCTGCTAGAGGAGCCGCCATGCGACGCGGACCGGCCCTGAGCGATCGCGCCCGCCGCTGCGCGTGGCGGGCGGCCCCGGCGCTGGCCGCGGCCCTGTGCGCCGCCGCCGCGCCCGCCTTCGCCGCGGACGGAGCGGACCTGAGCGTGGTCGTCACCAACGTGCGCCGGGCCGTGGGCCACGTGCGCGTGGAGGTGTGCACCGCCGAGGAGTTCCTGAAGACCTGCGTCCACGGCGGGGCGGCGACGGCGGTCAAGGGGATCACCACGGTGACCGTCCCCGACCTGCCGCCCGGACGCTACGCCATCCAGGCCTACCTGGACGAGAACGACGACCACGAGGTGGACCAGAACTTCCTCGGGGTGCCCAAGGAGGGGGTGGGCTTCTCCAACAACGCCCCGTTCGGCCTGGGCCCGCCCACCTTCCGCCGCGCCGCCTTCGCCCACGGCGACACGCCGGACGCGGTGACGCTCAGGTTGCGCTACTTCCCGGGCTGATCCAGAGCCTGAGCCGATCCGGGCGCCGCCGCGGGCGGGTTGGCGCGGCCGCCGTCGCCGGGCTATGCCGGGCGCGTCATGGAGACAGGGGGGCCGCCGCCGTGATCACCGCCACCATCACACGGCTGGTCGCCCTGAGCGTGCGCCGCCCCTGGGCGACGGCGGGCGCGGCCCTGCTGCTCACGGTGCTGGCGGCCGTCTACGCCGCCACGCATTTCGCCATCACCACCGACACCGCCCAGCTCATCTCGCCCAAGGTGGACTGGCGCCGGCGCGAGATGGCCGACGACCGCGCCTTTCCCCAGTTCAGCGACATGACCGTGGTGGTTCTGGACGCCGCCACGCCCGAGCTCGCCGAGGACGCCGCCGCGCGCCTGGCCGCGCGCCTGTCCGCCGAGACCCGCGCGTTCGAGAGCGTGCGCCGGCCGGAGGGCGGGCCCTTCTTCGCGCGCGAGGGCCTGCTGCTGCTGCCGTTGAAGGAGGTGCAGGCGACGACCGCCCAGCTCGTCGCCGCCCAGCCCTTCCTGGGCCCCCTCGCGGCGGACCCGACCCTGCGCGGCGTGGCGGGCGTGCTGGGGAGCCTGGCGCAGGGCGTTTCGGCCGGCCAAGCCCAACTCGCGGACGTCGACAAGCCCGTGCGCGCCCTGGCCGACGCCCTGGGCGAGACGGTCCAGGGGCGGCGCACCTATTTCTCCTGGCAGGCGCTGGTGGCGGGCGGGCCGGGAGGTTCGGCGGGGGCGGGGCTGTCGGCCCCCAAGCGCCGCTTCGTGCTGGTCAAGCCGCGGCTCGACTACACCGCGCTGACGCCGGGGTCGGAGGCCAGCGACCTGGTGCGCTCCGCCGCCCGCGACCTGCGCCTCGATCCCGGCCACGGGGTCCGCGTGCGGCTGACGGGCTCGGTGCCCCTGTCCGACGAGGAGTTCGCCTCCCTGTCCGACCATGTCTGGCTGGTGACGGGGGTGATGCTGACCGCGGTGCTGGTCATGCTGTACCTGGCGGTGCGCTCGGTGAAGCTGATGGCGGCCATCCTCGTCACCACCCTGGCGGGGCTGGTGGTGGCGGCGGCGACGGGATTGCTGCTGGTGCACCGGTTCAACCTGATCTCCGTGGCCTTCATCCCGCTGTTCGTGGGCCTGGGCGTGGACTTCGGCATCCAGCTCAGCGTGCGCTTCCGCGCCGAGCGGCTGGAGCATCCCGAGCTCGGCCCGGCGCTGGAGCGCGCGGCCCGCGGGCTCGGCGGCTCGCTGGCGCTGGCGGCGGCGGCGGTGACGCTGGGCTTCCTCGCCTTTCTGCCCACCAACTATGTGGGCGTGTCCGAGCTCGGCGTGATCGCGGGGGCGGGCATGGTGTTCGCCCTCCTGCTGACGCTGACCCTGCTGCCGGCGTTGCTGGCGCTGCTCAAGCCGCGGGCCCAGGCGCTGGAGGTGGGCTGGCGCGCCATGGCCCCGGTGGACCGTTACCTGATCGAGCACCGGCGCACGGTGCTGGGGGCGTTCGTGGTCGCCACCCTGATCTCCCTGGCGATCCTGCCGTTCGTGCGGTTCGACTTCAACCCGTTCCACCTGCGCGACCCCAAGGGCGAGGCCATGTCCACCCTGGCCGACTTGTTCCGCGATCCGAACGAGAACCCCAACACCATCGACGTCCTGACCCCCTCGGTGGACGCCGCCCGCGCCCTGGCCGACCGGCTGGACGCCCTGCCCGAGGTCGCGCAGACCGTGACCTTGGCGAGCTTCGTCCCCTCCGACCAGGCGCAGAAGCTGGCGGCGGTGCAGGACGCGGCGGGCCTGCTGTCCTTCACCCTCGACCCGCCCGCCACGGCCCCGGCTCCCACGGACGCGCAGACGGTGGCCGCGCTGGGCGCCGCGTCCTCCGCCCTGTTCAAGGCGGCGCACGGCGAGTCGAGCCCCGCCGCCTCGGACGCGCGGCGCTTGTCGGCGGTGCTGGACCAGCTCGCCCACGCCCCGCCGGAGGTGCGCCGGCGGGCGGACCTGATGGTCTCCCAGCCCCTGGGCGTTCTTCTGGAGCAGGTGCGCGCCCTGTTGCAGGCGCAGCCCGTCACCCTCGCCACCCTGCCGGCGGAGCTGAAGGCCGACTGGCTGTCGACCGTCACCGGCCAGGCGCGCATCCAGGTCTCCCCCAAGGGCGACGCCAACGACAACGCGACGCTGGTGCGCTTCTCGCGCGCGGTGCAGCGCCTGGCCCCGGACGCCTCGGGCGCGCCGATCTCCATCCAGGGGGCCGGGGCCACCATCGCCGGGGCCTTCGTGCGCGCGGGGGTGCTGTCGCTGCTGTTCATCACCGCCCTGTTGTTCGCGGCGCTGCGCAACGCGAAGGAGGTCGCCTTCACCCTGGCCCCCATCGTGCTGTCGGTGTTCCTGACGCTGGGCACCTGCGTGGTGATCCGCCAGCCCATCAACTTCGCCAACATCATCGCCTTCCCCCTGCTGGTGGGGGTGGGCGTGGCGTTCCACATCTATTTCGTCATGGCTTGGCGCGGCGGCCAGGGCCGGCTCCTGCAGTCGAGCCTGGCGCGCGGGGTGCTGTTCAGCGCGCTGACCACCGGGGCGGCCTTCGGCTCGCTCATGCTGTCCAGCCATCCGGGCACGGCCAGCATGGGCAAGCTCCTGATGATTTCGCTGTTCTGGACGCTGGTGTGCGCGCTGATCTTCGAGCCCGCCCTGCTCGGCCCCGTGCAGGCGACGGGGGAGGCGGGCGACCGCGGCGGACCGGACGACCCGGGGCGGCCGGCGCCTTCCCACGCGGCGGGTTGAACCGCGGCGGGCTGGACAGGATTACCGCCCCGATTCCATCAAAGGAGACGAATTTTGTCCCAACCCGTCCAGCTCAGTCTCGCCGCCGCCGACGGTCTTTGGACGCTGTCGGAGAACGGGCGCCCAGGCCATCGCTTCAGCCATCTCGAGCAGGCCACCCACGAGGCGGTGCGCCGCGCCCGGGAACTGGAGGAGACCGGCCAGCCGGCGCGGGTGACGGTGACGGCCGCCGAAGGGCGCGAGATCGTCATCGACCACGACCCCGCCGTCACCCAGGAGCAGGAGCGCGCCGCGCCTGACACGCCCCTCGCACAATAACGCGATGCGCGACGAAGCAGCGGGGCGGCGGTGAACCCGCCGCCCCGCTGCTTCACACCACGTGCAGTTACGGCGAAGCCGGTTTGCGCTCAGAGCGACGACGGGGCGTGGGCGGGATGGTTCAGGTTGGCGAAGTAGCGCCGCACCTGGTCGCTCCAGCCGTAGTGCTGGCCGGCCAACTGATCGCGGTCATAGGCCGGTGCGTCCCTCAGCTGCTCCTTGGTGAAGGCCGCGACATAGCCTTCGGGCGCGTGGTTGTAGGTCAGGCACGACCAGGGCAGGGGATGGAACTTCTCGCCCACGCCCAGGAAGCCGCCCGTCGCCCCGATCACGAATTCGATCCGGCCGGTGATCTTGTCGACATAGGCGTCCTTGATGGCGCCGAGCTTGGCGCCCGAACGGTCGAAGATCTGCTGGCCGGCCACCTCGCCCAGCGAGATCAGGCGGCCGTCGCCGGGGATGGAGGCGGACGTGTCGGTCATGGCGAAGCTCCGTTGTGTAGGAGTGAACACCGCTCCGCCTGCGCCGTTCCTCGCCCGGTCAGCCCCTCAGCAGGCTGTCGGCCTTGTCGTTCAGCTTCTTAGCCAGCGCCGCACCGCCGTTGGGCGCGGCCAGGGTGGCGCGGAAATCGGCGCTCTGGGTGGCGAGTTGGCTGATGGTGCCGTTGAAGAACACGTCCACGATCCGCCACGTCCCGCCCGACTGGCGCATGCGGTAGGTGAAGGTGGTGGGCGCGCCCGACTTGGAGACGAGCTGGCTCTTCACCAGCTTGTCGGGCCCGTGGGTCGGCACGTTCGGGTCGACGGTGAACCGCTCGCCGTTGTAGCCGTCGAAGTTCTTGGCGTAGCTGGCGGCGGTGAAGCGCGCGAAGGCGT
The DNA here is from genome assembly GCA_964235945.1 of uncultured Caulobacteraceae bacterium. Classification (GTDB taxonomy): domain Bacteria; phylum Pseudomonadota; class Alphaproteobacteria; order Caulobacterales; family Caulobacteraceae; genus JASLDZ01. Next base: position 26,207 of record CAXSDV010000037.1, read on the forward strand.
GGGCCACCGCCGCCTGGTCGGCCGCCGAAACGCCGCTCCAGGCGGGGCCGGCCGCCGCGCGCGACATGGTGGGAAAATCAAAGGCGCGCTCCACCACCGGCTCCAGCCGGCGCATGCGCCCCGCCGCGCCCAGCGAAGCCCCGCCCTGCATGGCCGACAGCAGGCCCGCGTCCAGCGCGTTCACCGTGGCGATGGCCGGATCGACGCCCTGGGCGCGCACGACGGCGGGCGACGCCGCCAGGGCGGCGACCGCGAGGAGGGCGGAAACGGGGCGGGTCATGGGCGGGCTCCGGGCGTGTGGCGCCCTATCAGCGCCGAGCCGCCTGAACCGTTCCTGTACGGCCCCGGCCGCACCGGGCACCGCGCCCGCGCCGCAGGCTCAGGCGCGCCGGTCCACCATGTGGAAGGCCAGGGCCTGCAACGGGCGCGCGCGGTCCCCGTAGGGGGCGAGGGCGTCGGCGGCGGCCTGCGCCAGGCGCTCCACCTCGGCGCGGGCGCGCTCCACCCCGAGAATGGAGACGTAGGTGGCCTTGCCCTGGTCCGCGTCCTTGCCCACCGCCTTGCCCGCCAGGGCCGCATCCCCCGTCGCGTCGATCAGGTCGTCCGCCACCTGGAAGGCCAGGCCGAAGTCGCGCGCGTAGACGCCCAGCCGCGCCTCGTCCTGCGCCGAGGCCCCGCCCAGCACCGCCCCGGCCAGGGCCGAGAACTCGAACAGGGCTCCCGTCTTCATGCGCTGGAGTTGGGCGATCGCCTCCAGGTCGAAGCCGCTGTCGGGCGCCTGGATGTCCATCATCTGTCCCCCCACCATGCCGCCCACGCCCGAAGCGCGGGCGAGGCTCGCCACCAGGCGGGCGCGCACCGCGCCGTCCGCGTGCACCGCCGGGTCGGCCAGGAGCTCGAAGGCGAAGGTGTTGAGCGCGTCGCCCGCCAGTATGGCGGTGGCCTCGTCGAAGGCCTTGTGGGTGGTGGGGCGGCCGCGGCGCAGGTCGTCGTCGTCCATGGCCGGCAGGTCGTCGTGGACCAGGGAGTAGGTGTGGACGCACTCGATGGCCGCGGCGGCCCGCAGGGCCCCCTCCGCCGGCGCGTCGAACAAGCGCGCGCCTTCCAGCACGAGGAAGGGACGCAGCCGCTTGCCGCCGGCGAACATCGCGTAGCGCATCGCCTCGGCCACCCGCGCGCCCGGCCCCTGCGCGGAGGGCAGCAACCGCTCCAACGCCGCGTCCACGGCGCCCGCCGCGCGCGACATGGCGGCGGACAGGTCGATGGCGGCGAAAGCGGCGGAGGCGTGGTCGTCGGGGCTCATGGCGCGCGTTTCTAGCGG
>CAXSDV010000038.1:0-4399 GCA_964235945.1 uncultured Caulobacteraceae bacterium
CCCTGCTTCCGCGACGAGGACGCCCGCGCCGACCGTTCGCCCGGCGAGTTCTACCAGCTCGACCTGGAGATGAGCTTCGTCACCCAGGAGGACGTGTTCAACACGATCGAGCCCGTCATGCGCGGCGTGTTCGAGGAGTTCGGCGAGGTGAACGGCCAGAGCCGCACCGTGCCCGCCGGCGCCTTCCCGCGCATCCCCTTCCGCGAGTCGGTGCAGAAGTACGGCTCCGACAAGCCCGACCTGCGCAACCCGCTCGTGATGCAGAACGTGAGCGAGCATTTCCGCGGCGGCGGCTTCGGCGTGTTCGCGCGCATCCTCGACGCCGATCCCAAGCACCAGATCTGGGCGATCCCCGCGCCCGGCGGCGGCTCCCGCGCCTTTTGCGACCGCATGGACTCCTGGGCCAAGGGCGAGGGCCAGCCGGGAATGGCGTACATCTTCTGGCGCGAGGGCGAGGCGGAGGGCGCGGGCCCCGTCGCCAAGAACATCGGGCCGGAGCGCTGCGAGGCGTTGCGCGTCCAAATGGGCCTGAAGGCCGGCGACGCGGTGTTCTTCGCCGCGGGCGACCCGGCCTCGTTCTACAAGTTCGCGGGTGCGGCGCGCACCAAGGCGGGGGAGGACCTGGGACTGGTCGCCCAGGGCGAGTTCCGCCTGTGCTGGATCGTCGACTTCCCCATGTACGAGTGGAACGACGACGAGAAGCGCGTCGACTTCTCGCACAACCCCTTCTCCATGCCTCAGGGCGAGATGGAGGCGCTGCTCACCCGTGACCCGCTCGACATCCTGGCCTACCAGTACGACATCGTCTGCAACGGCGTGGAATTGTCGTCCGGCGCCATCCGTAACCACCGCCCCGACATCATGCTCAAGGCGTTCGAGATCGCGGGCTACGGGCCGGAGGTGGTCGAAGACAAGTTCGGCGGCATGCTCAACGCCTTCCGCTACGGCGCTCCGCCCCACGGCGGCATCGCGCCGGGCATAGACCGCATCGTCATGCTGCTGGCCGGCACCTCCAACATCCGCGAGGTGATCGCCTTCCCGCTGAACCAGCAGGCGCGCGACCTGCTCATGCAGGCCCCCGCCCCGGTGAGCGAGCGCCAGCTCAAGGAGCTGCACATCCGCACCGCCCCGAGCGTCAAGGCCTGAGGCGCGGCGGCGGGGCGCTCAGCGCGCCTCCGCCAGCCGGCGGTCGGCCTCCGCGGCGCGTTCGGCCGCCTCCCGCGCGCGTTGGGCCGCGCGCTCGGCCGCCTCGTGGGCGCGGCGCGCGGCGCGCTCGCCGTCCGCCCGGGCGTGGGCGGGCTCGGCCCCGCGGCCGTCCAGGCCCGGCGGCCGGGGAGGCTGCGGCGGAGGCGGCGGACGCGGCGGCTTGCGGCAGCCCCGGGCGAACACGCCCTGGGGCAGCCGGGTCGAGGCGTCGGTGCAGGCGTCGTCCACCTGGTCCTGGCTGAGGCCCCGCGCGGCGGACAGGTCGGCGCGGCGCAGGTCCGCCGCGCCGAGGTCGGCCCCCGCCAGCTCCGCATCGGTGAAGCGCGCGCCCGCGAACCGTCCGTTGGACAGGTCGGCCGCGTGCATCACGGCCCCGGAGAGGTCCGCCCCCTCCGCCGTCGCATAGGACAGGTCGGCGCCTTGCAGATCGGCACGGGCGAGGTGCGCCTGCGTCAGGTCGACGCCCGTCAGGTCCGAGCCGCCGAGCGCCGCCGCCACCAGGCTCGCCCCGTTCAGCCGGGCGCGGGTGAAGTCGGCGCCCTCCGCGTGCACGCCGTCGAGCCTCGCCCCGGTGAGCACGGCGCCCGTCAGGTCGCTGCCGTGGATCTGTCCGCCGCGCAGGTCCGCACGGCTGAAGTCGGCGCGGGTGAAGTCCGAAGCCAGTATGCGGCACCCGCGCAGGTCCGCGCCCACGAGCACAGCGCCGGAGAAGTCGGCCCCGGTGAAGGTCGCCGAGACCAGTCGGCGCCCCGCCAGCACGCAGTTGGTGCACGAGCCTCCCATGGAGACGAGGCGCGGCACGTCCTTGTCGGCCAGGGCCGCGCGGGCGGGAGAGGCCGCCAGGGCGGCGAGCGCCAACAGGCTCAGGGCGATCGTGGACGGGAACTTGGACATGGGCGAGCCTCCGGCCCGCCTAGAAGCGCGCCGGGAGCCGAGGGGCCAGTTAAATCGGGGTAAGCCGCCCTAGCGGCAGGGGCGCACGTGCAGGCCGGCGGGCAGGGTGGTCGCCTCGTCGCCGCAGGCGACGGCGAGCTGGGCGGCGCGCAGGCCGCGGGCGCGCGACATCTCCGCCCCGGCGAGGTTGGTTCCGTCCAGCCGCGCGCCGGCCAGGTCCGCGCCCTGCAGGTAGGCCCCCACCAGGCTCGCATGGGTGAGGTCGGCCCCGCGCAGGTCGGCTCCGCCCAAGAGCACGCCATAACCGTTGAGGTCGCGCAGGTCGGCGCGGGCGAAGCGTGCGCGCGTCATCACGGCGGCGGAGACGTCCGCCTGGCGCAGGCGTGCGCCCGTGAAGTCGCGCCCCGTCAGCACGCGGCTGGCGAAGTCGGCCTGGAAGAGGTTGCAGCGCGGGCAGCTCGCGCCGGCGCGGGCGCGCGTCACCTGGACGGGGTTCTGGGCGCCCGCCGGCGTCGCGACGGCCAGGAGCAGGACGGCGAGGGCTGCGTGGCGGACCATGCCGTCAGGATGTGCGCCCCGCGTTAACACACCGTTCCGCCCGGCTCAGTCCTGCGGCTCGCCCGTTTCCGGCTCGCGGCGTCGCTGCGGCAGGTAGAGCAGCTTGCCCTCCGCCGCGCCGCCGCGGCTGAACCCCTTGGAGATCAGGTGCGACACGGGCACGGGCTGGGGTTCGGCGCCGGGCTCGGGCGGCGCGCCGCGGCCCTGGTCGTCGCCGCGACCCAGGCCGTCGGCGTCCAGCGCATCGGCGTCCAGGCTCGCCAGGTCCTGGCGGTCGAGGTAGCTGACGCCCAGCTCGCGGAACAGGTAGTCGAGGATGGAGGTGGCCGAGCGCACCCGGTCGTTGCCCGTCACCGCCCCCGCCGGCTCGAACCGCGTGTAGACGAAGGCGTCGACGAACTCGTCCAGCGGCACGCCGTACTGCAAGCCGAGACTGACGGAGATGGCGAAGTTGTTCATCAACGAGCGGAAGGCCGCGCCTTCCTTGTGCATGTCGATGAAGATCTCACCCAGCTCGCCGTCGTCGTACTCGCCCGTGTGCAGGTACACCTTGTGGCCGCCCACCGCCGCCTTCTGGATGTAGCCCTTGCGTCGGTCGGGCAGCTTGCGCCGCGTCCGGTCGCGCGCCGGATCGCGCTCGGGGCGGGGCGGGGCGGTCGTCCAGGGCGGTGGGGCGACGCTGGGCGGCGGCTCAGCCGCGGCCGCGGCCGCGGTCGGCGCCTCGGCGGGGGCGGGGAGGAACAGGCGGCGCGTGTCGGCGGCGCGCGCCACCCTCACCCCCGCGAGTTCCAATTCCGCCGCGCGCGCCTGCCAGCTCGCCAACGCCGCGGGCGGCGCGTCCGCGGGCAGCTCCACCCGGTGCAGGACCACCGCGCCCGTCGCGCGCGCCAGGGCCGCCGCCATGGCGAGGCGGGGGGCGGGACCCAGCCGGTCGCCGTCCGCCAGCACCGCCTGCGCCTCGGGGCCGAGCGCCGCGCCTCCGTCGCCGCCCGCCGTGGCCTCGGCGTCGGCGATCTGCGCGGCGGACAGGCCGGCGGCGGCCAGGGTGTCGAATCCTCCGCCGGTCACGGCGAGGGCGTCCGCGCCCAACACGTCCAGCACGAAACCCTCGCCCACCACCTCGGGGGCGAAGGCCGCGCGCAGGGTCGCTCCCGCCGCCATCGCCGCTTGCGCGCGGGAGAGTTCGTGGTCCGTGAAGCCGCGGCCGTGCAGGGCGGCGGGGGAGAGCGGCCCCGCCTGCGGCAGCCGGCGGTCGCCCAGCAGCGCACGGCGCGTTTCGCCCGGGTCGAAGCCCAGGCGCACGAGCCCGGCCAGCGCCTCGGCGGCCAGGGTGGGCGCCGTGGGCCCGTCCGCGTGCTCGGCGGGGGTGACCGGGCCCCGCCAGGGCGCGGCCCCCAGGGAGCGTCCCCCCAGGCGCAGGGCCAGCTCCGCGTCGTCGGCCAGCAGCAGGAGGGCGGGCGATCCGGGGCCTTCGGCGGCGCGCGCCTCGCGTGCGACCAGGCCTGCGAGCGCCGCGGCGCGGGCGCGGCCCGGATCGGAGTCGTAGGCCAGGCCCTCGGCGGCCAGCGCTTCGTGGACGCCGGCGGGAAGCAGCGCCGCGTCGTCCAGCGCGGCGGCCGCGCCCCAGAGGGCGGCCAGGGCGGCCAACAGCGTCTCGCCGCCCAGTTCCAGGGCGGCCCCGACGTCCAGCGCCGTGCGCGGCGCGCGGCCGGCGCGCGAGGCGAGGGCGGCGGCCTCCGCG
>CAXSDV010000038.1:4499-27157 GCA_964235945.1 uncultured Caulobacteraceae bacterium
CCGCGACGCCGCGCGGCGTCCGCGATCCGGCCGGCGTGGGCGTGGACGGCTCCGTGCAGAGGCAGGGCGGGATCGCGCACCGCGCCCCCCTCGATCCAGGCCTCCACCCGCGCGTCCGGCCAGGCGGCGGGGGCCAGCACCTCCTCAACGACGGCGGCGCGCTCCAGCACGCGCGGCTCCAGCGCCGGGCCTTGGCGGGCGAGGAGGCGCGAGAAGCCGCCGTCCGTCAGCAGGGCCGTCACCCGATTCTCCCGTAACTTGCAGGAAAGGCTAAGCGCGGTCGCGTGGCCGTGCAACGGCGACGCAGGCGCGACCGCCCCCGCCGGCGCGCCCCGGGGCTGTGGACGCGGCGGCGCCCCCCGCCTATGTTCACGCCACCTCAAGGCCCGGCGGTTCCTGTGCTCGAAAAGATCTTCACCTGGTGGAGCGGCGCCACCCTGGGCGCCCTGTTCACCATCCGGCGCACTTCCGTCGAGGTCGGCCAGGACGAGACGGGCAACCGCTATTTCGAGGCCAAGACCGACCGCGAAAGCTACGACAAGGGCCGCCGCCGCCGGTACGTGATCTACAAGGGCTATTCGGAGCCCACCAAGATCCCGCCGGACTGGCACGCCTGGATGCACTACCTCACGGACGAGCCGCCTTCCGTCGCGCCGCTCAAGCGCCGCGCCTGGGAGAAGGACCACCTGCCCAACCTCACGGGCACGGTCTACGCCTGGCGGCCGAAGGGCTCCATCGCCCGGGGCGGCGAGCGCGCCCGCGCGGTGGGCGACTACGAGGCCTGGCGGCCCGGGGAGTAGCGGCGATGAACGGACGCCAGCAGTGGGCGGAGACGGGCGTGGGCGCCGCGGTGATCGCGGCGGCTGCGGCCTTCCTCGTCTACGCGCTCAGCCATGCGGCCACCGGCGGCGGTTCGGGCACCTATGAGCTCGTGGCCAGGTTCGGCCAGGTGGGCGCCCTCGCCTCCGGGTCGGACGTGCGCGTGGCGGGGGTGAAGGTGGGCTCGGTCGCGAGCATCGACCTCGACCCCAAGACCTTCCTGGCGCGTACGCGGGTGCAGATCCGCTCGGACGTGAAACTCCCCGTCGACTCGTCCATCAAGATCACGTCGGACGGGCTCCTGGGCGGCCAGCACGTCGCGATCGAGCCCGGCGGCTCCACCCAGGACCTCAAGCCCGGGGCCGAGTTCGAGAACGTGCAGGGCGCGGTGGACCTGTTCGGCCTGATAGGCCAGGTGCTGCGGCCCCGGGGCGGCGAGTCCACCCCCGCAGCGCCGGCGGGAACGGACGCGGCCAAGCCCGCGGCGGGCGCCGATCCCTATCCGGGAGGCGCCTGAGGTGCGGCGGGCGGCATGGCCGGCGGGCGTGGTTCTCGCCCTCGTCCTGGGCGCGGGCGGTGCGGCGGTGGGGTTCGCCCACGCGCAGGACACCCCGCCCGCGGCGGTCTCCTCCACCCAGCCCTCTCCCGGGCCGGGGCCGGCGGGCAACGCCACCGGTCCGGCCCTGGACGTTCCGCCGGAGGAGGCGGCTCCGCCGCCGCCCGCCGCCCCCGCCGAAGTGGCGGTGGACGCCGCGCCCCAGCCCGCCCCGCCGCCCGAGCCGCTCAAGCGGCCGCGCTTCACCTCCGCCGTGCTCCAGGCCACCGACAAGATCACCGCCGAAACCCTGCGCTTCGAGGCGCGGGTGGGCGAGCCCGTGCGGTACAAGGGGTTGCTGATCACCGTGCGCGCCTGCGAGACCACCGCGGCGGACGAGGAGGCTTTCGACTCCGTCGCCCACCTGGAGGTGGCGGCCCAGCCCGACACGCCCGGCCGCGCGGCGCCCGCGCCTCGGCAGGTGTTCCGAGGCTGGATGTTCGCCGGCTCCCCCGGCCTGCACCCCTTGCAGAGCCCCGCCTACGACGTTTGGCTGATCGCCTGCAGGACGGAGGTCCCGCCCGCCCCGGCCGGGAACGCGTAGAAGTCCGCGCCTTCCGCCGCCAGCGCCCGTCGCAGGCGTGCGCGGTAGGCGTCGAGGTCCACCTCCACCGCGCCGAAGCGCGCCAGGTGCTCGGTCTGGAACTGGGCGTCCAGCAGGCGATAACCGCCCACCCGCAGCCGCGCCACCAGATGGACCAGCGCCACCTTGCTGGCGTCCGTCGCCCGGCTGACCATGCTCTCGCCGAAGAAGGCCCCGGCGATGGACACGCCGTAGAGGCCGCCCACCAGCGCCCCCGCCCGCCAGCACTCCACGCTGTGCGCCTGGCCGCGGCGGAACAGCTCGCCGTAGAGCGCCCGGATGGGGGCGTTGATCCAGGTCTCCTCGCGGTCGGGCGCGGCCTCGGCGCACAGGGCCACCACCGCGTCGAACGCCGTGTCGATGCGCACCTCGAAAGGCTCGGCGCGCACGGTCCGCGCGAGGCGGCGCGGCGGGTGGAAGGCGTCCAGCGGAATGACGCCGCGCACCTGGGGCTCAACCAGGAAGACGCGGGGATCGTCGCGCGCCTCGCCCATGGGGAACACGCCCGAACGGTAGCAGGCCAGCAGGTCGTCGGCGGTGAAGGCGCCCAAACTCAAGCCTCCGCCGTCATGCCTGGGCGGCGAGCCACTGCTCCAGCCAGTGGATGTGGTAGTCGCCGGCGACGATGTCAGGCTGGACCAGCAGATCCTGAAACAGCGGGATGGTGGTCTCCACTCCGCCCACCACCATCTCGGACAGGCAGCGCCGCATGCGCGCCACCGCCTCGGCCCGGTCGCGCCCGTGGACGATCAGCTTGCCCGCCAGCGAGTCGTAGTAGGGCGGGATACGGTAGCCCGAGTACAGCGCCGAATCGAGCCGCACGCCCAGGCCTCCCGGCGCATGGAAATCGGTCACCACGCCGGGCGAGGGCGTGAAGGTGCGCGGGTTCTCCGCATTGATGCGGCACTCGATCGACCAGCCCTCGAAGGCGATCTCGGCCTGGGTGAAGGAGAGCGGCAGGCCCGCCGCCACGCGGATCTGCTCGCGCACGAGGTCCACGCCCGTGATCGCCTCGGTGACGGGGTGCTCCACCTGCAGGCGGGTGTTCATCTCGATGAAGAAGAACTCGCCGTCCTCCCACAGGAACTCGATGGTGCCCACGCCGAGATAGCCGATCCGGCGGATCGCCTCGACCACCGTCGCGCCGATCCTGGCGCGCTCCTCGGGGCTGAGGGCGGGGGAGGGCGCCTCCTCCAGCACCTTCTGATGGCGACGCTGGAGCGAGCAATCGCGCTCGCCCAGGTGGACGACGCTTCCATGCGCGTCGGCGATGACCTGGAGTTCGATGTGCCGAGGACGCTGAAGGTAGCGCTCGAGATAGACGGTGCCGTCCCCGAAAGCGGCCGCCGCTTCAGCCTGGGCCGTCTGCACGGCCTCGGCCAGGGCGTCGCGGTCGCGGGCCACCTTCATGCCGCGCCCGCCGCCGCCGGACGCCGCCTTGATGAGCACGGGAAAGCCGATCCCCTCGGCGGCGGCCATGGCCTCCTCCACCGTGGCCACCCCGCCGTCGGAGCCGGGCACCACGGGGATGCCCGCCTCCCGAGCGGTTTGCTTGGCGCTGATCTTGTCGCCCATGACGCGGATGTGCTCGGGCCGCGGGCCGATGAAGGTCAGGCCGTGCGCTTCGACGATCTCGGCGAAGCGCGCGTTCTCCGACAGGAAGCCGTAGCCCGGGTGGACGGCCTGCGCCCCGGTGATCTCGGCGGCGGCGATCAGCGCCGGCATGTTGAGATAGCTCTTGGCGGCGGGGGCGGGGCCGATGCACACGCTCTCGTCCGCCAGACGCACCCACATGCCGGAGCGGTCGGCCTCCGAGTGCACGGCGACGGTGGCTATGCCCATCTCCTTGCACGCCCGGTGGACGCGAAGGGCGATCTCGCCGCGGTTGGCGATCAGGACCTTGTCGAACATGGCGGCGGTCAGTCGATCACCGCCAGGGGCTCGCCGAATTCGATCGGCTGGCCGTCGGCGACCAGCAGCTCCTTCACCACGCCCGAGCGCGGGGCGGGGATGGGGTTCATGGTCTTCATGGCCTCGACGATGAACAGGGTCTGGCCCTCGCTCACCTGGTCTCCGACCTTGACGAAGGGCGGCGTGCCCGGCTGCGCTTGGAGATAGATGGTGCCGACCATGGGCGACTTGACCAGGTCGCCGCGGGCGGGAGGCGCGGTTTCGCGCAGGGGCGCTCCCTCCGCGGCGGCCAGGGCCGCGTCGCCCAGGGAGGGCGCGCCGGCGGCCGGGAGCGGCGGGGCGGCGGGAGCCGGGGCGAAGTAGGCGGGGGCCGGGGCGGCGATCGCGGCGGCCTTGCGCGCCACCCGCACGCGCAGGTCGCCCCGCTCCACCTCGATCTCCGTCAGGCCCGTGTCGCTGAGGATGTCCGCCAAGCGGCGCACCAGGTCCGTGTCGATGGGCGCGTCGTCCGCGGGGGAGGGCGGGGCGTCGGTCATGTCAGTCCTCGAACGGGGGCGCGGCCTGGGCCGGCGCGCGGGCGTCGGCCAGCCGAACGGCGGCCTCCACGGCCAGCGGATAGCCCAGGGCGCCCAGGCCCGAGACCGAGCCGGTGGCGGCCGAAGCGGTGAAACTCACCTGGCGGAAGGCCTCGCGCCGGGCGGGGTTGGACAGGTGCAACTCGATCACGGGCGCGTCCACCGCCTTCAGCGCGTCGTGCAGCGCCACGGAGGTGTGGCCGTAGCCCGCCGGGTTGATGACCAGCGCGCAAGCCGCCTCGCGCGCCTCCTGCACCCAGTCGATCAGCTCGCCCTCGTGGTTGGACTGGCGGAACACCACCTGCCGGCCGAGTTCGCGGGCGCGGGCTGTGCAGAGCGAGGCCAGCTCGTCCAGGGTGGTCGAGCCGTAGATGTGCGGCTCGCGCTCGCCCAGCAAATTCAGGTTGGGCCCGTTCAGCACGTAGACTGGCTTGCGCATGCGGGAGCGGCGAATCCGTGGAGCGCCCGCGGCGCCTGTCAGGGGGCGGACTTGTATCGCCCCGCCGCCGCCCTCACAAGTTGACGCCCGGCGCGCCCCGGCCCACGCCCGATCAGGAGTTCCCCGTGCGCATCATCCTCAACGGCGAGAGCCGCGCGGAGCTCTCCAGCTCCACGGTGGCCGCGCTCGTGGTCGAGCTCGGGCTGGACGGCCGCAAGGTGGCGGTGGAGCGCAACCTGGAGATCGTGCCGCGCTCGCTCTACGCGGCCACCCCGGTGGGCGAGGGCGACCGGATCGAGATCGTGGCCTTCGTGGGCGGCGGCTGACCGCCGCTCAGCTTCGCGCCCGCGCCCGACCGCGCTAGAAGCGGTCCATGAACGCGCCCGTCCCCCCGTCGACCGCCGCCGCCGTTCCCACCACCCTGCCCGACGAAGGGTGGACGGTGGCGGGCCGCCGCTTCACCTCCCGCCTGATCGTGGGCACGGGCAAGTACGAGACCTACGCGCAGAACGCCGCCGCCGCCGAGGCCGCAGGAGCGGAGATGGTCACGGTGGCCGTGCGCCGGGTGAACCTGACGGACCCCACCCAGCCGCTGCTGGTCGATTACGTCCGCCCCGACCGCTTCACCTATCTGCCCAACACCGCCGGCTGCTTCACCGGCGAGGACGCGGTGCGCACCCTGCGCCTTGCGCGCGAGGCGGGCGGCTGGGACCTCGTCAAGCTGGAGGTGCTGAGCGACCCGAAACACCTCTACCCCGACATGGAGGAGACCCTGCGCTCCCTCAAGCTCCTCGTGTCCGAGGGCTTCCAGGTGATGGTCTACTGCTCGGACGACCCGGTTTACGCGAGGAAGCTGGAGGATGCGGGCGCGGCGGCGATCATGCCGGTGGGCGCGCCCATCGGCTCGGGGCTGGGCATCCAGAACCGCGTCAACATCCGGCTGATCGTGGAAGGGGCGGGCGTGCCCGTGGTGGTGGACGCGGGCGTGGGCACCGCCTCCGACGCCGCCATCGCCATGGAGCTCGGCTGCGACGCGGTGCTGATGAACACCGCCATCGCCGAGGCGCGCGACCCCGTGCGCATGGCGCGCGCCATGAAGCACGCGGTGCTGGCCGGCCGTGACGCCTACCTCGCCGGCCGCATGCCCATGAAGCGCTACGCCGACCCGTCCAGCCCCCTGGCCGGACTGATCTGAGCGGAACCGTTCACTTCCCATCGACCCGGAAGGTGAACGGGACGGTGACGACGCCTTCGACCGGGCGGCCGTCCCTCGTGGGCGGCGTGGTCCGCATGGATGCGGTCGTCCTTATGGCCGCGGCTCCGAAGCCGTAGCCCGCCGGGCGTTCCTCAAGCACTTCGCAGGCGCGCATCTCACCCGAGGGGGAGACGACGCACCTGAGCTTCACATGCCCCTCCCGTGCGGCCGCGGGAGCCGACGGCGGGACGGGTCGCGCGAGCGCGGGGGGCGGCGCGGGCTGGAGCATGATCGCAGTAAACGACGGGTCTACGTCGCTCGTCCACCCGCCACGTGCGTCGGACCTCACTTCGCCTTGAGGAAGCCGTCCAGTTCCGTGGGGATCCACCCGGCGGAGATCTGGTCGCCGACGACGAAGCTCGGCGTGCCGTTGGCCCCAAGGGCTGCGGCCAGGGCGTGGACGTCGTCCAACTGGCGGGTCACGGCGGGCGAGGCGGCGTCGGCCTTGGCGCGGGCGAGGTCCACGCCGTTGTCGCGCAAGGCCTGCTCGATGGTGGCGTCCGTCAGGGTGGGCAGCTTCATCAGCGCCAGGTGGACGGGGCCGTACTTGCCCTGGCGCGCCGCCGCCAGCGCCGCGCGCGCCGCGCGCTCGGAAGCCTCCGATAGGATCGGGAACTCCTTGTAGACCAGCCGCACGTCCGGGTGCTTGGCCAGGAAGGCGGGAAGCTGCGGCGCGGCCACCTTGCAGTAGGGGCAGCGGTAGTCGAAGAACTCGACCATCGTCCGGGCGCCGTGCACGTTCCCGCCCACCGGGTCGCGGGGGTCGGCGTTCAGCGCCTGGGCGTGGGCGCGGATGGACTCGCCCGCGCGGGCGGCGGTCTCCGCCGACTGGCGCGCGTCCAGCGCCTGCACGGCCTCCTGGATCACCTCCGGGTGCGCCAGCAGGTAGGCGCGCACGCGCCGGCCGAAGGCCGCGTCGCCGGCGGTCTCCTTGGGCGCGGACAGGCCGGAGGGCGAGGGCTGGGCCGAGCAGCCCGCGGCGGGCAGGGCGAGAAAGACGCCGGCGAGGAGAACGGCGAGGTGGCGGCGCATGGTCATCCTGGGAAGTCGAAAACGGTGAAGGCGCACGCTCAGCCCGTCTGGCGCGCCAGCGCCTTCAGGTCGTCGCCCGAAGGGTTGGACACGAGCACGATGTCCGTCGCGCGCCGCCAGCCGGGGGTGTTGCGCGGTAGGAGCTCACGCGCGCGCAGGGCGAACACCCGGGCCTGCACCGTGTCGCCCAGGGCGTACTTCTCCTCGGCGGCGGCCAACCGCGCCTGGCCGCCGTCGCCCTTGGCGTCGTAGGCCTCGCTGGTGAGCCTCCAGGCGAAGCTGTTGTCCTTCTCCAGCGCCAAGGCGCGGCGCAGGTGCGGCAGGGCGTCGTCGGCGCGCCGGCCCTCGTCCTGGGCGAGGATGGCCTGGGCGAGGTTGACCTGCAGCAGCGGCGCGTCCGGCTTCAGCTCCACCGCGCGGGCGTGGGCGGCTTCGGCCTCCTTGGGCCGGCCGGACTCGAAGTACACCTGCCCCTTCAGCTCGTAGAGGTAGGGATCGGTCGGGTAGTCGGCGATCAGCGCGTCGATCAGCTTCAGCGCGTGGTCCGTCTCCAGCGCCTTGTAGTAGGCGATGGCGCGGGCGTAGCGGGCGGGCAGGGAGGCGTCGGCCTCCGCGTACTTCATCAGCGTCTGCTGGGGCGACTCGGTGAAGGCCATCAGCTTGGCCTTCATGATCTCGTGCCGCTCGATCAGCGCGGGGTTCTCCGGCGTGTTGTAGTGCGGCTGCTCCTGGGCGCGACGGCGGAGCGCCTCGATCCGGTCGGCGCTGATGGGGTGGTCGACGAAGTAGCGATAGCGCCGGGCCTCGGAGAACACCTCCTGATAGCGCAGGTTGTCGAAGAAATCGACGAGGCCCTTGGCTGAGTAGCCCGCCTTCTCGAGGTAGGTCACCGCCGCCTGGTCGGCGCGGCTTTCCTGCTCGCGCGAGTAGCCGAGCGAGGCGAGTTGGCCGAAGCCGGGCGCCGAACCCGCCAGCGCCAGCCCCGCGCTGGGCGCGCCGGCGACGGCGGCCAGCGCCCCCAGCGCCAGGGTCAGGATCATGGGGGCCATGCCCGCGCGCGCCATGTCGCCCGCGCGCACCGTGTCGCCCCGGGCGGCGTGGCCGGATTCGTGCGCCATCACGCCCTGGAGCTCGCCGGGCGTCTCCGATTTCAGGATGGTGCCCGTGTTCAGCGCCATGGTCTGGCCGTTGAGGGTTCCGGCGTTCAGGTCGTTGTCCTGCACCAGCAGCAGGTCCACGTGTCCGAGCCCGGCGACCTTGAAGATCGGGTCGAACTCCAGGTGCAGCGTTTCCTCGATCTCCGTGTCGCGGATCAATTGCGGCTGAGCTCCCGACTGGGCGCGGACGGGGGTCGCCGTCGCCGTCAGCGCCGCCAGGAGGCAGGCGGTCTCGCCCAGGCGGCGGCGCAGGCCCTTGCGGCGGGCGGCGCGGACCCGGGGCGGCCCGGGGACGGCGAAGGCGGGCATGGACAGGTTCAGCTCCACGCGGGGCGGCTTGCGCCGCCCTGCACCCCGCCGCCCCTTACCGCGTCAGCCTCCCCGCCGCCACCAGCCGCGACGCGGAGCCGCGGGCGGGGCGGAGATCTCCGCCGGGTCCGCCGCGCGCGCCGGGACGGGCGCGGGGGCTTCGGCCGGGACCGCGACGGCGGCCTCGGCCGGGGTCGACGACTCCACCGCGGGCTCTTCGACCGCAGCGGGTTCGGCCGGAGCGGGTTCGGACGCAGCTTCCGCGGCCGCCGGCGCCGCCGCTTCGGCCTCCGCGACAGGCGCCGTCGGCTCCGCTTCGAGGGCGGGGGAGACCAGGGACTCCACCGCCGGAGAGGTCGCCGCCTCCGCCGGAGACGAGGCCGTGATCTCCTCGGTGAGGGGTTCCGGGGCGATGTCCTCCGCGTCCGTCACGGCGCCGGCGCCGACCGTCGGTGCGCTCGGGGCCTCCTCGCCCGCCTTGCGACGGCCGCGTCCGCCCCGCGAGCGCCGGGGCTTGGACGCCGGCTCGGGCGCGGCCTGCGCGGCGGCTTCGTCCGCCCAGACGTACGGATCGGCTCCGGGCTCGGCCGTCGTTTGCGGCCCCGCGAGGGCGGCGTCGGCGTCGGCGGTCGCGGGCTCCGCATCCACCCGGGCGGGCGCGGCGCTTCGGCCGGATCGGGAGCGGCGCGGCCGGCGGCCGGCGGCCTCCGGCTCGGCGCGATCCTGCGGCTCGGGAGGCTCCGCGGCCGCGGAACTCTCGACCGGGGCTTCGGGCGTGTGCGGGTCGCTCCACGCGTACACGTCCACGGCGCCCGTCTCGGCAGGCGGGGTGGACAGGTTCCAGGCGTACGCGTCGACCTCGCCGCCGGTTTCCGCTTCGCCCTCCTCGCGCATGCGTCGGCCGCCGCGACGGCCGCGACGGCGGCGTCGGCCGCGGTGTTCCGCGTCCGTCTCGGTTTCGCCCTCCGGGCGTTCATCGGCCTCGCCTTCGGTCGGCTCCTCACCGGCTTCGGCTTCGACAGGCGCGTCCTCTTCCCCGCGCGCCGGCCGGTCCTCGTCGCGGTCGCGACCGGAGCGGCGGCGACGGCGGCCCTTGCCGTTCCGGCGCTCGTCCTCCTCGCCCCCGACCTCGTCGGAGGCCGCCGCCTCCACCTCGACCACCTCGCCGTCGTCCTCCGCGGGCAGGTCGTCGCCGTCCGTCTCGTCCCCCGTCACGCCCACGGGGCCGGGCGGCGGCTCCAGCTGCAGCGGCTGGCCGCCCTCGCGCGTTTCGGTGCGCTCCACCTCCTGTTCGGCGTGGGCCAGGGCGTCGTCGAAGGCGACGGTGACCGACAGGCCGTGGCTCTGCTCCAGCCGGGTCAGGAAGGCGCGCTTGCAGTTGAGCACGTAGAGCCCGACGGCGGTGGGCAGGCGCAGGATGATGGCGCCGGGGCCGCCGGTGACGGCCTCCACCTCCACCGCGCGCAGCGCTTCGAGCGCGCTCGACTCCACGGAGCGGATGCGGCCCGCTCCGTGGCAGTGGGGGCAGACGTGGGTGGAGCCTTCCAGCACGCCCATGCGGCGGCGCTGGCGGCTGATCTCCATCAGCCCGAAGCCGCTGATCTTGCCCATCTGCACGCGGGCGCGATCGTCCTTCAGGCAGTCCTTCATCTCCTTCTCGACGGCGCGGTTGTTCTTGCCCTCGTCCATGTCGATGAAGTCGATGACGATCAGGCCGGCCAGGTCGCGCAGACGCAGTTGGCGTGCGGCCTCCGCGGCGGCCTCCATGTTGGTCTTGTAGGCGGTGGTCTCGATGTTGCGCTCGCGCGTGGCCTTGCCCGAGTTGACGTCGATGGCGACCAGCGCTTCCGTCTGGTTGATCACCAGGTAGCCGCCGGACTTGAGCGGCACGATCGGCGAGTGGATCTGGCCGATCTGGTCTTCGATGCGGTGGCGCACGAACAGGGGCGTGGGGTCCTTGTAGTGGACCACCTTCTTGGCCTGGCTCGGCATGATCATGCGCATGAAGTCGCGCGCTTCGCGATAGCCGGCCTCGCCCTCGACCTGGATCGAGTCGAACTCCTTGTCGAACATGTCGCGCACCGCGCGTTTGACCAAATCCTCCTCCGCGTAGATCAGCGCGGGCGCGATCGACTGCAGGGTGGTCTCGCGGATGTTCTCCCACATGCGCAGGAGATACTCGTAGTCGCGCTTGATCTCGAGCTTGGTGCGCGCGGCGCCCGCGGTGCGCACGATCAGGCCCATGCCGTTCGGCACGTCCAGGCTTTGGGTCGCCGACTTCAGGCGCTTCCTGTCCGCGGCGTTGGTGATCTTGCGGCTGATGCCGCCGCCGCGTGCGGTGTTGGGCATGAGCACGCAGTAACGGCCCGCCAGCGACAGGTAGGTGGTGAGCGCCGCGCCCTTGTTGCCGCGCTCCTCCTTGACGACCTGGATCAGCATGATCTGCCGGCGGCGGATCACCTCCTGAATCTTGTACTTGCGCAGCATGCGCTGGCGGCGTCGGTCGAGCTCGCGCTCGATCGCGTCGTCCTCGTCGTCGGCGCGCCCCTCCACCTCCTCGCCTTCGGCGTGGAGCTCGTCGTCGTGATGAGGCTCGGCCGCTTCGCGCAGCAGCGCCTCGCGGTCGGCCTGGGGGATCTGGAAGTAGTCGGGGTGGATCTCGTTGAAGGCGAGGAAGCCGTGGCGGTTGCCGCCGTACTCCACGAAAGCCGCCTGCAGCGACGGCTCGACCCGGACCACCTTGGCCAGGTAGATGTTGCCCCGCAGCTGGCGCCGGGAGGCGATCTCGAAGTCGAGCTCCTCTATGCGCGTCCCGTCAACGACGGCGACGCGGGTCTCCTCGGCGTGCGCCGCGTCGATCAGCATTCTCTTGGTCATGGAAGTCTCCGCGGCGCGCGGCGGGAGCGTGTCCCGGGCGCCGGATCGGGGCGGTCGCAAGCTCGGGCCCGCCGCGACGTGGAACGGTCCACGCGGTTGTGTTGCGGCGAGGGGCGGAGGCGACGCGGCCCATGGTTGTCCTACGGCGGCGCGCTCTGGGGCGGCGTCCGCGAGGCGAAGGGATGCGCCGGGCCCGCGGATGCGGAAATCGGCGCGGGGTGTCTTGCGCGGCGGCCGGGCGTCTCCCGCGAGGGAGCCCGCGGTCTGCGGCGAATCAACTCTGCAACACCGCGCTCCAAAAGGAAAGCGGGGCTTCGCGGACATGGTTTCCGGCGGTTAACGCTTTGTCTACAGCCGGGGTGCGAGACGTCGTGCGTTCCCCGATTCATGAGGCCTGTCCGCGGGTGTTTCAAAGGCTCTGGCGAGCATCGGCCGGGCGGCTAGGTCGCGCCGTGCTGGCTTTGGCCGTCCTGACCGGGGCCGCCGCCGCCGCCGCCGCGCCCGCGCCCGACGCGGGAAAGGCCGGCGTGCTGCGCGTGCGCCTGGGCGGCGACGCCCACGCCACCCGGGTGGTGATCGAGCTCGACCACGCCGCCAAGGGCCGGCTGGTGGACGGGGCCGACCCCACCGGCCGGGTGCTCCTGCTGCTGCCGAACGTGGAGACCGCCGGGGACATGGAGGGCGCGGGTGCGGGCCTGGTGCGGCGCTGGTCGGTGGACGAGGCGGCGGGCGCGGCGCGCTTGCGCTTGGAGCTGGCGCGCCCGGCGGTGGTCAAGCGCCGCTTCCTCCTGCCGCCGGCCGACGGGCTGACCGTCTACCGCTACGTGGTCGATCTGGAGGGCGACGCGCGACCGCTGCCGCCCCGGGCCGCCGCCGCCGCGCCGTTCACGCGCATCGAGGCGCCCGTCGAACCGGTCCTGCCCGCCAAGAAGGTGGTCGTGATCGACGCCGGCCACGGCGGCAAGGACCCGGGCGCGCAAGGCGACCACGAGCACGAGAAGACGCTGACCCTGGCCGCCGCCCGCGCCTTGCGCGACCGACTGGAGCGTACGGGGCGCTACCACGTGGTGCTCACGCGTGAGACGGACGTGTTCGTGCCGCTCCAGCAGCGCGTGCGAATCGCCCGGCGCGCCAACGCCGACCTGTTCATCTCCCTGCACGCGGACGCGGGCTCCGAGCCCGACCTGCGCGGAGCCACCGTCTACACCATGAGCGAGCACGGGGCCGACCGCTCGTCCAAGAGCGTGTTCGGCTCCGACAACTGGTTCGACGTGTCCATGCCGGGGTCGGACCGGGCGGTGAACCGCATCCTCCTGGACCTGACCCAGAGGGAGACGCGCAACCGCTCCTCCGAGTTCGCCGAGCTGGTGCTGGACCGCATCGGCGAGACGGAGACGCTGCTGCGCCGCAGCCACCGCGACGCGGGCTTCATGGTGCTCCTGGCGCCGGACGTGCCCGCCGTGCTGCTGGAGATGGGCTTCATCACCAACCGGGAGGACGAGGCGCACCTGTCGGACCCGAGCCGGCGCCGGCGGTTCATGGACCGGGTGGGCGACGCCATCGACGCCTACTTCGCCCAGGACCGGCGCATCGCGCTGAACTGACGGGTCCTCCGCCCTGCGCCCCGACGCCGCCTTGACGCGGCGGGCGCGCGGCCCGAAGCGTCGGCGTCGTGACCGTTTCCGCACCCGACCGGCCGTTGTCCCCGCCCGGGCTGAAGCTTTCCTCCGCCCGCGGGCTCGGGCGCGTGTTCGCCTGGCTCCTGGCGGCGGGGCTGGGCGCGGTGGGGCTGGCGGGGCTGTGCCTGGCCGTCTACGCCGCCTGGCTGTTCCACGATCTGCCGAGCGCCTCGGACCTCGTGGACTACCGCCCGCCCACCTCCAGCCGCGTTTACGCCTGGGACGGCACGCTGATCGGCGAGTTCGGCCGCGAGCGGCGCATCTTCGTGCCCTACGACCAGATCCCGCCCCAGCTCGTGCACGCCTTCCTGTCGGCGGAGGACAAGAACTTCTTCCAGCACGGCGGGATCGACGTGGCGGGGCTGGGTCGCGCCGCCGGCCGCGACGCGCTGAGCGGCCTGACCGGCAAGCGCCTGCAGGGCGGTTCCACCATCACCCAGCAGGTGGCCAAGAACGTGCTGCTCTCGAACGAGCACAGCTTCGGCCGCAAGGTGAAGGAGGCGATCCTGGCGCACCGCCTGGAGCAGACCCTCTCCAAGGAGCGGATACTCGAGCTGTACCTGAACGAGATCTGGCTCGGGAACCACAGCTTCGGCGTGGCCATGGCGGCGTTCAACTATTTCGGCAAGCCGCTGAACCAGCTCACCCTGCCGGAGATGGCCTACCTGGCGAGCCTGCCCAAGGGGCCGAACAACTACGACCCCGTGCGTCGCAAGGCGCAGGCGGTGACGCGCCGCAACTGGGTGCTGGGCCAGATGGCGGAGAACGGCTGGGCCTCGCCCGCCGACGTGCGCGCCGCGCGCGCCGCCGACCTCGTGACCCAGCACAGCCCCGAGCGCGCCCACTACAAGGACGCGGACTACTTCATGGAGGAGGTGGACGCCCGCGCCCACGCCACCATCGGCAAGACCGTCGACGACGACGGCCTGTACATGCGCACCACCCTCGACTCGCACCTGCAGACCGCCGCGCGGGTGGCGCTGATGGAGGGGCTGGAGAGCTATGACCGTCGCCACGGCTGGCGCGGGGCGCTCGCCCACGTCGACCTGCAACCGGGTTGGGAGGCCGTGGCCCGCTCGAAATCGCCCGCCGCCGAGCGCCGCGCCTGGCGAGTCGCGGTGGTGGACCGGGCGGGCGGCGACGTCCACGTGGTGCTGGCCAGCGGCGGGGCGGGCGAACTCGATCCCGCCGACGTGGCCTGGGCGCGTGCGGGCAAGGGCCTGTCGCTGGGCGACCTCGTGTTCGTGGAGCCGAACGCCGACGGGCGCACCTACGCCCTGCGTCAAACGCCGGCGGTGAACGGGGCCCTGGTGGCCGTCGAGCCGCACTCGGGCCGGGTGCTGGCGCTGGTGGGCGGCTACAGCTTCAGCCTGTCCAACTACAACCGGGCGACCCAGGCCAAGCGCCAGCCGGGCTCGTCGTTCAAGCCCTTCGTCTACGCCGCGGCGCTGGAGAACGGCTTCACCCCCGCCAGCATCGTGCTGGACGCGCCCATTTCGCTGCCCGGGGCGGACGGCTCGACCTGGTCGCCGGAGAACGACAACCACCGCTCCGCGGGGCCCCAGCCGTTCCGCAACGGCCTGGTCTACTCGCGCAACCAGATGACCGTGCGCATCGCCCAGCGCGTGGGCATGAGGAAAATCCTGGACGCCGCCGTGCGCGACGGGGTGATCGCGGACCGCAAGCAGTGGCCGCCCGTATTGTCCATCGCGCTGGGGTCGGGCGAGGTGACGCCGCTCCAGCTCACCGGGGCCTACGCCGCCTTCGCCAACGGCGGCCGCCGGGTCGAGCCCCACCTGATCGAGTTGGCCGAGGACGGCGAGGGCAAGGTCGCCTGGAAGGCCGAGCGGCGCGACTGCCCGGGCTGCGACCAGCCCTATGACGGCCAGGAGAGTCCGCGCATCGCGCCGGACGGCGCCCAGGCCATGGACCCGGTCACCGCCTACCAGATCGCCACCATGCTCCAGGGCGTGGTGAGCCAGGGCACCGCCTCCAGCGTGGGCGCGGCCTTCCCCGACCGGCACATCGCCGGCAAGACGGGCACCACCAACGACTATCGTTCGGCCTGGTTCGTCGGGTTCACGCCGGACATCATCGTGGGCTGCTTCATCGGCTTCGACGACAACCGCAGCCTGGGCCACGGCGAGACGGGCGGCGTGGCCGCCACGCCCATCTTCGTCGACTTCATGCGCGAGTACTTCAAGGGCGCGCCCAACACGGACTTCAAGCCGCCCAAGGCCGCCAAGATCGCCAGCGTGGGCGCGCACCGCGAGGCGTTCCGCGCGGGCACCGAGCCGCGTCCCGCACCGCGCCCGGCCGGGCCGGCGCTGGTGGACGGGCGACCGACCGCGCCCATCCCCTACGACCAGCTCGCCGGGCCGGCCGCCGCGGCTCCCGCCGCCGCACCGCCCCCGCCGCCCAAGAAGGCGTCCGCGGACCTGACCGGGCTGTATTGAGGACGCACCGGCGCCGGGCGCCGGCGACGGTGCGTCCGGCGCGGGTCAGACCGCGGCGAGGTCCTCGGCGAGGATGGCCATCTCGAACATGAAGGAGCCGTCCTCGTCCTCGTCCTGGAAGACGACGCCGACGAACTCGTCGCCGATGTACACCTCGGCGGAGTCCTTCTGCTTGGGGCGCGGCTTCAGGTTCAGGGCCGCCGAGCCCAGGGCGCGCTTGAGGTAGGTCTCGAGGCGCTTCATGTCTTTGTCGTTCACGGTCGGGCGCTCTCGATCAGCCTGCGGGGGAGGGGTCCGACCCCGTCGCGCGGGGCTCAGATGACGTAGTCATACACCTCCGAGGCCAGGGTGTGATCCATCGATCGCGCCGGCTCGGGAGAGGACGGGCAGTTGACCAACCGTGCGGGAACGCCCGCCACGGTGCAGCCCGGGGGCACCGGGCGCAGCACCACCGAGCCGGAAGCGACCTTGGCGTAGTCGCCCACGGCGATGTTCCCCAGAACCTTGGCTCCAGCCCCCAGGAGCACGCCTCGGCCGATCTTCGGGTGGCGGTCGCCGCGCACCGCGCCCGTGCCGCCCAGGGTCACGCCGTGCAGCATGGAGACGTCGTCGCCCACCGTCGCCGTTTCGCCGACGACGATGCCCGTGCCGTGGTCGATGAACACCCCCGAGCCGATCCGCGCGGCGGGGTTCACGTCCACCTGGAACAGCTCGGACACTCGGCTTTGCAGGTGGTAGGCCAGGGTCTCGCGCCCGCGGTTCCACAGCCAGTGGCCGATCCGATGGGTTTGCAACGCCTGGAAGCCCTTGAAGAACAGGAAGGGCTGCAGGTAGCCCTTGCACGCCGGGTCGCGCTCGAACACCGCGCGCAGGTCCGCCTGGGCGGCCTCCAGGAAGGCCGGGTCGGACGCGTAGGCCTCGTCGGCGATCTCGCGCACGGTCATGGCGCGCAGCTCCGTGTCGCCGAGCTTGCGCGCGAGCTGGTAGGACAGCGCCCGCCCCAGGTCGTCGTGGGCCAGGACCACCGCGTTGAGCAGGCTCGCCAGGGCGGGCTCGGCGGAGGCGGCGCGCTCCGCCTCGTTGCGCAGCGCCGCCCAGACCGGCGGGGTGTCGCCGGGGGCGACGACTTCGAGGGCCTGACCCATGTGCGGTCCCTTCGGATTCAGCGCGGCGCGAGCAGTCGGCGCGCCAGGGGCGCGGGCAGTTCGCCCTCCACCGCCATATGGTGCACGCGCATCAGCCCCGCCACGGTCAAGCTGTCCTGGATCGCGCCGGACGCCGCGGCGGCCAGCGCCTCGCGGAAAGGCACGCGCGCCGCCGCCAGCTCCTCCACCGCCTCGGGCTCGCAAGCGCAAGCGGTGAGGCCGGTGGCCAGGAACAGTTCGCCCGTCTCGTCTGAGGAGGAGTTGGAAAGCTGGAGCACCAGGATGCGCCGCCAGTCGCAAGCCTCCAGGCCCGCCTCCTCGCGCAGTTCGCGGCGCGCGCCCTCCAGCGGGGTCTCGCCCGCGGGCACGCCGCCCTCGGGCAGTTCCCAGCTGTAGCTGTCGGAGGGGAAGCGCCACTGGCCGACCAGGGTGACCGTCCCGTCCTCGTGCAGGGGCACCACCCCCACCGCGCGATTGCGGAAGCGCTGCACCCAGTAGTTCGCCGGCGCGCCCGTTGGGGCGGTCGCCTGATACGCCTCGACGGCGAACCAGGGATTGTCGCACACCGGGTCCGGCCCGCTGTCGACGCGCCAGCGCCGGCCGTGGGGGCGCAGCCAGGCGGGAGCGGGCGGGGAGGCGGGATCGTCGGCCATTGCAACCCCGCCCTACACCGACTAGGTGCGCCGCCGACACCCCGAACTCTGCGAGCGCGTCTTACATGCACGACCCCATCCCGCCTGCGCCCGAGTTCGGAGCCGTTCTGCCGGTGCGTTCGAGCGCGGACGCCTTGTCGCTGCTGGCCGCACGCCGGTCGAGCTCGCCCCAGCACCTGGGCGCGCCCGCGCCCGAGGGCGCCGAGCTCGACGGCCTGCTGAGGTTGGCCGCGCGCGTGCCCGATCACGGCAAGATGACGCCCTGGCGGTTCGTGGTGCTGCGCGGGGAGGGCAAGGCCGCGTTCGTCGAGCGCCTGCGCGGTCGTGCGGACCATCAGCCCAACCCCGAGCGGGCCCGCCAGTCCCTGTTCAAGATCGCCGGGCCGCCCCTGTGCGTGGCGGTGCTGTCCGTCCCGCGCCACGGCGCCAAGCCCGTGTGGGAGCAGCAGTCCTCCGCCGCGGCGGTGTGCACGACCCTGCTGATCGCCGCGTCCGCCATGGGCTATGGCGGCAACTGGATCACCGACTGGTACGGCGAGGACCCGGAGGTGCTGCGCTGGCTGGGCGTCGACCCCGACGCCGATCCCGCGCCGCGCCTGGCGGGCTGGATACTGCTGGGCACCCCGACCGAGCCGCCGCTGGAGCGCGCGCGGCCCGACGTGACGGCCCTGACGCGCGAGTGGCGCGGCTGAGCGCGGTCCGGCCGCTCAGCGCACGTCGATATAGACGGTGATCTTGCGGATGTGCCCATCGGGGGTGGAATTGCGCATCACGAACGAGTCCCGTCCGGTGAAGTCGGCCTTGGCGGTGTAGTAAACCTCGCTGGCCGGAACTCGGCGGGTGTTGCAGGCCGAGCGAGGGTTGCCGGCGGGGAAGTTCGGGAACTCCTTGCCGTTCTCCACCACGGCCGAGCCGTGCTCCGGAACTTCCAGTATCTGGGTGACTATGGCGCCGGCGGTCGAGCAGTCGCGCTCGATGCTGAGGGCGTACCAGATGCGCACTTTCTGGCCCGGGACGGCGTTCTTGATCATGTTCAGTTCGCGGTAGCTGTCCGTGTCGGCCGCGCCCGCGACGATGGTCGGCGCGACCACCACGGTCTGGGCGGTCGCGGGCGCTGCGGCCAAGGCCGCGAGGCCGAGCAGTGCGAAGCGGGTCATGTCCGATCTCCAGAGCGTTCGGTGCGACATCATGCGCTCTTTTGTTGCCATCGGATTTCAACCCCGACCGCGATAGGGCGCCACTCCCTGGTCGGGCAGCCAGAGTCCCTCGGGAGGCGCGCCCGTTTGCCAGAAGACGTCGATGGGGATGCCCCCGCGGGGGTACCAGTAGCCGCCGATGCGCAGCCAACGGGGCCGGGCCACCTCCGCCAGCTTGCGGCCGATGGCGACGGTGCAGTCTTCGTGGAAGGCCCCGTGGTTGCGGAAGCTCGTCAGGTACAGCTTGAGCGACTTGGACTCGACCAGCCATTCGTCCGGGGCGTAGTCGATCACCAGGTGCGCGAAGTCCGGCTGGCCCGTGACCGGGCACAGGCTGGTGAACTCGGGCGCGGTGAAGCGCGCGAGGTAGAGCGTGTCGGCCTGCGGGTTGGGCACGCGCTCCAACACGGCGTCCTCGGGCGAGGCGGGCGCGGCGGTCTGGCGGCCGAGCTGGGTCAGGGAGGAGACGTCGGGGGTCATGGCCGGGCAGCTAGGCGGCGCGGGGGCCGGGCGCAACGCGGCGGCCGCAATTCGGCCGTTCCGGCGCGGTGAGGCTCGCGCCATGACGCGCAAGGACTTGGCGGCGGTGCTGGCGGCGGCGGGCCTAGCCGCGACGGGGGCCCGGGCCCAGAGCGCCCACACGCCCGGCCCCGTGCATGCGAACGGGCTGAACGACGAGGGCGTGGTGGTGCGCGCCACGCCGCGGAGGAAGCCGCCGGTGGTGGTCTCGACCTATCCCGCCCAGGGGGCGACGGTGGCGCCGGGCACGCTGGTGCTCAAGGTCACCTTCGACCAGCCCATGACGCCGGACGGGTGGAGCTACGCCAAGGGGGCCGCCGACCCGCCCTCCTGCCTGCCCAGGCCGCGTTTGTTGGACGACGGGCGCACCTTCGTGCTGCTGTGCGCCACGGTGGCGGGGCGCCCCTACGCGGTGGGGCTGAACGCGGCGCCGGCCGAGGGCTTCGCCAACGTCCAGCGCACCTTCGCCCCGCGCTACGACCTGCGGTTCGCCACGGCCGCGGAGGGCGAGCCCGTGCGCGCCATCGGCGAGGCGGTGCGCGCGGCGGGCCTGCGCCCCCAGGACGACCCCATCGTCACTTGGCGCGGCGTGGCGGACGCGGCGGGCACCGCGCGCGACCCCCACGATGAGCCGCCGCAATAGACGGAACGCTCAGTCCAGCGCCTGCTGGAGGTCGGCGATCAGGTCGCCCACGTCCTCGATGCCGACGGACAGGCGCACCAGCCCGTCGGCTATGCCCAGTTCTTCGCGCACGTGGGCGGGGACGGAAGCGTGGGTCATGATCGCCGGGTGCTCGATCAGGCTCTCCACCCCGCCCAGGCTCTCGGCCAGGGTGAAGAGCTCGGTGCGCTCCAGGAAGCGGCGCGTACCGGCCAGGTCGCGGTCGAGCACGGCGGTGATCATGCCGCCGAAGCCGCCGGTCATCTGCCGCACCGCCAGTTCGTGCTGGGGATGGCTCGCCAGCCCCGGGTGGATCACGCGCGAGAAGGCCGGGTGCGCCTCCAGCCAGGCGGCGATGTGCAGCGCGCTCTCGCAGTGGCGCTGCATGCGCAGGGCCAGCGTCTTGACGCCGCGCAGCGCCAGGAAGCTGTCGAACGGCCCGGCGATCGCCCCCACCGCGTTCTGCAGAAAGGCGAGCCGGTCGGCGAGCTCGCCGTCCTCGCCCACCACCACCACGCCGCCCACCACGTCCGAGTGGCCGTTCAGGTACTTGGTGGCCGAGTGCATGACCAGGTCGAAGCCGTACTCCAGCGGGCGCTGGCAGTAGGGACTGGCGAAGGTGTTGTCCGCGGCGGCCATGATCCCGTGACGCTTGGCCAGCGCCGCCAGCGCCGACAGGTCCGCCAGCTTGAGCATGGGATTGGTGGGCGTCTCCACCCAGATCATCCGCGTCTCCGGGCGGATGGCGGCCTCCACCGCCGCCAGGTCCGACAGGTCGACGTAGGAGAACTCCAGCCCCGCCGAGCGGCGGCGCACCTTGTCGAACAGGCGGAAGCTGCCGCCGTAGAGGTCGTCGCTGGAGATCACGTGGGCGCCCGCGTCCAGGCCGTCGAGCACGGTGGCGATTCCCGCCAGGCCCGAGGCGAAGGCGAAGCCGCGCGCGCCGCCCTCCAGGTCGGCCACCGCCCGCTCCCACGCGTAGCGGGTGGGGTTGTGGCTGCGGCTGTACTCGAAGCCCTTGTGCACGCCCGGGCTCTCCTGGGCGTAGGTGGATGTCTGGTAGATCGGGACCATCACCGCGCCCGTGAGCGGGTCGTGCTCCTGCCCGCCGTGGACGGCGCGGGTGGCGAAGTGCGGGCGGTTGGGGCGGACGGGGGCCATGGCGCCCTTACTATCCTCCAGCGGCGGGGAAAGGGAGGGCGGGCCTGCGATCTCCGGCCGCGGCCGCCGCCGGCTGCGCGCTCCCGCCCCGTTGCCGGGCGCCGGCGCGCGTGCTCTTGCACCGCCCGCGGCCGACGGCTGAGCTAGGAGGGGCGGGGGCCCGATGTTGCTGAACGCGCAGAGCGCCCTGGGCGTGGTCCTGATCCCCGCCCTGTGCTGGGCGGTGTCGGAGAACCGGCGGCGCTTTCCCTGGCGGCTGGCCCTGGGCGCGCTGGCGAGCCAGCTCGTGCTCGTGTTCCTGCTGTTCGGCCTGAACGCCACGCGCGGGCTCCTGGGCGGGGTCGACGGCCTGGTGGACGCGCTGGCGGGCTCGACCAACGCGGGGGTGCGGTTCGTGTTCGGCTTCCTGGCGGGGGCCGACGGCCAGCCCTATCCGGTGACGGACGCGGCGGGGCTCTACGTGTTCGCCTTCCGCGTGCTGCCGGTGATCCTGGTGGTGTGCGCGCTCTCGGCCCTGCTGTGGCACTGGCGCGTGCTCAAGTGGGCCACGCGCCTGTTCGGCCTGGTGTTCGAGCGCACCCTGGGCCTGCGGGGGCCGCCTGCGCTGGCGGTGGCGGCGACCATCTTCATGGGCCAGGTGGAGGGGCCGATCTTCATCCGCGCCTACCTCGACCGGTTGTCGCGCTCCGAGCTGTTCACCCTCCTGGCGGTGGGCATGACCTGCGTGTCGGGATCGACCATGGTGGCCTACGTGACCATCCTGCGCGCCACCCTGCCGGACGCGGCCGCCCACGTGCTGACCGCCTCCATCATCTCCGCCCCCGCCGGCGTGCTGCTGGCGCGCATCCTCGTGCCGCCGGGCGCGCGCGAGGGCGAGGCGGCCATCGAGGCGGTCAGCGACCGCACCTACGACTCGACCATCGACGCGCTGATCCGCGGCACGGGCGACGGCCTGCAGGTGGTGCTCAACGTGGCCGCGACCCTGATCGTGTTCGTGGCGCTGATCGCCCTGGCCGACCGGCTGCTCACCCTGCTGCCCGCCGTGGCCGGCGCCCCCGTCACCATCGAGCGCGCGCTCGGGACGCTGTTCACCCCGCTGGCCTGGCTGCTGGGCCTGCCCTGGGCGGAGGCGGGGCGCGGCGGGCGGCTCCTGGGCGTCAAGCTCGTGCTCACCGAGTTCAGCGCCTTCGCCCAGCTCGGGAGTTGGAGCGCGGCCGAGTTCAGCCCCCGCTCGCGGCTGATCATGACCTACGCCCTGTGCGGCTTCGGCAACATCGCCTCCGTCGGCATCAACGTGGCGGGCTTCAACGTGCTGGTCCCCGGTCGCCGCCAGGAGGTGCAGGCGCTGGTCTGGCGCGCGCTGATGGCGGGGTTCCTGGCCACCTGCATGACGGGCGCGCTGATCGGCGCGCTCCCCTCCACCCTGTTCGCGGGCCGCTGAGATGGACGACGCCGCCCCGCAGGGGGAAGACCTCCGCCCGCTGATCGTGACGCTCAAGCTCGACGCCGACATGCACGGCCGGCTCGACGGCCTGCGCCGCGAACACTTCCCGCCCGAGCTCAACCGGCTGTCGGCGCACCTGACCCTGTTCCACCACCTGCCGGGCGAGCGCCGCGCCGACGCGGTCGCCGACCT
>CAXSDV010000039.1:0-27023 GCA_964235945.1 uncultured Caulobacteraceae bacterium
GCGCGCTACCCATTCCGAACAGCTTCGATCAATCGAAGGAAGACAACGAGAACAACTACAACTTCTACGATACGGGCGTGCAGGGCTCGGAAGCGCCCTCCGGCCGTTGGACCTCGGGCCCCTCCCTGGACGGCAAGGGCCAATACTCCGTCTTCAAGAACTATCCCATGGGCGACGAACCGGTGCTGGGGCCCGCGCGGCCCGACAGCGGCGCCGAGAAGCAGCAGATCGCCTGATCTGAGCGCGCGTGCGGGGGCGGGGATCGCCCCGCCTCCGTACGCCCGCGCCCGCTCCGCGCATTGACCCCGCCGCCCCGATCCGCCACACCGCGGGCGGGCCAGACGGCCGGGCGGTCGCGGCGGGTTTCGAGCCCGTCGAGGAAAGTCCGGGCTCCACGACGACGAGGCGGCGGGTAACGCCCGCCGGGAGCGATCCCAGGGACAGCGCCACAGAGAGCAGACCGCCGGTCCGGCCCCGATCTTCGGGTCAGGCCCGAACGGCAAGGGTGAAAGGGTGCGGTAAGAGCGCACCGGGGACCCCGCAAGGGGGACCGCATGGCAAGCCCCGCCTGGAGCAAGACCGAATAGGGACCGCGTGTCCTTCCCGCGTGCGTAGGGGGAGGGCGGGGGCGTCGCCGCCCCCAGCAGGTCCGGGTTGGTCGCGAGAACCGGTCCGCGAGGGCCGGTCCAGAGGAATGACCGCCGCGTCCGCCGCTTCGGTGGCGGGCGGCACAGAACCCGGCTTACAGGCCGTCTGGCCCACATTCTCCACAGCGCGGACGAGCCTCTTCGGGCTCGTCTAGCCCGCGCCGACATTGTTCCTTGTATGTTCTGGAAAGACTCTGTTCATAACTTGTGTCGGGCTTGCGACACCTTGCCGGACGCTTAACCGGAACGGCCCGGTGTCATTGTCTCCCATTCTAGCCCGTGTTAACCCAGTCGGGCCCGGCGGATGGGGCCGTCCCGGGTGCGCGAAGGCTCATGCGTGTTCCTGTCGACCTTCGAGAAGCAGCTGGACGCGAAGCGGCGCATCGTCGTGCCCGCCGAGTTCCGCGCGCTCTCGACCGGGTCGTTCGACGGGGTGTTCTGCTTCCCCTCCATCGAGGCGGACTGCCTGGAGGGGGGCGGCCAGGCGCTGTTCGCGCGCTACGACGCGCTGATCGGCGAGCTGCCCTTCGGCGACCCGCTCCGCTCGGCGCTGGAGACCTCGATCTACTCGGGGGTGAGCCGGCTGGCCTTCGACACCGCCGGCCGCATCGTCCTGCCCGAGGAGCTGTGCGAGCAGTTCGGCCTGTCCGACTGGGTGGCGGTGGTGGGCCTGGGCGACCGCTTCCAGATCTGGAGCCGCGAGAGCTTCCGCGAGCACCGCGCCGCCCAGCGCCTCGCCGCCCGCGAGGGGCTGGCGCGCTTGCGCGAAGGCCAGCGCGCCCGGCCGGGAGCCGCCGCGTGAGCGCCGCGGTCCCGCCCCATGTCGGCGTGCTGCTGGCCGAAGTGCTGGAGGCGCTCGCCCCCGCGCCCGGCGCGCACCTGGTGGACTGCACCTTCGGGGCCGGCGGCTACAGCCGCGCCTTGCTGGAGCGCGGCGCGCGGGTCACCGCCTTCGACCGCGACCCGACCGCCGCGGACTTCGCCGTTCCGCTCCTCGCCGAGTTCGGCGACCGCTTCCGCCTGATCCCGCGCCGCTTCTCCGAGCTGGAGGCGGGGCTGGCCGAATCGGGCGGGCCGGCGCCGGACGGGATCGTGTTCGACCTGGGCGTCTCGTCCATGCAACTCGACCGGGCCGAGCGCGGCTTCTCCTTCATGCGCGACGGCCCGCTGGACA
The DNA here is from genome assembly GCA_964235945.1 of uncultured Caulobacteraceae bacterium. Lineage (GTDB taxonomy): Bacteria > Pseudomonadota > Alphaproteobacteria > Caulobacterales > Caulobacteraceae > JASLDZ01. Next base: position 1,822 of record CAXSDV010000039.1, read on the forward strand.
TGCGCATGGGCGGCGAGGGGCCGTCGGCCGCCGACCTCGTCAACACCGCGCCGGAGGAGGAGCTGGCGCGGGTGATCTGGGCCTACGGCGAGGAGCGTCGCTCGCGCCGGATCGCGGGCTTTCTCGTGCGCCGCCGGGGCGAGGCCCCCTTCACCCGCACCCTGGACCTCGCGGCCGTGGTGGAGCGCGCCCTGGGCGGCCGGCGCGGCGCGCCCACCCATCCGGCCACCCGCACCTTCCAGGCGCTCCGCATCGCGGTGAACGACGAGTTGGGCGAACTGGCGGCGGGCTTGGCCGCGGCGGAACGCGCCCTGGGCGAATCGGGCCGACTCGTGGTGGTCACTTTCCATTCGTTGGAGGACCGGGTGGCCAAGGCGTTCCTGACCGAGCGCGCCGGGCGCACCCCGGGCGGCTCGCGCCACCTGCCGGCCGCCGCCGCCGGCCCCCCGCCGAGCTTCGCCCTCCTGCGCTCCGGGGCGCTCGCGCCTTGCGAGGCCGAGGCTCGCGCCAACCCCCGCGCGCGCTCCGCCAAGCTGCGCGCCGCCGTTCGCACGTCCGCCCCCGCCTGGAGCGCCGCCGCATGAACCTCGTGGACGTCCTGTTCAGCCGGCGGGTGCGAGGGTTCCGCGTGATCGAGCTCGTGGCGGTGGGGTGCCTGGCCGTGCTGGTGCTGGGCGTCTACGCCTTCAAGGCGGGCGCCGGGCGCGAGAGCGCGCGCATAAGCGACGTGGACCATCAGATCTTCGACGAGCGCCGCCGGGTGCGCCTCCTGCGTGCGGAGATCTCCCACCTGGAGCAGCCCGCGCGACTGGAGCGCCTGTCCAGCACCTACCTCGGCATGGCCCCCACCGCCGCCCCGCGCGAGGCTCCGGTGGACGGCTTGGCCGAGCTCGCCCGAAGCACCAGCGCGCCCGTGCATTCCACCGCCGCCCCCGCGGAGGCCGTGCGGTGAGCCCCGTCGACGTCGAGCACGGTTCGCCCGCGCCGCCACGTCCCGCCCAGGCGTGGCGACGGCTGGTGGAAGGCGTGTGGGCGGTGGAGCACGCCTTCGAGCGCGCCCGCGCCGAGGACCGGGCGGTGGACGACACGCGCCTGCGCATCTTCCTCGTGCTGTGCCTGTTCGCCCTGGCTTTCGTGTTCGTGGCGGCCCAGGCCGGGCGCAAGGCGCTGTTCTCCGGCCTCGGCCGCACGGAGATGGACGCGCCGGTGGTCGCCGCCGCCCGCGCCGACCTCGTGGACCGCAACGGCGAACTCCTGGCCGTCGACCTCGCCCACTACGGCCTGTACCTGGACGCCCGCGAGGTGTGGGACGCCAAGGAGACCCGCCGGGCCCTGCGGCGCGCCCTGCCCAAGCTCTCCCCCGAGCGGCTGGACAAGGCGCTGGCGAGCGGTCGGCGCGAATACGTGTTCGGCGGCCTGACGCCCCAGGAGAAGGAGCGCGTCCACGACCTCGGCCTGCCGGGCCTTTCCTTCGAGGAGGAAAGCCGGCGCGTGTACCCGCTCGGCCCCCAGGCGGCGCACCTGATCGGCTTCTCCGACTCCTCCGGCCGGGGCCTGGCGGGGGCCGAGCGCGCGGCGGACGGCGCCTTGCGCGGCGCGGCGGCCGGCGGCGGCCAGGTGCAGCTCGCCATGGACCTGCGCGTCCAGGGCGCGCTGGAGGACGAGCTGCGCCGGGGGCTGAACGAGTTCTCCGCCCACGCGGCCATCGGACTCGTCACCGACATGAAGACGGGAGAGGTGCTGGCGCTCTCCAGCCTGCCCGACTTCGACCCCAACGCGCCCGGGTCGGCCGACCCCGCCGCCCTGGTCGACCACGCGGCGGCGTCCGTCTACGAGATGGGCTCGACCTTCAAGATGTTCACCTTCGCCGAGGCGTTGGACTCGGGCGCGGTGAACCTGAACTCGCGGTTCGACGCCACCTCCCTGCGGATCGGGCCGCGGGTGATCCACGACTTCCACAAGGCTCAGCGCGAATTGACGCCGCGCGAGATCTTCGACCTGTCGTCCAACATCGGCACCGCCAAGATGGCTCTGGCGGCGGGCGGGCCCACCATGGCGCGCTACTTCCAGAGCTTCGGCCTGCTGTCCACCGCGCCCATCGAGCTGGCCGAGACCGCCCACCCGATCAGCCCCAAGACGTGGGACGAGAACACCGTCGCCTCCGCCGCCTTCGGCAACGCCATCGCCGTGTCGCCGCTGAACGTGGCCGCGGGCGTCGGCGCGATCATGAACGGCGGGCTCTACGTGCCGCTCACCGTGCTCAAGCGCCGGCCGGACGCGCCGACGCCCGGCGTGCGCCGGGTGGTGCGGCCCGAGACCTCGCGCACCATGCTGGACCTGATGCGCGACAACGTGGTCGACCCCCACGGCTCGGGCGGCAAGGCGGACGCCCCCGGACTGCGCGTGGGCGGCAAGACCGGCTCCAACGAGAAGGCGGGCGTGGGCGGCTACCAGCGCAAGAAGCTGTTCACCTCCTTCGCCGGCGTGTTCCCGACGGACGGGCCGCTGGACGCCCACCGCTACCTGGTGCTCGTGCTGATGGACGAGCCCCAGGCCACGCCCGCGACCTTCGGCTTCGCCACCGCCGGCTGGAACTCGGCGGTGGTGGCCGGGCGCGTGATCGACCGCATCGCGGGCTTCGTGGGCGTGGCCCGAACCCCCGCCACTCCCTTCGCCCCGCCCAAGCCCGCCGCGCATCCGGTGGACGAGGAGACGACGGGCGGGCTGCGGTGACGCCGCCTTCCCCCCGGCGCTTGTCCGCCCTCGTCGCCCGCGACCTCCCCGTCGATCCCGAGATCACCGGCGTCACCGCCGACAGCCGTGCGGTGCGGCCGGGCGTGCTGTTCGCCGCCCTGCCCGGGTCGCGGGCGGACGGGCGCGGCTTCATTCCCGCCGCCCTGGCCGCCGGGGCCGCCGCGGTGATCGCGCCGGAGGAGGCTCCCGACCTGGACGCCCTCCGCTTGGACGGGGCGGTCCCCCTGGTGCGCGCCGCCGATCCGCGCCGGCTCTACGCCCTGGCCGCCGCCGCCTTCTACGGCGCCCGGCCGGAGATCTGCGTGGCGGTGACGGGCACCAACGGCAAGACCTCCGTCGCCGTGTTCTGCCGCCAGTTGTTCACCGCCCTGGGCCGCCCCGCCGCCAGCATGGGCACCCTGGGCGTGCAGACGGCGGATACGGCGCTGACGCCCCCCGGCCTGACCACGCCGGATGCGGGCGAGCTCGCGCGCCTCCTCGCCGAGCTCGCGGGCATGGGCGTGACGCGGCTGGCGCTGGAGGCGTCGAGCCACGGCCTCGACCAGCGGCGGCTGGACGCGGTGGAGCTGAAGGCGGCGGGCTTCACCAATCTCAGCCGCGACCACCTCGACTACCACGCCGACATGGACGCCTACCGCGCCGCCAAGCTGGAGCTGTTCGAGCGCCTTCTACCCCGGGGCGGAACCGCCGTGCTCAACGCGGACAGCCCCGAGTACGGCCGCTTCGCCGCCGCCGCCGTGTCCCGCGGACAGACGGTGATGTCGGTGGGGGAGGCGGGCCAGGCGCTGCGGCTCCTGTCGCGCACCTCCACCCCCGAGGGGCAGACGCTGGAGCTGGACGCGGCCGGCGTGCGCCGCACCGTGCGCCTGCCCCTGGCGGGGGCCTTCCAGGCCTCCAACGCCCTGGTGGCGGCGGGCTTGGTGATCGCGACGGGCGAGGCCCCGGATGCGGTGCTCGCCGCGCTGGAGCGCCTGGAGGGCGCCCCCGGCCGCCTGCAGCACGTGGGCTCCGGCCCGAACGGCGGCGAAGCGTACGTCGACTACGCCCACACTCCCGACGGGCTCGCCACGGTGCTGGCCGCGCTGCGCCCGCACGCGCGCGGTCGGCTCCTGGCGGTGATCGGGGCCGGCGGCGACCGCGACCGCGCCAAGCGTCCGCTGATGGGCGAGGCGGCCGCGCGTGTGGCCGAGCTCGTCATCGTCACCGACGACAACCCCCGGTCGGAGGACCCCGCCGCCATCCGCCGCGAGGTGCTGGCCGGCGCGCCGGGAGCGTGGGAGGTGGGCGACCGCCGCGCCGCCATCCGCGCGGGCGTCGACCAGCTCGGCCCCGGCGACGTGCTGGTGGTCGCCGGCAAGGGCCATGAGCAGGGCCAGACGGTGGCGGGCGTGGTCCACCCCTTCGACGACGTGGCGGAGGTGCGCGCCGCCCTCCGGGCCCTGGCCGCGCCGCCGCCCGCCCGCCCCGGCGGCGCCCGTGGCTGAGCCGCTGTGGACGTCGGGGGCGGTCGCGCAGGCGACGGGCGGCGTTCCGCACGGCGCCCCCTTCGCCGCGACGGGGATCGCCTTCGACACCCGCGAGGTCGCTCCCGGCGACCTGTTCGTGGCGCTGGAGGGCGCGCGCGACGGCCACGACTTCGCCGTCTCGGCCTTCGCCGCGGGCGCCGCGGGCGCCCTGGTCTCGCGCCCGGTGGAGGGCGGCCCTTTCGTGCGGGTGGAGGGCTCGACCCTCCTCGCCCTGGAGCGCTTGGCCGCCGCCGCGCGCGACCGCAGCGGCGCGCGCCGCGCCGCGGTCACCGGCTCCGTGGGCAAGACCAGCGTCACCCAGGCGATCCTGGCGGGGCTGAAGGTGGCGGGCGCCGCGCACGGCTCGGTCAAGTCGTTCAACAACCACATCGGCGTGCCGTTGACCCTCGCGCGCATGCCCGCCGACACGCGCCATGCGGTGTTCGAGCTCGGCATGAACCATCCGGGCGAGATCGGGCCCCTGTCGCGGCTGGTGCGGCCGCACGTGGCGGTGGTGACCAATGTCGGCCCCGTCCACACCGAAGCCTTTGAGGACGGCGAGGCGGGGGTGGCGCGCGCCAAGGCGGAGATCTTCGAAGGGCTGGAGCCGGGCGGTGCGGCGGTGCTGGACGCGGACGGAGCCTGGTTCGACACCCTGGCCGCCGCGGCCGGCGCGCGCGGCGCGCGGGTGACCACCTTCGGGCGGGCGGAGGGGGCGGACGCGCGCCTGCTCGACATCTCGCCCGACGGGGAGGGAAGCGCGGTGGTCGCCGTGCTGCACGGCCGCACCCTGCGCTACCCCCTCGCCCAGGCGGGGGCGCATTGGGGGCCGAACAGTCTGGCGGCCCTGCTGGCCCTGGACGCCCTGGGCGCGCCGCTGGAGGCGGGGCTGTCGGCCCTGGCCGGCTTCGCGCCCCTGGCCGGCCGCGGGGCCGAGCGGTCGGTCACGCTGGCCGGCGGCGGGAGCTGGCGGCTGATCGACGAGAGCTACAACGCCAACCCGGTGTCCATGCGCGCGGCGCTCGACACCCTGTCGCGCCGCCCCGGCCGCCGGGTGGCGGTGCTGACCGACATGCTGGAACTCGGACCGGACGCCGTCGCGCGCCACGCCGCCCTGGCCGGGCCCGCCGCGGACGCCGCCGACCTCGTCTTCACCGCGGGCCCCCTCATGCGGGCCCTGCACGAGGCCCTGCCCGCCGCGCGCCGCGCGGACTGGGCGCCGGACGCGGAAACGCTCGCCCCCCTCGTCGCCGCGGCGCTGCGCCCGGGCGACGCGGTGATGGTCAAGGGCTCGAACGGGTCTAAGGCGTCCGCGATCGTCCGCGCGCTCCTGGCGCGGGCGGGAGGCGAGGCCGGCTGATGCTCTATCTCCTGTGGGACATGCTGGAGCACAGCCGGCATCACCTGCCCGTGCTCAACCTGCTGAAGTACCTCACCTTCCGCACGGGCATGGCCTTGTTCACCGGCCAGCTCACGGCCGTGGCCATGGGCAGCCGCTTCATCCGCTGGATGCGCGCGCGCCAGGGCAAGGGCCAGCCGATCCGCACGGACGGGATCGAGCGCCACGTGCTGGAGAAGAAGGGCACGCCCACCATGGGCGGCTTCATGATCCTGGCCGGGGTGGTCGTCGGCACGCTCGTCTGGGCGGACCTGTCGAACCTCTACGTGTGGGTCGTGCTGATGGTCACCGCCGGCTACGGCGTGCTGGGCTTCATGGACGACTACGCGAAGGTCACCAAGCAGACCACGGCGGGTCTCTCGGGACGCCAGAAGCTGCTGGCCCAGTTCGCCATCGCCGCCCTGGCGACCTTCCTGGTGGTGAGGTTCGGCGCGGTGGAGCCCGGGGCGCCTCATTTCGCAACTTCGCTGGCCTTCCCCGTGTTCAAGGCGGCGCTGCTCGACCTCGGCTGGTTCTACGTCGTGTTCGGCATGGTGGTGATCGTGGGGGCCTCCAACGCGGTGAACCTGACGGACGGGCTGGACGGCCTGGCCATCGTGCCGGTGATGATCGCCTCCGCCGCCTTCGGCCTGATCGCCTACGTGGTCGGCAACCACGTGTTCGCGCCCTACCTGCAGGTGCACTTCATCCCGGGCGTGGGCGAGTTGGCGGTGTTGTGCGGCTCCTTGATCGGGGCGGGCATGGGCTTCCTGTGGTACAACGCGCCCCCCGCCAAGATCTTCATGGGGGACACCGGCTCCCTGGCGCTGGGCGGCGCGCTCGGGGCCATCGCCCTGTGCGTCAAGCACGAGATCGTGCTGGCCATCGTCGGCGGCCTGTTCGTGGCCGAGGCGCTCTCCGTGATGATCCAGGTCGGCTACTACAAGCGCACCAAGAAGCGCATCTTCCTCATGGCCCCGATCCACCACCACTTCGAGAAGCTCGGCTGGGCCGAGTCGACGGTGGTGGTGCGGTTCTGGATCGTGTCCATCGTGCTGGCCATCCTGGGCCTCGCGACCCTCAAGCTGCGCTAGGCGTCCCGCCCCATGATCCCCGTCCGCGGCTTCGAAGATCGCACGGTCGCCGTGTTCGGCCTGGCCCGCACGGGGCTGACGGCGGCGCGCGCCCTGCTGGCCGGCGGGGCCCGGGTCGCGTGCTGGGACGACGGCGCCGCCGGCCGCGCCGCCGCCGCCGCCGAGGGCCTGCCCCTGGTGGACCTGTCGGCCGCCGACTGGAGCGCCTTCGCCGCCCTGCTGCTCTCGCCCGGCGTGCCCCTGACCCACCCCGAGCCGCACTGGACGGTGGCGCGCGCCCGCGCCGCGGGGGTTGAGATCGTGGGCGATGTGGAGCTGTTCGCCCGCGCGGTGGCCGCCGCGCCGGACTGGAAGCGCCCCAAGGTGGCGGCGATCACCGGCACCAACGGCAAGTCGACCACCACCGCCCTCCTCGGCCACGTGTGCGCCCAGGCGGGCAAGGACGTGCGGGTGGGCGGCAACATCGGCGCGGGCGTGCTGGGGCTGGACGACGTGCACGGCGGGGCGGTCTACGTGCTGGAGCTGTCCTCCTACCAGTTGGACCTGACCTCCTCCCTCAAGGCGGATGCGGCGGTGCTGCTCAATCTCTCGCCCGACCACCTGGAGCGCCACGGCGGCATGGAGGGCTATGTTTCCGCCAAGCGCCGGGTGTTCCAGAACCAGGAGGCGGGCGACACGGCGGTGGTGGGGGTGGACGACGCCTACGGCCAGCGCCTGGCCACCGAGCTGATCGCCGCCAACCGGCGCACGGTCACCCCCGTCTCCGCCGGGCGCGCCATGGGGCGGGGCGTGTACGTGCTGCAGGGCATGCTCTACGACGCCACCGGCGAGCGCGCGGTGGAGATGAGCGACCTCGCCCACGCCCGCGCGCTGCTCGGCCGCCACAACTGGCAGAACGCCGCGGCCGCCTACGCCGCCGCCGTGGCCGTGGGCGTCGCGCCCCAGGACGCGGCCGAAGCGCTGACGAGCTTCCCGGGCCTGGCTCACCGCATGCAGGAGATCGCCCGGGTCGGCCGGGTGCGCTTCGTCGACGACAGCAAGGCCACCAACGCGGACGCCGCGCGCCAGGCCATGCAGAGCTATCCGCGCTTCCACTGGATCGCCGGCGGCCGGCCCAAGGCGGGCGGCATCGGCGCGCTGACCGACCTGTTCCCGCGCGTGGCCCACGCTTGGCTGATCGGCGAGGCGCAGGAGGAATTCGCCGACACTTTGGACGGCCGCGCTCCCCACACCCGCTGCGGAACCCTGGAGCAGGCGACGGCCCGCGCCTACGCCGCCGCCCGGGCGGAGGGGGGCGAGGCGGTGGTGCTGCTCTCCCCCGCCTGCGCCTCCTTCGACCAGTTCTCCGACTTCGAGGCCCGCGGCGAGGCCTTTCGCGCCGTGGTGGAGACGCTCGCGGCCTGAGCGGGCGATACGGCGGCGAGCGCGCGCCTTGACAGGAGCGCCCCCGCGGGGATGGCTTCCCGACATGGATCATCGCACGGAGCGCGACGGCGCCCCCGGGACGACGCGGCGCGCGTGAGGCGGCGCAGCGTGCTGGCCGCGGGCCTCGCGGGGGCGGCGGCCGCGTGCGCGCCCGTCCGCCAGGGGGCGCTGACGCCGGGCCCGGGCTTCGCCGGCCCGCGGCTCGAGCCGGACGCGGTGATCGCGGCGGACGGCGCGCGCCTGCCCCTGCAGGTCTGGCCCGCCGTGGACGCGTACGGCGTCCTCGTCCCCCCCTGGGCGGTGGTGGTGGGGCTGCACGGCTTCGACGACCACCACGCGGCGTTCGGACTGGCCGGGAGCTACTGGGCGCGCGGGGGCGTGACCACCTACGCCTTCGACCAGCGCGGCTTCGGCGCCGCCCCCGGCCGCGGCCTATGGGCCGGGCGCGAGCTGATGGTCGCCGACCTGCGGACGGTCGTGGCCCTGGTGCGCGCGCGCCATCCCCGCGCGGTGCTGGCGGTGGTGGGCGAGAGCATGGGCGGCGCGGTGGCCGTGTGCGCGGCCAGCTCCGACGATCCGCCGCCGGGGGTGGACCGCTGGGTGCTCGATTCGCCCGCGGTCTGGGGCTGGGGCGCGCAACCGCCGCAGAACGCCGCCGCCCTGTGGCTCATGGCGCACCTGCTGCCCGGGCGCACGCTGAGCGCCCCCGCCTGGCTCGCCCGGCGCATCCACGCCACCGACAACGCGGAGGAGCTGCGCCGCATGGGCCGCGACCGGCGCATGATCTTCGCCACGCGCACGGACACGACCTACGGCCTGGTCGACCTGATGCAGGACGCGCGCGAGCGGATCGGGAAGGTGCGCGACCCGGCGCGCACCCTTTACCTGTACGGCGGCCGCGACGACCTGATCCCCAAGGCGGCCGCCTTCCACGCCGCCGCGGACCTGGAGGCCGCCGGCGGCCGCACCGCCTATTACCCGGGCGGCCACCACCTGCTGGTGCGCGACCTGCGGCGCGCGCGGGTGCTGGAGGACGTGCTGGCCTTCCTGCGCGACCCGGCCGCACCCCTGCCGTCCGAAGCGCCCGCCATCCCCCGGTCGGAGCGCGCCGAACGGGCGGCCGCGCTTGCCGCGCGGACGGCGGGCGGCTAGGGGCGCGGCCTTACCTTTCCGGTCGAGTCCCGCCGCATGTCCCTGTTCGAGTCCCCCGCCTTCGAAGGTCACGAGGGCGTGCACGCCTTCCACGACGCGCGCACCGGGTTGAAGGCGATCATCGCCGTCCACTCCACCGCCCGGGGTCCGGCCGCCGGCGGTTGCCGCATGTGGGCCTACCCGGACGACCAAGCCGCGCTGGACGACGCCCTGCGCCTGTCGCGCGCCATGTCCTACAAGAACGCGGTGGCCGACATCGACCACGGCGGCGGCAAGGCCGTCATCATCGGCGACAGCCGCACGGAGAAGTCGCCGGAACTGTTCGAGGCGTTCGGCCGCGCGGTGGACGCGGTGGGCGGCCGCTACTGGACGGCGGAGGACGTGGGCGTCTCGCCCGCCGACCTCGCCGCCGCGCGCCGCACCACCCGCTATGTCGCGGGGCTGGACGGTCACGCCGCCGCCTCGGGCGATCCGAGCCCGGTCACCGCCGAGGGCGTGTTCCGCGGATTGGTGCTGGCGGCCGAGCGCGCCTACGGCCGCGGCGTGTCGGGCATGACCGTGGCCGTCCAGGGCGTCGGCCACGTCGGGGCGTTCCTGGCGGAGAAGCTGCACGCCGCGGGGGCGCGCCTGGTGGTGGCGGACGTGGACGAGACGGCGCTGCGCGCGGTGGCGGAGGCGACCGGGGCGCAGGTGGTCTCTCCCGACGCGATCTTCGACGTGGGCGCCGACGTGTTCGCCCCCTGCGCCCTGGGCGGGGCGGTGTCCGCGGCGACGCTGGAGCGCCTGAAAGGCAAGGTGGTGGCGGGCGGGGCCAACAACCAGCTCGCCACGCCCGAGGCCGGGCGCATCTTGTTCGAGCGCGGGCTGATCTACGCGCCGGACTACGTGATCAACGGCGGCGGCATCATCAACGTGGCCGGCGAGATCCGCGCGCTGGAGGCGGGGGGCGCGTTCGACGCCGCCTGGGTGGCGGCCAAGCTCGACCGGTTGATGCACACCCTGGGGGAGATCCTCGACCGCTCCGTCCAGGAGCGCCGCCCCACCCACGAGATCGCCGGCGACCTGGCGCGCGAGCGGATCGCCGCCGCCGCCGGGGGCTGACGCGGGTTCAGGCTCCGCGCGGCTTGCCGCGGATGGCGGCCCCGGCGTCCGCCCCGAGCCGCAGGTAGATCGGCAGGGACAGCAGCGCCGTCGACCCCACGAGCAGGAAGGGGACGACGAAGCGGTCGGGCGTCAACTGCGCCTCCGGTCCCCGCGCCAGGTGCAGCACGAGGCCGCCGAAGCTGACGCCGAAGCTCAGGCCCACCTGCTGCACCACGGTGGCCAGGGTGGAGGCGCGGCTGGTCTCCTCGCGGGTGGCGTCCGCATAGGCCAGGGTGTTGGCCGCGCTGAAGTGCATGGAGCGCAGCAATCCCCCGAGCAGCAGGCCCGCCGCCACCAGCGGCGTGGGGACGTGGTAGGCGAACAGCGCGGGCGCGGCGGTGGTCGCCGCCGTGCCCAACGCGCTCGCCACCAGCACCGTGCGGAAACCGTAGCGGCCGATCACCCGCCCGATCACGGGCTTGGTCGCCACCGCGCCGATCGCGGTGAAGATGGTGAACAGGCCCGCCTTCTCCGGCTCCCAGCCGAGCGCGGTCTGCAACAACAGCGGCAGGAGCAGCGGGGTGGCCCCCAGGCCCAGCCGCACCAGCGTCGCCCCCAGCAGACTCGCCTGAAAGCTGGGGTAGTGCAGCAGGGACAGGTCCAGGATGGGCCGCGGCGTGCGCCGGGCGTGGCGCAGGTAGAGCAGCACGGCCGCGGTCGTCGCCGCCGCCAAGGCCCACTGCACGGGCGGGGACACCAGGTTGACGCCGCCCACCTCGCCCAGCACCACCAGTCCGGTGATGGCCAGCGCCGACAACACGAAGCCCGACAGGTCGAACCGGCCGGGATAGGGCGGCTTGAGCTTGGGCACGTAGCGCAGCACCGCCAGGGCGCCGAGCAGGCCCAGCGGCACGTTGATGAAGAAGATCCACCGCCAGTCCGCCAGGGCCAGCACCACGCCCGCCAGCGGCGGCCCGAGCAAGGGCCCCACCATGGCGGGGGTGGTGAACCAGGTCATGGCCGAGACCAGCCGCTCGCGCGGGACCGAGCCCACCACGATCAGCCGCCCCACCGGCGTCATCATCGACCCGCCCGCGCCCTGGACGAGGCGCGCGGCCACGAGCTGGCCCAGGGTGTTGGAGCAGCCGCACAGCACCGACCCCAGCAGGAACACGCCCATGGCGCCGATGAACACGCGCCGCGGTCCCAGCCGGTCGGCCACCCAGCCGCTGGCGGGCACCCCCACCGCCAGCGCCAGGAGGTAGCTCGTCAGGGCGAGCTTGAGGTGGACCGGGTCGCTGTGCAGCGCGCGCGCCAGGGTCGGCAGGGCGGTGGACAGGGCCGTGGAATCGACGAACTCCATGAACAGCGCCACGCCCACCGCGATGGGCGCCAGGCGCTGGGCGGCGCGGGAGGGGGCGGCCGCCGGCGCGATCGTGCGCGACCGCGGCAGGTCCCGCGCGGGCGGCGATTCGACCGCCACCGAGGCGCTCTCGGAGGCGACGGGGGTGACGGCGAGGTCGGGAGTGCGCTCAGTCAACGCGGGGCGGGGCTCCGGGGCGGGGAGGGGGCGCCGTGCCGTTCGGCGCGCACCGGCGAGGCGCCCGTGTCGATAGGCGCGGGCGAATGTCCGTTCGGTAACTTGCGCGTCGGCGGCCCGCAGGTATCGATGCGGTCAGGCTTTACCCGGAGAGGCGCTTGCGTTCGACCCCCCCCAACGCAACCGCGTCCCGGGCGATCCCGGCGCGACGGGCGACGGCTTGCCTCCTGGCGGCGCTGGCGCTCGACGGATGCGCCGACGCCAAGCTCAGGACCGCGGACCTGCGCCTGCCGGGGGCCTACGAGGCGCGGGGCGCGGCGGACGTTCCGCTGCCTTCCGCCGTTCTCGACCGCTGGTGGACCCTGTTCGACGATCCCCAGCTCACGGCGCTGGTGGAGCAGGCGCTGGTTTCCAGCCCCACCGCCCGCACCGCGCTGAGCCGCATCGACGAGGCGCGCGCCGTGCGCGCCCAGACCCTGTCGGCCTACCTGCCCCAGGGCGACATCGAGGGGTCGGCCCAGCAGCAGCACACGGACCAGAGCTTCGGCGGCGTCGGCATAGCCGCGGGTTCCGCCGGCACGGGCACGACGGTGGACCCGACCACCGGCCAGCCGATCTCCGGCACGGGGTCGGGCGTGGGCGCCGCCGGCGCGGGCGGCGGGGCGACGGTGCTCACCCCTTCCGGCAGCCTGCAGACCTACGCCGCCCAGTTCAACATCAGCTACGAGGTCGACCTGTTCGGCCGTCGCCTGGCGGCGCGGCGCGCCGCGAACGCGGACGTGGCCGCCCAGCGCTTCGACTACGAGGCCAGCCGGGCCACCCTGGCGCGGGACGTGGCCACCGGCCTGTTCCAGGCGCGCGGGGCCGCCGTCCAGCTCCAGGACGCGAACGAAACCGCACGCATCGCCCGTGATCTCGCCCGCACCGCGGTGCTGTCCGCCCGGGCGGGGTTGACCGCCACCAGCGACGCGGCCCGGCTGGAGACGGACGTGGCCAACGCGGAGGCGGAGGTGGCGCGCTTGTCGGCGGTGGAGCGCGCGGGCCGCCGCTCGCTGCTGGCCCTGGTGGGCCGCGGCGCGGACCCGCTGGACAGCCTGCCCGTGCGTCCCCTGGCCGACGCCCCGCCCGTCTCGCCCGCCGTCACCCCGGGAGAGCTGCTGCGCCGCCGGCCGGACGTGCGCGAGGCCGAAGCGCGGCTGCGCTCGGCCTCCCAGACCCTCAAGCTCGACCGGCTGGCGCTGTTTCCTACCTTCGCCCTGACCCCCGGCGGCCAGTACGCGCGCACGCAGGGCTCCTATCAGTCGACCACCAGCATCTGGCAGGTGGGGCTGAACGCCACCCTGCCCGTGCTGGACCGGCCGCGCCTGCTGGCGGCCATCCGCGGCCAGCGCGCCCGCGGGGAGCAGGCGGTGGTCGCCTACGAGGAAGCGGTGCAGAACGCCTACCGCGACGCGGAGAACGGGCTCGTCACCCTGTCCGCCGACCGCGCCCGGCTGGACCGGCTGGCGGTGGCGGTGGAGCGCGCGCGCTTCGCCTTCGACGCCAAGAAGCGCGGCTACGACCTGGGCCTGGTGGACGTCACCACCCTCCTGGACGCCGAGCGCAGCTGGCGCTCGGCCACCAGCGCGCTTTCGGCCGCGCGAGCCACCGCCCTGGTGGACGCCGCCACCCTGTTCCAGGCCCTGGGCGGCGGCTGGCGCGCCCCGCCCGACCTGCGCCTGGCCGCCGTCCAGCCGCTTTCCGCGTCTACCGCGATCCCCTCCGGCGCCCGCTGACCCCGCCCATGGACACGCCCTTGCGACACCTGCGCCCTTCCGCCGCGTCCGCCCCGGCGCTCCTGGCGGCGACGCTCCTCGCCGCCGGCGCGCTGACCGGCTGCCAGAAGCCCGCCGCCTCCGCCGCCACCGCCAAGCCCGTCGATCAGCCGCTGACGGTCTCGGTGGCCCCGGTGGAGGTGCGCCAGCTCCAGGGCGGCCTGTCCGCCTCCGGCCTGCTCGTGCCGCAGTTCGAGGCGGCGGTGACCACCCAGCTCAACGGCTACCGCGTGGCGCAGGTGATGGTCGACCAGGGGGCGGAGGTGGCCGCCGGCCAGCCCCTGGCGCGGCTGGACGACACGCTCCTGCGCTCGCAGATCGCCCAGCAGCGCGCGGTGGTGCAGCAGCAGGCGGTGGCCGCCGAGCGCTCCCAGGCCGAGGCCGACCGGGTCAAGGACCTGGACGACAAGGGCGTGCTGCCCCAGGAGCAGATCGTCGAACGGCGCCTGGCGGCCCGCAGCGCCCGCGCCGTCACCGCCGCCGCCCAGGCGCAGCTCGACGACCTGCTCACCCGCGAGAGGCTGATGCTGGTGCGCGCCCCCGTGGGCGGCCGCGTGCTGGAACGCACGGTGCGGCCGGGCGACGTGGCCACCCCGTCCATGGTCATGTTCCGCCTGTCCTCCGGCGGCGTGGTGGAGCTCAACGCCGAAATCCCCGAAGCCGAACTCTCTCGCGTGCGGCCGGGCGACCGGGCGGAGGTGACGCTTCCCGGCGGTTCCACCGTGGAGGGGCGGGTGCGCCTGGTGAGCCCGGAGGTCGACCAGACCACCAAGCTCGGCCACGCCCGCGTCACCCTGCCGTCGAACCCGAACCTGCGGCCCGGCGGTTTCGGCCGGGCCCGCTTCGTTGAAGCGCGCCGCGACGTGGACGTGGTGCCCGAGGCGGCCATCCACTTCGACGCGGACGGCGCTTCGGTGATGGTGGTGGGGGCGGGCGACCGGGTGCATCGCACGCCCATCCGCACGGGCCAACGCTCGAACGGGCTCGTCGAACTGGTGGGCGGGCCGCCGCCGGGCTCGCGGGTGCTCCTGGGCGGCGGCGCCTTCGTGGTGGACGGCGATCGGGTGCGCCCCAACCCCGTCGCTTCCGCGAGCATCGCTTCCGAGGGAGCCGCCGGATGAAGATCCGCATCTCCGCCTGGGCGATCCGCAACCCCATCCCCGTCGCGCTGATGTTCATCGCGCTGACCATTGCGGGGCTGGTCTCCTACACGCGCCTGCCCGTCAAGCAGAACCCCAACGTCTCGCTGCCGGTGATCTTCATCAGCGTCACCGAGAGCGGCGCGGCGCCCTCCGAGATGGAGAACCAGATCACCCGTCCGATCGAGGACGCGGTGGCGGGCATCCCCAACATCAAGCACATCAGCTCCAGCGTCACCCTGGGGTCCAGCTCGACCAACATCGAGTTCGAGCTGGGCACCGACATGCAGAAGACGATCGACGACGTGCGCACCGCCGTCGACCGCACCCGGGTGCTGCTGCCGCCGGGCATCGACCCCCCGGTGGTGCAGCGCGTGGACATCGACAGCGCGCCCGTGCTGACCTACGCGGTGGCTTCGCGCACCCTGTCGGCCAGCGACCTCAGTTGGTTCGTGGACGACACGGTGGCCCGCTCGCTCCAGGCGCAGAAGGGCGTGGCCCAGGTGGCGCGCGTGGGCGGGGTGTCGCGCGAGATCAACGTCACCCTCGACCCCCAGCGCATGACCGCCTTCGGCGTGACCGCGCCCCAGGTCAACCAGGCGCTGCTGGCCTTCAACATCGACGAAGCGGGCGGCCGCGCCGACATCGGCGGGCGCGAGCAGACGGTGCGCGTGCTGGGCCAGGCCCAGACGGTGGACGCCCTGCGCGCCCTGACCATCCCCGCCGGCGGCCGCTACGTCACCCTGGCGGACGTGGCGGAGATCGGCGACGGCGAGGGCGAGGCGCGCGGCTTCGCCCGGCTGGACGACCGGCCCGCGGTCTCCTTCGTGGTCAACAAGACGCGCGACGCCAGCGACGTGGCCGTGCAGGGCCTGGTGAAGGCCGCGGTGGAGAAGCTCAAGCACGACCATCCGGAGGTGCAGTTCACCCTGGTGGTCTCCACCGCCGACGACACGCAGGAAAGCTACGTGTCCACCTTGCACGTGCTGATCGAGGGCATGGGGCTGGCGGCGCTGGTGGTGTTCCTGTTCCTGCGGAGCTGGCGCGCGACCGCCATCGCCGCGACCGCCATGCCCTTGTCGCTGATCCCGACCTTCTGCGTGATCCAGCTCCTGGGCTTCAGCCTGAACGTCATCACCCTGCTGTCGCTGACCCTCGTCATCGGCATCCTGGTGGACGACGCCATCGTCGAGATCGAGAACATCGAGAAGCGGATCGAGAAGGGCGAGAGCCCCTACCGCGCCTCGCTGCTCGGGGCCGACTCGATCGGGCTGGCGGTGGTGGCCACCACCTCCGCCATCGTGGTGGTGTTCCTGCCCGTGTCGTTCATGGGCGGCATCGTCGGCCAGTTCTTCAAGGAGTTCGGCGTCACGGTCGCCGTGTCCGTGCTGTTCTCCCTGCTGGTGGCGCGCTTCCTGACGCCGCTTCTGGCCGCCTACTTCCTCAAGCCGTCCGGCCACGCCAAGCCCGAGCGCAAGCTCGACGGCCCTTACCGCCGGGTGCTGGACTGGGCGCTGGCGCACCGCTGGGTGTCGGCGGCGCTGGGCGGACTGATCCTCGCCGGCTCCCTGTGGATGATGACCACCCGGCCCGTCGGCTTCCAGCCCATCGGCGACCCCGGCTACGTGTATCTCAACCTGGAGGGTCCGCCGGGGGTGACGCGCGGGCAGATGGGCGTGGCGGTGACCCAGGTGGACCACATCCTCATGGGCCAGGGCGATGTCCTGCGCGTGTTCTCCCAGGTGGGCCCGGGATCCGACAGCGGCAACGACGTGCGCAACGGCACCATCACCGTGGTGCTCAAGAAGAAGCGGGCGCACACCACCGACCAGTTCAAGGAGCTGATCCGCCCCCTGCTGCGCACGGTGCCCGACATCCGCATCACCACCCAGGGCGGCTTCGGCTCGGCGGACGTGGACGTGGTGCTGTCCTCCCAGAACGGCCCCAACCTCCTGCGCGCGCAGTTCGAGCTCATGCAGGAGATGCGCACCCTGCCGTCCATCTCCGACGTGCGGCCCACGCCGCCGCCCGCCGGGCCCGAGCTCGTCGTGCGGCCCAAGCCGGAGGAGGCCGCGCGCCTGGGCGTCACGTCCGACGCCCTGGCCGCGGTGCTGCGCATCGCCACCATCGGCGACATCGACGCCAACGTCGCCAAGTTCAGCGAGGGCGAGCGGCGCATCCCCATCCGCGTGCGCCTGGCGGAGGGCGCGCGCGAGGACCTGGACGTGCTGGGCGCCCTGCGCGTGCCGACGCTGAACGGCGGCTCCACCCCGCTGTCGTCGGTGGCCGACCTGTCGTTCCAGGCGGGCCCGGCCAAGATCGTGCGCTACGGCCGCGAGCGGCGCGCCTCCGTCCAGGCCGACCTGCACGGGGCGAGCCTCGGCACGGCCCTGGGGCAGGTGAACAAGCTGCCGATCATGAGCCACCTGCCCCCCGGCGTGCACCCCACCCGGGTGGGCGACGCGGAGCTGCTGGGCGAGGTGATCGGCGGCTTCCTGGGCGCGATCTTCGCGGGGCTGGCGCTGATCTACGCCGTGCTGGTGCTGCTGTTCCGCAGCTTCTTCAAGCCGATCATCATCCTGATGACGCTGCCGCTGACGCTCTCGGGCACGGCGCTGGCGCTGATGCTGGCCCACATGGAGATCGACATGCCGGTGTTCATCGGCCTGCTCATGCTGTTCGGCATCGCCGCCAAGAACTCGATCCTGCTGGTCGAGTTCGCCATCGAGGACGAGCGCGCGGGCCAGACCCGGATGGAGGCGCTGCACAACGCCTGTCGCGAGCGTGCACGACCCATCGTCATGACCACCGTGGCCATGGTGGCGGGCATGCTGCCCACCGCGTTGGGCCTGGGCCAGGGCTCGGAGTTCAGGAAGCCCATGGCGATGGCGGTGATCGGCGGACTGGTAAGCTCCACCGTCCTCAGCCTCGTGCTGGTGCCGGTGATCTACTACATCGTGGACGGGGTGGAGCAGCGCGTGCGCCCGCTGTTCGGCCGGCTGGTCACCCGCAAACGCCCGGGCGACGACGCCCCCATCCGCGACGGAGAGGAGACGCTGGTCACCGAAGGCGCGTGATCGCGCTCAGCAGTACTGGACACGCCCGGTGAAGTCGTCGCCGACCGGCGGCGGCAGCTCGGTGCAGGCCACCGCCAGCCAGCCCTGGCCTTCGGGCGTGCGCACCACAGAGATGTGCGCCTGCACCCAGGTCAGGGCGCCGTCGGCCTTGATGTAGCGCTTGATCACCGTCGACGGACGACCCGAGCGGACCGTTTCGGCCACATGGTCCAGGTTGGCCGGCAGGTCCGCCGGGAAGGTGAAGTCCTGGAACGACCTGTCGCAGATCTCGTCCAGGGTGAAGCCCAGTATGTCGCAGTAGGCCTGGTCGGCGCCCACCATCCGCCCCGACAGGCGGGCGAGCGCGAAGCCGGGAGAGGCGTCGTTGGCGGGGCGGGGCATGACGGGTACGCTGGTTACTGGTTAACGCGGGGGCCCTTACGGAGCCGCGCGGCCCCGGTCAAGCGCGGGCGTCGGCCTTTCTCAAGGCGTTCCTCGTTCAGGCGGCGCTGGATTTCACGCGGCTTGGCGGACCAGGTCGTAGGCGGCGGCCAGGTCGCGCACGAACAGGTCGAACTCGCGCCGCTTGGCGTCCTCGTCGGGCAGGCGCAGCAGGAAGCTCGGGTGGACGGTGAGGAAACCTTCCGCGCCGTCGTCCATCGGCCCCACGGGCCCGCGGTCGCGCAGCACCGACAAGCCCTTGCGTAGCACTGCGGTGGCCGCGGTCGCGCCCAGCGCCACCACCACCTTGGGCTGCACGATCCGCCGCTCGTTCTGGATCCACCAGTTGCAGGCGCGCACCTCGGCGGTGTCGGGCTTCTGGTGGATGCGCCGCTTGCCGCGCAGCTCGTGCTTGAAATGCTTGACCGAATTGGTGACGTAGGCCTCCTCGCGCGGCACGCCGGCGGCCAGGAGCGCGCGGTCGAACAGCTGGCCCGCGGGCCCGACGAAGGGCCGACCCGCCAGGTCCTCCATGTCGCCGGGCTGCTCGCCCACGAACATCAACGGCGCGCGGGCGGGGCCCTGGCCCGCCACGCCCTGGGTGGCGTCGCGCCACAGGTCGCAACGCCGGCAGGTCTGCACGCCCGCGGACACCTCCTCCAGCGTCGTGACCGCCAGCCCGCCGTCGACGGGCTCGTCGCGGCTGGCGCGGGCGGCGGCGCGCAACGCGCGCTCGGAAGGGGCGGTGGGGGCGGCTTCGACCATGGCTGTCGTCCTTCCTTGCGCTGACGCGATCAGATCGGGAATGAGCGAAGCCTCCGGAAGGTTCTTCCAGTAGTGACGCGCCATGTGCTGGGTCATCACTTTCTGATTCAGCCGCGCCGGATTGAAGATGGAGGCGAAGTAGGCGCGCCAGTCGTCCTCGGCGGCGTCCTCGGCCGGCAGACCGTCCGGCTTGCCGCCGGGCGTGTAGGCCAGGCGTTCGCCGTCCCACGCCACGGTGACGTAGGGGCTGGCTATGGTGAAGCGCACGTTGGCCAGCCGGCGCACGAAGAAGTCCACCCCCAACGCGATCACGAAGTGGGGCGGCTCGTACCAGGCGAAGTATTCCTCCGGCGCGCGCACGTGGCCGGGGTCGGCGGCGGCGCGCTCGTCCTCCTTCTTGGGGTCGTCCACACGGCGGAAGCGCACGAAGGCGTGCATCTTGTGTTCGGCCTGGCGCACGCTCTTCTGCATGGCCATGGCCTCGGCCACGTCCGCATCGGTGAGCAGCTCCAAGAGCTTGGGCTCGTCGCGCAGCCGCTGGAGCAGGCGGTGGAGCAGGGCGAAGCGGCCCGGGTCGGCGTGGCAGATCACCGCCTGCGCGAGCCCCACGAACTCGCGCGGCACGTTGAAGCCGGCCCCCGGCGGCGGCTCGGGCGGGGGCGCGCCCGCGAACAGCGCCGCCTCCGGCTCGCCCACGCTCCACGTCGCCTCACCCGGCGCGATTTCGGCCAGGCGCAGCGCGCGTGCGGCGCGCCGCCAACCCTCGAAGTCGACCGGGTGGGCGAGCCGGACGGCGTACACGCTCAGAACAATTCCATCTGCTTGGGCGCGGCGCGGGGCGAGAGGGCGCGCATGTCGTCGGCCAGCCCGGCGCTGTCGGTGAGCGCGGTGGGCCGCCAGTCGGGGGTGACCACGAACGGCTTCATGCGCTTGATCGCCCCGCCCAGCCGCGCGAGATCCTCGAAGCGAAGCGTCTTGTGGCGGCGCACGGCGATCAGCTTGTCCACGGACTTCACGCCCAGCCCCGGTATGCGCAGCAGGGCCTCGCGGTCGGCGATGTTGACGTCCAGCGGGAAGGTGTCGCGGTTCTTGAGCGCCCAGGCGAGCTTGGGGTCGAGCGCCGGGTCCAGCATGCCGTCGTCGGTGGTGGAGACGATCTCGCCCCGGCTGAAGCCGTAGTGGCGCATCAGCCAGTCGGCCTCGTAAAGCCGGTGCTCGCGCATGAGGTGCGGCCGCTCGGACGGCAGCACCGCGCTCGAGTCGGGGATGGGGCTGAAGGCCGAGTAGTAGACGCGGCGCAGCTTGTAGCCGCCGTAGAGCTGCTCGGCGCGCAGCAGCACGTCCGCGTCGGTGGAGGGGTCGGCGCCCACGATCATCTGCGTCGACTGGCCGGCGGGCGCGAAGCGCGGCGCGCGGGTGCGTTTGTGGCTGCGGTCGCGCGCGCCCTCGATCCCGTAGGCGACCTGGCCCATGCTCTGGCGGATGTTGAGCGGCGTCTTTTCCGGGGCCAGCCGCTCCAGGCTCGCGTCCTGGGGAAGTTCGATGTTGACGCTGAGCCGGTCCGCGTAGAGGCCCGCCTCCGCCGCCAGCTCGGGCGAGGCGCCCGCGATCAGCTTGAGGTGGATGTAGCCGCGGAAGTCGTGAACCTCGCGCAGCGTCTTGGCCACCAGGGTCAACTGCTCCTGGGTGTAGTCCGCCGAGCGGATCACGCCGGAGGAGAGGAACAGCCCCTCGATGTAGTTGCGCTTGTAGAAGTCGAGCGTGAGCCGCACCACCTCGTCCACGCTGAAACGGGCGCGCTCGACGTTGGAGCTGACGCGGTTGATGCAGTAAACGCAGTCGAACACGCAGAAGTTGGTCAGGAGTATCTTGAGCAGGCTGACGCAGCGCCCGTCCGGCGTGTAGGCGTGGCACACGCCCATGCCGCCGGTGGTCGAGCCCACGCCCCGTCCGTCGCGCGAGTCGCGCTTGGGCCCGCCGGACGAGGCGCAGGAGGCGTCGTACTTGGCCGCGTCCGAGAGGACTTCGAGTTTGCGTCTGAGGGTGAGGGCCGCCACGACTCGGATGCTAGGGTTCCGTCTTCGTTCCGTCCACCTGAGCCGTAGCCGGGGCGGAGGCCGGCGGAGCGCGGTCGCGGGCCGCCAGCAGGCGCCAGCCGCCGGGCTTGAGCACCTCCACGGGGCTGAAGCGCGCCTTGTAGTCCATCTTCACCGACCCCTGCACCCAGTAGCCGAGGTAGACGTAGGGGATGGCGGCCGCACGCGCCTGCTCCACATGGTCGAGGATCACGAAGGAGCCCAGGCTGCGGCGCGTCAGCGACGGGTCGTAGAAGCTGTAGACCAGCGACAGGCCGTCGAAGAGCGCGTCCACCAGCACGCAGGCGACCAGGTCGCCCGGGCCGCGGTCCACCGGGGCGGTGCGGTACTCGATCAGGTGGGTGCGGACGGCGGTGTCCTCCACCATGGCGACGTAGTCGGGCCAGGTCATCTCGGCCATGCCGCCCTCCGCGTGGCGCGCGGTGAGGTAGCGGCGCAGCAGCTCGAACTGCTCCAGCGTGGCTTCGGCCTCCACCAGGTGGCGGCGCAGGTCGCCGTTGCGCGACAGGACGCGCCGCTCCGAGCGCGACAGGGCGTACTCGGCCACGGGCAGGCGGGCGGACACGCAGGCGTCGCACGCCTCGCACGCCGGCCGGTAGGCGATGTTCTGCGAGCGGCGGAAACCGATGGCGGTCAGCGCGTCGTTGATGGACGCGCCTTCGGACAGGGGCAGGTGGGCGAACACCTTCCGTTCGTCGCGGCCGGGCAGGTAGGGGCACGGCGTGGGGGCCGTGAGGAAGAAGCGCAGTTGGCGGGTGGCGAAATGCTGGGTCACGTAACCGTCGGGGACACCGGGACTTGAGTCGCCAACATGGGGCGGGCGAAGCCCCTCGCCCAGTCCCGAGCCCGCCTGCGCGTCACGGGGCCGCCGGGTCCGGCGGCAGAACGGGCGCTTCGCGCAGCAGCACGATGGCGATGCGGCGGTTGCCGGCCAGCGTCGGGTCGTCCGGGTAGAGCGGGTCGGAGTTGGCCTTGCCCGACACCTGGTAGACGCGGTCGGGGTCGACTCCCGCGCCCTGCAGGATGGCGCGCGAGGCGTCGGCGCGGGCGGCCGAGAGCGCCCAGTCGTTCCCGCCCGCCTGGCCCACCGTGGCGCTGGTGTGGCCCGCCACCGTGACCCGGTTGTGCAACTGGGAGACCACCTTGGACACGGCGCGCAGCAGCAGGCGCGCCCGGTCGTTGGGCTTGGACGAGCCGGGCTCGAACATGGAGCGGCCCTCCTGGTCGATGAGCTGGATGCGCAGCCCCTCGGGCGTCTGGTCCACCAGGAGCTGCTTGGAGAGTTCGGCCAGTTCGGGAAGCGACTGCATGGCCTGGCGCAGGCTCTCGGCGGCGCTGGCGAACTGGTCGGCCTCGCGGCGCGCGGCGGCCTCCTTGGCGGCGTCCTCCGCGGAAGCGGCGTTCTTGGACGACTTGGCGTCCGGCGCGGGCTGGGGCGACTCTGGCGACTGCTGCTCGACCACCGCGCGCGAGCCGTCGCTCTTGGCCCCGTCGTCGCCGAGCGAAGTGCCGCCCAATATGCCGCCGGAACCGGAGGAGGTGGGGCTGACGCTGGCGGGGGCGAAGTAGTCGGCGATGCCCTTCTTCTGCTCGGGGCTCGTGGTGTTGATCAGCCACATGAGCAGGAAGAAGGCCATCATGGCGGTCACGAAGTCGGCGTAGGCCACCTTCCACGCCCCGCCGTGGTGCCCGTGGCCGGACACCTTCTTGACCTTCTTGATCACGACGGGAGCGTCGCCGTACGCCATGGAGCCTCGCACGCCGCGCCGGGGAGGGCGCTCCTTCCAGGCTTAACCACGATGCGCGTTAAGAGGGTCTTGCGCGGGGAGGCGGGGCGGGGCGAACTTCCTCACCCGCCGCGGGTTGGCTCGGCGGTTGGACGGAGCGCCGGTCATGGACATGCGATGGGCGGCGGCCGGCGTGTCGGCCGCCTTGGGCCTTGCGGCGGCGACGCAGGGCCGGGCGGCGGACAAGCCCGCCACCGTGCGGGGGCAGTGCTTCCGCAGCCAGGACTACCAGGCGTTTCGGCCCGTGAACGACCACGCCTTCAACATCCGCGTGGGGGCGAACGACTACTACCGCGTGGAGACCGCCGGCTCCTGCCCGGCGCTGACCTACCCGGAAGCCGTCCTGATCACTCAGACGCGCGGCTCGGACTTCATCTGCGGGCCGCTCGACTGGGATCTGCGCGTCTCCCAGAACGGGTCCGACGGTCCCTCCGAACCCTGCATCGTCGACAGCCAGCGCAAGCTCACGCCCGCGGAGGCCGCGGCGCTGCCGAAAGCGCAGAAGCCCTGAGCGCCGCCGGGAGGCGGCTTCACCCGCGCTCGACGAAGCTGTCCAGCACGCGCTTCTCGCCGGCCTTGTCGAAGGCCACGGTGAGCTTGTTGCCCTCCACCGCCGTCACCGAGCCCGGGCCGAACTTCAGGTGGAACACGCGGTCGCTCGGCTTGTAGTCGGAGCCCGCGGCCGGGTCGTTGGTGGCCACCAGCCGCCCCTCGCCCTCGATCACCATGTCGCGCCCGCGCCCCCGGCTTGCGCCGAAGCGGTCGGGCGGAGGCGCCGAGGGGGTGAGGTTGGAGCGCTCCTGGGCGCGCTTCCAGCCGGGGGAGCCGTAGCCGCCCGAGGCGCCGAAGTTCGTGTCGTCGAACCGGCTCTTGGCCTCGGCCATGCCCGGCCCGCCGCCGTAATAGCCGGTGTCCGAGGCGGCCTCCACGTGGGCGGGGGGCAGCTCGTCGACGAAGCGGCTCGGGAGCTGGCTCGTCCAGCGGCCGTAGACTTGGCGGTTGGCGGCGAATGAGACCTGCGCCTTCTCGCGCGCGCGGGTCACGCCGACGTAGGCGAGGCGCCGCTCCTCCTCCAACCCCTTCTCGCCCTTCTCGTCCATGGAGCGCTGGGAGGGGAACACGCCTTCCTCCCAGCCGGGCAGGAACACGTGGGGGAACTCCAGCCCCTTGGCCGAGTGCAGCGTCATGATCTGCACCGTGTCGTCGCCGCCCTCGCGGTCGAGGTCCATCACCAGCGAAACGTGCTCGAGGTAGGCCCCCAGCGTCTCGAACTGCTGCATGGACTGGACGAGCTCCTTGAGGTTCTCCAGCCGCCCCGCGCTCTGGGGCCCCCGGTCGGCGCGCAGCATGTCCGTGTAGCCGCTCTCCTCCAGTATGGTTTCGGCGAGCTGGTAGTGGGGGACGCGCTCGCGCGCGGCCCGCCAGCGGTCCATGTCGCGCAGGAAGGTCGTGAGCGAGGTGCGGGTGCGCGCCGGCAGCTCGTCGGTGTTCACGAGCCCCCGCGCGGCCAGGCTCGCCGACAGGTCCTTGGCGCGGGCGAGGGCGAGGAGCTTCTGCACGCTGGTCTCGCCCACCCCGCGCTTGGGCTGGTTGACGATCCGCTCAAAGGCGAGGTCGTCGTCCTCGCTCTGCACGAGGCGCAGGTAGGCGTGGGCGTCGCGGATCTCGGCGCGCTCGAAGAAGCGCGGGCCGCCGATCACCGTGTAGGGGATCTGCAGCAGCACGAACCGCTCCTCGAAGGCGCGCATCTGGAAGGAGGCGCGCACCAGCACCGCGCACTCGCGGTACTTGCGGCCCGAGCGCTTCCACCGTTCGATCTCGTCGGCCACTTGGCGCGCCTCGGCCTCTCCGTCCCACACGCCGCGGACCGACACCTTGTCGCCGCCCGCCGCCTCCGTGCGCAGTGTCTTGCCCAGTCGCCCCTTGTTGGTGGCGATCAGCCCGTTGGCGGCGGACAGGATGTGGCTGGTCGAGCGGTAGTTGCGCTCCAGCCGCACCACCTTGGCGCCCGGGAAGTCGCGCTCGAAGCGCAGGATGTTGTCCACCTCCGCGCCGCGCCAGCCGTAGATCGACTGGTCGTCGTCGCCCACGCAGCAGATGTTGCGGTGCGCCTGGGCCAGCAGGCGCAGCCACAGGTACTGGGCGACGTTGGTGTCCTGGTACTCGTCCACCA
>CAXSDV010000040.1:0-25968 GCA_964235945.1 uncultured Caulobacteraceae bacterium
CGACACACAAGTGTCAACACCAGGAACCCCACACACCACCCGGAAACCACGGACGGCAATTTGAGCCGCCGAAGCGACCGTCGAACCGCCCGGATCGAGGAAGGACGCGGATATATCGAAGCGCCCCTCCCCGCGCAACCCCCCTTCGCTCCGTCGCCGCGAAAGGCGCGACCCAGGCCGGAGAAGCGGCTCAGCCGGCGCTGATGTAGGCCTTCAGCCCGGCGGCCTCCGCCTCCGTCTCGGCGATCTTGTGCTTGACGAGGTCGCCGATGGACACGAGGCCCACCACCCGGCCGTCCCGGCACACCGGAAGATGGCGGATGCGCCGGTCGGTCATGCGCGCCAGGAGTGCGTCGACCGTCTCGTCGGGAGCGGCGAACACCACCTCGGGCGTCATGCAGTCGCCCACGGACCGCGACAGGCCGTCCGCGTCGCCGGCCAGCACGCGCACCAGGTCGCGTTCGGAGATGATGCCGAGCACGGGCCCCGCCCCCTCCTGCACCACCAGCGCCCCCACCCGCCGAGCGTTGAGCAGGGCGCACGCCTCGCCCAGCGGGACGTGCGGGCCGATGGTGAACACCATGTCGCCCTTGGCCTTGAGGATGTTGGAAATCAGCATGGACCCTCCGCTCCGCCGTCCGCGCGGCGTTGAAGGCAGGGTCCGCCCAAAGCGGCGGCGAGGCAATCTCGGCGTGGGCCGCACGGGGACCGGCGGCGACGCATTCGCCCTTGGTTAAGGAAGATCATGGTTGATGGCCCGCGCCCGCTCGCTTCGGAGCCGGCGGAAGGGGGGCCTGCATGGCGAACGCGCGGACTGCGACCCTCCTGCGCCGCAGGATCTTCGCTGGACTTCTCCTGAGCGCGGCGACCTTGGCCGTTTCGGCCGCCCGGGCGCAGAGTTCGGGATCCGGCTCCCAGTTCAACGCGGGCTACGGCCTGAGCTCGGGCCAGCTCTCCAACGCGGTGAACGTGTCGCGCGCCAGCGACGCGAACGGCAATCATGTGATCGTCGACGGCGTCACCCAGACCGGCTCGGACCAGAGCGTCTTCTATTCGAAGCGCACGGGCGCGGGCGACACCTACTCGGGCGCGGGCGCCCTGGGCGGCACGGCCATCGGCAACAACCTGCAGGTCAGCGTGGTCGGCTCCAACAATACGGTGGTCGTCAACTCCACCCAAACCAACAACGCGCCGGTCACCGCCACGACCGTGCTGAACGGACAGGTCGACCTCGATGGCAATTGAACGCGCACGTTTGTCGCGGGCGGGCCGGCTGATCGCGCTGCTCTGTTCGGCGGCGACGGGCCTGTCGGCCTGCGTGAGCCCTGTGGCGGGGCCCGACGGCCTGTACGCCCACTCCATCGGCAATGCGCCGGTGACCACCAACGCCACGCCCTACACGCCCGCGCTCGTGTGCCTGTCCTCCTACGCGCACCAGTATGCGGTGCGCGCGCCGCGCATCGCGGTGGGACGCATCGCCGACTACACGGGCAAGGCGGAGGACAACGGCGGCCGCGAGGTGACCCAGGGCGCCTCGCTCATGGCCATCTCCGCGCTGGCCAAGGCGGGCGTGCCCATCGTCGAGCGCTACGACACCAGCGTGTCGGAACTGGAGCTCAAGTACGCCAACAACAAGCTGATCTCGGACGCGCCCGAGCCCGGGCCGCCGTCGCCGGGCGCCCCGGCCCCGGGCGCCTACCGCCGCATCGTCGCCGGCCAAGTGCCGGGGTCGGACTTCTACCTGGTGGGCGGCATCACCGAGCTCAACTACAACATCCGCTCGGCGGGCTTCGACGGCCAGGGCGGCAAGATCGACGCCACCAAGGGCTCGGGCGAGCTGACCGGCAAGGTCTACGTGATGAACGTGGCGATCGACCTCCGCCTGGTCGAGACCAAGACCATGGAGGTGGTGGACGTCGTCTCCTACCAGAAGCAGATCATCGGCCGCGAGATCGGCGCGGGCTTCTTCCGCTTCTTCGGCTCCAACGTGGTCAACGTCTCGGCGGGCGAGGGCGGGCTCGAGCCCGTGCAACTGGCGGTGCGCTCCCTGATCGAGCGCGGCGTCACCGAGATGGTGTCCAACCTTTACGGCGCGCCCGGCCCCTCCGCCTGCATCGGCGCCGATCCCCTGGGCGACCCCACCGTGGGCGCCTCCGGCGGCTTCACGCCCGCCTACAACAACCTGGACCTCAACAATGCCCGCACGCGCGAAGACCCGCACCGCTGGACGGGCCACGTCGGCGCTCCTCAGCCTGTGGCTCTGCGCGGCCGCTACTAGCGCGCCCGCCCAGACCGACGCGCCGCAGGCGAGCCAGGCGATCAACGGCCAGGTGCAGCTCGGCGACGTCATCGCCAACCAGAACCTGCACGTGGAGAGCGCCGACGACCAGGCGGCGGGCCAGGCGGTGGCGCTCGGCAACACGGCCTCGGCCGTCGGCCAGAACGCCGACCTCGCCTTCACCTCGACCCAGCGCGTGGGCGAGGTGCTGGTGAACGCCAACTCGGCGGTGCAGGTCGACAAGTCGGCGGGCGATCTGCTCAACAACATCGCCTCCGCCACGGGCAATACGAGCACGGCCGGGACCTGCTGCGGCGCGACCACCGGGTCGACCAGCCAGACGGTGGATGCGGGCGCGGTGATCTACGCCAACGGATTCTCCAACGCGGGCGCGCTCTCGGCCCAGGCGTCGGCGGACTCGACCGCCATCGGCAACACCCACGGCTGGGAGTCGGCCAACGGCTCGGTCGACGCGTCGAGCAGCCAGGCCCAGGGCGGCAAGGTCAGCGCCGACAACGGGGTGAGCCTGCCCGTCGGCACGTCGGGCGAGGGCGGCTACTCGGCGACGGCGGTCTCCAACGACGTCTCGGCCACGGCCACCAACGCCTCCTCCGTCGCCCTGCGGACGAACCAGACCGTGACGGGCGCGGGAACCCACGCGGACGTGCAGGCCACCCAGGACGGCGGCGACACGGTGCTGACCCAGGCCACCGCCACGGGGAACAACGTCACCGTGGTCGCCGACGGCGGCTCGGCCGCGCTGACGGACGCGCAGGCCAACGACGCGGAGGTGACCGCCCAGAGCGACCTGCGGCTGAACGGCTGGAACAGCGCCTCGGCCAGCGCCTACGGCGTGGGTAATTCGGCGCTGATGGACAATACGGGCTACGGCACGAGCGTCGCCAACACCCAGAGCAACACGGGCGCGGTGACGGTGGCGGCGAGCCTGACGGGCGGGAGCGGCGGCGAGGGGCAGGTCGCGGCCACCGCGGTGGGCAACGCGGTCTCGGCCTACGCCTGCGCCACCTGCAACGGCGGGGTGGAAGCCAAGAGCGCCCAGGTGAACTCCGGCGCGATCCACGCCACCAGCACCTTCACGGCGGGGGCGGTCGGCTCGGCCGGAAGCGCCGCCAGCGCCATCGGCAACACCGCCGCCTTCCAGGTGCGCTCCCCCGGTAACTGACCCGCCGCGATCCGGCGGGCGTCCCACCCCAGAGGCCGACGCGGCGTGAGGCCGCACGGGCTCGCTTCGCGTCGGCGCCCGTCGCAAGCTCGCACCCATGCGGGTGCTGATCTACGGCTGCGGCTACTCCGCAGAGGTTTGGGCGCGAAGGCTCCTGGCGCGCGGCGACCGCGTGGCGGGCACGAGCCGCTCGCCCGGACGGCGGGCGGTGCTGGCCGGCGCGGGCGTGCGGGCGGTCGACCCCGGCGACGAGGACGCCCTGTCGGCGGCGGCCTTCGCCGCGGACGCGGTGCTGGTGTCCGCGCCGCCGGACCCAGGGGGCTGCCCCGGCCTGCGCGCCCTGACACCGGCGCTGGCGGCGGGGACTCCGCGCCGGCTGGTCTACCTCTCGACCACGGGCGTGTACGGCGATCGCAGCGGCGGCTGGGTGGACGAGGACTCGGCGCTGGAGGCGCGTTCCGCCGAGGCGGTGCGACGGGTGGGGGCGGAAAGCGACTGGCGCGCCCTCGCCCGCGACCACGACCTGGCGCTGGCGGTGCTGCGCCTTCCGGGGCTGTACGGGCCGGGGCGCTCGCCCTTCGAGCGGCTGCGCGCGGGCCGGGCGACGCGCCTGTCCAAGCCCGGCCAGGTGTTCTCGCGCCTGCACGTGGACGACCTGGCCGACGCGCTGACGCTTTGGCTCGACGCTCCCGCCGGGCCGGGGCGCATGGCGGTCTACAACGTGTGCGACGACCGGCCGGCCGCGCCGGAGGCGGTGACCGCCCACGCCGCGCGCCTGCTGGGGGTGGAGCCGCCGCCGCTGGAGCCGTTCGACGCCGAGCGGCTGAGCCCGATGGCGCGCCGCTTCTGGGGCGAGGCCAAGCGCGTCTCCAACGCGCGGATCAAGGCGGCGCTGGGCTGGCGCCCCGCCCACCCGACCTATGTCGAGGGGTTGGCCGCCGTGCTGGAGGCGGAGGCCGCCTCCGCCTGAGCGGCCACCTCCTCCACCGCCGCCAGCAGGCGCGTCATGTCCTGCGGCCGCGACATGCGGTGGTCGCCGTCGCGCACCAGGGTGAACACCACGTCCGGCCCCGGCAGCGACCGGGCGAAATCCAGGGCGTGACGCCAGGGCACGACCGGGTCCGCCCCGCCCTGAAGCACGCGCACGGGGGCGGTGATCGGCGCCGGCGCGGGCGGCGGCGACCAGCGGCGCGCATCGTCGAGAAAGGCGCGGGTGTACGTCTCGCCGTCCGCGTCGGTGAAGGCGCCGTCCCGCGCGAGGACCGCGCGGTCCGCGTCCGTCATGGCCGGCTCCACCAGCTTGTCGGGATAGTCGGTCGCGGGGGCGACCAGCACGAGCCCGGCCGTGCGCCCGGGCCGCGCGGCGGCGACCAGGGCGGCGATCCACCCGCCCATGGACGAACCCGCCAGCAGGAGCGGCCCGTCGGTCAGCGCGTCCACCGCGGCCAGGGCGTCGGCGCGCCAGCGGCCGATCGTGCCGTCCTCGAAGCGGCCGGTGCTTTCGCCGTGGCCGAAATAGTCGAAGCGCAGCAGGGCGCGGCCTTCCCGCCCGGCCCAGGCGTCCAGCGCCCGCGCCTTGGAGCCCGCCATGTCCGAGCGCGTGCCGCCGAACCAGACGAGGGTCGGCCCCCTCCCCTCGCGCCGGCGCCAAGCGACGGCGTGGCCGTCGCCGCGGTCGAGCCGTCCTTGCGCTTCGGCCAAGCGGGTCAGTCCCGCGCGCCGCCGTGGCGGGGCGTGCGCGAGGCGATCCAGTCCATCGCGGCCAGCAGCACGCCGGAGACCACGAAGGTCAGGTGCAGGCCGACCATCCACCCGAGCTTGACCGGGTCCGCCGCCGTCAGGGCGTGGCCGCCCTCATGGTCGGTCTCGGCCAGGGGCAGGAAGGCGCGCAAGAGGGCGATGGCGCTGATGGCCACGATGGAGGCGATCAGCTTCATCTTGAGCCCGGAGAAATCGACCTCGCCCATCCAGCCCGGCCGGTCGCGGTGGGCGGCGGCCACGTCCAGGCGCGACACGAAGGTCTCGTAGCCGGAGAACATGACGATCAGCAGCAGGTTGCCGGTGAGCGACAGGTCGATCAGCGACAGGGCCAGCAGGATCACGCCCTCCGCGTTCATTCCCAGGAGGTGGGACAGGCCCTCCCACAACTCCTTGCCGAACACGAACAGCACGGCGGCGAGCGCCAGCACCATGCCGACGTAGAACGGCGCCATCAGCCAGCGCGAGGCGAACAGCCCCCGCTCCAGGGCGGACTCGACCGGCGTCTTGGGCACCCGTCAGCTCCGCAGGCGCGCGCCCGCCTTGGCGGCGGCGGCCACCACGCGGGCGGACAGGGCTTCGATCTCCACCTCGGTCAGGGTGGCGGCGCGGGGCTGGACCTCGATCTCCACCGCCACCGACTTCTCGCCCTCCCCGACGCCCGGCCCGCGGTAGACGTCGAACACGCGGGCGGAGGCGATCAGCGCCTTGTCGGCCCCGGCCACCGCGCGCACGAGGTCGGCGGCGGGCGTGGCCTCGGGCGTCACGAAAGCGAAGTCGCGCCGCAGGGGCATCAGCGGCGAGAGCGCGAGGGCGGGCCGCGTCTTGGAGCCGCCACGCCGCTTGGGCTCGGGCACGGCGTCCAGCTTCAGCTCGAAGGCGTACACCGGGCCGGCGACGTCCAGCGCCTTCAGCACGCGCGGGTGCAGCGCGCCGAACTCGGCCAGCACCGCCTTGGGCCCGAGCTGAAGCCGAGCCGATTGCGCCGGGTGCCACCAGGGGCCGGCCGAGCCCTGCGCCACCTGCAGCGAAGCGGTGGGCGCGCCGATCTCCTCCAGCAGGGCGAGGAGGTCGCCCTTGAGGCGGAACAGCGGCTCGCCCTCGCCGCCCGCCCAGTCGCGCGGCGCGTGGGGGGCGAGCACGGCGGCGACGGTCGTCGACTGGTCCTGAGGCCGGTCGCCCGCGAACACCGGGCCGATCTCGAACAGGGCGCAGTCGGGGAAGCCCCGCGCGGCGTTCCTGCCGCACGCCTCCACCAGGCCCGGCAGGGCGCTGGGCCGCATGTGGTCGAGGTCGGAGGCGATGGGGTTGGCGAGCTTGAGCGCCGGTTCACCACCGCCGAACAGCTCGGCGTTCCGGGTGGAGGTGAACGACCAGCCGATCGTCTCGGCGTAGCCCAGCGCCGCCAGGGCGCGCCGCGCGGTGCGCACCCGGGCCTGGCGAACGCTGAGCACGCCGCCGGGCGGGCGGGGCGCTTCCGGCAGGGGGGTGGACGGCAGGGCGGCCAGGCCCTCGATGCGCGCGACCTCCTCCACCAGGTCCGCCGGCCCGTCCACGTCGCGCCGCCAGGAGGGCGGCGTGACGCGCACGGCCTCGCCCTGCGCGTCCCAGCACTCGAAGCCGAGCGCCGCGAGGATGTCGAGCACGCGCTCGCGCGGCAGGTGGAGGCCCGACAGGCGACGCACCTCCGCGGGGTCGAACAGCACGTCCGGCGCGGGCGGGGGAAGCGCGCCGGCGACGACCACCTCCGACGCTTCGCCCCCGCATGCGTCGAGGATCAGCCGCGTGGCGAGGTCCAGCCCCGGCAGCACGAAGCCCGGGTCCACCCCGCGCGCGAAGCGGTACTGGGCGTCGGAGAACAGGCTGAGGGTGCGGCCGGTCTCGGCGGTGCGCACCGGGTCGAACCAGGCCGCCTCCACGAACACGTCCGTCGTCGCCTCCGACACGCCGGTGGACTGGCCGCCCATGACGCCGCCGAGATCGATGGGACGCTCGCCGCCCGCGTCGGCGATCACGCACATGCCCGGGTGCAGCTCGTAGGTGCGGCCGTCCAGCGCGATCAGGTGCTCGTCGCCGTGCGGGCCGTGGCGCCCTTCGCGCACGTGCAGGGTGCGGCCCACGAACCTGCCCGCGTCGTAGACGTGCAGCGGCCGGGCGCGGTCGTGGGTCAGGAAGTTGGTCACGTCCACCAGGGCGCTGATCGGGCGCAGCCCCACCGAGCGCAGCCGCTCCTGCAGCCAAGCGGGCGAGGGCCCGTTGCGCACGCCGCGGATCAACCGGCCCGCGAAGAAGGGGCACGCCTCCGGCGCGTCGATCACCACCTCGACCGGGCAGGGGAAGGCGCCCGCCACGGGGTCGACCCCCGCGGTCTTGAGCCGGCCCAAACCCGTGGCGGCCAGGTCGCGCGCGATGCCCTCCACCCCCAGCCAGTCCGGCCGGTTGGGGGTGACCTCGAAGTCGATCACGGGCTCCAACCCGAACACCGCCGCGGCGGGGGCGCCCGTCGCGAAGGCGTCCGACAGCTCGACTATGCCGTCGCCCTCGGCCGAAACCTCCAGTTCGCGGCCCGAGCACAGCATGCCGTCGCTCACCACGCCGCGCACGGGCTTGGCCACCAGGGTGATCCCCGACCCCGGCACGTAGGCCCCGATGGGCGCGTAGATGGTGACGAGCCCCGCGCGGGCGTTGGGCGCGCCGCACACGATCTCCTTGCGGCCGTCGCGGGTGTCGACCTGGCAAACGCGCAGCCGGTCGGCGTTGGGATGCGGAACGGCCTCCAAGATCCGGGCCACGGAGAAGGCGGCGAGCTTCACCCCCGCATCCTCCACGTGCTCGACCTCCAGCCCCGCGGCGGTCATGGCGTCCGCCACCTGGGCGACGGTGGCGTCGGTCTCCAGGTGCGTCTTGAGCCAGGGCAGGGTGAACTTCATCGCGGAACGGTCTCAGGCGAGCTTGCGGGCCGCGGAGGCGTAGGCGGCGGCGGCGGCGGCGTCCAGCGCCTGCGGGGAGGTGGCGGCGAGGTCGTAGCGCAGCACGTGCATGGTCCCGCC
Organism: uncultured Caulobacteraceae bacterium; assembly: GCA_964235945.1. Taxonomy (GTDB): domain Bacteria; phylum Pseudomonadota; class Alphaproteobacteria; order Caulobacterales; family Caulobacteraceae; genus JASLDZ01. The sequence continues at coordinate 8,270 of CAXSDV010000040.1, forward strand.
CGCGCGGTAGCCGTGGGGCCAGACGCTGGCGGTCTCGAAGCCGTGGCGCTCGAAGAACGGCGCCACGCGCGGCGAGGTGTCCACCGTGACCCAGCGCGTGGGCGGCTCCGCCCGCGCGATCCGCGCCAGCCGCTCCAAGAGCAGCCAGCGCCCGAGCCCAAGCCCGTGCGCGCGCGGGTGCGCCATGCCCCAGTACAGCAGCGCCTTGTCGTAATAGTCCCACAGCTCATACCCGCCGAAGGCCAGCGCCTCGCCGTCAAGCGCCACCACGAAGGCCGGCCCCTCCAGTTCGTCCAGGCTGTCCTTCAGCCAGCCGCGCTCCTCTTCGCCGAAGAACGCCGGTACGTTGGCGTCGAAGATCGCCAGCACGCCGGCCCGGTCGGCGTCCGTATAGGTGCGTAGGGTGAGGCGGGTCATGCGAGGTCGAGTTCACTGTGGGAGCCGATCCTGACCATCAGGACGATGTCGGGCTCCAGCTTGGAGTAGATCAGGACGAGATCGGGTCGCAGGTGGCGATCCCGGCGGCCGCGCCAAAGACCTGTCAAGGCGTGATCCCGGTAGCGATCTGGAAGCGCGGCGTCCACTACGAGCAAGGCGGAGACCTCCGCAAGCGCCGCGTCGAGGAGCGTAGCGTGACGTCTCCTTCATGACGCGCTTGTAGTCGCGCCTGAACCGCCTCGTGAAATCAATCGTCCGCATGCAGGGCGGCCATGAACTCCTGAACAGTTCCCGCACGGATCACGTCGCCCCGTTCGATCTCGTCGAGGGCCTGCAACGTTTCCGGGGTCGGCGAGAGCGGCAGGCGCTTTTCCTTGGCGATGCGCGCGAGCACGCCGCCCAAGACCTCCTCCACGCTGAGACCCGAGCCTTCCAGCACACGCGCCGCCTCCGCGGCGGTCGCCTCGTCGACGGGTGCGTGGATGACGGGGTGGCCGGCCATGGTGCTGCTCCTGGACGCCGCCGACCCTACCCGCTCGCGGCCTTGCGGGCGAGGCGCTCAGCGGCGCAGGCGGCGTCCGCCGAGCCAGGCGCAGAGCAGGACCGCCAGCACCACCGCCGTCGCCACCGGCGCGGGAACGACGCCCATCAGCCGCAGCGCGGTGACGAGGCACGCCGTCCCCGCGGCCGCCAGCCACAGGAGAATGGTGAGAAGCTTGTTGTCCACCGCTCAGCTCAGGCCGGCGGCGGCGCTCGGAGCCTGGAAGGCGGAGAAGCCGTAATGGGCGAGCCAGCGCGCGTCGGAAGCGAACATGTCGCGCAGGTCGGGCATGCCGTACTTCAGCATGCCCAACCGGTCGACGCCGAAGCCGAAGGCGAAGCCGCTCCACTCCACCGGATCCAGCCCGCAATTCGTCAGCACCTTGGGGTGGACCATGCCGCAGCCCACCACCTCCAGCCAGTCCGACCCCTGGCCGATGCGGATTCCGCCGCCCGAGCGGTCGCAGCCGATGTCCATCTCCGCCGAGGGCTCGGTGAAGGGGAAGTGGTGGGGCCGGAAGCGCGTGGTCACCGCGTCCGTTTCGAAGAAGCGCCGCACGAACTCGATCAGCGTCCACTTCAGGTGGCCCATGTGGATGTTCCGGTCGATCACCAGCCCCTCCAGCTGGTGGAACATGGGGGTGTGGGTCGCGTCCGAGTCGCAGCGATAGGTGCGGCCCGGCGCGATGATGCGGATGGGCGGGGCCTGGCCCATCATGGTGCGCACCTGCACGGGGCTGGTGTGCGTGCGCAGCACCTTGCGCTCCCCCGCCGCGTCGGGCGCCAGGAAGAAGGTGTCGTGCATCTCGCGCGCCGGGTGCTTGGGCGGGAAGTTGAGCGCGGTGAAGTTGTGGAAGTCGTCCTCGATGTCGGGCCCCTCGGCCACCGCGAAGCCCAGGTCGGCGAAGATGGCGATCATCTCGTCCATCACCTGCAGCGTGGGATGCACCGAGCCGCGGCGGCGCGTGGGCGCGGGCAGGGACAGGTCCACGCGCTCGGAGAGCAGGCGCGCGTCCAGCGCCGCGGCCTCCAGCGCCTCGCGCCGGTCGGCGACGGCGGCCTGCACCCGGTCGCGCAGGCCGTTGAGGCGCGGCCCCTCGGTGCGGCGCTCGTCGGGGCTCATGGCCCCCATGCCCTTGAGCAGCAGGGAGACCGAGCCCTGCTTGCCCAGCGCGGCCACGCGCACCGCGTCCAGGGCGGCGGGGTCGGGCGCGTCGGCGACCGCCCGCAGGAGGTCGGCTTCGAGAACGGCGAGATCGGTCATGCCCGCCCGTTTTAGCGCGGGGGCGCGCGCAAACGAAAGGGCCGCCGCGGTCCCCCCGCGACGGCCCCCGTCGTCTCGAGATGGGCGCGGCCCTCAGGCGAGGGCGGCGCGCACCTGCTCGGCCACGGCCTTGAAGCCGGCCTCGTCACCGCCGGCCAGGTCCGCCAGCACCTTGCGATCCAGCTCGACGCCGGCGAGGTCCAGGCCGTGCATGAACTGGCTGTAGGTGAAGCCTTCCAGCCGGGCGGCGGCGTTGATGCGCTGGATCCACAGGGCGCGGAACTGGCGCTTCCTGACCTTGCGGTCGCGGTAGGCGTACTGGCCCGCCTTGTCGACGGCGGCCTTGGCGGTGCGGATGGTGTTCTTGCGACGGCCGTAGAAGCCCTTCGCCTGCTCGAGAACCTTCTTGTGCCGGGCGTGCGTGGTGACGCCCCGTTTCACGCGGGCCATGTCAATTCACCTGTGTTCGGGTCTGATCGGGATGAGGAAGGAAGGATCGAACGCGCGTTCAGCCGTAAGGCATGAACAGCTTGACGATCTTCGTATCCGGATCGGACATCACCTTGGTGCCGCGCTGCTGGCGGATGTACTTGGCGTTGTGGCTGATCAGGCGGTGGCGCTTGCCCGCCACGCCGGCCTTGAGCTTGCCGGTGGCGGTGAGCTTGAAGCGTTTCTTCACGCCCGACTTGGTCTTGAGCTTGGGCATTTTGCAGCGGGCGCCCTTTGGGGCCCCGTCCTCTGGGGATGGCGTGACGGACCGCCATGGCATGCCTTTCGGCCAGGCGGTCCCCGGAAAGGCGCGGTGTGTACAGGCGCGGGCCCCCTAGCGCAACCGTGCGCTAAGGAAGCCCGCCGCGATCCTCAGCGCGGGGCGAGGATCATGATCATCTGCTTGCCTTCCATGCGCGGCTCGTACTCGACCTTGGCGACAGGGTCGAAGTCCGCTTTCACGCGCTGGAGCAGCTTCATGCCGAGTTCGGGGTGGGCCAGTTCGCGGCCGCGGAAGCGCAGGGTCACCTTGACCTTGTCGCCCTCCTCGAAGAAGCCGTGCATGGCTTTCGCCTTGACCTCGTAGTCGTGCGTGTCGATCTGCGGCCGGAGCTTGATCTCCTTGACCTCGACCACCTTCTGCTTCTTGCGCGCCTCGTTCTTCTTCTTCTGCTCCTGGAACTTGAACTTGCCGTAGTCCAGGATCTTGCAGACGGGCGGATCGGCCGTGGGCACGATCTCGACGAGGTCCAGACCCGCCTCCTCCGCCGCTTCCAGGGCGGAGCTGATGGGCATCACGCCCTGCTTCTCACCGTTCTGGTCGATGAGGAGCACGCGCGGCACGCGGATCTCTTCGTTCATGCGCGGCCCGTCCTTGACCGGCGGCGCTTGCATGGGGCGGCGAATAGGGGGGCTCTCCTGAACCGTTGACGCGCGTCGGGCCGGGAACGCGCACGCACCCCTCCCTCCGATGGACCAATATGTGGCCGCCGGCTTCCGCCCGCAAGCGCGACCTAGCCGTTCCCCGCCCGGAGGTCGCGGGCGGCGGCGGCGACGGTCCCCACGTCGAGGTCGGCCAAGCGGTCGCGGCGCAGCACCCGCACCCGCGCGCCCCGCGGCGCGCACAGGGCCGGGTCGCTCTCGCCCGAGAACAGCACCAGCACGGGCGCGCCGGACGCGGCCAACAGGTGCGCCGGCCCCGTGTCGTTGGCCACGGCCAGCGCCGCGCCGCGGCCCAGGGCCAGCAGGTCGGTGAAGCTCGTGCGCCCCACGAGGTCCAGCGCGCCCGCGCCGGCGGCGAGCTCGCGGCCGAGGTCCGCCTCGGCGGGACCGCCCACCACCGCCGCGGCCAGGCCCTCCGCCGCCAGCGCGCGCGCCAGCGCCGCGAAGCCTTCCGCCGGCCAGCGCTTGCCGGGCCGCAGGGGCGAGGCGCCGGGCGCGAGCAGGGCGTAGGGCGCCGCCAGGCCGAACCGGGCCGGGACGTCCGCTTCCGACACCAGGTCCGACAGGTCGGGGGCGGGGGCCGAGCCCGGTGCGGTGGGCGCGTCCGGCCAGATCCCCGCGTCCTTCAACTGGCCCGCTTGGCGCTCCAGCGTGTGCTGAAGGTCTCGCGCGGGGTCGGCGTGGGGATGGGAGGCCCCGGGCGCGATCCCCGACCATTGGGGCGCGCGCGGCCAGAGGAGCCGACGGTAGGCGCTCGACCGGCCGGAGGTCTGCAGGTCGTACACCCGCTGGTGGCGGCCTGCGCGCAGCCGACGCGCCAGCGCCAGGTGCTGCAGGAGGCCGCGCGGCCGCCCCCCCTCGTCCACCGCGTCGAACACGCCCAGCGCGCGGGCGAGGTCGGCGTAGAGGGGCGTGGTGAGCAGGGTCAGCCGCGCGTCGGGGTGCGCCGAGCGGATGCGGCGCATGGGCCCGGCGGCCTGCACGAAGTCGCCGAGCGCCCCGAGCTTGATGACCAGCACGCGCTTCACGCCCTCCCCTCCCCGCGCTCCAGCAGCCGGGCGTAGACGGCCAGGGTGGCTTCGGTCATGCGCTCCAGGGCGTACAGGTCCAGCACGCGCGCGCGGCCGGCGGCGCCCATGCGCGCCCGGACCTCCCGCGGGACGGCGAGGGCGCGCCCCAGGGCGGCGCTCCAGGCGGCGGGGTCGCCGGGGGCCGTGCGCCAACCGGTGACCCCCTCCTCCACCGTCTCGCGCACGGCGCCGTGGTCGGCGGCGAGCACCGGGCGGCCCATGGCCTGGGGCTCCACCGCCGTTCGGCCGAAGGCCTCCGGCTCCAGGGACGGGGCGCAGGCGAGGTCGGCGGCCAGGTAGGCGGCGGGCATGTCGGCGAAGTGGCCCGCCAGGCGCACGCGCTCCGCCACGCCCAGGCGCGCGGCCAGCGCCTCCAGCTCGGCGCGGTAGCCGGCGTGGCCCGCCTCGTCGCCGGCCAGCACGAGCACCGCGTCCGCGCCGCAGGCCGCCAGCGCCTCCACCATCAGCGCCTGGCCCTTCCAGCGGGTGAGCCGTCCGGCGAGGAGCACCACGGGGCGCCCGTCCCCCGGCGCCAGCCCGAAGGCCAGGCGGGCGGCCGCCACGCGTTCGGGGGACACCGCGGCGGGATCGAAGGCGGCGAGGTCCACGCCCCGGGGGATGGCGACCACCCGCACCGGGTCCGTCCCGTGGGCGGCGAGCAGGTGCTCGCGGGTGAAGGCGGAGTTGGCGATCACGAGGTCGCCCCGCGCCATCACCGAATTGTACAACCGCTTGGCTCCCGAGCGCGCCCGGTGGACGCCGGCGTAGGTGGTCACGAACGGCGTGCGCGTGCGCCGGGCGGCCAGGAGCGCCGACCAGGCGGGGGCGCGCGAGCGGGCGTGGACCAGCGACACGCCCTCCGCGCGGACCAGCGCCTCCAGCCGGCGGGCGTTGGCCAGCAGCGAGAGCGGGTCGCGCTTGTGCAGCGGCAGCCGCACGAGTTCGCCGCCCCGCTCCAAGAGCTCGCCCTCCAGCCGCCCCCCGCGGGAGGCGACGAGCGCGCGGCCGCCCGCTCGGGCGACGGCTTCGGCCATGTCGAGGGTGGTGCGCTCCACGCCGCCCGAGTCCAGGGCGGGCGTGACCTGGAGGACGACGGTTCCGGGCGGCAGGGGCACGGGCCTATCTGGCGCGGGCGGGCGCGGGCGTCCAGCGGGCACCCGGGGGGCCGGCGTCAGAAGGGGAACCACTGGCGGCGGCGGCTGTAGGCCAGGTAGCCGACGTTGGCCCCCAGCCGCAGGCCCACCCCCGCGCGCATGGGCGCCAGGGTGATCTCGTCCGCGCGCTGGTAGTTCACGCCCAGCCCGCCGATGAAGTAGGCGGAGCCCTCCACGCCGGGGAAGCGGCGGTAGATCGCGTCCGGGTACTGCAGGTTGTAGCAGAGCGTGAAGGTGCGGCTGCCGTTCGCCCCGAAGTCCCAGCCGATGCTCGGCCCCTGCCAGAACACGCGGCGGGTGTCGCGCCGCTTCATGTAGAGCAGGCCCTTGCCGTAGCGCAGGCCGCCGAAGAAGGCGGCGGCGATCTCCTCGCCGGCGATGTAGCCCGTGGGGCGGCCGCTCTCGCGGAAGATGCGCTCCACCGCCGCCCCGGCCGCCTCGGCGGTGACGCCCAGGAAGTCGCTGACCGAGCCGACGATCTCGTCGTGGGAGTAGGTGTCGGCGGGGGCGTCGGCGGAGTCGTCGGGGCGGCTGGCGGAAGCGGGCGGGCCGTCGTCATAGCGACGCTCGTCGCGCCGGACGGCGTCGCGCGCAGGCGGGACGTAGGCCGCGTCCGGATCGACGGGGCGACCGGCGGCGGGCGGGTCGTAGCGGTCGTAGTCCGGCCGGACCTGCGAGGTCTGCGCGCGGGCGGCTCCGGCGGCGGACGCCGCCAGCCCCGCGGCGAGGAGGGTCCGCCGGTCCATGAAGGGCTGGGTCACGTGGTCGAACTCCCGCCCGCGAGGCCCGCGGGTTCGGGCGAACGTGGTTGACCGGGCGTTAACGCGCGGTGAACCGGGCGTCGCGGCGGTAAGCGGGCAACCGCCACCACGGTGTCTGGGGCGAGTGGTGGTGCTCCAGGTGGTAGCCGAAGTGGAAGCAGGTGAACAGCGAGGCCAGCCACGGGTAATCCTGGCTGCGCGCGTTGTGGCGATCGGTGAAGCCCGCATCGTCCTGGCGGTGGGGCAGCCAGGTGCCGAAGGTGAACAGCTGAAGCGACGAGCCGATCGAGGGGAGCGCCCAGAACACCAGGCAGTTGACCATGCCCGCGCCGAACACGAAGCGGTAGACCAGGTACACGGCGGTGATCAGCGCGAGCTGGCGCCAGCCGAAATACTCGCGGAAGAACTTCAGGTACCAGCGCACGAACTCGCGGGGGCGGCCGGTGTGGAAGTCCGGGTCGCCCTCGCCTCCCGAATGGCGGTGGTGGGCGTGATGCTTGCGGGCGAGCAGGCTGTAGGGGAAGGCCGCGTACAGGCCCAGGCACAGCTGCCCCACCGCGCGGTTCAGCCGGGGCCGGCCGGGGGCGAGGCTGCCGTGCATGGCGTCGTGGGCGACGATGAACATGCCCGCCCCCAACCAGCAGTCGACCAGCACGAGCAGGGGCGCGGTCACCACCGACAGGGGCGACCAGCGGTAGGCGAACACGCCGTACAGGTGCAGGCCCGTCCAGGCGCAGACCACGGCGGCGGCCAGGCCCAGGCCGATGGCGGTCTGGCGCGCGCGCGGGCTCACGCCGCCCGCCCCGCGCCGCGGTCGCCGCGGGGCGCCGCCGCCCCGGTCGCCGCCCCGCCCGAAGCCAGGGCGCGCATGCGCGCCTTCAGCTTGCGCACCTCGGGGGCGTAGAGGAAGCCGAAGCTCACGGCCCCGTCGCGGCCGCGCACCGCGTGGTGCAGCCGGTGCGCCTGCACCAGGCGCTTGGCGTAGCCGCGCTTGGGCGCGAAGCGGAACGGCCAGCGCTGGTGGACGAGACCGTCGTGCACCACCGCGTACATCACGCCGTAGGCGCTCACCCCGACCCCCGCCCACCAGAGCGAGCGCAGGCCGGGCGCCGCGCCCACCCAGAACAGCAGCACGGCGGGAGAGGCGAACACCACGGCGAACAGGTCGTTGAGCTCCCACCGCTTGCGGTCGAAGTCGCCGACGACGCCCTCGACGTGGTGGCTGGCGTGCCAGCCCCAACCCCAGCGCGAGTGCATCACGTAGCGGTGCACCGCCCAGGCGAAGCCCTCCATGCCCAAGAAGGCGGCGACGGCGACGGCGAGGTGGCCGAGGAGGACGGGCATGTGCGTCATCTGGGCTCCCTCCCCTTCCGGCGCCAGCGCGGCCGCTAGAAGCTGAAGGCGGGCTGGGGCGCGAAGCCCGGCATGAGGTGGGGCGTGGCGTCGAACAACTCGCGCCGGGCGAGCGGCCCGTCCGACGCCTGGATGTAAAGCCGCGCCTTGCCCACCGGGCCCGAGCGCTCGAACACGCCCAAGCGCCCGCCCACCTTGAGCGCGTTCGTCCAGGCCAGGGGCGCCCGGGGCAGGCCGCCCTCGCAGACGATCACGTCGAAGGGGCCCTCGTCGCCCAGGCTCAGCAGGTCGCCGCACTCCACCGCGGCGCCCGCCGCCTCCAACGCCGCGCGAACCGCGTCGTACGCTGCGCCCTCAGGCTGGCGCGCGACCACCCGGCAGCCGATGCGCGCCATGACCGCCGCGGCGTAGGGGGCGGCGATCGCCAGCACGCGCTCCTCCGGTCGGGGCCGAACCGCCTGCAGGAGCTTGGACACGTCCCGCGGCTCGGCCAGGAACCAGCCGGGCGCATACTCGGCCGCGGCCTCCGCATAGGCCAGGTGCGCGCGGGCCGGCGCGCAGAACCGCTCGCGCGGGACCACGCGCATGGAGTCCTGCACGTGAAGGTCGGTGACGTCGTTGGTGCGCACCTGGTTCTCGACCATGTTGGTGCGCGACCGGGCGAAATCCTGCTGCATCGAAGCCCCTGGGACCGCGCGCCGGTGCGGCCGTCCGCGATCATATAGGGCGGACGGCCGCGGGGAGGCAACGCGGCCTTAACGCGGCGGGTCCACCGTGCGCTTGCCGGGGGGGCGGCCTTCCGTTATCCCTCGCGCCCTCGCCCGACGGGGCCCCTCACGGGGACCGCGCCGCGTGCGGCCTGGTGGCGGAGTGGTTACGCAGAGGACTGCAAATCCTTGCACCCGAGTTCGATTCTCGGCCAGGCCTCCATATTTTACTCAGAATGAATGGATTTTCCCAAGCTGCGGTTTGGGAACGGTCGGGAACAACGGGCGGGTCCGGGACTGAGAGCTCCGGCCGATCCACGGGCCTACTTCCACATTCGATGAACGCAGGCATAACGATCGCCTAAGGACCCGACCGGGGACAGGTGGCGACGCCTGGCGCGATGTCGGGAAGATGACAGGTTACCGCCAGCAAAGCACAGAAGTTCCGCTTCGGAATAGCGGAAGGTGGCGAAAGACTAAGGCTTATGGCGCCTCGCTTTGTCGTGGTTCTATCCGCTTTTGACCCACTGTGGACGGGCTGGCATGAGCCGGAGACCGCCCGACGCAACATTTTGACGCAGATATCGACTGACCTAGAGTCGACTTGAAGCTAGCTAGATCAGAATGTCCCTTGGGTTACCCTTTTCCTGAGCGTTTTTGCTACATCGGTGCTCACGCCGCGTGATCTCGGCGTCGCCCCCAAACTAACAATTAACCAGCGTCGGAGAGAACCAACCTGGAAGCAGGGGTGCTTGGTAGATGACGTGGTTGCAACTCGCCGGGCGCAAGGCGGCGGTAGGCGGCACAGGCCAAGTCCGCGGGCGTAATATCCGAGCCCTCCTGCTTTGTGCGTCGGGTCTGATGGCGGTTCCCGCGGCGCCTGGGCCGGCCATGGCGCAGGCTCCAGCGCTTCCCCAGGGCGGCGCCTTCACGGCCGGATCGGGGGCGATCTCCGCGACGGGCGGCGCGCTGAACATCAACCAGACGAGCGCCCGGGGGGTGATCGACTGGCGCAGCTTCAGCATCGGCGCGGGCGGGCGCGTGTCCATCGACAACGGCGCGGGCGCCACGCTGAACCGCGTGCTGGGCGGCGACCTGTCGCGCATCGACGGGGCCCTGAGCGCGACCGGCTCCGTCTACCTCGTGAACCCCGCCGGCGTGGTGGTGGGACCGGGCGGGCGGGTGCTGACGGGCGGCGGCTTCACCGCCTCCACCCGCGACATCTCGAACGACGCCTTCCTGGCGGGCGGGCCCATGACGGCGGTCGGCCGCTCGGCGGGCGACGTGGTGAACGCGGGCTCGATCCTGGCGCGCGAGGGCGACGTGGTGCTGATCGGCCGCTCGGTGGAGAACACCGGCGACATCACCGCCCCGCACGGCGCGGCGACGCTGGCCGCCGCGGACACGGTGCTGATGACCACCGTGGGCGGTCCGGCGGGCCTCTACGTGGCGCCGGACGCGGGCGCCCGGGGCGACGTCACCCACACGGGGCGGATCACGGCGGCCGCGGCGGCGCTCAAGGCGGCGGGCGGCGACGTGTACACCCTGGCGGGCAACCGCACCGGGCTGATCTCCGCGACGGGGGTGAGCCGGGTGGACGGCCAGGTGTTCCTGTCCGCCCCGAACGGAGCCGTGGTCGCCGCGGGAACGATCACCGCGCGCGCGGCCGACGGTGCGGGCGGCGCGATCACCGTGAACGGCGCGCGGGCGAGCGTCGCGGCGGGCGCGAGGCTGGACGCGACGGGATCGCGCGGCGGGCGGGTGCTGGTGGGGGTGTCCTCGCCCGGGGGGTCGGAGCTCGCCGGCTCCACCACGATCGCGAGCGGCGCGACCCTCCTGGCCGGCGGTCCTGGGGGCGGGGGCTTCGTGGAAACCTCCGGCCACGCGGTGTCGATCGGGCGCGCGACGGTCTCCGCCGGGATGGGCGGCGCATGGTCGGTGGACCCCGTCGACCTGACCATCGACGCGGACGCCGCCAGCACCCTGGCGGGCAGCCTGAACGCGGGCACCAGCGTCACCGAGCAGACCACGGCGACCGGCGCATCCGGCCCGGGCGTCTCCGCGGCGGGCGCGGGCGACATCATCGTCGCGGCGCCGATCTCCTGGACCGGGCCGGGCGCCTTGACGCTCCAGGCCTACCACGACCTCAAGATCAATGCGGCGATCAGCGGCGCGGGCGCCCTCACGGGTTCGGCGGGCGGCGCGGTGAGCGTGGGCGCCGCCGTCTCGGCCAACTCGGTGCTGCTGTCGGCGGCGGGCGGGAACCTGACCCTCGCCTCGGGCGCGAGCGTCTCCGGAGCGACGGGCGCGACGCTGGGCGCGACGGCGGCCTTCGTCAACGCGGCGGGCGCCTCGGCGCTGTCGGGCGGGACGGGGCGCTGGCTGGTCTACTCGGCCGACCCCGCCGCCGACGCGACCGGCGGCCTCGCCCCCGCCTTCTACCAGTACGCGGCGAGCTTCGGGGCGACGCCCGCCCAGGCCGGGAACGGCCTGCTCTACGGCCTGAGCCCGACGCTGGGCGTCACGCTGTCGGGCGCGGCCTCCAAGACCTACGACGGCACGACAGCCCTCACCTTCACCGCGGCCAACGCCTCGGTGTCGGGGCTGGTGAACGGCGACGGCGCGAGCGTCACGGGCGCCTACGCCGGCAAGAACGTCGGCTCGGGCCTCACCGTCACCGCCGACGCCATTACGGTCAGCCACGGTGGGACGCCCGTCTACGGCTATGCGGGCCAAAGCCCCTCGGTCAGCGCGGCCATCGGGCGGATCACGCCCGCGACGCTGGGCGCCGCCATCGTGGGCGACCCGACCAAGACCTACAACGGCACCACCACGGCCACCCTGTCTTCGGCCAACTACCAGTTCACCGGCTTCGCCGCCGGCGAGGGCGCCGTGGTGAACCAGCCGAGCTCGGTGGGCTACGCCTCGGCTTCGGCGGGGCTGCAGACGATCAGCGCCACCTTCGGCGCCACCAACTTCGTCGCCAAGAGCGGCACGCTGCTGTCCAACTACACGCTTCCCACCAGCGCCTCGGGGCCGGGGACGATCCTGCAGGCGCCGCTGCTGGTCACCGGCGTGCTCGCCACCGACAAGGTGTACGACCGCACCGCCTCGGACGCGCTGAACACCGGCTCGGCCGCGCTCTACGGCGTGATCGGCGCGGACGCGGTGAGCCTCGTCTCCACCGGCGCGGCCGGGAGCTTCTCCACCGTCAACGCGGGCTCGAACCTCTCGGTGGCGGCTTCGGGATTCACGCTGTCGGGCGCGGCGGCGTCGAACTACGCGCTGGTGCAGCCGGGCGGGCTGACCGCCAGCATCACCCCAGCCACGCTCACGGTGGGCGGCGTCTCGGCGCTGGGCAAGGTGTACGACGGCTCGACGACGGCGGCGCTGAACCTCGGCGGCGCAGGTCTCGCCGGGCTGATCTCGGGCGATACTGTCACGCTCGGGACCTCCGGGGCGGCGGGCGCCTTCGCCACGGCGGACGTCGGCGCCTCCAAGGCGGTGACCGTCTCGGGCTTCACGGTCGCGGGGTCGGCGGCCGCCAACTACCGGCTGACCCAGCCGACCGGGCTGAGCGCGGACGTCACCGCCAAGGCGCTGTCCGTCGCCATCACCGCGGCGCCGAGCAAGGTGTACGACGGGACCACCACCGCGGCGGTGGACTCCTCCGGCTTCTCGCTGACCGGCTTCGTCTCGGGCGAGAGCGGCTCGGTCGGCCAGACCAGCCACGTGAACTACGCCACCGCCGACGCGGGCGCCCAGGGCGTGATCGCGACGCTGGCGGTCTCCGACTACCTGGCGGGGGCGAACACCCGGCTCTCCAACTACGTCCTGCCGACCAGCGCCGCGGGAACGGGGGCGATCACCGCCGCGCCGCTCACCATCCAGCTCGTGGGTGATCCGACCAAGACCTACGACGGAACCACCGCCGCCACGCTGGGCGCCTCCAACTTCACCCTGAGCGGCTTCCTGGCGGGCCAGGGCGCCGTCGTCACCCGGACGGCGGGCGACTACGCCAGCAAGGACGCGGGGGTGCGGCTGGTCACCACGGTCGCCCTCACCGCCGCCGACTTCAGCCCGACGGGCGGGACGCGGCTCGCCAACTACCAGCTGCCGACGCTGGCGACCGGCTACGGCACGATCACGCCCGCCCAGGTCCAGGGCGGCGTCTACGCGGCGATCACCGGGAACCCGACCAAGGCCTACGACGGGACCACCGTAGCCACCCTGACGTCCGGCGATTTCACCCTGACCGGCTTCGCCCAGGGCGAGGGCGCGACGGTGACGCAGACGCTCGGCGCCTACGCCGACAAGAACGCGGGCGTGAAGCCCGTGACCGCCAGCCTCGCCCCTTCCGACTTCACGGCGGACGGCGGGACGGACCTGTCGAACTACACCCTGCCGACCACCGCCTACGGCGGCGGCACGATCACGCGCGCGCCGCTGACCGCCGCCGTCACCGGCACGCCCACCAAGGTCTACAACGCCACGACCGTCGCGGCGCTGAACCCCGCCAACTTCAGCTTCACGGGGCTGGCGAGCGGCGAGACCCTGACCGTCTCGGGCACGCCCAACGCCGCCTACGACACCAGCCAGGCGGGCGCGCGCACGGTGACGGCGACCTTCGCCACCACCAACCTGACGGCGGGCTCGGGCACGCTGCTGTCCAACTACGTCCTGCCCGCCAGCGCGACCGGCGCGGGGTCGATCACCCAGGCGCCGCTGACGATCCTGAACGTCTCGGCGCTGTCGAAGACCTACGACACCACGGCCGCGGCCGGCCTCTCCACCGGCGGGGCCGCCCTGTTCGGCGTGGTCGGATCCGACGCGGTGGGCCTGTCGTCGAGCGGCGCGACCGCCAGCTTCGCGGCGGCTACGGCGGGGTCGCACGTGGCCGTGACCGCGTCGGGCTTCGCCATCTCGGGGGCGGACGCGGCGAACTACCAGCTGTTCCAGCCGACCGGCCTGTTCGCCGCCATCACCCGGGCGCCGCTGACCATCACGGGCGTGTCGGCGCTGGACAAGGCCTACGACGCCACGAACCTCGCCGCACTCTCCACCGGGTCGGCGGCGCTGTCGGGCGTGTACGCGGCCGACGCCCCGAACGTGGGGCTGGATGCGGGCCTGGCCTCCGCCGGCTTCACCGCGGTGAACGTGGGGTCGAACCTTTCGGTGAGCGCGGGGGGCTTCGCCCTGACCGGCTCGGCGGCCTCCAATTACGCGCTGCTCCAGCCGGGCGGGCTGCGCGCCTCGATCACGCCCGCGATCCTCACCGCCCTGATCGTCGGAAACCCGACCAAGGTCTACGACGGCTCCAGCTCCGTGACGCTCACGGGAGCGAACTACCAGCTCCTCGGCTTCGTGGCGGGCCAGGGGGCGAGCGTGCCCCAGTCGGCCGTGGCCCATTACCTGAGCGCCGACGCCGGGCCGCGGGGCGTGACCTCCACCCTGGTCTCCTCCGACTTCCGTGCGGACGCGGGCACCAACCTCGCCAACTACCAGCTTCCGGCGACGGGCTCGGGCATGGGTGTGATCACCCAGGCCCCCCTCACCGCCGCCCTCACCGGAACGCCCTCCAAGACCTACGACGCGACCACCGCGGCCACGCTCACCTCGGCCAACTACGTCCTCAAGGGCTTCGTGGGCTCACAGGGCGCCACCGTCACCCGCACGGACGGGAGCTACGCCGCCGCGGACGCGGGCGCCCAGGGCGTCAGCGTCAGCCTGTCGGGCTCGGACTACACGGCGGGCGCGGGCACCAACCTCTCCAACTACAGCCTGCCCACCCTCGCCTCGGGCGTCGGCCGGATCGACCGGGCGACGCTGAGCGTCACGGGCGTGGCGGCCACGAGCCGCACCTACGACGGCGGCTACGTCGACGCGCTGGACATCTCGGGCGCGGGCGTCGCGGGCCTGTTCGGCTCCGACACGGTGACGCTGAACTCCGGCGGCGCGAGCGGGCTGTTCGCCTCCCGCGACGTCGGGACCGGCATCGCGGTCGCCGCGTCCGGCTTCACCATCTCGGGGGGGCGGTCGGCCAACTACCAGCTCTCCCAGCCCACGGGCCTGTCCGCCGACATCACCCCGGCGTCGCTGACGCTGACCCGAGTGCAACGGGTCTACGACGCCGATGTCGACCTGCCCACCGGCGCGACGAGCTACACGCTGGGCGGCGTCCTCGTCGGCGACGCGGGCGCGGTTGCGCTCGACACGTCCAATCTCTCGGGCGCCTTCGCCGGCAAGGGCGTGGGATCGGGCGTGTCGGTGAGCGTCGGCGGCCTCGCCCTGACCGGCGGCCGGGCGGCGGACTACACGATCGCCTCCAGCATCAGCAACGCCGCCATCGGCTACATCACGCCGGCCGCGCTGACGATCACCGGCGTGGGCGTGCAGGCCAAGACCTACGACGCCACCACCACGGCCACGTTGCTGAACGGTTCGGCGGCGCTTTCGGGCGTGCTCGGGTCCGACGCGGTGTCGTTGAACAACCTGCCGACGAGCGGGATCTTCTCCAGCAAGAACGCCGGAACGGGCGTCGCCGTCACGGCGACGGGGTACACCATCGCCGGCGCCGACGCCGCCAACTACACGTTCAGCCAGCCCGTCGGCCTGACCGGCGCCATCAATAAGGCGACGGTCAGCGTCGCCAGCGTCACCAAGACCTACGACGCGGGCACGACGGTCACGCGCACGGCGACGAGCACGGTGAACGCCTCGACCCTCGCGCTTTCCGGCGTGCTCGGCTCGGAAGTCGTGAGCATCGCAACCGGCGTCTCGGGCGCCTACGCCTCCAAGGACGCAAGCTCCGGCCTGGCCGTGAGCCTGAGCGGTCTCTCGCTCACGGGATCGGGCGCGGCCAACTACCAGATCGCCTCCACCCAGTCGGGCGCGATCGGCACGATCAACAAGCGCACCCTCGCCGTCGGCTTCACGGGCACGCCGACCAAGGTCTACGACACGACCACCGCCGCGACGCTCGCCCCCGCCAACTTCTCGATCTCGGGATGGGCGACCGGCGAGGGCGGAACCATCACCCGGACGAGCGGAACCTACGCCTCGGCCGACGCCGGCTCGCGCGCGGTCTCCACGACGGTGGCGGCGGGCGACTACAGCCCCAACGCCGGCACGCTGCTCTCCAACTACACCCTGCCCACGCCCGCCCTGAGCGGAACCGGGATGATCACGCGCGCGCCCCTGACCATCTCGGGCGTGTCCGCCACCACCAAAACGTACGACACCAACGCGACCGATCCGCTCTCCAAGAGCGGGGCGGCGCTGCAGGGTCTGCTGGGCTCGGACTCGGGCGCGGTGACGCTCTCCACCGCCGCCGCGACGGGCCTGTTCTCCACAGCCTCGGTCGGAACCGGCAAGGCGGTCACCGCGTCGGGCTTCACCGTCTCGGGCTCCAAGGCCGGGAACTACCTGCTGTCGCAGCCGACCGGCCTCACCGCCGACATCGTGCAGGCGGTCCTGCAGGTCGCCTCGGTGACCAAGGTCTACGACGCCACGGCCGCCGCCTACGGGCCGGGCGTGAGCTACACGCTGGCCGGCGTCGTCGGCTCGGACGCCGTGTCGCTGAACACCGCGGGCGTCTCGGGCGCCTACGTGGGCAAGGACGTCGGGTCGGGATTGGGCGTCAGCCTGAGCGGCCTCTCGCTCACCGGCGCCCAGGCCTCCAACTACGCCATCGGCTCCAGCCTCTCGAACGCGGCGATCGGCGCCATCACGCCCGCGACGCTGACGCTGATCGGCGCGACCGCGCTGGGCAAGGTCTACGACGGCGGGACGACGGCCGTGGTCAGCGACGCCTCCGCCCACCTGTCGGGGGTCAAGGGCGCGGACGCGGTGCGCTTCGCCGGTCCCGGCGCGGGCGTATTCGCCTCCGCGGACGCCGGCGCCCGCGCGGTGACGCTGTCGGGCGCTTACACGCTCTCGGGCGTCGACGCCCAGGACTATGTGCTGACCCAGCCGACGGGCCTCGGCGCCACCATCACGCGCGCACCGCTGAGCGTCGCCATCACCGGCGGCCCGACGAAGACCTACGACGGCGCCGCGACCGCCACCCTCACCACCGGCATGTACATGCTCGGGGGCTTCGTCTCCGGCCAGGGCGCGAGCGTGACGAAGACGGCGGGCGCCTACGACGGGGCCGACGCCGGCGCGCGCACCGTCTCCACCTCGCTGGGAGCGGGCGATTTCACCGCGGGCGCCGCCACCCTGCTCTCCAATTACGTCCTGCCGACCACGGCGAGCGGGGCGGGCTCGATCACCCCGCGCGCGCTCACGGGCGCCCTCGTCGGCCTGCCGGAGAAGGTCTACGACGGCGGCGTATCGGCGGCCCTGACGTCGTCCAACTTCACCCTGTCCGGTTTCGTCTCCGGCCAGGGCGCGAACGTGACGGCCACCCGCGGAACCTACGCCTCGGCGGACGCCGGGACCTCGCGGGTCACCGCGGTCGTCACGGCGTCCGACTTCGACGCGGTCGGCGCGACCAACCTCGCCAACTACATGCTCCCGACCTCGCTCTCGGGGATGGGGAGGATCGACCCGCGCGGGTTGACGGCGGCGATCACGGGCGCTCCCACGCGCACCTACGACGCGACCACCACCGCGCTGCTGGCCGCGGGCGACTACACCCTCTCCGGCTTCGTGGCCGGCCAGGGCGCGAGCGTGACGAAGACGGCCGCGAGCTATGACGGGGCCGACGCGGGCGCGCGCACCGTCTCCACCACGCTCGGCGCAGGCGACTTCGCCGCGCAGGGCGCCACCAACCTCGCCAACTACGTGCTGCCCACCATCGCCTCCGGCGCGGGGGCGATCACGCCCAAGGCGGTCACCGCCTCGTTGGTGGGCGGCCCGACCAAGACCTACGACGCGGGCACGGACGCGGTTCTCGGGGCCGCGAACTTCCAACTCACGGGCTTCGTCGCCGGCCAGGGCGCGGGCGTGACGCGCACCGGCGGGAGCTACGACTCCGC
>CAXSDV010000041.1:0-7292 GCA_964235945.1 uncultured Caulobacteraceae bacterium
TTCAGGCAAGCGCACCCGACTTGAGGGCCGCGACGAAAGCGTCGGCCGCGGGAGTCGCCCAATCCGTGTGGAAGTGGCCCGCCAGCATTCCAGCCTTCGCCGCATCCGACACGTGTCCGTTCTTCATCTCCACTTGGGCGGTCGTAGCGGCTCCAAAGGCGCGACCACGGACCAGCCCTCGATAATCCAGAAGCAGCGTACAAGGTAGAGCACCGGCGCCGCCTCGGCTTGAAGCGACCGAGTTGAGGAGCGTCGCGCCCCCGTGAGGCTCGATCAACAACGGAAGCACGGCTCCGTGACTCTCCAGCAACGCCTTAGCTTCGGGCAGCTCGAGCCGTTCTTGGCTTCCGGTAAGAACGGCGACGATCTCGAAACCTGAGCCGCTTGTGCGCCTGTTCAGGTCGGCGAAGTCGGCCATCTCGGCGATGCAAGGCGCGCACCACTCAGCCCAGAGCGTCACGATCCGCACCTTCCCGCGCAGATCGGTCAGCCGCTCCGAACCATGTTCACTCAGCAGTTTCGTCGAGGGCGCCGCGACGGACGGCGGACAGATGCGAAAGCGCTTAGCAACGCCGTTCCTCGAAAGCGGACCGGTCGGAAAAGGAAGGGGTGCTGGTGGAGGATCAGCCAACGCAGGCGTGTTGAAGCCCATGAGCGCGAGCGAAGCTGAAAGCAGTCGGCGCCTATTCACGTGCTGGCCCCGGCTGGCGCAATCACATGCACCCTAACCTACAAGGCAAGGAGCGCAATCCGCTCCACATCGGCCCTCGCTTAGTCAGCCAGCACGCCGGGCGGCGTGACGGCGGCTCCGGCAGGCCCGCGGCGTCACTCGTCGGGCGCCCTCGCGGCGATGGTCGGAGCGGGATAGTCCACGCCGGTGAGGTACAGTCCGTCCGCCGGGGCGACCGGGCCGCAGCGGGCGCGGTCGTGGGCGGCGAGGGCTTCGGCGAGGTCGGCGGCCGTCCAGCGGCCCACGCCCACCTCCGCCAGCGAGCCGGTCATGGAGCGCACCTGGCGGTGGAGGAAGGAGCGTGCGGAGAACCACAGCCGCACCTCGCCGTCCGCGCGCTCCACCCGCGCCGCGTCCAGCGTCTTGACCGGGGTGCGGCCCTGGCAACGGGCGTCGCGGAAGGTGGTGAAGTCGTGGGTCCCGACCAGCCGCTGCGCCGCGGCGTGCATGGCGCCCGCGTCCAGCGGCTTCCTCACCCACCAGACGCGGCCGCGCAGCAGGGCGGGCGGCGGCTTCCGGTCGAGGATGCGGTACAGGTAGCGGCGCCCCGTGGCCGAGAAGCGCGCGTGGAAGTCGGGGGCCGCCTCCGCCGCCTCCAGCACCACCACGGGGGCGGGCACGAGGTGGGCGTTCAGCGCGTCGCGCACCACCGCCGCGCGAAAGGCGCGGGCGAGGTCGAAGTGCACCACCTGCCCGGTGGCGTGCACGCCCGTGTCCGTGCGCCCGGCCACGTGCACCCGCGCGGCCTCCCCGCTGAAGCCCGCGACCGCGCGCTCCAGCTCCGCCTGCACCGAGGCCGGCCCGCCCTCCTGCAACTGGAAGCCGTGGTAGGGGCCGCCGTCGTACTCGACCACCAGCCGGTAGCGGGGCATCAGGCGCCTTCGGGGCCGGGCAGGCGCGTCCCCGCCGGCAGGGGCAGGCCGCGCAGGAACTCGGCCGCTTCCTGCACGCCGCGGCCCTCGCGCTGGAGGCGCAGGAGGCGCAGGCCCCCCTCCCCCGTCGCCACCACCAGGCCGTGGCGGTCCTCCAGCACCTCGCCCGGCGCGCCCCAGCCGGGGACGGGCGCGCCCAGCAACGCCTTCACGCGCACCGGCCCGCGCGGGGACGGGGCCTCGAACCAGGCCCCCGGGAAGGGCGACAGGGCGCGCACGCGCCGGTCGAGCTCGACGGCCGGGCGCGTCCAGTCGATGCGCGCCTCGGCCGGGGTGATCTTGCGCGCATAGGTGGGCTCGCCCGCCTGGGGCTCGGGCCGCGCCTGGCCGGAGGCGATCAATTCCAGCGCGCGGGGCCACAGGGCCGCCCCCTCCCGCGCCATGCGCTCGGAAAGAGTGGCGGCGGTGTCGTCGTCCGCGATGGGCAGGCGCGCGGTGAGCAGCACGGGGCCGTCGTCCAGCGCCTCGCCCATGCGCATGACCTGCGCCCCCGTTTCCGCGTCCCCCGCCATGAGGGCGCGCTGGATGGGCGCGGCCCCGCGCCAGCGCGGCAGGAGCGAGCCGTGCAGGTTCCAGCAGCCCCCCCGCGGCGCGTCCAGCACGGCGGGGGGCAGGATCTGGCCGTAGGCGACCACCACCGCGAGGTCGAGGTCCAGCGCCGCGAAGGCCCGCGCCTCGTCCGGGTCCTTCATGGAGAGCGGCGTGCGCACGGGCCAGCCCCGCGCGTCCGCATAGTCCTGCACCGGCGAGGGTCGCGGCGCCTGGCCCCGTCCGCGCGGCCGGGGCGGCTGGGTGTAGACGGCGGCCACCTGCGCCCCCGTTTCCGCCACGGCGGCCAGGGAGGGGACGGCGAACTGCGGGGTTCCGAGGAAGGCGAGGCGCAGGGGCATCGGCGTTGCTCTATCGCGGCCAACGGGCGCGGGCTATGGCGCGAGCATGGAGCCGCCCGCCACCGGCACGCTGATCGGCGTCGCCCACCTGATCCAGCTGGCGCTCACGCCCGTGTTCCTGTTGTCGGCCATCGCCGCCCTGCTGGGCGTGTTCTCCACCCGGCTGGCGCGGGTGTCCGACCAGGTGGAGCGCACCGCGGACGCGCTGGACACCGCCGACGACCACGACACGGAGCGGCTGCGCGCGCGCCTGCGCCAGTTGCGCCGCCGCTCCCACGCGCTGGACGCGGCCGGCGTGCTGGCGGCGGTGGGCGGGGCGGCGACCGGCTCGTCCATTCTCGTGCTGTTCGTGGGCTCGCTGCGCGCGTGGGAGGCGCGGGCGGCGCTGGTGTCGACCTTCGGCCTGGGGGTGCTGTGCACCATCGGCGCCCTGGTCGCCTTCATGACGGAGATGCTGATGGCCAGCCGCGGCGTACGCCTCAACGTGCGCCGCATCGCCGCCCCGCGCCTGGGCCGACGGCGGCGCGCGGCGGAGGAGGAGACCTCGGGCTAGGCGGCGGCGCGCTTGGCCTTCTTCACCCGGGCGATGGCGCGGTCGCGCTTGAGCCGGGACAGGTGGTCGAGGAACAGCACGCCGTCGCAGTGGTCGATCTCGTGCTGGAGGCAGGTGGCGTAGAGCCCGTCCGCCTCCTCCTCCACCCGCGCGCCCTCGCGGTCGAGGTAGGACACGCGCACCCGCGCGGGCCGCTCCACCTCGTCGTACACCTCGGGGATGGACAGGCAGCCCTCGTCGTAGACGCTGCGCTCTTCGGAGCTCCAGGTCACCACGGGGTCGATGATGAAGCGGGGGGCGCGGGGCTCGTCCTCCCGGGCCAGGTCCATGACGATCACCCGCTTGGGGACGCCGATCTGGATGGCGGCGAGGCCGATGCCGGGGGCGGCGTACATGGTCTCCAGCATGTCGTCCATCAGAGCGCGGAGCTCGTCGTCCACGACGCCCGCGGGCTCCGACTTCCGCTTGAGGACGGCCAGGTCGTCGGCGACGTCGAGGATGGGGCGGATCGTCATGGGCCGGAAGCTAGGCGGAGGCGCCCCCCGCATCAAGCGGCGCGCCCCGGGCCCGCGGGAGCGGGCGTTTCGGCGGGTTCAGTCGCGGTACTGCTGGATGCGGGTGGTGCGCAGGCCCTGCATGCCGTGGCGGTCGATGGCCGCCTGCCAAGCCCCGAACTCCTCCTCCGAGAGCGAATAGCGGGCGCAGGCGTCCGTTTCGCTGAGCAGGCCGCCGCGCACGGCGGCCACCACCTCGGCCTTGCGGCGGATGACCCAGCGCTGGGTGCTGGGCGGCGGCAGGTCCGCCACCGTCAGCGGCGCGCCCGTCGGCCCGATCACGTAGCGCTCGCCCCTGGTGTTGAGGCGTTGCGGCTGCAACATGGCTCACGCCCTCCCGTCTCGTTCGATCGACAGAGTGACGCAGCCGGCATAACAGCCGCTTAAGCCGGACAGTAAAAAGACGGTAGGGGCGATCGTCCCGTTCTGACACATTGAGCAGCCGCCAGTTGTCATTTGAAGTCTCTGGGCGTCTACGGCGCGTTACTAGCGCTTAATGTCTATGAGGTCCTGCAACATTTCATCGGCGGTGGTGATGATCTTGGACGAAGCCGAGTAGGCCCGTTGGGTGACGATCAGACTGCTGAACTGTGCCGACAGGTCCACCGTCGACGCTTCCAGCGTCGAGGGGGAGATCTTGCCGGCGCCGCCCGTGCCGGCGGTCTTCAGGTTGTAGGTCCCGCTGTCCAGCGAGACCTGGAACACGTCGCCGGAGGCCGCGCGCAGGCCGTCGGGATTGGGGAAGGTCGCCACCGCCACCTGGGCGATCTTGCGGCTCACGCCGTTGTCGTAGTTGGCGGTGACGAAACCGTTGGCGTCGATGTCCACGGCGGTCAGGTTGCCGAAGGTGGCGCCGTTGGTGGTCACCGATTGCACCACGCTCTTGGCCGAGGCCTGGGTGAGGCCGCCGGGCGCCTGGCCGAGGTCCAGCGTCAGGGGCTCGGCCGAGATGCCCAGCCCCGCCGACCAGCTGGGCACGGTCGCGTCGCCCGACTTGCCGATGGGCAGGGTGGCGGGAAGCGTGGTCTTGGTCGGGTCCAGCTTGCCGTCGGTGGTGAAGGCGATCACGCCCTTGGCGATCAGGCCGTTCGGGTCGTTGACGTCCGTCTTGGGGTTGGCGACCACTTCCGCCGCCCAGGTGTTGGTGCCGGTCTTGATCAGCTGCAGGTCCAGGTTGCGCGTGCCGCCCTGGCTGTCGGCCACCGAGATGGGCACGGTGAAGTCGGGCGTCGCCTTGCCGGAGGAGATGTCGCCGGGCTGGTAGGCGGCCCCCGCCGCCGACACCTGCTGGCTGGAGTTGAGGTTGGCGTTCACCGACACGCTGGTGGTCGCCTCCGCCGCCCCGCCGAAGCTCGATATGTTGATGGACGACAGCTTGGACAGGTCGGACGGGTCCGTGGCGATGGCGCCGCTCGCGTCCGCCAGCCAGCCCTGCAGGTAATAGCCGGAGGTGTTCTTCAGGTAGCCCCGGGAGTCGCGGGTGAAGGAGCCCGCCCGGGTGAAGTCGCGCTCGTCGGTGGAGGTCAGGCCGTCCGGCTTGGTGGTCACCACGAACAGGCCCTGGCCGGAGATGGCCAGGTCGGTGGACGAGGTGGTCTGGGTGAAGTCGCCCTGCTGGCTCACCAGGCGGCGCGTCACGCCCAGCACGCCGCCGGCGTTGTAGCTGCCGCGCACCGCCGAGGCGGTGACCACGTCCTCGAAGTCGGTCTCGCCCTGCTTGTAGCCGACCGTGTTGGAGTTGGCGATGTTGTCGGAGATCGACGACAGGGCGGTGGAGTTGGCGAGAAGTCCGGACACGCCGGACAAGAGGGCGCTGTTGATGCTCATGATCTGATCCTTGGGGCGTGGGTTCAGGAGGCGGCGGAAACGCCGGTGATGCTGGACAACGGGACCTGGCTGGAGCCGACCTGCACGACCGTCTGGCCGGCGATCGTCTGCACGCCGCTCGCCACGCCCGTGATCCGGGGCGAGGCGGCGACGGTCTCGCCGGTCGCGTCCTGGGCGGCGACCTGCAGGGTGTAGGTCCCGCCGTCCGGGAGCTGCGCGCCCGCGCTGGTTTTTCCGTCCCAGTTGAAGGCGTGCGCGCCCTTGGACAGGTCGGGGGCGGCGCCGCTCCACACGGTCCTGCCCGCCGAGTCCGACACGGTCAGCGAGGCGGAGGCGGCGGCGCCGTCCAGGCTGTAGCCCCAGCCGACCTTGCCGCCCGAAAGCGTCGCGGCCCCGCTGGCGGCGGTGACGCTCTTGCCGATCAGGCCGATGGCGCTTGCGGCGCCCTGCCCCGCGCCGCTCTGGCTGACGAGCTGCTGGAGCAGCTGGTTGGACAGGAGCTGCTGCTGCACCCCCGTCATCTGCACGAGCTGGGCGGTGAACTGGTTGGTGTCCAGCGGCGAGGTCGGGTCCTGGTTCTTCAGCTGGGTGGTGAGCAGCGTCAGGAAGGTGGAGTTCGCCTCGTCCAGGTTGGCCGCGCCCGACAGGAGGTCGGCCTGGGCGCTCGAGTTGGTGGAGATGGTCGGCGTGACCGCCGACGCGGGGATGACGCTGGTGGTGCTCATGGGAGGAACGGCCCGGGTTCTAGATGCGGATGTCGAGCCCGCGCAGGGCGCGGACGGCGGAAGGGAGCGGGGGCGGGTCGTCCAGGCCCGCGGCGGCGGAGAACGCCCCGAGGCGCGACGTGGCGCGGCCCCCGCCGGAGCTGTCGCCCCCGGTGAAGCCGCCCGCGCCCGGGTTGGAGGCGAAGCCCGCGCCGGCCCCGCCGCCGCCGGAGGCGACGTCGAAACTGAGGGCGTCGGCGGGCAGGTCGAACCCCGCCTGGGACAGGGCGGCGCGCAGTTCGCCCGAGCGGGCGCGCAAAAGGTCGGCCGCTTCAGGGCGGTCGAAGCTCAGGGCGGCGGTGGTGCGTCCGTCCGCGCCGATCTCCAGGCGCACGTCCACCCGCCCCAGGCCCAGGGGGTTGAGCGCCACGTCGAAACGGCTGGAGCGGCCGTCCAGCCGCTTGACCAGGGCGGCGGCGAGGCCCGCCACGGTTTCGGGGGCGCCCCGAACGGCGGCGGCCGCGGCCGGAGCGTCCGCAGTCTGGGCGGCGGCGGGGCCGGCGGGCGCGGCGGGACCGGCGGTCGCCACGTCCGGCTCCGGGTCGGTGGAGGCGTCGTCCGAGGGGGTGGCGTCCGATCCCGCGTCCTGGGCCGCCAAGACCGGAGCCGCCGGGGAGAGGACGGCGCTGGACGCGACCGTCGACCCGGCGGCGACGGAGGCGGCCGCGACCGCGCCCGCCCCGGCCTTGACGGCGCCCGGCTGGACGGCGCCGGCCGCCTTGACGGTCTTGGAGGCCGCCGCCGGTCCGGGCGAGGCGGCGGGACCGGCGGCGGCGTAAGCGGGGGTGGAGGGCGCGGGTGGGGCGGCGGGCGCGGGTGCGGCGGGCGCGGGTGCGACGGGCGCAGCGACCGGCGCGGCCGGGTCCGGCCGCATCGCCAAGGCGTCCGCAGGGTCGGAGGCGGCGCCCGGCGGCGACGCGGCCGTCGTCGACGGGGCGGGCGCGAGGTCGGCGGGGGCGGGCGTCGCGGCGCCGGGCGAAGCGGCGCCGGCGGCGGCCTGGGGCGGCGTTCCTGGACCCGGCGACGGGACCGGCGCGGCGGG
>CAXSDV010000041.1:7392-24766 GCA_964235945.1 uncultured Caulobacteraceae bacterium
CCGGGGCGGCCGGCGTGTCCGTCCCGGGCCCGGTCGCGGTTGCGACGTCCTCCGAAGCGTCCCCCGAAGAGTCCGCGGCCTTGCGCCCGGCAGGCGCGCCCGTCGCTCCGGTCGTGGTTCCGGACTTCGCCACGCCGCCGGAAGGCGCGGCAGGCGCGGAGGAGGTCGCCGCCCTGGCGGGCTGGACCGGCGACGGGGCGGGGCGGGCGGCGGCGGGCCGGGCGGACACGGGCCGGGCCGGAACGGTCGCGGCGGAGGATGCGGGCCGCTCGGCCGTGGACGGGTCGTCCCGCCGCGCTTCGCGTCGCTCCCTGCGGTCGTCCTCGGCCGTCGAGGTGGACGGGCGGGGCGCGGGCGTGCGGACCGCCCGCCGGTCGGGCGCGGCGGCGGAAGCCAGCTCGTCGAAGCTCGGGCCCTCGTCCATCGGGAGCGGGGCGGCGGAGATGGCGGCGGGCGGCCGCACGGAAGGTGCGGAGGAAACGGAGGACGCGGTCGACATGGCTCTCGCGAAGGAGGCGTGAGGACGATCGCGCATGCTGCGCCGGGCGGTTCGTTGCGAGCTTCCGCAAAGCCCGCGCCACAGGGCCGCCCGCACCACGAGTCCTTGCGGGACAAGGGATGGCGGCGCGGGCGAAGGCGCATGCGCCGCCCTCCCCCGGCCGGATTTGCCGGTCCGGGAGAGGGCGGCGCCGTGTTTTGCCGGGCCGATGGCGGCGGCGGCGCGGCTGGCGCCCGGCTTGCGACGGCCGGGAGGTGATGCCCCGCCCCGCCAGCCCGCGCGCCTTGCCCGACAAGGACTCCGCCCCTCCGCCCCCCGCCGCGCGGGCGGCCGATCCTGCCGGGCGCCGCCGCGGGCGCCGGGCAGGTTCCGCCGAGGGGCGTTCCGCCAGGGAGACGTTCGCGTGTCGCTGAACTCCATCCTCAACAGCGCCCAGTCGGGGCTGAACGTCGCCCAGGCGGGCCTGCGGACCACCTCGGACAACGTCGCCAACGTCAACACGCCCGGCTATGTCCGCAAGGTCGTCGACCAGGAGTCGCTCTACGCCGGGGGCCTGGGCTCGGGGGTGGGGATAGCCGGCGTCCGCACGGCGGCCGACCAGTTCCTGGACGCCGCCAGCCGGCGGGCGGCGTCGGACGGCGGCGCGACCGCCGCCAGGGCGGACCTGCTGGACCAGGCCCAGTCGCTGTTCGGCGACCCCAACGCGGCCACCAGCTTCTTCAGCCAGCTCAGCGCCACCTTCTCCGGCTTCGTCACCCTGGCCGCCGCCCCGAGCTCCACCGCCCGCGCCCAGGCCGTGCCCAAGGCGCAGGACCTGTTCGACCAGGCGGGCGACCTGGGCGCGGGGCTGGACGACCTGGCCGCCCAGGCGGGAACCCGCATCGGCGCCGACATCGACAGCGCCAACGCGCTGATCTCCCAGATCAACGACCTGAACTCGGAGATCAGCCGCGCCACCGTGTCCGGCGGGGACGCTTCGGGCGCCCAGGACCAGCAGGCCCAGGCGCTCGACAAGCTCTCGGCGCTGATCCAGGTGCAGGTCTCGCCGCGCGCCGCGGGCGGGGTGGACCTGCGCACGCCGGACGGAGCCCAGCTGATCTCCCTGGGGAAGGCGGCCACCCTCGCCTACGACGGCGCCACCACGCCCGGCTCGTTCAGCGTCACCGGGGGGGACGGCGCCGTGCGGACCCTGGCGGTCCCGGCGTCAGGCGAGGTGGCGGGGTTGGCGGACCTGCGCGACAGCACCCTGCCCGGCCTCAAGGGCCAGTTGTCCGAGCTGATCGGCCAGACCGCCGCCCAGCTCAACGCCGCGCACAACGGCTACTCCGCCGTCCCCCCGCCGCAGACCCTCACCGGCGCCGCCACCGGGCTCGACCTGCCCACCGCCGTGTCGCACTTCACGGGCAAGACCACGATCTCCGTGACGGGGCTGACGGGCGTGTCGGCCCAGGACGTGTCGATCGACTTCGACGCGGGCACGATCAACGGCGCGGCCTTCACCCCCGCGACCTTCCTGTCCACGCTGAACGGCGCGCTCTCGCCCAAGTCGCAGGCGAGTTTCTCGGCGGCCGGCGCGCTCAGCCTGGCGCTGACCCCCACGGCCTCGCCCCAGACCGCGGGCCTGGTGGTGAGCGGAACGGGGGCCAAGGCGGACCCGGTCACGGGGGCGCCCAACGCCGACCAGGGCTTCTCCAGCTTCTTCGGCCTCAACGACCTGGTCACCTCCACGGCGGGCACGGGCTTCGCCACCGGCCTGCGGGGGAGCGACGCGAGCGGCTACGCCGGCGGCGCCGTCACCTTCAACCTGACCGCCGCGGACGGCTCCGCCCTGCGGCCGGTGACGGTGACGCCCGCGGGCGGCACGGTGGACGACCTTCTGGCCGCGCTGAACTCCCCCGCGAGCGGGGTGGGGCTTTACGGCAAGTTCAGCCTGGACGGGGAAGGGCGGCTGGGCTTCGACGCGGGCGCCTCGGGGGTGAAGCTGGGCGTCGCCTCCGACACCACCCAGCGCACGGGCTCGGGGGTGCCGCTGAGCCGGCTGTTCGGCGTCGGCGACGCGGCGCGCGGCGCGCGGCTGGGCGCCCTGTCCGTGCGGCCGGACATACTGGGCGACCCGTCCAGGCTCGCCATCGCCAAGTACGATCCCTCCAAGACGCCGCCGCTGTCGACCTCGGACGGGAGCGGCGCCACGGCGCTGGCGGGGGCGGCGAACGCGGCCACGAGTTTCGCCGCCTCCGGCGCGGCCGGCGCGGCGCGCGCCACGCTGGCCGACTATTCGGCGCGCTTCGGCGCGGCCGTCGCCCGCACGGCGGACGCCGCCCAGACCGCCGCCGACCAGGCCGCCGCCGTCAAGACGGAGGTGGACGGTCGGCGCAGTTCGACGGAGGGCGTCAACATCGACCAGGAGCTGGTCAACCTGACCACCTACCAGCAGGCCTACAACGCCTCCGCCCGCATGATCCAGGCGGCCAAGGACGTGTTCGACACCCTTCTCAGCATGGTGGGGAACTGATGAACCGCATATCCACCGCCGCGAGCTACCAGTCGGTGCTGCTGGGCATCCAACTCAACCAGTCGCGCCAGGCGATCGCCCAGCGGCAGGTGTCGAGCCAGAAGGTCGCGGGCGACCTGAAGGGCTACGCCGCCCACGCGGACGCGCTCACCGCCCTGCAGGTGACCACCGCGCGGCTCGGGGCCTACGCGGACGCGGGCTCGCAGCTCTCCGACCGGTTGGACGCCCAGGCCCAGGCGCTGACGGGAGTGTCGGACGCGGTGACCGGCGCGCGCCAGGCGGTGTTCTCCGCCCTCGCCACCGGCGACGCGACCACCCTCCTGCAGTCGCTCAAGGGCTGGTCCGAGCAGGCCACGGACGCGCTCAACGTCAACTACCAGGGCCGCTACCTGTTCGCCGGCGGCCAGCCGGACACGCCCCCCGTCGTCGCCGCCGCCGCGGACCCCGCGGGCGCGGTGGAGACGCTGACGCCGCCCACCTTCAACAACGGCGACCAGGTCGAGACCTACCGGCTCGACGACCAGGTCAGCGTCAGTTCCGGCCAGCTCGCCGACGGGATCGGGACCAAGTTCTACGCCGCGCTGAAGGCGGTGGCCGACCTGTTCCAGCCGCCGGCGGGCGCCCCCGGCAAGCTTACCGCCGCCCAGCAGGACGCGCTGAAGGCCACCCTCGCGGGGTTCGACGCGGCGGGAACGACCGTTTCGGGCGCGGTGGCCTCCAACGCGGTGGTGCAGAACCGGGTGGACACCACGCTGGCGCGCGTCAACGCCCAGAAGAGCGGGGCGGACGGCGTGCTGGCCAACATCACGGACGCCGACCCCGCCAAGGCGGCCACCGACCTACAGCTCGCCACCGCCGCGCTGGACGCCTCCGCCCAGGTGTTCGGCACGCTCAAGGCCTCGTCGCTGCTGAACGTGCTCAGCGCGAGCTGACGCCCGCCGACGCGGGGCTCAGGCGGGCTGCAACCGGGCGGCGGCGCGGCGCTTGGGCAGGCGGCGCACGACGGCGAGCGCCAACCGCACCAGGGTGGGCATGACCATCGGCCGCACCAGCCGCTTGTCGTACACGCCCAGACGACGGTCGTTCTCCGACAGGCACAGCGCCATCAGTTCCCACACGTCCAGGTCCTCGCCCACCGAGCTCGCGCCGGTGACGGTGAAGTTGTTGTCCTGGGCCTGCTTGGACTTCACCTTGTCCTTCTGCGCGTCCGTGGCGTCGTCCATGCCCGAGGCGATGCCCATGCGCTCATAGGCCAGGAACACCCACACGGCCGCCACCTTCAGCTCGAAGGCGACCCGCTGGAACGGGTTGAGCCGGCGCCGGTGCCAGGCCACCCAGTTGGCGAAGAACAGGATGTGGCGGCCCTCCTCGTGGACCACGGGCTCGAAGGTCTCCACCAGTTCCGCCGGGAAGAAGCCGGAGCGGCGCGCGGTCTCGAACAGGCCGAAGGCGAAGAAGCTGTCCACGCACTCGGAGAAACCGGTGACCATGTAGGCCCACTCGCGGTCACGGGGCACCTTGTACTCGGGCTCGGGCTCCAGCGGGATGTCGTAGGCGGCGACCAGGCCCGACAGCACCAGCTTGTGGCGGCGCTCCTCGAAGGCGTTGAGGTCCAGCGCCTGCTTGACCAGCGGGTCGGCGATCACGTCCGCATAGTTCTGCATGCGGACGCCGGCCTTGCCCTCCGTCTGCACCGCTATGTCCCAGATGGGCAGGGAGGTGACGCGCTGGAGGGCGTCGGGCGCGAGCTTGGGCCAGTCGATCAGGGCGGGCTTGTAGGCGTCGAAAGTGTCCAGCAGCGTGCGCGCGAACAGGTTCCTGTGCGCGTCCGAGCCCAAGCGCACCTTCTCGCCGGGCGCCGGCAGCGGGTAAGCCGACGCGTCGCGGTCCGGCGGGATGAGGCCCGTACGGTCGGGGGTGGTGACAAGCGCGTTCACGGCGACGCTCCTGGTCGGTATCGAGCGGTATGGAATACAGCCAAACGCCGGGCGGGTCGATAAGGTCCGGCGGGCCGCTCAGGCGAAGTCGGTGAAGCCGCCCAGCACCGCGCCGCGGGCGCGCACCGCCTCCAGCACCGCGGGCGAGGTCAGCGCCTCCAACTCCTCGGCGTAGCGGTAGCCGGGGGCCTCGCCCTCCCAGCCGCCGGCGGTGGCGGGGTGGGTGTAGAGTTCGGTCAGCCCCGGCGGCAGGCGCGCCACCAGCCCCGCCACCCGCGCGGGGGTCATCGCCCCCGACCAGGCCAAGCCGAACACCTGGTCGGCCACCGCCACGCCCTGGCGCCGGAAGCGCGCGCGCACCAGCCGCGCCCAGGGCTCGGTGACGTAGGCGGGGCCGGGGTCGCCCGCGGGGTCGACCGCGCGCAGCACCGCCCGCGGCTCCACGGGCGCGCGGCTGGCGAGGAGGCCGTAGTCACGCCCGACGCTCAGGATCGCGCCGGAGATGGTCGGGTGCAGGTGGAAGTGCTTGTGGGTGTTGACGTGGTCGAGCTTGAGGCCCGTGGCCGCAAAGGCGGCGAACTGGGCGCGGACCTCCGCCAGGAGCTGGCGGCGCGCGCGGGGGCGCAAGAACATGTCCACCGCCGCCGCCGCCATGTCGCGCCGGAACAGGCCGTCGGGCCCCACGAGGTCGGGCAGGTCGGCGGCGGGAAGCGGTGGCCGCCCCTCCACCAGCACGAGGTGCAGCCCCACGCGCAGGCCGGGCAGGCGACGCGCGCGCGCCACGGCGTCCGCGCACCCCGGCGCGGCCATCATCAGGCTGGCGGCGCGCAGCACGCCGTGGCTGAAGGCCCGCTCGACGGCTTCGTTGACCTCGCGCGAGGCCCCGAAGTCGTCGGCGGTGACGATCAGGCGGGGCGGCTCGCCCGCCCCGGATCGTGAATTCACGCCGCCTTGCGCTCCTTGAGGAAGGCGGCGAACTCCACGCCCTCGCGCAGGCGGCGCTTCATCATGTCGAAGTCGGTGACCATTTCCTTGACGATGGAGCCGATCTTGGCCGGGCGGAAGTAGAACTTCTTGTAGAAGTCCTCCACCGAGTGGAAGATCTCGTCGTGGCTCAGCACGCCCGGATAGTGCAGGGGCGCGATCTGGATGCCCTTGTCGTTGATCAGCTCGGCGTTGGAGGCGTCGAGCCAGCCGTTCTCCACCGCCTGGTCGTAGAGGTGGGTGCCGGGATAGGGCGCGGCCAGCGACACCTGGATGGTGTGCGGGTTGATCTTGCGGGCCCAGGCCTTGGTCTTCTCCAGGGTCTCCTTGGTCTCGCCGGGAAGGCCGACGATGAAGGTACCGTGGATCTGGATGCCCAGGTCGTGGCAGTCCTGGGTGAACTTCTCGGCGACCTCGACGCGCATGCCCTTCTTGATGTTGTGCAGGATCTGCTGGTCGCCGGACTCGTAACCCACCAGCAGCAGGCGCAGGCCGCCCGCCTTCAGCTTCTCGAGCGTGGCGCGCGGCACGTTGGCCTTGGCGTTGCACGACCAGGTGACGCCCAGCTCGCCCAGGCCCTTGGCGATGGCCTCGGCGCGCGGCAGGTCGTCGGTGAAGGTGTCGTCGTCGAAGAAGAACTCCTTCACCTGCGGCCACAGCTCTTTGGCGCGACGGATCTCCTCCACCACGTTCTCCACCGAGCGGGTGCGGTAGCGGTGGCCGCCCACGGTCTGGGGCCACAGGCAGAAGGTGCAACGGCTCTTGCAGCCCCGTCCGGTGTAGACCGAGATGTAGGGGTGCTTCAGGTAACCGATGAAGTAGTCTTCGATCCGCAGGTCGCGATGGTAGACGTCGATCACGCTCGGCAGGCTGTCCATCTCCTCCAGGATCGGGCGATCCGGGTTGTGGACGACGTTGCCCTCCTCGTTGCGGTAGGACAGGCCCAGGATCGACGACCAGGGCGCTCCGTCGGCCACCTCCTTGATGGTGAAGTCGAACTCGTTGCGCGCGACGAAGTCGACCACGGGCGCGTCCGCCAGGCTCTCGTCGGACTTCACCGCCACCTTGGCGCCGATCATGCCGATTTTCAGCTTCGGGTTGGCCGACTTGAGCGCCACCGCGCACTTCACGTCCGAGTCGAAGGACGGCACGGAGGTGTGCATGACCACCAGGTCGAAGTCGTGGGCCTGGGCCGTGACCTGCGCCAGGGTGACGCCCGTGGGGGGCGCGTCGATCAGCTTGGAGTTCTCCACCAGGGCGGCGGGCTGGGCCAGCCAGGTGGGGAACCAGAACGAGCGGATCTCCCGCTTGGCCTGGTAGCGCGAGCCGGCGCCGCCGTCGAAGCCGTCGAACGAGGGGGCCTGTAGGAACAGGGTGCGGAGCGACATGACGGGGAGGACCCTCAGACCGGCGACATCTCGCCGTCGTGACCGACGTGGAAGCGCGCGCCGCGCCAGTCCACCTTGCGGGCGGGAGCTGCGGCCAGGAACACGGCGAAAGATAGTATATCGCGGGCGGGCGTCAGCCACCATGGCCCGGAGGAAGCGCCCACCACCGCGTCGACGCGACGTTTAA
The DNA here is from genome assembly GCA_964235945.1 of uncultured Caulobacteraceae bacterium. Taxonomy (GTDB): domain Bacteria; phylum Pseudomonadota; class Alphaproteobacteria; order Caulobacterales; family Caulobacteraceae; genus JASLDZ01. Next base: position 14,900 of record CAXSDV010000041.1, read on the forward strand.
GCCACAGGCGAGCCCCCAGCGCCGCGAGCAGGACCAGCGCCGGGACGGGCCACAGGGCGGGGGCGGGGGCGGCCAAGAGCAGGGCGCCCAGCGTCGCCAGCGCCACGGGATAGGTGACCACGCTGCCGAAATAGCCCGCCGGATCGAGGCCGCGGATGGTGGTCTGCCAGCGCACCTCGTGGCGCCACAGGTCCGTCATGCGCGGCTCGTCGCAGCCGTGGCGCACCACCATGGGCGGCAGCACCACCGACTTGCCCCGCGCCCGCACCAGGCGCCCGAGCTCGTAATCGTCGGCCAGCACGTCGGCCACCGCGTGGAAGCCGCCGATCTCGTGGAGGGTGGCGCGCGAGATGGCGATGGTGGAACCCATGCACGGCCGGGCCGCGCCGATCCGCACCGCCAGCACCACCTGGGGCAGGAAGGCGTAGGAGATGCCCATGGCCGCCAGCCGCGCCGGCCAGCCGGGCCGCGCCGCGCGGCCGGCGTAGTAGCAGGTCACCGCCCCCACGCCGGGCTCGGTCACCGCCCCCACCACCCGGCGGAGGTAGTCGCGCTCCACCCGGATGTCGCTGTCGGACAGCACGAACACCTCGCCCGCCACGTTGGCCGACAGGTTGATGAGGTTGGACACCTTGCGGTTGGCCCCGTGCTGGGCGGGGTCGACCACCAGCTCCACCATCCCCGGGTGCTCGGCGGCCAGGCGCTCGGCCAGGGGGCGGGCGGGGTCGTCGTGGCGCTGCAGGCCCAGGTGCAGGCGGTAGCGTCCCGGATAGTCCTGGTCGATGAAGGAGCGCAGGTCCGCCTCCAGCTCCGGCTCCAGCCCGTGCAGGGGCTTGAGCACGGCCACCTCCGGCGCGGTGGCGGCCAGAAGGACGGGCGCGGACGCGGGCGCCACCCGGCCCAGCATGCGCGCGGCCGCCAGGGTGTAGACCGCCCCCGCCATCGCCAGCAGCAGGAGCAGGGCGCCCGGCATCTCCGTCCAGAAGGCCAAGGTGCTCCATCCTCCGCGCCCGGGGTCGAGGCGCGGGCGGCGCCCCTGGCGACATTGCGCGCCGCCCAGGCTAGACCGCCCTCATGTCAGCATCGACACGTGCCGGGCAAGCGCAGCGGCGTCGCAGCTTCGGAGGACGAGAATGAGGCGGACACCATCGGCCGGTCCGGGAGCCGCCGCGGCGATCACGACGTGCGCTTTATTCGCCACGGTGACGCTGTTCGCCGGCGGGGCGCGCGCCCAGGCCCGCGCCCCCGGCCCGCCGGTCGCGGCGGTCGGCCCGGTCGCGGCCGCGGCCTCGCCCGGCGATCCTTGGGAGCGCACCAACCGCCGCTTCTTCGCGATCAACGCGGTGCTGGACCGGCGCGCCTTCCGCCCGGGCGCGGTGTTCTACAAGCACGCGACGCCCCGGCCGATCCGCACGGCGCTGCGCCACGCCTTCGCCAACCTGGGCGAGCCCCTGGTGGCGGCGAACGACCTGCTCCAGGGCCGGTTCGGCCTGGCGGGGCGCACGCTGTCGCGCTTGGCGGTGAACACCACCTTCGGCCTGGCGGGCCTGCTGGACGTGGCCACCCCCGGCGGTCTGCCCCACCACGACAACGGCTTCGGCACCACGCTGGGCCGCTACGGCGTGAAGTCCGGCCCTTACGTCTACCTGCCGGTGCTGGGCCCCTCCACCGTGCGCGACCTGGCGGGCGGCGGGGTGGACGCGGCGCTGAACCCCCTCACCTGGACGCGCTACCCGTTCGACTACGCGGTGGGCGCGAGCTCCACGGTGCTGGGCGGGCTGGACAAGCGCGCGGAGGCGGACGGCGACCTCAAGGCGCTGAAGGCGCTCTCCACGGACGAGTACGCCTCCCTGCGCTCCTTCTACCTGCAGAACCGCCGGGCGGAGATCACGGGCCGGCAGGTGGACGTGAACGCCCTGCCCGACTTCGACGACCCGGGCGCGGATGCGGCTCCCGCCCCGGCGGCGGCCGGCTCGGTCGCGCCCACGCCCGGCGCCCTGCTCCACCCCCAGCCGGACAACCCGACCGCGCCCTCCGGCGACGCGGGCGCCCTGCCCGGGCCGGCCGCGCCGCCCCCCGCCGGCCCTCCCTTCACCGCCCCGGGCGTGTAGAAGGGCCGCGGACGCCCAGGAGGGACGCAAGTGGCCGACCGCGTGCTGGTGACCGGAGCCTCGGGCTTCGTGGGCTCGGCCGTCGCGCGCGCGCTCCTGGCGCGCGGCGAGCCGGTGCGCGTGCTGGTGCGCGCCTCCTCCCCCCGCACCAACCTGGAGGGGCTCGACGCGGAGGTGGTCACCGGCGACCTGCTGGACGCGGCCTCCCTCGTGCCCGCCTTCAAGGGCGTGCGCCGCGCCTACCACGTGGCCGCCGACTACCGCCTGTGGGCGCGCGACCCCGAGGAGATCGTGCGCCACAATCGGGAGGGGACGTCCAACGTCATGCGCGCCGCGCTGGCGGCGGGGGTGGAGCGCATCGTCTACTGCTCCAGCGTGGCCACGCTCAGCCTGCACGGCCTGACGCCCGGCCAGGCGTCGGACGAGACGCGCCCGCTGACGCCCGAGACCGCCATCGGCGCCTACAAGCGCTCCAAGGTGGTGGCCGAGCGGCTGGTGGAGGCCATGGTGCGGGACGAGGGCCTGCCCGCGGTGATCGTCAACCCGTCCACCCCCATCGGCCCGCGCGACGTGAAGCCCACCCCCACCGGGCGCATCATCGTGGAGGCCGCCACGGGCAAGATGCCCGCCTTCGTCGACACGGGGCTGAACATCGCCCACGTGGACGACATCGCCGCCGGCCACCTCCTGGCCATGGACCGCGGCCGCATCGGCGAGCGCTACGTCCTGGGCGGGCGGGACGTGGAGTTGCGCGACCTCCTGGCGGAGATCGCCCGGCTGTCGGGCAGGAAGCCCCCCACCGTGGCCCTGCCGCGCGGGCCGCTGTTCCCGCTGGCGGCGGCGGCGGAGGCGGTGGCGCGGGTGACGGGCAAGGAGCCCTTCGTGACGCGCGACGCGCTCAAGATGGCCGCCTACAAGATGTTCTTCTCCTCGGCCAAGGCGCAGGCGGAGCTCGGCTACACCGCGCGGCCCTGGCGCGAGGCGGTGGGCGACGCCTACCGCTGGTTCGCCGAGCACGGCCGGCTCAAGGCATGAGCGTCCCGGCCGCGGCCGCCCTCGTCGTGGGCCTGCTGACCTGCGGGACCTGGGTCTACCTGATCGCCGCGCGGGGCGGCTTCTGGCTGGCGGGCGAGCGCGACGACCGCCGCACGCCCCCCGCCCCCGCCGCCTGGCCCGCCGTGGCGGCGGTGGTGCCCGCGCGCGACGAGGCGGACGTGGTGGCGCGCTCGGTGGGCTCGCTCCTGGCGCAGGACTATCCGGGGCCCTTCCGCGTGGTGCTGGTGGACGACGGCTCCACCGACGGCACCGCCGCCGCCGCCCGCGCCGCCGCCGCCGCGCTGGGCCGGGGCGACCGGCTGGAGGTGCTGGCCGCCGCCCCGCTGGCCGCGGGCTGGACGGGCAAGCTCGCCGCCGTCAGCCAGGGCGCGGCCCACGCCTCCGCGGGGGAGCCCGCGCCCAAGTACCTGATGCTGACGGACGCGGACATCGGCCACGCCCCCGACAACCTGCGCACCCTGGTGGCGCGGTGCGAGGCGGGGGGGCTGAGCCTCGCCTCCATCATGGTCAAGCTGCACTGCCGCACGGCGGCCGAGCGGTTCCTGATCCCCGCCTTCGTGTTCTTCTTCCAGATGCTCTATCCCTTCGCCACGGTGAACCGGCCGGGGTCGAGGCTGGCGGCGGGCGCGGGGGGATGCATGCTGGCGGATCGGGCGGCGCTGGAGCGCGCGGGCGGGATCGCCGCCATCCGCGGGGCCCTGATCGACGACTGCACCCTGGCGGCGCTCCTGAAGCGGGAGGGCCCGATCTGGATCGGCCTCACCGAGAAGAGCTGGAGCCTGCGCCCCTATACGAGCGTGGCGCAGGTGGGCCGCATGGTCTCGCGCTCGGCCTACGCCCAGCTCGGCTACTCGCCCTGGGTGCTGGCGGGCACGCTGCTGGGACTGGTGCTGACCTATTTCGCGCCCCCCGCCCTGGCGCTGTTCGCGCGGGGCTGGCCGCAGGCGCTGGGGATCGCGGCCTGGGCGCTGATGGCGCTGTCCTTCCAGCCGACCCTCAAGCTGTACCGCCGCTCGCCCCTGTGGGGCCCCGCCCTGCCCGCCATCGGCGCCGCCTACACCGCCTTCACCCTGCAGTCGGCGCTGGACGTCTGGCGCGGGCGCGGCGGCATGTGGAAGGGCCGCGCCCAGGCGATCACCCCATGAGCCAGCCCGCGACCGCCGCCGCCGACCTTTCCAGCGGCAAGGACCACCGCGGCGAGAACTTCCCGGTGGCGGCGCTGTTCTCCCGCCCGTTCCGCGCGCCGGTGATGAGCTATTACCGCTTCGCCCGGGCGGCGGACGACGTGTCGGACGCCGCCGCCTCGCCGCCCCACGAGAAGCTGGCCCTGCTGGCCGCCATGCGCGCCACCCTGGCGGGCGAGTCGGACGCCGATCCGTCGGCGCTCGAGCTGCGCCGCACCTGCGCCGAGCGGGGCCTGGACCGCGTGCACGGCCAGGACCTGCTGGAAGCCTTCCGCCGGGACGTGACCAAGCTGCGCTACGACAGTTGGGACGAGCTGATGGACTATTGCCGCTGGTCGGCCATGCCCGTCGGCCGCTTCGTGCTGGAGGTCCACGGCGAGGACCGCGCGCGCACGGGAGCCGCCTCCGACGCCCTGTGCGCCGCGCTGCAGGTGATCAACCACCTGCAGGACTGCGGCAAGGACCGGCGCGACCTCGACCGGGTGTACCTGCCGCTGGACGCCCTGGCCGCCGAGGGGATCGGGGTGGAGGCGCTGGACGCGCCCGCCGCCTCCCCCGAGCTGCGCCGGGTGATCGCGGCCCTGGTGGCGCGCACCCGGGGCCTGCTGGACGCCTCGCGCCCCTTCGCTTCGCGCCTGCGCGACCGGCGCCTCGCCCTGGACGTGGCGGTGATCCAGCGCCTGGCGGAGAGCCTGTGCGATCGACTGGTCGCGAACGACCCGCTTTCAGCCCGCGTTCACCATACCAAGGTTGAAATGGCGGCCTTGTCGGTGCGGGCCGGGCTGGACGTGGTGTTCGGCCGGGGTCGCGGCGACGGGGAGGCGCGGGCGTGAGCATGGTCGCGGAGGTTCCCGAAGCGCAGGAGAAGGTGGCGGCGGGCAGTTCGTTCTACGCGGGCATGCGCATCCTGCCCAAGTGCGAGCGTGCGGGCATGTACGCCGTGTACGGCTTCTGCCGGGCGGTGGACGACGTGGCCGACGACCAGGCCGGCGACCGCGCGGGGCGCCGCGCCGAACTGGACGGCTGGCGCGCGGACCTCGCCTCGCTCTACGCCGGCGGCCCCGCCGGGCGCGCGGAACTGGTGGCGGACGCGGTGCGCCGCTTCGACCTGCGCCAGGAGGATTTCCTGGCCATCCTCGACGGCATGCGCACGGACGTGGACGCGGACGTGCGCGCGCCGGGCTTCGCCGACTTCGACCTCTACTGCGACCGGGTGGCCAGCGCCGTCGGGCGCTTGTCGGTGCGCGTGTTCGGCATGCCGGACGTGGAGGGGGTCGAGCTCGCCTACAGCCTGGGCCGCGCCCTGCAGTTCACCAACGTGCTGCGCGACCTGGACGAGGACGCCGACGTGGGCCGCCTCTACATGCCGCGCGAGTTCCTGGACGCGGCGGGGATCGCCACGGACGACCCGCGCGCGGCGGTGGACGACCCGCGCATCGACGTCGCCGCCCGCCGCTTGGCCGCCGCCGCCCGCGAGCACTACTCCAACGCCGACCTCGTGCTCGGCTTGCGGCCGCCAGGGCGCCTGGCCGCCCCCCGGCTGATGAGCGCGGTCTACGGCCGCATCCTCGAGAAGATGGAGGTCGCAGGCTGGGCGCCCCCGCGCGAGCGGGCGCGCATCAGCAAGGGCGCCCTGCTGTGGATCGTGCTGCGGCGCGGCCTGCTGGGGTGAGCCCCCCCAGGGCGCACGTGGTGGGCGCGGGCCTGGCGGGCCTGGGCGCGGCGGTGGCGCTCGCCGGGGGCGGGGCGGCGGTGGAGCTGTCGGACTCCGCGGCCCAGGCGGGGGGCCGCTGCCGCAGCTACCACGACCGCGAGCTCGACCTCGTGATCGACAACGGCAACCACCTCGTGCTGTCCGGCAACCGCGCGGTGCACGCCTACCTGCACGCGGTGGGGGCCTCCGAGCGGATCGTGGGGCCGCAGGTGGCCGCCTTTCCCTACGTCGACCTCGCGACCGGGGAGCGCTGGACCCTGCGGCCCAACGCGGGGCCGCTCGGCTGGTGGGTGCTGTCCGCGGCGCGGCGCGTGCCCGGCACCCGCGCGCGCGACTACCTGCCCCTGCTCGGCCTGGTCGCGCCCGGCCGCGCCAAGCGCGTGCGCGACGTCCTGCCCACGCACGGCCCCGTATGGGAGCGCCTGCTGGAGAACTTCCTGGTGGCGGTGCTCAACACCGAGCCGGCGGAGGGCTCCGCCGCCCTGGCCGCCGCCGTGGTCCGCGAGACCCTCCTGAAAGGCGGGCGCCACTACCGCCCGCGCGTGGCCGAGCCGACCCTGGCCCACGCCTTCGTCGACCCCGCCCTGGCCTGGCTGGAGGGGCTGGGCGCGACGGTCCGCCTGTCGCGCCGGCTCAAGTCGCTGGAGTTCGACGGCGACCGGGTGGCGCGGCTTCACTACGCGGACGGGCCGGTGGAGGTCGCGCCCGGCGAGGCGGTGGTGCTGGCGCTGCCGCCCTGGGCGGCCACGGCGCTCGTGCCCGGCCTGACCGCGCCCGACGACTTCCGCGCCATCGTCAACGCCCACTACCGCTTCGCCCCGCCCTCCGGCGCCGCGCCCATACTCGGCGTGATCGGCGGGACCGCCGAGTGGGTGTTCGCCTTCCCCGACCGGGTGTCCGTCACCGTCAGCGCCGCCGACCGCCTGGTGGACGAGGACCGCGCGGTGCTGGCCGCCCGCATCTGGGCGGACGTGGCGCGCGCGCTCGACATCCCCGCCGACACGCCGCTCCCCCCCTGGCAGGTGGTCAAGGAGAAGCGCGCCACCTTCGCCGCCACCCCCGAGCAGGATGCGCGCCGCCCGGGCGCGGCCACCGCCTGGCGCAACCTGTGGCTCGCGGGCGACTGGACCGCCACCGGCCTGCCCGCCACCATCGAGGGGGCGCTGCGCTCGGGCGAGCGGGCGGCGAAGTTGGCGCTGGCGGCGCGTTCGGTGTAAGGCCCCGCGGTTCCGCAGCGGTCCCTCCCGAGCCTGATGTACGACGCGCCCCTGGCCGACCCCGCCCCTTCCGTGGGCGCCGCCGCCGACCTCGACGTGCTGGACGCGGCCGTGGTCCGCGCGGCCGACGCGCTGGGCCGCCTGCAGAAGAGCGACGGCCACTGGGTGTTCGAGCTGGAGGCCGACGCCACGATCCCCGCCGAGTACGTGCTGCTGAAGCACTACCTCGGCGAGCCCGTGGACGCCGGGCAGGAGGCGGCGATCGCGCGCTACCTGCGCCGCATCCAGAGCGTCGAGCACGGCGGCTGGCCGCTTTATCACGAGGGCGCCTTCGACGTGTCGGCCACCGTGAAAGCCTACTACGCGCTCAAGATGATCGGCGACGACCCCGACCTGCCGCACATGGCGCGGGCGCGCGCGGCGGTGCTGGCCCACGGCGGCGCGCAAACGGTCAACGTGTTCACCAAGCTGCAGCTCGCCCTGTTCGGCGCGGGCCCTTGGAACGCCGCCCCCGCCATGCCGGTGGAGCTGCTGCTGGCCCCGCGCTGGTTCCCGATCCACCTCTCCAAGATGAGCTATTGGGCGCGCACGGTGATCGCGCCGCTGCTGGTGCTGCAGGCGCTCAAGCCCCGCGCCAGGAACCCGCTGGGCGTGCTGGTGCCCGAACTCTACGCCCCCGCCGGGACGCGCCCGGTCAAACGGCCCACCCACCAGAAGCGGCTGTGGCGCTGGGGTTTTCGCGCGCTCGACGTGGTGCTCAAGGCCGCCGAGCCGCTCTGGCCCCGCCGCCTGCGCGCCCGCGCGGTGGAGGCGGCCCGCGCCTTCGTGGTGGAGCGCCTCAACGGCGAGGACGGCCTGGGCGCCATCTACCCCGCCATGGCCAACAGCGTGATGATGTTCGACGCCCTGGGCTGCGGCCCCGAGCACCCCCACCGCGCCCTGGCCCGGCGCGGCGTGGAGAAGCTCTTGGTGCACCGCGCCGACGGCGAGATCTATTGCCAGCCCTGCGTGTCCCCCGTTTGGGACACCGCCCTGGCCGCCCACGCCCTGATGGAGGCCGGCGGCGCGCCGGCCGAGCGCCGGGTGCTGGACGCCCTGTCCTGGCTCAAGCCGCTGCAGGTGCTGGACGTGCGCGGCGACTGGGCCGAGCGACGGCCGCACGTGCGCCCGGGCGGCTGGGCCTTCCAGTACCGCAACGACCACTATCCCGACCTGGACGACGCCGCCGTGGTGGTCATGGCCATGGACCGCGCGCGCTCGCGCCTGGGCGCGCATGGCTATGACGAGGCCATCGCCCGCGGGGCGGAGTGGACGACGGGGCTCCAGTCCAAGAACGGCGGCTACGCGGCGTTCGACGCGGACAACACCTACGGCTACCTCAACAATATTCCGTTTGCGGACCATGGCGCGCTGCTCGATCCGCCCACGGAGGATGTGACCGGCCGAGTCGTGTCCATGCTGGCCCAGCTCGGCGAGCCGACGGACAGCCCGCGCCAGCTCGAGGCGCTGGCCTACCTGGAATCCACCCAGCATCCGGAGGGGGGCTGGTTCGGGCGCTGGGGCGTGAACTACATCTACGGCACGTGGTCGGTGCTGTGCGCGCTGAACGCGGCCGGGGTCGACCCGGGCCACCGGGCGATCGCCCGCGCGGCCGACTGGCTCATCCGCATACAGAACGAAGACGGCGGCTGGGGCGAGACCTGCGACAGCTATCGGCTGGATTACGACGGCCACCATCCCCACGCCTCCAACCCGGCGCACACCGCCTGGGCGCTGCTGGCGTTGATGGCGGCGGGCCGGGTGGCGGATGTGGCGACCGCGCGCGGCGTCGCCTGGCTCCTGGCGGACCAGGAGGCGGGCGGCCTGTGGGAGCAGGAGCACTATGTGGGCGGCGGTTTCCCGCGCGTCTTCTACCTGCGCTACCACGGTTATCCGCGGTTCTTCCCCCTGTGGGCGCTGGCGCGCTACCGCAACCTCAAGCGATCCAACGACCCGGCCGTGGCATGGGGAATGTGACCGGCCCCGTCCTGGTCGTCGTCGGGCTGAAGCGCGAGGCGGCGGTCGCGGCGGGCGAGGGCGTGGTGACGGTGTGCGGCGGCGGCCGCTCCGATCTCCTCCCGGCGCGCATCGCCGCCGCCATGGCCGAGCACGCCCCCCGCGCGGTGTTGAGCTTCGGCGTGGCGGGCGCCCTCCTGCCCGGCCTGCCCGTGGGCGCGGTGCTGGCGGCCGCGACCGTGCGCGACGGTTCGGCGCGGCGCTTCGGCGACCCGGCCTGGACCGCGCGCCTGGTGGCCCGCACCGGCGCGCGCCTGGCCGACTTCGCCGGGGTGGACGCGGCGGTCGCGGACCCCGGGGCCAAAGCACGTCTGCGCGAAACGTCGGGCGCGGCCGTCGTCGACATGGAGAGCCACCTCGCCGCCCGCGCCGCGGCGGCGGCGGGCGTGCCCTTCGCGGCCCTGCGCGCCGTGTCCGACCGGGCCGAGCACGGCCTGCCCCCCGCGGCGGTCGCCGGCATGGGGGCGGACGGCGGCGTGGACGTGGGCGCCGTCCTGCGCGCCCTGGCGGCGGACCCGCGCCAACTGCCC
>CAXSDV010000042.1:0-5309 GCA_964235945.1 uncultured Caulobacteraceae bacterium
CGTGGACGTGGGCGCCGTCCTGCGCGCCCTGGCGGCGGACCCGCGCCAACTGCCCGCCCTCCTGCGCACCGGCCGAGACGCGGGCGCGGCCTTCCGGGCGCTGGCCAAGGCGCGGCGGGCGGGCGGCGACCGGTTCGGCTGGGAGTGAGGCCGCGCCCCGCCTTGGCCGCGGCCCCGCGTCCGCTTGACGTCCCGCGCGCGCCCGGCACCCTTTCCCCATGACCACGGACGCCGTCGCCCACGATCCCCATCCCGCCCCGGTCAGGCCGTCCCGTCGCTCCCGCCGCCGCGTCGACGAGGTGCTTCGGGCGCTGCGGCGGCCCAAGGTGGCGGTCATGGTCGCCCTGGGGTTCTCCAGCGGCCTTCCGTTCATGCTGGTGGGCAACACCTTCAACTACTGGCTCGCCGACGCCCGGGTGGACCTGGCGCTGATCGGCTTCGCCTCCTGGGTGGGGCTCTCCTACACGCTGCAGTTCATCCTCGCGGCGGTGGTCGACAACCTGTCCCTGCCCTGGCTGGCGCGGCTGGGGAGGCGGCGCAGCTGGATGCTGGCGACCCAGGGGCTGGTCGCGGCCGGCCTGTTCGGCATGGCCGCCACCGATCCGCGCACGCACCTGGCGCAGGCGGTCGCCTTCGCGGTGCTGGCCGCCTTCGCCTCGGCCACGCAGGACGCGACGATGAACGCCTGGCGCATCGAGACCGCGGTCGACGGGGCCGAACTCGATGTCCTGACCAGCGCCTACAGCCTGGGCTACCGCGTGGCGAACATCCTGACCCAGGCGGTGATCCTGGTGATGGCCGCGCGGATCGGCTGGGCCGCCTCCTACGCCGTGTTCGCCGGGCTGATGTCGGTGGGGGCCGTCGCGACCTTGGCGGCTCGGGAACCCGCCCGCGCGGACGCCGTCCTGAACGAGCGCGGGAGGGCGGAGCGCGGGCGGGCCTGGTCCGCGCTGCGCGCCTGGGACGCGGTGGTCGGGCCGTTCCTGGCCTTCTTCCGCCGCTATCGCTGGACCGCGCTGCTGGTGCTGCTGACGGTGTCGGCCTACCACCTGTGCGACTACCTGCGCGGGCCCATGATCAGCCCGTTCTACGTGCGGCTAGGGCTATCCAAGGCGCTGGTCGGCGGACTGCGCACGGTGGTCGGCATTCCCACCGCCCTGCTTGGCATCGCGGCGGGGGGGTTGTGGGCGGCGCGGTTCGGGCACGTCAACGCGATGATCGTGGGCGGCGTGCTGCAGCCGCTGGCGGTGGCGTCCTTCTCGCTGCTGGTGCTGACCGGCCCCAGCCCCCTGGCGTTCGGACTCGTGCTGGGGTGGGACGATTTCTGCACCGGCTTCGCAGGCGTGGTGCTTATCGCCTACATCTCCACTCTGACGAGCCTCGGCTACACCGCCACGCAATACGCCCTGCTGGTCTCGGCGGTGAACTTCACGGGCAAGTCGCTCAAGGGCTTCTCCGGCACGTGGGTGAAGATGCTGGCGACGGGCGGGCGCGACCTGCTGCACGCCTACGCCGCCTACTTCGTGGCATGCGCCCTGATGGCGCTTCCGGCCCTCGCCCTCGTGCTGTGGCTGGCGGCGGTGGAGAAGCGCCGGGCGCGGACGGCGCCCGCCGCGGCCTGAGCGCGAGCGTCAGCCCGCCACGCCCAGCTCGCGCCGGACGTAGGCGTAGGTGCGCGGGTCCTCGCAGTTGCAGCTGCGCCAGTCGCCCTTCGCGTCGCGCCAAACCAGCGTCGGGTAGTGCAGCCGCTCGCTGACGCCGTTCTCGCGCAGGATGGGGTCGAGCCGGTCGACCAGCGCGCGGCCGCGCTCCACCAGCGCCGCGCGCTCGGGGGTGTTGTCCGCCACCGGCAGGCCCGCGGCGGTCCAGGCCGCGACGGGCATGCCCGTCCAGCGCTCGTAGGTGTCCCAACTGCGGTTCGCCCAGAGCTCGGCCACACCCGACCGCTCGGCGGGCGTGGACTTGGCGCGGCGCGCCACCATGATCACCCGCGTGTCGACGCCGGCCTTCTGGAAGACGGGGAACTGCTCGCGCTCGAAGCGGATGCAGTCCGGGCAGCTGCGGAAGGAGACCATGTAGAGCGCCGGGCCCTTGAGGCCGGGCGACACCCAGCCCGACTGCTCGAGCAGGCGCCCGGCCTCCGCCCCGTCCTTCGTCAGGGTGTGCGGGCGCCAGCGCGCCTGGGCCCGCCACCCGGCGATCGCCGCCGCGCCCGCCAGGGCCACCGCGACGGCGACCAGGACCGGGAGCGCCACGCCCCGGCGCACGCCGCGGACGGCGCGGGCCGGACGGCCCGTCGCCACACCCACCGTGTCCACCCGCGTGTTCATGCGTCCGCCTCCGGCTCGAGGCGGCCAGACTAGGCGCGCCGGGTCCGCCCGGCGCGCGAGTTATCCTGCACCTCCCCGCAAGAAGTCTGGAGCCTCCTCAGCGCATGGTGGGGATGACGAAGCTCGAGTCCGCGTGGCCGCCCTCCAGCAGGCTTTCCGGCCAGCGGGCGGTCACGGTCTTGACCTTGGTCCAGAACTTCACGCCCTCCATGCCGTGCTGGTTGGTGTCGCCGAAGGCCGAGCGCTTCCAGCCGCCGAAGGTGTGATAGGCGACGGGCACGGGGATGGGCACGTTGATCCCCACCATGCCCACCTGCACGCGCGCCGCGAAGTCGCGCGCCGCCTTGCCGTCGCGGGTGAAGATCGCCACCCCGTTGCCGTAGGGATGCTCGGAGGGCAGGCGCACCGCCTCCTCGAAGCTGTCGGCGCGCACCATCTGCAGCACGGGGCCGAAGATCTCCTCCTGGTAGCTCTTCATCTGCGGGGTGACGTGGTCGAACAGGGTCGGGCCGATGAAGAAGCCCTTCTCATGGCCCTGGAGGCGGAAGTCGCGCCCGTCCACCACGAGCTCGGCCCCCTCCTGCTCGCCCAACTGGATGTAGTCGGCCACGCGCTTCCTGTGCGCCTCGCCCACCACCGGGCCGTAGTGCGCCTCCGGGTCGGTGGACACGCCCACGCGCAGGGCGGGGATCTCCGCCACCAGCCGCTCGCGCAGGTCGTCGGCGGTGCGCGCGCCCACGGGCACCACCACCGGCAGCGCCATGCAGCGCTCCCCCGCCGAGCCGTAGGCGGCGCCCAACAGGTCCTTGACCACCGCGTCCATGTCCGCGTCCGGCAGCACCACGCCGTGGTTCTTGGCCCCGCCCATGGCCTGCACGCGCTTACCCATGGCCGCGCCGTGGGCGTACACGTAGTGGGCGATGTCGGAGGAGCCGACGAAGCTCACCGCCTGCACGTCCGGGTGCTGCAGGATGGCGTCCACCGCCGCCTTGTCGCCGTGCACCACGTTGAGCACGCCCGCGGGAGCCCCCGCCTCCATGAACAGCTCCGCCAGGCGCAGGGGCACGGAGGGGTCCTTCTCCGACGGCTTGAGGATGAAGGCGTTGCCCACCGCCACCGCCACGCCGAACATCCACATCGGGATCATGGCGGGGAAGTTGAACGGCGTGATCCCCGCGCCCACGCCCAGCGGCTGGCGCATGGAGTAGACGTCGATCCCCGGGCCCGCGCCTTCGGTGTACTCGCCCTTCAGCGCGTGGGGGATGCCGCAGCAGAACTCGATCACCTCCAGCCCGCGCTGGAGGTCGCCCTTGGAGTCGGCCACCACCTTGCCGTGCTCGGAGCTGAGCAGCTCGGCCAGCTCCTGCATGCGCGCCTCCACCAGGCGCTTGAACTCGAACATGACCCGCGCCCGGCGCTGGGGATTGACCTGGGCCCACCCCGCCTGGGCGGCGACGGCGGCGCGCACGGCCACGTCCATCTCCGCCGCGGAGGCGAGGGGAACGCGCGCCTGCACCTCGCCCGTGTTGGGATCGTAGATGTCGGAGAAACGGCCGGACGTCCCTTCCAGGGCGGACCCGTTCACGAAATGGCTCAAGGTCCGCATGGTCGTCCTCCCGGTGGGGCTTTGGGAAAGGTTCTATGCCTGGGCGCGGCCCGCCGCCAGCGGAGCGGTCGCGCGGGCGGGCGGCGTCGGGGTTGCGCGGAACGGGGACGGCTCTCTAGGGTTCATCCGCTTCGCCCATCCCGAGACGTCGCAAGGAGCCCCGCCATGGCCATGACGCTGGAGGACGCCGAGCGCGTGTTCGGCCGCGGCCACGGCCGGCTCCGCGATCGCGACTTCGAGGGCCGCCGCCGGCGCCGCGGGCCCTTCGGCCTGCCCGGCTGGGCCCCCGTGGCGGTGGCGGCGGGCGCGGGGCTGGTGGCCGGGACGGCGCTGTTCGGCGGCCGCCGCCTCGCGCACCGGGCGGCCCACGCCCTGCCCGGCGACTGGCTGGCCCAGCTCGCCGCCGAGCACCGGGTGATCGACTACCTCCTGCGCGCGGGCGCGGCCACCACCGCGCAGGAGCCCCAGCGGCGCGGGCTCGTGCTGGCGCGCCTGGCCTACCTCGTCCTGCGCCAGGCGGTGCAGAAGGAGGGCGCGGTCTACCCGGCCCTGCGCGAAGAGGGGAACGGCGGGCACGCCAAGTCGCTCGCCGCCGACCAGTTCGACGTCAAGACCGCCCTGTACGCCCTGTGGGAGGGCGACCGCACGGGCCCCGAATGGCCTCGCACCTGGCGCGCGCTGGACAAGCTGGTGCGCGACCTGTCCGCGCAGGAGGAGAAGGTGCTGCCCCCCTTCCACGCGCGCCTGGACTCCAAGGCCAACGCCCGCCTCACCCGCGCCATGAACCGCGAAGGCGACCGCCTGGCGTGAGCCGGCGACGGCCCCCTCGCGCTTGCGTAGGGAACAGGCCGCGAACATGATCGCCGGATGGACGACGCCTTCGCCCTTCCACCCGAGCCGGACGCCATCCCCGCGGGGGTGGAGGCTCCCGCGGCGGAGTTCGCGCACCTGCACTCGCGGCCGGCGGTCACCGACCGGGTGACGCGCGGCGCGGCGCGGTTGCTGACCGGGCTGGGCTTCGCGTCCCTGCCCGAGGCGCCCCTGCCCAACGGGCGGCGGGCGGACCTGCTGGCGCTCGGGCCCCGGGGCGAGTTCGTGATCGTGGAGGTCAAGAGCGGGGTGGAGGACCTGCGGGCGGACGCCAAGTGGCCCGACTACCTGCCCTGGTGCGACCGCTTCTTCTTCGCCGTGGATCCCGACTTCCCCCGGCGCGCCCTGCCGCAAGGGCCGGGGCTGATCGTGGCGGACGGCTTCGGCGGCATGGTGGCGGTGGAGTCGCCCTGCGCGCCGCTGGCCGCCGCGCGCCGCAAGTCGCTCACCCTGCAGTTCGCCCGGCTGGCGGCCTGGCGCGCCCTGGCGGCCTGAGGGCGGCC
>CAXSDV010000042.1:5409-24123 GCA_964235945.1 uncultured Caulobacteraceae bacterium
CCTAGCGCGGGGCGCGCTTGGCCAGGATGCGCTGCAGGGTGCGGCGGTGCATGTTGAGGCGGCGCGCGGTTTCGCTGATGTTGTGGCCGCAGAGTTCGTACACGCGCTGGATGTGCTCCCAGCGCACCCGGTCGGCGCTCATGGGGTTCTCGGGCGGGGCGGGGGCCTGGCCCTCGCGCGCGGCCAACAGGGCGCGGGCCACGTCGTCCGCGTCCGCGGGCTTGGGCAGGTAGTCGACCGCGCCCGCCTTCACGGCCGCCACCGCCGTGGCGATGTTGCCGTAGCCGGTGAGCATGACCACCCGCGCCTCGGGGCGCAGCTCCTGGATGACCTCCACCACCTGCAGGCCGTTGCCGTCCTCCAGGCGCAGGTCGAGCACGGCGAAGGCGGGGGCGCGCTCCTTCACCGCGGCGATGGCCTCGGCCACCGAGCCGGTGAGGCGCACCTCGAAGCCGCGGCTCTCCAGGGCCCGGCCCAGGCGCGTGCGCAAGGGCGCGTCGTCGTCCAGCA
Source organism: uncultured Caulobacteraceae bacterium (assembly GCA_964235945.1). Classification (GTDB taxonomy): domain Bacteria; phylum Pseudomonadota; class Alphaproteobacteria; order Caulobacterales; family Caulobacteraceae; genus JASLDZ01. Next base: position 5,920 of record CAXSDV010000042.1, read on the forward strand.
CCAGCAGGCTCTTCTCGGGCAGGTCGGCGATGGCGGCGGACATGTCGGTCACGGGGCGTGGCTCCTCGTCGTCGCGGACTGGTGCGTAATGTCGCACCCGCGGCGCCCCGGCGCCATAGGGCATTTAGCTGAGGAGCTCGGGCGGCGCTTCGATGCGGTCGCGAGGCCAGCGGGCGCACACCACCGCGCCCCCCTTCCTGGCGTTCTTGAACTCGACGTGGGCGCCCGTGCGCTCCAGCAGCGTCTTGGCGATGAAGAAGCCCAGCCCCATGCCCAGGTGGTTGGAGCGGCTGTTCTCCGCCTGGGGACGGGTGGTGACGTAGGGTTCGCCCAGGCGCGCCATCACGTCGGGGGGAAAGCCCGGGCCGTCGTCGCGCACCTCGATCACCAGGCGCTCGGCGTCGTAGTGCGCGGAAACCTCCACGATGGATTCGGCGAAGTCCACGGCGTTCTCCACGAAGGCGGACAGGCCGTGGAGCACCTCGGGCAGGCGGCGCACCTCCAGGATGGACGCCCCCACCGCGCAGGTGACCTCGGGCTCCACGCTGACCGGGCCCGCCCGGTGGGGCTCGCTGATCTCCTCGATGAGCTGGCTGAGGCTCATGCGCGAGTGGCGCACGTCCGAGGCCTCCGGCGAGCGCGACAGCTTCCTCAGGATGTCGCGGCAGCGCTCCGCCTGGCCCGCCAGCAACAGCACGTCCTCGTGCAGCGGCGTGCCCGCCTCCAGGTCGCGCAGCATCTCCTTGGTGACGACCTGGATGGTGGCCAGCGGCGTGCCCAGCTCGTGGGCGGCGGCGGCGGCGAGGCCCCCCAGGGCCGAAAGGCGCTGCTCGCGCGCCAGCACCGCCTGGGTGGCGGCCAGGGCCAGCTCCATCCGGTGCGCCTCCGCCTGGGCCTGGCCGGCGTAGAGGCCGGTGAAGGCGATGCCCGCCGACACGCCGCCCCAGACCGCCAGCCGGTAGCTCAACGGGAACGCCAGCGCCTCGCCCCCCGCCCAGGGCAGGGGCAGCGCCCAGGCGTTGAGCGCCGCCGCCGCCGCCAGCGCCAGGCCGCCCACCGCCACCGCCCAGCGCGCCTCCAGCGTGGCGGCCGCCACGGCCACCGGGGCGAGCAGCAGCACGGCGAAGGGATTCTTCAGCCCCCCGGTCAGCGCCAGCACCGCCGTCAGCTCGGCGACGTCCAGGCCCAGTTGGACCAGCGCCTCGCGCCGCCCGGCGATGCGCGTCTGCGGGCGCGCCACCGCCAGCAGGTAGTTGAGCAGGGCCGTCGCCCCCACCACCGCCAGCGCCGCCAGCAGCGCCGGGCGGAACCCCGCCAGCAGGCCCACCGCCGTCAGCAGGGTCGCCTGGCCGCCGGTGGACACCCAGCGCAGCAGGATCAAGGTGCGCAGGCGCAGGCCGCGTCGCGCTTGGGACCAGTCCCACAACCCGCCTTCCGGACTGGCGGTGAAGTCGGCCCGGCTCGCTTGCGCGGCGGCGTCCGCGCGCCTATCCCCCGCCGGATCGCGTCCGGCGGCCCTCCACGGGGCGAAGCGGCGGGTAGACGAGGCGCTCGGAGCCATGCGGGACGAAAAAGGCGGCGCGGGTTCCCGCAGGGGCGGGGGCCAACATGGGCCCGTCCGCGGGGGAACGGAAGCGGGGCCGGCGCGCGCGCGGATCGGCGGGCTCGGCCTGCTGGCCATGGCCGCGGCGCTGGCGGTTCTGCTGGGCGTGTCCGTGCTGCGCCCGGGCGGACTTCACGGCGGCCCCGCCGGCGTGTCCGGGCCGGGCGCGGGGGACGGAACGGCCGCGACGGGGACCGCCGCGGTGGGCGGCCCCTTCCAACTGGTCGACCAGAACGGCCGTCCCGTCGACCAGCGCATCCTGGACGGACGCTGGAGCGCGGTGTTCTTCGGCTACGTGTCCTGCCCGGACACCTGCCCGGCCACCCTTCAGACCCTGGCGGCGGCGCAGGAGAAGCTGAACGCGCGGGGCAAGGACTTCCGCACGGTGCTGATCACCGTCGATCCCGAGCGCGACCACCCCGCCCAGCTCAAGGTCTACCTGGCCCAGCCCGACTTCCCCCGCGGCTCCATCGGGCTGACGGGCACGCCCGCCCAGGTGGCGGCGGCGGCCAAGGCCTACCGGGTGTACTACCAGAAGGCGCCCCGCAAGGACGGCGGCTACGACATGGACCACTCGGCCGCCATCTACCTGATGGATCCCCACGGCCGCTTCGTGAAGCCGCTCGTGGAAAGCCAGGGTCCCCAGGCGCTCGCCGACCAGATCGGCGAGGCCATGTCGGGCCGCGCCTGAGCCGCAGGTTCAGGTCGCTCGCGTCCGGCCGCCTCGACACGCCCGCGGAGCGCGTCGCGCCCCGCAGGCCCTCACGCCCTCACGCCGCCTCCGTGTCGAACTGCAGGCGCGCCAGGCGGGCGTAGAGGCCGCCGCGGGCCACGAGCTCCGCGTGGCGCCCCTCCTCCACCACCCGGCCGGCCTCCACCACCGCGATGCGGTCGGCGCGCAGCACGGTGGCGAGGCGGTGGGCGATGACCAGGGTGGTGCGGCCGCGCATGGCCCCGTCCAGGGCGCGCTGGACCAGGCGCTCGTTCTCCGCGTCCAGGGCGCTGGTGGCCTCGTCCAGCAGCAGCACGGGCGCTTCGCGCACCAGGGCGCGGGCGATGGCCAGGCGCTGGCGCTGGCCGCCCGACAACGTGCGGCCGCGCTCGCCCAGCAGGCCGGAGAAGCCCTCGGGCAGGGCCTCGATGAAGCCCAGCGCCTCCGCGGCGCGGGCGGCGGCGCGCACGGCCGCGTCGTCCGCCGCCGCCCGGCCGAAGCGGATGTTCTCGGTCGCCGAGTCGGAGAACAGCGCCGCGTCCTGGGACACCAGCGCCAGCCGGGCGCGCACGGCGGCGGGGTCGGCCTCGCGCAGGTCCACCCCGTCCAGCTCCACCCGGCCCGCCTGGGGATCGTAGAAGCGCAGCAGCAGCCGCAGCACGGTGGACTTGCCGCCGCCGGAGGGGCCCACCAGCGCCACCGTCTCCCCCGGGCGCACGTGGAGCGAGAAGCCGTTCAGCGCCGGCAGGTCGTCGCGGCCGGGATAATGGAAGCGCACGTCCGAGAAGCGCACCTCGCCCCGGGCGGGCTCGGGCAGGGGGCGCGGGTGGAGGGGGGCGTGCACGGCGGGGCGCGCGTCCAGGATCTCGCCGATGCGCACCATGGCGCCCGACGCCTTCTGCACCTCGCCCCACACCTCGCCCAGGGCGCCCACCGCCCCCGCCGCCAGCACCGACAGCAGCAGGAACTGCACCAGCGCCCCGCCGCTCATGCGGCCGCTCACCACGTCGTGGGCGCCCAGCCAGAGCACGGCGGCCACCCCGCCGAACACCAGGGTGATGACGACCGCCGTCATGCCCGCCCGCGCGCGGATGCGCTGGAGGGAGGCGGCGAAGGCGGTGTCCACGCCCTCGCCGAAGCGGGCGGCGGCGGTTCCCTCCCGGTTGAAGGCCTGCACCGTGTCCAGCTGGTCCAGGCTCTCGCCCGCGAAACCAACGGCCTCGGCGAAGCGGTCCTGGGCGGCGACGGACAAGCGGCGCACCCGCCGGCCGAAGATGGCGATGGGCGCCACCACCAGCGGGGCCAGCAGCAGCACGCCCAGCGTCAGCTTGGGGCTCGTCACCAGCAGCAGGGCCACCGCGCCGATCACCATCAGGATGTTGCGCAGGGCGACGGAGGCCGAGGCCCCCACCATGCCCTCGATCAGGGCGATGTCCGTGGTCATGCGCGACAGCACCTCGCCCGTGCGCGTGCGCAGGAAGAACGCCTGGTCCAGCGTCAACACGTGGGCGTAGAGGTCGCGGCGCAGGTCCGCCACCACGCGCTCGCCGAGCTTGGACACGAAGTAGAAGCGCGCGGCGGTGGCCACCGCCAGCAGCATCGCCGCCCCCACCGCCAGCAGGAACCAGCGGTTGACCGCCGCCGCCGAGCCCGCCGCGAAGCCGTGGTCGGTGACCAGGCGCGCCGCCCCCGTCAAGGTCAGGGTGGCGCTGGTGGAGGCGACCAGGAACACCGCCGCCAGGACCGCGTCGCCCCCGTGGGCCAGCACGTAGGGCCGCAGGCGCCCGAGGGGGCGCACGTCCCGCGACTTGTCCCGGCGCGCCTTGCCGGCCGCGATCTCGCCGGCGAGCAGCGCGCCCGCGCCCGGGCGTCCGGCGGCGGGCTCGGCCGCGGCGGCGGAGGACTGGACCATGCTGCGCACCTCTCCGGCCTGCGACCCGGCCGCCCGCTTGGCGCCGCCGGCCGCATCGTGTAAACGCCCTGGCCTCGCACGGCCCGCCGACTCCCGGCGGGCTTCGTCGTTCGTGAACGACGGCTCGACCCGGCTCAAGTCGGTTGGATGGACCCATGAAGCAAGACGCCCACCCCGACTATCACTTCATCAACGTGGTGATGGTGGACGGGACCACCTACCAAACGCGCTCGACCTACGGCAAGGAAGGCGCGACCCTGAACCTGGACATCGACCCGAAGACGCACCCGGCGTGGACGGGCGGCAACCAGCAGCTGCTGGACCGCGGCGGCCGCGTGTCGCGCTTCGCGGCCAAGTACGGCGGCTTCCTCAAGCGCTGAGGCCGCGGGCGGCCCGCGCCGCCCTTCCCTTCCGAGACGCGAAAAACCGCGGCGGACCCGGTCCGCCGCGGTTCTTCGCGTGGACGGCGCACGCGCCGCCGCCCGTCACATGTACCGGCGCAGCGACCGGGCGAGCTCGGACGAGGGGCTGCGGGCGGCGCCGGCGGCGGTGCGCCTCGCCTGGGGCTGGTAGGCTTGCCGCGCGTGCTCGCCGCAGTAGGGGCCCTCGGCGCCCGTGCGGCGGCCGCAGAAGCTGAAGCCGTCCGCGCCCGGGTCGCCGATCGGCCACTTGCACATGTGCGCGCCCAGGGTGAGCACGGTGGCGGAGCCCGGCTCCTCGCAGCGGTACACGGCGGGCGTCGTGGCGCCGGCGGCGGCGGCGGCGGCGGCGGGAAGTTCGGCGGGCGCGGCGTCGGCGGGCGGCGACGCGGGCGGACGCCGCACGGCGGCGGGCATGACGGCCGCCGGACGGGCCGGGCGCACGGGCTTGACCGCCGTGCGCTGGGGCTGGGAGGGCGAGGCGCGGCCGGACAGGCCCAGCCGGTGCACCTTGCCGATCACCGCGTTGCGCGTGACCCCGCCCAGCTCCTTGGCGATCTGGCTGGCGGACAAGCCGTCCAGCCAGAGCTTGCGAAGCGCGTCCACCCGATCGTCCGTCCAGCCCATCACGCAGCCTCCCGTCCGCGGGACGCGACAGGGCGCCCCAACATCTAGTCGCCAAGGGCGGCGGACTTCGCCGGCCCCACCCAGATACGGTATCTTAACGTAGTATTACCACAATGGGCGCCATGGCCATTGTCCACAGGAACTAGATGTGGCGCCGCTCGCGGTTGAGTCGTCCGCGGCTTGCGCGGGTCCGGCCCGCGGCGCACATGCGGATCATGACCGCGACCTCGCCCGACCTCGCCTCCACCGTGCGCACCCCGCCCCGCGCCGCCGACCTGGCGCCGCAGGTGCTGAGCGGCGTCAACTGGACGGGGCTGGAGACGCTGTACGTGAAGGAGGTGCGGCGCTTCCTGAAGGTGGGCCTGCAGACGGTGGGGGCCCCGGTGGTGACCACCCTGCTCTACATGATGATCTTCGTGGTCGCGGTGGGCGGCGCCCGGCCGGCGGTGGAGGGGGTCAGCTTCGCCCGCTTCGTGGCGCCCGGCCTGATCATGATGGCGGTGCTGAACAACGCCTTCGCCAACGCTTCGTCGTCCCTGATCCAGGCCAAGATCATGGGCACCTCGCCCGACTTCCTCACCCCGCCCTTGTCGCCCTTCGAACTGACCGCGGGCTTCGGCCTGGGCGCGGCCACCCGGGGCGTGCTGGTGGGCGCGGTGACGGCGGCGACCGTGTGGCCGTTCTCGCATTTCGGCATCGCCCACCCGCTGACGGCGCTCTATTTCCTGGCGACCGCCTCGGTGACCATGGCCATGGTGGGCGTGCTGGCCGGGCTGTGGAGCGAGAAGTTCGACCACCTGGCGGCGGTGACCAACTTCATCGTCATGCCCATGACCTTTCTGTCCGGCACCTTCTACAGCGTGCACGTGCTGCCCGAGCCGTTCCGCAGCCTGTCGAAGTTCAACCCGTTCTTCTACCTGATCGACGGCTTCCGCTACGGCTTCACCGGTCATGCGGACGGCTCCGTCCCGATCGGCGCGGCCGTGACGGGAGCCTTGGCGACGGCGCTGTGCCTGCTGTCGTGGGAGCTGTTCCGCCGCGGCTGGCGCTTGAAGAGCTGACGGACCGTTCCTTGACACGGCGGGCGCGGGCTCCGAAGGTCCGCGCCTTCAAGTCCCCGGCCCCCCGCCGGGGATGTTCTCGTTCAAGGGGGTCCGCATGGACGCTCCGACAAGCCCGGCTCCCGTCCCCGCCGACCACCTGATGGGCGTCTACAACCGCGCCCCGCTGGCTTTCGAGCGCGGCGAGGGCGTGCGCCTGCGGTCCACCGAGGGCGAGGTCTACCTCGACTGCCTGGCGGGGATCGCGGTCAACGCGCTCGGCCACGCGCACCCGCGGCTGGTGGAGGCGGTGCGCCGCCAGTCCGAGAAGTTGTGGCACGTGTCCAACATCTTCCGCATCCCCGAGCAGGAGGCGCTGGCCAAGCGGCTGACGGACGCGAGCTTCGCGGACGTGTGCTTCTTCACCAACTCGGGGGCGGAGGCGGTGGAGTGCGCGCTCAAGCTGGCGCGCCGGTACCACGTCGACCGGGGGGAGCCCGAGCGGATCGACGTGATCGGCTTCGAGGGCTCCTTCCACGGCCGCACCTACGCGGCGGTCAACGCGGCGGGCAATCCGGGCTATACGGACGGCTTCGGCCCGCGCCTGCCGGGCTACGTCCAGCTCGCCTTCGGCGACCACGAGGCGATCAAGGCGGCGGTCGCCGCCCCCACCACCGCCGCGGTGATCCTGGAGCCCGTGCAGGGCGAGGGCGGCGCGCGCGCCGTGCCGGACGTGTGCCTGCGCGGGCTTCGCAAGCTGTGCGACGCGCACGGCGTGCTCCTGATCTACGACGAGGTGCAGTGCGGGCTGGGACGCACCGGCCGCCTGTTCGCCCACGACTGGGCGTCGCGCGACGGCGAGAGCGCCGCGCCCGACGTGATGTGCCTGGCCAAGGCGCTGGGCGGGGGCTTCCCCGTGGGCGCGTGCCTGGCGACCGCGGAAGCGGCGCGCGGCATGACGGTGGGAACGCACGGCTCGACCTACGGCGGCAACCCGTTGGCCATGGCCGTGGGGCTGGAGGCCTTCGACATGCTGGCCGACGAGGCGCTGCTGGCCCACGTGCGCGAGGTCGCGGGCTACTTCACCCAGCAGCTGGAGGGGCTCAAGAGCCGCTTCCCCGACGTGGTGGTCGACATCCGCGGCCGGGGCCTCTTGATCGGGATCAAGCTCGCCACCAACAACCGCGCCTTCATGCAGCTCGCCCGCGACCAGCACCTGTTGATCGCCGGCGGCGGCGACAACTGCGTGCGCCTGCTGCCGCCCTTGATCATCACCCAGGACGAGGCGCGCGAGGCGGTGGAGGCGTTGGAGCGCGCCTGCGCCGCGGCGCAGGCCGGCCTCGCCCCGCCGGTCGCGGCGGTGTCGGCGTGACCGGCGCCCCCCGCCACTTCCTCGACCTCTGGCGGCTGGACGCGGGGTCGCTGCGCGCCATCCTGGACGACGCCGCCCGCCGCAAGGCCGCCCGCGCCGGGCGCCCCGCCGGCTGGGTGGACGCGGACGCCCCCGGCCGCGACCGGGTGCTGGCCATGGTGTTCGAGAAGAACTCCACCCGCACGCGCTTCTCCTTCGACGCCGCCATGCGCCAGCTCGGCGGCTCCGTGATCATCGCCAACGCCGCCGACACCCAGCTCGGCCGGGGCGAGCCGGTGGAGGACACCGCGCGGGTGCTGTCGCGCATGGTGGACGCGGTGATGATCCGGGCCCACCGCCACGACGACGTGGAGCGCTTCGCCCAGGCCGCCACCGTGCCCGTGGTCAACGGCCTGACCGACCGCAGCCACCCCTGCCAGATCCTGGCGGACCTCCTTACGGTGGAGGAGGAGACGGGGCCGGTGACGGGGCGCACCCTGGCCTGGGTGGGCGACGGCAACAACGTGTGCGCGAGCCTGATCCACGCCGCGGGCCGGTTCGACTTCCGGCTGAACATCGCCTGCCCGTCCGACTACCACCCGGACCTGATGGACTTGGCGCGCGGCCAGGTGGGCGACCGCGTGGTGATCGGCCACGACCCCCGCGCGGCGGTGGAGGGGGCGGACGCGGTGATCACCGACACCTGGGTCTCCATGGGCGACGTGGACCACGAGGCGCGCTTGGCCGCCTTTGAGCGCTTCCAGGTGGACGACGCGCTGATGGACGCGGCCGCGCCCGGCGCCCTCTTCCTCCACTGCCTCCCCGCCCACCGGGGCGAGGAGGTGACGGACGCGGTGATCGACGGCCCGCGCTCGCGCGTGTGGGCCGCCGCCGAGAACCGCATCCACGCCCAGAAGGCGGTGCTGGCCTGGTGCTTCGGCGCAGGCTGAGGCGCACGCCGGGCCGGACCGTCCCGTCGCAGGCCGCCGCCCGGCCGGGGAGGCGCCGCCTTGCGCCGCTGGCCTCGCGGGCGGGCCCGCCCTATCTACCGGCCCGCCGACGCCCCTTCCGCCGCCGCCCGAGGCCCCGCCCATGTCGAGCCTGACGCTCGATCCCCTCCGCCCCTCCGCCGCGCCCGCGCAGGCGCACGCGCGGCCGAACCTGTCGGGACTGACCCGCGCGGAGCTGCAGGCGGCGCTGGTCGAGGCGGGGGTGGCGGCGCCGGACAAGGCGCGCATGCGCGCCACCCAGCTTTGGCGCTGGATCCACCACCACGGCGTGACGGACTTCGCGCCCATGAGCGACGTGTCCAAGGCGCTGAAGGCCGACCTCGCCGAGCGCTTCACCCTGGACCGGCCCGAGGTGGTGGAGCGCCAGGTCTCCAAGGACGGCACGAGGAAGTGGCTGATCCGCTTCGCGCCGGGGATCGAGGCGGAGACCGTCTACATCCCGGACGTGGGCCGGGCGGGGGCGCTGTGCGTGTCCTCACAGGTGGGGTGCACGCTCAACTGCACCTTCTGCCACACGGGCACCCAGGCGCTGGTGCGCAACCTCACCGCCGCCGAGATCACGGCCCAGGTGCAGGTGGCGCGCGACGACCTGGAGGAGTGGCCGAGCCCCAGGGAGGACCGGCGGCTCTCCAACATCGTGTTCATGGGCATGGGCGAGCCGCTCTACAATCTGGACTCGGTGGCCGCCGCCATCGACGTGATCTCCGACGGCGAGGGGATCGCCATCTCGCGCCGGCGCATCACCGTCTCGACCTCCGGCGTGGTCCCGAAGCTCACGGAGCTCGGCGAGCGTACGGGGGCCATGCTGGCGGTCAGCCTGCACGCCACCAACGATCCCCTGCGCGACGTGCTGGTGCCGCTCAACAAGCGTTACGACCTGGCGGAGCTCATGGCGGCGGTGCGCGCCTACCCCGGCCTGTCCAACGCCCGGCGCGTCACCTTCGAGTACGTCATGCTCAAGGGGGTGAACGACAGCCCGGCGGAGGCCAAGGCCCTGTGCCGCCTGCTGGAGGGCGTGCCCGCCAAGATCAACCTGATCCCCTTCAATCCCTGGCCGGGGGCCGTCTACGCCTGCTCGGACTGGGGGACCATCGAGCGCTTCGCCGCCATCCTCAACCGCGCGGGCTACGCCTCGCCCATCCGCACCCCGCGCGGCCGCGACATCCTGGCGGCCTGCGGCCAGCTCAAGAGCGAGAGCGAGAAGCTGAGGGCGAGCGCCCTGCGGGCGGGGGTGGCGGGAGAGGTGGCCTGAGGGGGGTCGCGGGCGACCGCCCCGCCGCGCGCCCACCGCGCCCTGGAACGAGCGCGCCCTAGAACGCCAGCTCCGGGTGCGCCGCCCCCGCATAGGCCGTTTCGGGCAGGTGGCAGGTGAAGGTCGCCCCCGCGCCCGGCTCGCTTTCCAGCGCCACCCAGCCGCCGTGCAGCTCGGTCAGCGCCTTGACCAGCGCCAGGGCCAGGCCCGGACCGCCCCGGTCGCGGCCCACGAAGCGGTCGAAGATGTGCGCCTGCACGTGGAAGGGGATGCCGCGCCCGGTGTCGCGCACGCGCACCTGCACCTCGCCCAGCGCCCGGCGCGCGTCCAGCGCCACCTCGCCGCCGGGAGGGGTGGAGCGCAGGGCGTTGCCGATCAGGTGGTCGAGCACCTGGCCCAGGCGCCGGCCGTCCGCACGGATCACGCCCGGGTCGGGCTCGTCGATCACCACCACGCGCACCCCGGCCTCCTCCGCCACGCGCTCGTTGCGCGTGGCGGCGTCGTACAGCAGGCGCGCCACGTCCACGTCGCCCAGGCTGAGCGCCATCTCGCCCGCGTCGATCTGCGCCATGTCCAGCACGTCGTCGATGGAGCGCGCGAGCTGGGCGGCGGCCTGGCGCACGGCGCCCACATGGCCGCGCGAGCGCTCGGTGAGCGCGTCGCCCATGTGGTCCAGCAGCTCGCTGTAGCCGATGATGGTCGTCAGCGGCGTGCGCAGCTCGTAGGAGACGTTGCCCACGAAGTCGCGCTTCAGCCGCTGGGCCTCGGCCAGGGCCCCCTCGCGGTCGGCCAGCGCCTGCTCCAGCTCGCGGGTGGCGGTGACGTCGTCGAAGCCGATCAGCGTGGCCCCGTCGGGCAGGGGGCGCGTCTGGAACACGACGATGCGCCGGTCGCTGGTGCGGATTTCGCCCACCACCGGCGCCCGCGCCTGGGGGTCGGGATCGGCCACCCGCGCCTTGAGTTCGCGCCAGAAACCGCGGTCGTGCACCAGCGGCAGGCACAGCTCGACCACGCCGTCGAAGTCGCCCGCGTCCATCAGCGCCGCGGCGGTGATGGCCCAGAAGCGCTCGAACGCCTCGTTGTGCAGGCGCAGCCGCCCGTCCGAGCCGAACACCGCCACCGCGTCGTTGAGCTTGTCGAGGGTGGCCTGCTGCACCAGCACCAGCGCGTTGTACTGGGCGCGCAGCTTGAGCTCGCCGGTGATGTCGCTGAACAGCAGCAGCAGGCCGCCGAAGGGGTGCGGCTGGCGCACCACGCGCAGGGTGCGCCCGTCCGGCAGGCTCCACAGCTCGTCCGGCGCGGTCTCCAGCGCTTCGTAGAAGGCCAGCTCGTGGGCGCGCCAGCCGGCGTAGTCGGCGCTCTCGGGCAAACGGCGGCGCTGGCGCAGGCGGTCGAGCACCTCGCCGTGGGAGGGGCTCTCCGCCAGCCAGGCGGGCTCGAGCTGCCATAGTTCCGCGAAGGCGGTGTTGTGGAAGGCCAGGCGCTTGTCCGGGGCGAAGATGGCCACCGCGTCCGCCAGCCGGTTCAGCGTGTCGTCGTGGGCGGCGACGTGGCGCTTGAGCGCCTCGCGCGTGTCCTCCGCTTCCGTCACGTCCTGGGCGAGGGCGCCCGCCCCGCCGCCCTCCAGCGGGTGGGCCACGACCTGGAAGGCGCGCCGCCGGCCGCCCAGGGGCGCCCAGCGCAGGCCCTCGCGGCGCTGGCCCAGGCCCGCGGACTCGCTGGCCAGCCCCTCCACGCCGCGGTCGAACAACAGGCCCCGCGCCGCCGCGTCCTCCACGGTGCGCGCCTCGGCGCCCGACAGCCAGGCGCGGTTGGCCCACAGCAGGCGGCCTGATGGCCCGACCATCCAGGCGGGCTGCTCCTGGGCGTCCAGGAAGGCGGCGAAGCGCGCGGCGGAGGGCAGCCCCTCCCCCGCCTGCACCGACAAGCGCAGCCAGGCGAAGGCCCCCGCGGTGCGCCCCTCCACCACCACCGCGGCGGCCCCGGGACCTGAGCCGCGCACCTCGAAGTCGCAGGGCTCGCCCCGCTCCACCAGCGCCTTGAGGCGGCGGGCGTGCTCGGGCTCGGACCGGTTCAGCGCCGCCAGCACGGTCGCGCCGTCCGAGGCCGGGTCGAGCCCCAGCACGACGGCGCAGGCGGCCAGACTGTCGGCCCCGGAGGCGGTGCGCGCCCGGCCGCCCTCCACCACCACCACCGCGCTGTCGAAGGCCTCGGCCGAGGCGGTGGCGCTGTCGGCGCGCAGCTCGAAGCCGTCCAGCTCGGACTCCAGCGCGCGCACGCGCCGGTCGGCCTCGCGGCGCTGGACGAGCGCCCACAGCGCCGCGGCCAGGGCCAGGCTGACCGCGCCCGCGTTGGCGACTATGCCGGCGTCCAGGGCCATGGCGGAGGATGCGTCCTCGAACGGGCGTGGAGCCCTCTCGAATCAGTAAGATAACCGAAAGCCGCGTCCGCCGCGCCCCGCAACGGCTTCGCTCGCTTCAGGCGCGCGCGACCGGCGGCCTCACCGCCAGAAGCCGACCAAGCGCTTGACCTCGGCCGCGACCGGCTCGGCGGCGGCGGCCGCGCGCTCCGCCCCGTCCGCCAACACGGCGTCGATCTCGTCCGGGTGGGCCATGAGCCGGCGCATCTCGGAGGTGACGGGGGCGAGCTTCTCCACCGCGAGGTCGGCCAGCTCGGGCTTGAGCGCCCCGAAACCGCGCCCCGCGAAGCGCGCCAGGGCCTCGGGTTTCGAGATGTCGGCCAGGGCCGCGTAGACGCCCACGAGGTTGGACGCCTCCGGCCGCCCCGCCAGCGCCTCCAGCGTGTCGGGCAATAGGTCCGCGTCGCTCTTGGCGCGCTTGAACTTCTTGGCGATGGCGTCCGCGTCGTCCAGCAGGTTGATGCGCGACTGGTCGGAGGGGTCGGACTTGCTCATCTTGGCCTGGCCGTCGCGCAGGCTCATCACCCGGGCGGCGGGGCCCTCGATCAGGGGCTCGGGCAGTTGGAAGAAGTCCGGAACGCCGCCGGGCGCGCCGAAGTCGGTGTTGAACTTCTGGGCGATGTCGCGGGTCAGCTCGACGTGCTGCTTCTGGTCCTCGCCCACGGGCACGTGGGTCGGGCGGTAGAGCAGGATGTCGGCCGCCTGCAGCACGGGGTAGGTGTAGAGGCCGATGGAGGCCCCCTCCTTGTCGCGGCCCGACTTCTCCTTGAACTGGGTCATGCGGTCGAGCCAGCCGATGCGGGCCACGCAGTTGAACACCCAGGCGAGCTCCACGTGGGCGCGCACCGCCGACTGGGGGAAGATCACCGTGCGCGCCGGGTCGAGCCCGGCGGCGAGGTAGGCGGCGGCGATCTCGCGCGTCTGGTCGGCGAGCTTGTGCGGGTCCTGCCAGGCGGTGATCGCGTGCAGGTCGGCCACGAACACGAAGGCTTCGGCGCTCGCCTGCAGCCGCACGAAGCGCTGGATGGCGCCCAGGTAATTGCCCAGGTGCAGCGAGCCGGACGCCTGGATGCCGGACAGGATGCGCATGGGCGCCGGAGCGGCGTGGGCGACGGCGGGGGTGTCGGCGGCGGTCATGCGGGTCAGAAGCTCGGCGGTTCGGCGGGGGCGGCCCCGCCCTTGGGCGAACGCCTCAGGGCGCCGCGGATCTCGGCGGGGGTGACGGCGCGCAGCAGCGGCAGGAGCACGACGTAGACGCCGCCGCCCACCGCCACGGCGAACACCAGGGCCAGTTCCTTACGGTGCAGCAGCAGCGGCGTGTAGAGGCCGCGCAGGTGCGACAGGGTCGCCAGCACCGCCGCCATGATCAGGCTCGCCAAGAGGATGCGCCCGATGCGGCGCGCCGCCCGGGGGCTCGTGCGGTACCAACCGCGGGCGTGCAGGGCGACGAACATCTGCCCGACGCTCACCCAGGACGACAGGCTGGTGGCGATGGCCAGCCCCTGTATCCCCTGGGCCGCGCCGCCGCCGAAGCGGTGCAGCAGGTTGAACAAGAGCACCCCCGCGGTGACGTTCACCGCCACGCTCACCAGGGCGAAGCGCATGGGGCTCTTGGTGTCCTGCCGGGCGAAGAACGCCTGGGTGAGGATGCGCTGGAGCACGAAGGCGGGCGTGCCCAGCCCGTACCAGAACAGCGCCTGGGCCGTGGCCAGGGCGTCGACCTGGTGGAACTCGCCCCGGGCGAACAGGCCGTCGATCAGGAAGTAGGGCATGGCCGAGATCGCCGCGGCGGCCGGCAGGGCGAAGGCCAGGCTGAAGGTGATGGCCTCGTCCATGGCCAGCTGCGCCCCCGCCTCGTCGCCCCGGTGGATGGTGGTCGACAGCCGCGGCAGGAGCGCCACGCCGATGGCCACGCCCACCAGGCCCAGGGGCAATTGGTAGAGCCGGTCGGCCACCGACAGCCACACGCGCCCGCCGTGGACGAAGGAGGCCATGTTGCCGGAGATGAAGATGTTCACCTGGGTGACGCTGGCCGCCAGCGACCCGGGCAAGGCCAGCAGCACCAGCGCCTTGATCTCGGGTGTGAGGCGCGGCCAGCGCAGGTCCACCCGCGCGCCCGAGCGGTTCACCCCCCACCAGAGCAGCCCCGCCTGCGCCACCCCCGCCACCAGCACGCCGAAGCTCGCGGCGTAGGCGGCGTGGATCACGTCGTGCTGGGGCCAGATCGCCGCCAGCATGACGAGGTTCATCAGCGTCGGCGCGAAGGCCGACAGCACGAACCGGCCCCGCGCCTGCAGCACGCCCGACAGGTGGGCGTAGATCGCCATGCACGGCAGGTACGGCATGGAGATCTGCGTCAGCGTCACCGCCAGCTTGAACTTGACGGGATCGGCCGCGTAGCCCGGGTTGATGACGTACATCAGCCAGGGCATGGCCAGGCAGCACACCAGCGTCACCACCACGGTGGCCGCCGCCAGGGTGGCCATGGCGTCCGCGGCCAAGACGTCGGCCACCTCCTCGCCGTCGTCGGCCAGGGAACGGGAATAGGCGGGCACGAACGCCGTCGCGAAAGCGCCCTCCGCGAAGATGCGGCGGAACAGGTTCGGGAAGGCCAGCATGGTCTGGTAGGCGTCGCCCGCCAGGCTCGCCGAGGCCCCGAGGCGGTAGGTCACCACCTGGTCGCGCAGGAACCCCATGAAGCGGCTGACCAGCGTCAGCCCCGAATAGATGGCGGACGAGCGCATCATCCCGCCGCTTCCCGAGGCGGCGGCGGGAACCGCGCGGGTCTGCGGCTCGACGAAGGCTTCGGCCAGGGGATCGTCCGCGGCGGGCGCGTCCACGGCCGGGCCGTCGACGGGCGGCAGGATGGGGCCGTAGGTGATCACCTCGCGGCGATACGGGGCGCGCCGGGGGCGGTCAAGGAAGCGGAGCGGCGGCGCGCCCGTTCAGCGCCCCGCGCTGGCGCTGGCGCGCACCAGGCGCCGCCGGGCGGGGGCCGGCCGGGCGAGCGCGCCCAGGAGCGCGCCCTGCAGGACGGCGGTGCGGCGCGGGTCGAGCAGTTTGCCGCCCGTCGCGTCCGTCACGTAGAACGCGTCCACCGCGCGGGCGCCGTAAGTCTCCACGTGGGCCGACTGGATGGACAGGCCCGCGTCCGCCAGGGTGCGCGCCAGCGCCTCCAGCAGGCCCGGCCGGTCGGCCCCGGCGGTCTCCACCACGGTGGCGGCCGAGCTCGCCTCCTGGTCGAGGGAGACGCTGGGGGTCACGGAGAACGCCTCGGCCCGGGCCGACAGGCCGCGGCGCGTTCCCTCCGGCGGGCGGGCCTCGCCCCGGGCGGCGGCCTCCAGCGCCTGGGCGAGGCGTTCGAGCGCGCGGGGGTTCTCCGCGCCGTAGGGGCCGCCCGCCGCGTCCTGCACGTGGAACACGTCCAGCGCCCGGCCGCTGGCGCTCGTGTAGATGCGCGCGCCCAGCACGTCCGCCCCCTCCGCGGAGAGGGCGCCCGCGAGGTCGGCGAACAGGCCCGGCCGGTCGAGGGCGGCCACCGCCACCTGGGCCGCATCCCCCGCCGCGCCCAGGTCCGAGCCCAGCGCCGCGCGGGCGGCCGCGCCGCCGCCGTCCGCCGCCCGCTTGGCCAGGGCGTAGTGCATGGCCTGCTCGCCCACGCCGAAGGCGGTGAAGTAGGCGTCCTCCATCTCCTCGGCCCAGAGCGGCAGGGCCGGGTCCTGCGCTTCGCCGAAGGCGGCGTAGAGCCGCACGCGGGCGCGCTCGGCCGCCACCGCCTGCACCTCGCGCACCCGCGCGGCCGGATCGCCCCGGCCGCCGCGGAACACCGCCTCCGTGGAGCGGTGCAGTTCGCCCAGGAGCTGGGCCTTCCAGCCGTTCCACACCCCCGGCCCCACCGCGCGGATGTCGGCCACGGTGACGGCCAGCAGCATGCGCAGCCGCTCGGGCGTCTCCACCAGCCGGGCGAAGGCGGCCACGGTCTCGGGCGCGGAGATGTCGCGCTTCTGGGCGGTGTCGCTCATGGCCAGGTGGTGCTCGACCAGCCAGGCGGCGAGCTCCACCCGGGCGGGCTCGAAGCCCAGGCGCGGGGCGACGGAGCGCACCACCCGGCCGCCCGCCTCCTCCTGGGTGCCCTCGCCGCCCTTGCCGCTGTCGTGCAGCAGCATGGCCAGGAACAGCGCCTCCACGTCCGCGATGCGCGGCAGGACGGCGGTCACGAGCGGAGCCCCGTCCTCGTCCAGGCGCCCGGCCTGCGCCTGGGCCAGCACCTCCACCGCGCGCAGGGTGTGCTCGTCCACCGTGAAGGAGTGATACATGTTGAACTGCATCTGCCCGACCACCCGGCCGAACTCGGGCAGGTAGCGGCCCAGCACGCCGCTCTCGTTCATCAGCGTCAGGGTGCGGAAGGTGGAGCGCCCCCGCGCCAGCACGTCCAGGAACACCGTCGCGGCGCCGGGGTCCTCGCGCAGGGCGGGGGTGATCAGGTGCAGGGAGCGGGTGACGGCGAAGAACGCCTCGGGGTGGATGTCGAGGTCGTGGCGGTCGGCCAGGCGGAACACGCGCAGGAGGTCCACCGGGTCGGCGACGAACACGTCCTCGTCGTCCACGTTCAGCCGGCCGCCGTCCACGTGGAAGCCGGGGGCGAGCTTCCTGCGCGCCTTGCGCCGGGGGGCGGGCAGGAAGCGCGACAGGCCGGTGGGAACCTTGGCCTGCTCGGCCTCGAGCTGGGCGCAGAAGGTGCGGGTGAGCATCCCCACCTCCCGCGCGATCAGGAAATAGCGGCGCATGAACCGCTCCACCGCCGCCGCCTCCTCCATGGGGGCGGAGGCGCCGGCGGCGTGCTCGCCATAACCCATGCGCCGGGCGATCTCCGGCTGGAGGTCGAAGGACAGGCGCTCCTCCGCCCGGCCGCTGGCGAAGTGCAGGTGGCAGCGCACCGCCCAGAGAAAATCAAAGGCGCGCAGGAAGGCCTTGAGCTCGCGCCGGGTGAAGACCTCCAGCCGCACCACCTCCGCCGGGCTGTCGGAAGGGTGGAGGTAGCGCGCGATCCAGAACAGGGTGTTGAGGTCGCGCAGGCCCCCCTTGGACTCCTTGACGTTGGGCTCGACCAGGTAGCGGCTGGCCCCGGCGCGGGCGTGGCGCTCGTCGCGCTCGATCAGCTTGGCGGCGGTGAACTCCGACCCGGTGCCCGCCGCCAACTCCGACCGGTAGCGGCGTCGCAGATCGGCGGTCAGCGCCTCGTCGCCCGCCAGGTGGCGCGCCTCCAGAAGGGCGGTGCGGATGGTGAAGTCGCCGCGCGCCAGGCGCAGGCACTCGTCCACCGTGCGCGAGGCGTGGCCCACTTTGAAGCCCAGGTCCCACAGGGCGTAGAGCATGAACTCGATCACGCTCTCGGCGTGGGCGGTGGTCTTGTAGGGGCGCAGGAACAACAGGTCCAAGTCGCTGAACGGCGCCAGCGCGCCGCGCCCGTAGCCGCCCACCGCCGCCACCGCCAGCCGCTCGCCGTCCGTGGGGTTCCTCGCGCGGAACACGTGCACGGTGGTGAAGTCGTAGAGCGACTGCACCACCTCGTCCGTCACCCGCGACAGGAGCCGGGCGGTGGCCGAGCCCCCCGCCCCCGCCTCCAGCCGCTCCTTGGCGATCATCCGCCCGCGGAACAGCGCGCCCTTGAGCAGGTCCAGCGCCCGGCGCCGCTGCTCGGCGGCGTCGCCCGCCGCCTCGAGCGCCGCGGCGGAGAGCTGGGCGCGCAGCTTCACGCCGTCGACCACCGTCTCGATGCGGGGCGTGCGGGTGGAGCGGCTCATCGCGTCGACATCTAGGCGCGCGGGCGCGGGGCGGGAAGCGGGGGCGGGCGGCGGT
>CAXSDV010000043.1:0-21434 GCA_964235945.1 uncultured Caulobacteraceae bacterium
CGGCGAAAGCGGCGGAGGCGTGGTCGTCGGGGCTCATGGCGCGCGTTTCTAGCGGGGCGAGGGAGTGCTGGCGAGGGCGAGCCTTTCGCCTTGTCGGCGCTCCACGGACCCAATCGATCGCGTGTCGTCACCATCTGAATCGGCTGAGCGACGTATCTCGCTATTTCGGGTTTGTTTAAGTATGGAAAAGGTAATTATATTGGAAACACGCCCTAATAGGTCTCGATAAGACACGTGAAACTTGTTCAAGCTTATTAGCAGACATAATTAGCGGTCGGTGTTCCTGTCATGGCTGAGCTAATCTATCAAACCTAGTCTATAGCTTAAAGTCCTTATGCTAACATCCTGTATGATATTATCAGCTTGGTAGGTGAGTTGAATGATGGCCCATCTTTTGGCTCTAAACTAAATGAGCGTAATCTGTCTTCCGACTTTGCAAGCTGTACAACAACATAAACGAGAACCATAAGTTCTATGAATTAGAAGGTCTGCAATATCTCAATCTGATGAAAAGAACAAATTGAACGAAACACGTCCAAACTCTCCTTCGGAATCAAAGCATAATTCCAGGCGAGATGGTCATGCCTGATTACTTCAACCAATATTGCAAGGTCTGGCCGAAGACGAAAACAAAGATAATCCATCTGAGCCATAAAACTAGAAACTTCAGCAAATGTGCTTTTGGCTGGCGGCAGCATTTCAGCAAATATAACTGGTCTGTCTCGCTTCAGTGTAGACTGAGCGCCTCGGAAAAAAGCCGCTTCGTGTCCTTCGATGTCAACCTTGATAAGAGATATCTTCTCATTAAATGAGATATCATCTAAGCGCGCCTTAACCACCTCAATTTCCTGGTGCAAGCCCGGCTTAAAGTCGGCCTCAAGTGAACAGCTCGTCTCCAGAAGCCCATGAGCTTGATCGGGAAGGAATAGTTGAGCGACACCTGGAGTGTCGCTCAAGGCGGTCTCGACCACACGAATTCTTTGCTCAAGATTATTAAGTCGAATGTTCTCGCGGAGAACTTGTAGGACGGGCGGGTAAGGCTCGAAAGCGACCGCATGGGCCTCAGGTTTAGTAATGGCCGCAAGTACCGAGTACAGGCCGTTATTAGCGCCTACGTCTAGAAATATACCCGTCGTACGGGCCGTCACAGCCATAACCAGAATCGGCAGCGGGGCTTCATAACCACCTTGCTGCATCTGAACCGCTACAGAGTCGGAGCCCTCCGCAGATGTCAGTAGGAAGCTGCGTCCAGCAAAATTAAGCTCGAGGGGGAGGGCGTTGCTCGCGGCCATATCTGTCGAAGACATATTAGCTCCGGTCAATCTACTAGAATTAAAGTTAGGACTGCTCGACGCGTATGGCTACGGTTCTTAATGCCGATCCGTTAGCTGATTTTAGAACGTTCCAACAGAATTCTCCTTCTCAATCTCGGCTGCTTTGCGCTCCACCAGGCCGGCGATGTGCTCGACCATGTCGGCGTCGCCCAGCTTATGGTCGACCTTGCCGGCGAGGTAGACCATGCCGGTGCCCTTGCCGGCACCGCCGCCGGTGAAGCCCACGTCCGTCATCAGCGCCTCGCCCGGGCCGTTGACCACGCAGCCGATGATGGACAGCGAGAGCGGCGTCGAGACGTGGGCCAAGCGCTCCTCCAGCCGGGCTACCGTGTCGATCACGTTGAAGCCCTGCCGCGCGCAGGACGGGCAGGCGATGATGTTCACGCCCCGGTGGCGCAAGCCCAGCGACTTCAGGATGTCGAAGCCGACCTTGATCTCCTCCACCGGGTCGGCGGCCAGGGACACGCGGATCGTGTCGCCGATCCCCGACCACAGCATGTTCCCCAGGCCGATGGCGCTCTTGACCGTGCCCGAGCGCAAGGGCCCGGCCTCCGTCACGCCCAGGTGCAAGGGGCAGTCGATGGCGGTGGACAACTCCTGGTAGGCGGCCACCGTCAGGAACGGGTCGGACGCCTTCACGCTGATCTTGAACTCGTGGAAGTCGAGGTCGCGCAGGATGTCGGCGTGGAACAGCGCGCTTTCCACCATGGCGGCGGGGCAGGGCTCGCCGTACTTCTCCAGGAGGTGGGTCTCCAAGCTGCCGGCGTTGACGCCGATGCGCATGGAGCAGCCGTGGTCGCGCGCGGCCTGCACGACCTCCTTCACCCGGTCCTTGCTGCCGATGTTGCCCGGATTGATGCGCAGGCAGGCCGCGCCCGCGATCGCCGCCTCGATCCCGCGCTTGTAGTGGAAGTGGATGTCCGCCACGAGCGGCACCTCCGCCGCCTTGGCGATGATCTTGAAGGCTTCGGTCGACTCCTTGTCCGGGCAGGACACGCGGACGATGTCGGCCCCCGCCTCCTCCAGCAGCCGGATCTGGCCGATGGTGGCGTTGGCGTCGGAGGTGACCGTGTTGGTCATGGACTGCACGGTGATGGGCGCGTCGCCCCCCACCTCCACCTTGCCCACGCGGATCTTGCGGGAGGGGCGGCGTTCGATCATCCGCCAGGGGCGGACTTGGCGGTGGTCGTCGTGCTGCATAGGCTTGGTCGCGCAACGGCGGCCCGCGCGGGGACGGACCAGGACGGCCGTCGATATAGGCCGGTTCGCGCGAGTACGCCACGCGGCCGCTCCGGGGCGGCCGCACGGGTGCGCGGAGGCCACACTCGGGGGGCGACCACCCCTCCGCCGGTCGCCGTAGCGTCCTAAACGGCCCGCGACCCTTTAACCCGGGGACCGAGCGCCTTAGTGTTGTTGATCGGCGCGGAGTCCGCCGCGGCCCTCGGGCCGTGGTCCGCCTGTGCGGGAGCGATCATGGTGCGGGTGGTTCTGGCGCAGCCGAGGGGGTTTTGCGCGGGCGTGGTGCGCGCCATCGAGATCGTCGAGCGGGCCCTCGAGCGCTACGGCCGTCCCGTCTACGTGCGCCATGAGATCGTGCACAACCGGCACGTGGTGGAGAGCCTGAAGGCCAAGGGCGCCATCTTCGTCGAGGAGCTGGACGAGGTGCCGGCGGGAGCCATCACCGTGTTCAGCGCCCACGGCGTGGCCAAGAGCGTGGTGGCCGACGCCCAGGCGCGCTCCCTGCCGGTGCTGGACGCCACCTGCCCGCTGGTCACCAAGGTGCACAACCAGGGCAAGCGCTACGCCAGCCGCGGCCGCACCCTCGTGTTGATCGGCCACGCCGGCCATCCGGAGGTGGAGGGCACCATGGGCCAGGTGGACGCCCCCATGCACCTGGTCGCCACGGAGGCGGATGTGGCGGCGCTGGTCCTGCCGGTCGACACGCCCGTGGCCTACGTCACCCAGACCACCCTCTCGGTGGACGACACCCGCGGGGTGATCGAGGCGTTGAAGGCCAAGTTCACCGACATCACCGGGCCGGACGTCAACGACATCTGCTACGCCACCCAGAACCGCCAGACCGCCGTGCGCGACGTGGCCAAGGTGGCGGACCTGATCCTGGTGGTGGGCGCCACCAACTCCTCCAACTCCAACCGTTTGGTGGAGATCGGCCGCGAGGTGGGCGTGCCGAGCTACCTGATCGCCGACGGCGGCGAGCTCGACCCGGCCTGGCTGGCCGGGGTCGAGACGGTGGGCCTCACCGCCGGCGCCTCCGCCCCCGAGGAGCTGATCCTGAGCGTGATCGACGCCCTGCGCCGGCTGGGCGAGGTGGAGGTCACCCAGATGAACGGCATCGAGGAGAACATCGAGTTCCGCCTCCCCGCCGAGCTGCGCACCCCGTCGGCCACGCCCTCCACGGGCGTCAAGCCGGGCGAGACCGTCGTCCCCCAACCCGAAGTCGCCGCGTAAGCGGACCTTTCGAACCCTGTCGAAGGAGAGCGTTATGGGCCTTCCCATGATGCAGGCGGCCCGTATCGGGTCGTACGTGATGAAGCAGCACCTCACGGGCAAGAAGCGTTACCCGCTCGTGCTCATGCTGGAGCCGCTGTTCCGCTGCAACCTGGCCTGCGCCGGCTGCGGCAAGATCGACTATCCCGACGAGATCCTGAACCAGCGCCTGTCGTTCGAGCAGTGCATGGAGGCCATCGACGAGTGCGGCGCCCCCGCCGTCTCCATCGCCGGCGGCGAGCCCCTGCTGCACAAGGACATGCCCAAGATCGTCAAGGGCTTCATCGAGCGTAAAAAGTTCGTGATTCTTTGCACGAACGCCTTGCTCATGAAGAAGAAGATCGACCAGTACGAGCCTTCGCCTTACTTCACCTGGTCCATCCACCTGGACGGCGACCAAGTGATGCACGACAAGAGCGTGTGCCAGGACGGCGTCTACCAAGTGGCGGTCGAGGCCATCAAGCTCGCCAAGTCCAAGGGCTTCCGCACCCAGATCAACTGCACCCTGTTCGAGGGCGCCGATCCCGAGCGCACCGCCGCCTTCTTCGACGAGATGAAGGCCATCGGGCTGGACGGCGTCACCGTGTCGCCGGGCTATTCCTACGAGCGCGCGCCCGACCAGGAGCACTTCCTCAACCGCGAGAAGACCAAGCAGCTGTTCCGCGACATCCTCAAGCGCGGAAACAACGGCAAGGCGTGGGAATTCACCCAGTCCAGCCTGTTCCTCGACTTCCTGGCCGGCAACCAAGCTTACGAGTGCTCGCCCTGGTCCATGCCCGCGCGCACGGTGTTCGGCTGGCAGAAGCCCTGCTATCTCCTGGGCGAAGGCTATGTGAAGACCTTCACCGAGTTGATGGAAGACACCGAGTGGGAGAAGTACGGCGTCGGCAACTATGAGAAGTGCGCCGACTGCATGGTCCACTGCGGCTTCGAGGGCACGGCGGTGATGGACTCGGTCAAGAATCCGCTGAAGCTCCTGGGCTTGGCGCTGAAGGGCGTGCGCACCGAAGGCCCGATGGCCAAGGACATCAGCCTGGAGCACCAGCGGCCCGCCGACTACGTGTTCTCCGCCCACGTCGAGGAGAAGCTGGCCGACATCCGCGAGGGCCGGCTGACCAACATTGACATCCGCAAGGCGAAAAAGCGCTCGCAACCGGTGGTGGCCGCGGAGTAGCCTGCCGCCTTAGTCAACGAGTGCGAAGGGGTCGGCCATGGGCGCGGACGGAAGTTTCCAAGGCCCGACGGTCGACTCCCTCCCGGCCCGCCGCTGCTCGGGCGAGGTCGACCTGCGTCGTGTCGACGCCCACCCGGACCACTGGTACCCGCTGGCCTGGGGCGACGAACTGCGCGCCGACAAGCCCGTCGCCCGCCGGCTGATGGGCGAGCCCGTGGTGCTCTACCGCACGCGCGAGGGCCGGCTGTTCGCCCTGGAGGATCGCTGCGCCCACCGGCAGGTGCCGCTTTCCATGGGCGTGGTGGACGGGGCGACGCTCAAGTGCGGCTACCACGGCTGGGCCTATGACGGCGCGTCGGGCCGTTGCGTGGACGTGCCCTACCTGGGCTCCAAGACCCTGCCCAACGGCGTACGCACCTACCCCGTGTGCGAGGTCGACGGGCTCGTGTTCGTGTTCCCGGGCGACAAGGCGCTCGCGGAAGCGCGCCGCCCCACCGCGCTCGCCGGCAAGGCGGACGCCAAGTTCAAGACCCGTCGCCTCGACCGTACGCTGAAGTGCCACTACACCTTCGCGCACGAGAACCTCTTCGACATGAACCATCAGTTCCTGCACCGCAAGCAGATGGGGCTGATCAAGGCCAAGCTCACCGGCCGCCGCCAGGGCGACGACTGGTGCGAGGTGGACTACACCTTCGTGCGCGCCGCCGGACGCGGCACTCTTGGCGAGAAAGCCATCGTCGGCCTGATCGGCAAGAACTTCTCCGAAGGCGGCGAACTCATGGCCGGCGGCGACGGCATGACCATCCGCACCGAATACCCGCACCAGCGCCTTCGCGTGTTCGTAGGCGGTGAGGCGGCGCTGGACGTGTGGCTGGGCTACACCCCGCTCGACGCCGCCCAGCGCAGCAACCGCACCTTCGGCTACCTGTCGGTCAAGCGGCCTTCGGTGCCCTTCGTACTGGACGCGCTCTGGCCCTTCGTCACCTGGTTCACCGAAAACATCTTCCAGGAAGACCAGGAGATCATGGAGCTCGAGCAGGCGGCCCACGACGCCCAGGGCTCGGACTGGAACCACGAGGTGTTCCCCGCCATCCGCGACCTGCGCGCACTCCTCGCGCGCAACGGCGTGCCGAGCCGCCTCTCGCCCGCGGCCCTGGACGCGGTGGAGGCGGTGGCGGCGGAGTAGGGCGGGCTTCGGGACAATCGAGGCACGGCCGCCCCGCACGCAGGGCACGTCAAGGGCGCAGAGCGAAGCGTCCCTTGACGCGCCCGAGCACGGCGGGTGCACCGCCGCTCAGGCGACGCCCCCATCGCCTCACGCCTGCATCGTCCACCCTTCCACCCCCATGGCCGCTTGGCGCAGCGCCTCGGAGCGGGTGGGGTGGGGGTGGCTGGTGCGCGCCACGTCCTCGGAGGAGGCGGCGAACTCCATGGCCACCGCGTACTCGCCGACCATCTCGCTGACCAAGGGCCCGACCAGGTGGGCGCCCAGTATGCGGTCGGTGGTCGCGTCGGCCAGCACCTTCACGAAGCCCTCGGCCTCGTGGTTGACCTTGGCGCGGCTGTTGGCGGCGAAGGGGAATTTGCCGGCCTTGTAGGCCACGCCCTCGGCCTTGAGCTGCTCCTCGGTCTTGCCGACCCAGGCGACCTCCGGGGCGGAGTAGATCACGCTGGGGATCACGTCGTAGTTCACGTGGCCCGCCTTGCCCGCGATCAACTCGATCACCGCCACCGCCTCGTCCTCCGCCTTGTGGGCGAGCTGGGGGCCGTAGGTCACGTCGCCGATCACCCACACGCCGGGGGCCTTGGTCTGGTAGTGCTCGTTGGGGATGAAGCCGCGGCCGTCGGGCTCGACGCCCACCGTCTCCAGGCCGAGTCCCGCCGTGTAGGGCCGCCGGCCGACCGCCACCAGCACCACGTCCGCCTCCAGCGTCTCGGCCGCGCCGCCCTTGACCGGCTCCACCGACACCTGGACGCCCGCGTCCGACACCTGCGCCCCGGTCACCTTCTGGCCCAGGCGGAACTTCATGCCCTGCTTGGCCAAGATGCGCTGGAAGGTGGAGGCCACCTCCGCGTCCGCGCCGGGGATGATGCGGTCCAGGTATTCGATCACCGTCACCTCGGCCCCGAGTCGCCGCCACACCGAGCCGAGCTCCAGGCCGATGATGCCCGCGCCGATCACGATCAGCCGGCGGGGCACCTCGGGCAGGCCCAGCGCGCCGGTGGAGTCGACGATGCGCGTCTGGTCGACCGTCACGCCGCCGACGTGGGAAGGCTCCGACCCGGTGGCGATCAGGATGTTCTTGGCCTCAAGCGTGCGCTCGGCGCCGTCCTCGCCCTTGACCGTCACCTTGCCGGGCC
This sequence comes from uncultured Caulobacteraceae bacterium, assembly GCA_964235945.1. Lineage (GTDB taxonomy): Bacteria > Pseudomonadota > Alphaproteobacteria > Caulobacterales > Caulobacteraceae > JASLDZ01. Next base: position 7,378 of record CAXSDV010000043.1, read on the forward strand.
CGGCGATGCGTCCCTCGCCCTTCTCCCAGGTCACCTTGTTCTTCTTGAACAGGAACTCGATGCCCTTGGTGAGCTGGCCGACGCTGGTGTCCTTCTGGCCGTGCATGGTGGGAAGGTCGAGTACGGGGTCGACCTTGATGCCCAGGCCCGCGAAGTCCTTCTTGGCCGCCTCGAACATCTCCGAGGCGTGCAGCAGCGCCTTGGAAGGGATGCAGCCGACGTTCAGGCAGGTGCCGCCCAGGGTGGCGCGCTTCTCCACCACCGCCGCTTTCAGGCCGAGCTGGCCCGCGCGGATGGCGGCGTTGTAGCCGCCCGGACCGCCGCCGATGATGACGACGTCGTAGGCGGCGTGGGCGTCCTGAGCCATGGAAGTCCTCGGGTTTGCGTGCGCTCGACCGGTCGGGAGCGCATCCAGTCATACATATAGGAAGCCCCGCCGGTGAGGGCGGGGCTTCTTGGAATTCAGAGGTCCAGCAGCAGGCGCTGCGGGTCCTCGATGGCGTTCTTGATGGCGACCAGGAAGGTGACCGCCTCCTTGCCGTCGACGATGCGGTGGTCGTAGCTGACAGCCAGGTACATCATCGGCCGGATCTCCACCTTGCCGGCCACCGCCACCGGGCGCTGCACGATGTTGTGCATGCCCAGTATGCCCGCCTGGGGCATGTTGAGGATGGGCGTGCTCATCAGCGAGCCGTAGATCCCGCCGTTGGTGATGGTGAAGGTGCCGCCCTGCATGTCGTCCATGCCGAGCTGGCCGTCGCGCGCCTTCTTGCCCAAGGCGGCGATGGCCTTCTCGATCCCCGCCAGGGAGAGCTGGTCGGCGTCGCGCACGATGGGCACCACCAAGCCCTTGTCGGTGCCCACCGCCACGCCGATGTCGTAGTGGTTCTTGTAGATCAGGTCGTTCCCGTCGATCTCGGCGTTGACGGCGGGCACCTCCTTCAGGGCGGCCACCACCGCGCGGGTGAAGAAGCTCATGAAGCCGAGCTTCACGCCGTGGCGCTTCTCGAACACGTCCTTGTACTGGGCGCGCAGCTCCATCACCGTCGACATGTCCACCTCGTTGAAGGTGGTGAGCATGGCCGCGGTGTTCTGCGCTTCCTTCAGCCGGCGCGCGATGGTTTGGCGCAGGCGCGTCATGCGAACCCGCTCCTCCCGCGGCTGGTCGGCGCGCGCCGCCGCCGGAGCCTGCACCTGCACGACGGGGGCCGGAGCGGGCGCCGGGCGGGGGGAGGGCTGCGGCGCGGCCTGGGCGGCCAGCGCGTCGCCTTTGGTGATGCGCCCGTCGCGGCCGGTGCCGGCGATGCGCGAGGGGTCGAGGCCCCCTTCGGTGACGATGCGCTGGACGGAGGGGGCCAGCGGCGCGCCGGCGGGGGCGGGGCCCTTCTGGGCGGCGGGGGGCTCGTTGGCGGGGGTCTGCTCGCCCGCGCCCGAGGGCTGCTGCACGGCCGCGCCGGCCCCGGCGGAGGCGCCGCCGATGCGCGCGATCACCTGGTTGGGGGTGACGACGGCGCCCGCCTCGGCGGCGATCTCCGCCAGCACGCCGTCGGCGGGAGCGGTGATCTCGACCGCCACCTTGTCGGTCTCGATCTCGACCAGCACTTCGTCCTTCTTGACGGCGTCGCCGACCTTCTTGGTCCAGGCGGCGACCGTGCCTTCCGACACGCTCTCGCCCATCACCGGCACGGTGACGTCCACGCCCGCGCCGCCGGCCTTCGCCGGCTCCGGTGCGCGTTGGGAGGGCGGCGCGGTGTCGGCCACGGGAGCCGCGGCGGAGGTGGGGGCCCCCGCCTCGGGCTGGGCCTCGCCGTCGGGAGCCGAGGCGGCGGCGGTCGCGCCCGCGGCGCCCACCACCCCAAGCTTCTGGCCGGCGGTGACGGTGGCGCCTTCGGCGGCGGCGATCTCGCTCAAGGTCCCGTCGGCGGGGGCGACGACCTCCAGGCTCACCTTGTCCGTTTCGAGCTCCACCAGCACCTCGTCCTTCTTGACCGGATCGCCCGCCTTCTTGGTCCAGCGCGCCACGGTGGCTTCGCTGACGCTTTCGCCGAGCTGGGGAGTGACGATATCGGCCATGAGGGCTCCGGTGGGCGTAAGGCGCGAGGCGGTCCGCGGGTCTACGCGAACGCCTCGGTCAAGAAGGCGTCGAGTTCGCGGGCGTGGCGGCTGCCGATGCCCGCGGCGGTGGAGGCGCTGGCCGGGCGGCCGACATAACGGCCGCGCTTGGCCGCGGTGTCGGTGCGCTCGAGGGTGAGCTCCAGCCAGGGGTCGACGAAGGTCCAGCCGCCCATGTTCTTCGGCTCCTCCTGCACCCACACGATCTGCGCGCCGGGGAAGCGCGACAGCTCCTTGCGCATGGACTGCATGGGCCAGGGATAGAACTGCTCCAGCCGCAGGATGTAGACGTCGTCGCGGCCGGCTTTCTCGCGCCGGTCCAGGAGGTCGTAATAGACTTTGCCCGAACAGATCAGCACCCGCTTGATCTGGTCGTCGGGCTTGAGGACAAGTTCGGTCTTGCCGTTGCCGAGCTGGGCGTCGTCCCACAGCACACGATGGAAAGCCGATCCTTCCGCCAGGTCCGAGAGCGGCGACACGGCCTTCTTGTGGCGCAGCAGGCTCTTGGGGGTCATCACGATCAGCGGCTTACGATAGCTGCGCTTGAGCTGGCGACGCAGGACGTGGAAGTAGTTGGCGGGGGTCGAGCAGTTGACCACCTGCATGTTGTCCTCCGCGCACATCTGCAGGTATCGCTCCAGCCGCGCGGACGAGTGCTCGGGGCCCTGGCCTTCGTAGCCGTGGGGCAGGAGCAGCACGAGGCCGCTCATGCGCAGCCACTTGCGCTCGCCCGAGCTGATGAACTGATCCACCACCACCTGCGCCCCGTTGGCGAAGTCGCCGAACTGGGCCTCCCACATCACCAGGGTGTTGGGATCGGCCAGGGTGTAGCCGTACTCGAAGCCCAGCACCGCTTCTTCCGAGAGCGCCGAATCGATCACCTCGTAATGCGCCTGGCCGGGGCGCAGGTGGTTGAGCGGGATGTGGCGCGCCTCGGTGGTCTGGTCGACGATGGCCGAATGGCGCTGGCTGAAGGTGCCGCGCACGCTGTCCTGGCCCGACAGGCGCACCGGGTGGCCCTCGTCCAGCAGGGTGGCGAAGGCCAGGTGCTCGGCGGTGGACCAGTCCAGGTTCTCGCCCGAGACGATGGCCTCGCGCCGGTTCTCGATGACGCGCTTGAGCGTCCTGTGCACGTCGACCCCCTCGGGGACGGCGGTCATGGCCAGCCCCAGGTCGCGCAGCTTCTGCAGCGGCGCGGAGGTCTCGGCGGGGCCCGCCTCGCGCGGGGCCGCCAGACCCGACCACTTGCCGTCCAGCCAGTCGGCGCGGTCGGCCGTGTAGGTCTTGCCCGTCTCGAACTCCTGGTCGAGGAAGGCCTCGAATTCGGAAATCCAGGCCTCGACCTCCTCGGCCTTGACCACGCCTTCCTTCACCAGGCGCTCGCCGTAGATCTCACGGATCGAGGGCTGGCCCTTGATCTTGGCGTACATCATCGGCTGGGTGAAGGTCGGGTCGTCGCCTTCGTTATGGCCGAAGCGGCGGTAGCAGAACATGTCGATCACCACGTCCCGGCCGAACTCCTGGCGATACTCGGCCGCCACCTTGGCGCAGAACACCACCGCCTCGGGGTCGTCGCCGTTGCAATGGAGTATTGGGGCCTGCACCATCAGGGCCGTGTCGCTGGGATAGGGCGAGGAGCGGCTGTACCTGGGCGCGGTGGTGAAGCCGATCTGGTTGTTGACGATGAAGTGCACCGTTCCCGCGGTCTCGTAGCCCTCGATGCCCGACAGCATGAAGCATTCGGCCACCACGCCCTGGCCGGCGAAGGCCGCATCGCCGTGCAGGATCAGCGGCAGCACCTTGGACCCGGTGCAGGCGGGGTCCTCCAGCTTGTCGAAGGTCTGCTTGGCGCGCGCCTTGCCGATGACGACGGGGTTGACGATCTCCAGGTGCGACGGGTTGGCCGTGAGCGACAGGTGCACCTTGTTGCCGTCGAACTCGCGGTCCGAGCTTGCGCCCAGGTGGTATTTGACGTCGCCCGAGCCCTCGATGTCGCTCGGCACCGACGAGCCGCCCTGGAACTCGTGGAAGATCACCTTGTAGGGTTTGCCCATGACGGCGGCGAGCACGTTGAGGCGCCCGCGGTGGGGCATGCCGACCACGATCTCGTCGACGCCCAGGGCCCCGCCGCGCTTGATCACCTGCTCCATGGCCGGGACCATCGCCTCGGCCCCGTCCAGGCCGAAGCGCTTGGTGCCGGGGTAACGCTTGTGCAGGAAGCGCTCGAACCCCTCGGTCTCGATCAGCTTCTTGAGGATGGCGACCTTGCCCTCGGGGGTGAAGACGATCTCCTTGTCCTTGCCCTCGATGCGCTCCTGCAGCCACGCCTTCTGCTCGGGGTCGGCGATGTGCATGTACTGCACGCCCACCGTGCCGCAGTAGGTGCGGCGCAGGATCTCGACGATCTCGCGCACGGTGGCCGTCTCCAGCCCCAGCACGAAATCGAGGAAAATCGGCCGGTCCAGGTCGCCCTCGCCGAAGCCGTAGGTGGCGGGGTCGAGTTCGGTGGTGTCGCCCCGCACCTCCAGCCCCAGCGGGTCGAGGTTGGCGGCCAAGTGGCCGCGGATGCGGTAGGCGCGGATCATCATGATCGCGCGCACGCTGTCGAGGGTGGCGGCGCGCACCGCCCCGGGCGAGGCGGGCGCGACGGCGACGGCCTTGGCGGGGGGGGCGTCGGCGGGGGCGGGCGCCGGCGCGCGCGCCTTGATGGCCGCGCCCGCCTTGGCTTCCACCGCGGGCCACAGGCCGTCCAGGGCGCTCAGCCAGTCGGGACGCGGCGCGGGCGTCGGCGTGCGGCTCCAGCCGGGACCGCGCGCGGCGTCCGATATCGCCTGCGGCGTCTCGTGGAAGGCGTCGAAATAGGCGCGCCAGTCGGCGGGCACCGAGCCGGCGTCGGCGGCGTAGCGGCCGTACAGGTCCTCCACGAAGGCGGCGTTGCCGCCGTAGAGGAAGGTCGTCTCCGACAGGAGTTGGGAGATGCGCCCGGAATCGTCCGCCATGGTCGTCCGCCTTCGCCGTCGCCGGGCGCCGCAAGGCGGCGCGCCCGCATGGCCCGAGAGTTGCCCCGCCGTTCGTCTAGCCGGGAACCCTGGCGCGAGGCTTAACGGCGGCTCAAGAAGTCGTCGTCCGCGCCGGGCGTCCCGCGGCGGGACGACGGGAGTTATGTAGTCAGCCTTTGAGCACTTGCAGCAGGGTCTCGCCAAGCTGGGCCGGCGAGGGCGACACCTTGACGCCCGCCGCCTCCATGGCCGCGATCTTGGAGTCCGCGTCGCCCTTGCCGCCGGAGACGATGGCGCCCGCATGGCCCATGGTGCGGCCGGGAGGGGCGGTGCGGCCCGCGATGAAGCCCGCGATCGGCTTCTTGCGTCCGCGCCGCGCTTCGTCGATCAGGAATTGCGCCGCATCCTCCTCGGCGGAGCCGCCGATCTCGCCGATCATGATGATGCTCTGGGTGGCCTCGTCGGCCAGGAACATCTCCAGGACGTCGATGAACTCGGTGCCCTTGACCGGGTCGCCGCCGATGCCGACCGCGGTGGTCTGGCCCAGGCCCGCATTGGTGGTCTGGAACACCGCCTCGTAGGTCAAGGTGCCCGAGCGCGACACCACGCCGACCGAGCCTTCCGAGAAGATGTTGCCCGGCATGATGCCGATCTTGCACTGCTTGGGGGTGAGCACGCCCGGGCAGTTGGGCCCGATCAGCCGCGACTTGGAGCCGGCGAGCGAGCGCTTCACCTTGATCATGTCCTCGACGGGAATCCCCTCGGTGATGCACACGATCAGCGGCACCTCCGCGTCGATCGCCTCCATGATCGAGTCGGCGGCGAAGGGCGGCGGCACGTAGATCACGCTGGCGTCGGCGCCCGCCTGCTCCTTGGCCTCGCGCACCGTGTCGAACACGGGCAGGCCCACCGCGGTCTGGCCGCCCTTGCCGGGGGTCACGCCCGCGGTCATCCGCGTGCCGTAGGCGATCGCCTGCTCCGTGTGGAAGGTGCCCTGGCTGCCGGTGATCCCCTGGCAGATCACGCGGGTGGACTTGTCGATCAGGACGGACATGCGCTTCCTTGTGGGCGACGGCGCGGCGGGTTCAGCCGACGCGGGTCAGGTCGTCGAGACGGAGTTCGAGGTGGGGCAGCAGGGTGGGACGCACGGCTTCGTCGGCCGCATGGCGCCGCTTGGAGCCGTAGCCCTCCGCCGCCGGGTCGAGGTGGACGTGCAGCCGACGCGCGGCGAGGTCGATCACCCAATACTCGCGCACCCCGTGGCGCGCGTAGAGGTGGGCTTTTTCGCCCAGGTCGTGGGCCAGGGTGGACGCCGACTGCTCGATGGCCAGCAGCACGTCGCGACCGCGAACGTCCGCCGTGGGCAGGGCGGCGGGAAAGACGTACCAATCGGGCTTGGGCGCGTTGTGCTGCGAGAGCACCAAGGTCGATCCTGGAACGACCGCGTAATCGTCGGGAAGGCTGCGGATCAGCCAGCGGCCGACCGCAATGCTCCAGTCGTTATGCAATGGGCCTTCGGCCGGCATGTCGATCAGCTCTCCGTCGACCAGCTCGACCTTGGCGCCTTCGTCCAGCACGCCCGCGGCCGCCATGGCGCGCACGTCGTCCGCGGTGAAGCGGTGACGGGCGGCGGGGAGGGGCGCGTGGGCGTTCACGGCAGATCAGGCGGCGCGCACGGCCGCGACGATCTTCTCGGCGGCGTCGGCCAGGTCGTTGGCGGCGATGACGTTGAGCCCGCTCTCGTTCAGGATGGCCTTGCCCTGGTCGACGTTGGTGCCTTCCAGCCGCACCACCAGCGGAACCTTCAGGCCGACCTCCTTCACCGCGGCGATCACGCCGTCCGCGATGATGTCGCAGCGCATGATGCCGCCGAAGATGTTGACCAGTATGCCCTTCACCGCGGGGTCGGCGGTGATGATCTTGAAGGCGGCGGTCACCTTCTCCTTGTTGGCCCCGCCGCCCACGTCGAGGAAGTTGGCGGGCTCTGCGCCGTAGAGCTTGATGATGTCCATGGTGGCCATGGCCAGGCCCGCGCCGTTGACCATGCAGCCGATCTCGCCGTCCAGAGCGATGTAGGCCAAGCCGTACTTGGAGGCCTCGATCTCCTTCGCGTCCTCCTCCGACTCGTCTCGCAGCTCCAGTATGTCCTTGTGGCGGAACAGGGCGTTGCCGTCGAACGAGAGCTTGGCGTCCAGCACGCGCAGGTGCTGGGCCCCGTCTTCGCCCGCGGTCGTGACGATCAGCGGGTTGATCTCCAGCATCGCCATGTCCTTCTCGACGAAGGCGCGGTGAAGTTGAGCCAGGAGGGTCGCCCCCTCCTTGGCGAGGGGGCCTTCCAGCCCCAGCGCCTTGGCCAGGGCGCGGCCGTGGTGGGGCTGCACGCCCGTGGCCGGGTCGATCTGGATGGTGACGATCTTCTCGGGGGTGGAGTGCGCCACGTCCTCGATGTCCATGCCGCCCTCGGTGGAGGCGACCACCGCGACGCGCGAGGTTTCGCGGTCCACCAGCAGCGACAGGTAGAGTTCGCGCGAGATGTCGCTCGCTTCCTCGATGTAGAGGCGGTTCACCTGCTTGCCGCGCGGACCCGTCTGGTGGGTGACGAGCACCCGGCCCAGCATCTCCTGAGCGTTGGAGAACACCTCGTCGGCGCTCTTGGCCAGGCGCACGCCGCCCTTGGCGTCGGGGCCCAGACCCTCGAACTTGCCCTTGCCGCGGCCGCCCGCGTGGATCTGGCTTTTCACCACGAACAGGGGGGAGCCCATGGCCTCTGCGGCGCGTCGCGCCTCGTCCGGGGTGAATACGGCCTCACCGCGCGAGACGGGGACGCCGAAGCCCTTCAGGACGGCCTTGGCTTGGTGCTCGTGAATGTTCATCGGGACCGGGGCGCTGGGTTCGCGGGAGGACGCGAAGCCGTCAGAGCGTGTGTGAAGAGCCCCGGCGGGCCGCGGCCCAGGTCGGTTATAGAGGGGAGGCGGGGGGACGGCAACCGGTCCGGCCCTGTTGTCGCCGCAGTGCAGCGAAGCGTCTGCGAGGGGGATCGGAGGCCGGCGCGCCCGCTTAACGCCGCGTTCACCCGGGGGTCGGAAATTGTTGCCTAGCGGAACGCGGTCGGCGTCCGGGGCGGAGCGGTGCGCGTGGCCGAGTTCCTCAAGCAGCTGCAAGCCTTCGGCGTCGGCCGGCTGGTCGCGCTGGGCGGCACGGCGGCGGGGGTGGCCGCGGTGCTGGCGGCCATGCTGATCCACCTGGGCGGCGAGCCCCAGGCGCTGCTCTACGCCAACCTCGACCCCAAGGAGGCCAGCCAGGTCACCGCCGCCCTGGACCAGGCGGGGGTGAAGTACGAGCTGAAGGGCGACGGCGGCGCCATCACCGTGCCGCGCGACAAGGTGGCCTCCTCGCGCCTGCTGGTGGCGGGCAAGGGCCTCGTGACCTCCGGGTCGGTGGGCTACGAGATCTTCGACGGCGCCCCGGCGCTGGGCCAGACCGATTTCGTCCAGCACCTGAACCAGCAGCGCGCGCTGGAAGGCGAGCTTGCGCGCACCATCAAGTCGATCCAGGGCGTGTCGTCCGCGCGCGTGCTGCTGAACATGCCCAGGAGGCAGTTGTTCGAGGACGACGCGGACGCCCAGGCCGGCGCTTCGATCATGGTGACCACCGCCGGCCGCAGGCTCGGGGCCGAGCAGGTGCGCGCCATCCGCAACCTGGTGGCGGGCGCGGTGCCCCAGCTCAAGCCCGAGCGCGTGGCGATCGCCGACCAGCAGGGCGACCTCCTGGCCGGCGCGGGCCAGGAGGGGGTGGCCGCCCAGTCGGGCGAACGCAACGAGGTGGAGGAGCGCATCCGCCGCACCGTGCTCTCCATGGTCGAAGGCGTGGTGGGGCCCGGCCACGCGCGCGTCCAGGTCTCGGCCGACCTCGACATGAACCGGGTGACCACCTCCGAGGAGAAGTTCGACCCGGACGGCCAGGTGGTGCGCTCCACCCAGACCTCCGAAGACAAGTCCAAGGAGAACCGCCCCGGCGCCAACGGCGGCGTGTCCGCCTCCCAGAACATCCCGGGCGCGCCCCCCGCCGCAGGCGCGGCCAACGACAGTTCCGAGAGCGGCAAGACCGACGAGACCACCAACTACGAGATCTCCAAGACCACCCGCACGGAGGTGGTCGAGCCCGGCCAGGTCAAGAAGCTGTCCGTGTCGGTGGCGGTGGACGGCGTGACCGGCCCCGCGGTCAAGGGCAAGCCCGGCCCCTACGCCCCGCGCGCCGCCGACGAGATGCAGCGCATCGACCAGCTCGTGAAAGGAGCGGTGGGCTTCGATCCCAAGCGGGGCGACGTGGTGACGGTGCTGAACGTACGCTTCGACCCGGGCGCGGCCGAGCTCGCCGGAACCAGCGCCGCCTCGCCGCTGGACCACGCCGACATCATGCGGGTGGCCGAGCTCGCCGTGATGCTGGTGGTGGCCGCGCTCCTGATCCTGTTCGTGGTGCGGCCGTTGCTCAAGCCGCCGGGGGCCGGAGGGCCGGGGGGCCTGTCGGCGGGCGCGGCGCAGATCCAGGCCATGGCGGCCGGGGGCGGGCTCGCGGGCGCGCTGGCGGGGTCGGGCGGGCAGAACCTCCTGGCCGGGCCGGGCGGGGCGGACATCGACCAGAAGATCGACATCGCCCGCATCGAGGGACAGGTGAAGGCCACCTCGGTGAAGAAGGTGTCCGAGTTCGTGGACAGCCACCCTGAGGAGAGCGTGTCGATCTTGCGCAGCTGGCTGCACGAGACGGGCTGATGTCGACCGCCCTGCGCAAGAAGGTCGTGGAGGACTCCGACAAGCTCACCGGCCCGGAGAAGGCCGCCGTGGTGCTGCTGGCGCTGGGCGAGGACCACCACCAGCTTTGGAGCCAGCTCGACGACGAGGAGATCAAGGAGATCAGCCAGGCCATGTCGAGCCTGGGCACGGTCTCGGCCGCGGTGGTCGAGCGGCTGCTGGTGGACTTCGTGTCCGGCATGAGCGGCTCGGGCGCGCTGATGGGTTCGTTCGAGCAGACCCAGCGCCTCCTGGGCTCGTTCCTGCCCAAGGACCGGGTCGACACCCTGATGGAGGAGCTGCGCGGTCCCGCCGGCCGGACCATGTGGGACAAGCTCGGCAACGTGAACGAGGCCGTGCTCGCCAACTATCTCAAGAACGAATACCCGCAGACGGTCGCGGTGGTGCTGTCCAAGGTCAAGAGCGACCACGCGGCCCGGGTGCTGGCCGCGCTTCCCGAAGACTTCGCGCTCGAATGCGTGCAGCGGATGCTGCGCATGGAGCCCGTGCAGCGCGACATCCTCGACAAGATCGAGCAGACCCTGCGGGTCGAGTTCATGTCCAACCTGGCGCGCACCTCCAAGCGCGACAGCCACGAGATGATGGCCGACATCTTCAACAGCTTCGACCGCTCCACCGAGAGCCGCTTCATCGGCGCGCTGGAGGAGCGCAACAAGGACGCCGCCGAGCGCATCCGCGCGCTGATGTTCGTGTTCGAGGACCTGGGCAAGCTCGACCCGGGCGGGGTGCAGACCCTGCTGCGCGCGGTGGAGAAGGACCAGATGGGCCTGGCGCTCAAGGGCGCCTCCGACGCCTTGCGCGACCTGTTCTTCTCCAACATGAGCGAGCGCGCCGCCAAGATCATGCGCGAGGACATGGAGGCCCTGGGCCCCGTGCGCCTGAAGGACGTGGACGCGGCGCAGGTCGGCATGGTCAAGGTCGCCAAGGAGCTGGCGGGTAAGGGCGAGATCGTGCTGGCCGGCAGCGGCGGCGACGACGAGCTCGTCTACTGATGGACGCGCCCGCTCCCGGCCGCCCGGCCCCGCGCCCCTTCGCCTTCGACACCGTGTTCGACGGCGACCGGGTGATCGCTCCCGTGCGCCCCAAGGTCGCCTTCACCGCCGAGGAGGTGGAGGCCGCGCGCGCCCAAGGCTTCGAGGAGGGGCGCCGCTCGGCGACCGCCCGCGCCGAGGCCGAGGCCGCGGCGGCGCTGGCCGCCGCCGTGCAGGTGATCCGCGCGGGGCTGTCGGCGCTCAAGGTCGTGGCGCACGAGCACCGCACCGCCTCGGCCGAACTGGCCCTGGCCTGCGGGCGCGCGGTGGCGGGCGCGGCGCTGGACGCCTTTCCCGAGGCCGCCGCCGTCGCCGCGCTGGACGCCCTGGCGCGCGAGATCGAGGCCCAGCCGCGGCTCCTGGTGCGCGCCGCCCCCGCCGCCGCGCCGCGCCTGGCCGCGGCGCTCGAGCAGGCGGCGGAGGCGGCGGGCTTCACGGGCGCGGTGACGGTCAAGGCCGACCCCGCCTACCCGCCCGCCGCCTTTCAGTTCGACTGGGGCGAGGGGCGCGCGCGCTTCGATCCCGCCGGGGCGCAGGCGCGCGTCGAGCAGGCCCTCACCGCCGCCCTCGCCTCCGAGGGCCTCCACGCCGAACCGCCGCCCCTGCCCCCCGGACTGGAGACCGACCGTTGAGCGAACTGGACCTGGCCGAATTCGGCGCGACCTCGCTTTCGGGCGACGACGGGGGCGACAAGACCGCCGCCGACCTCGCCCCCGTGTTCGACGTGCCCGTGCACATCTCGGCGGTGATCGGCAAGGCCCAGCTCTCGGTGGCCCAGCTCCTCAAGCTCGGCGCCGGCAGCGTGCTGGAGCTCGACCGCAAGGTGGGCGAGGCCATCGACATCTACGTCAACAACCGCCTGGTCGCCCGCGGCGAGGTCGTCGTCGTCGACGAGCGCCTGGGCGTGACCATGACCGAGATCATCAAGGACGGCGACCAGGCCGCCTGAGCTTAAGGAAAGGATCCGAACATGCGCCTCCTGGTGGTGGGCCGGTTGTCCGGCCAGCTTTCCCAAGCGGTCAAGATGGCCATGTCGGCGGGGGCCAAAGTCAGCCACGTCGACTCGACGGCCAAGGCGACCCACGTGCTGCGCTCGGGCCAGGGCGCGGACCTGCTGATGGTCGAGTACGACCTCGACATCGCCGCCCTGATCGCCGCCAACGAGGCCGAGCGCATCCACGTGGCGGTGGTGGCCTTCGGGGTCAACGCGGACGCGCGCGGCGCCGCCGACGCCATCCGCGCGGGAGCCAAGGAGTACATCCCGCTTCCGCCGGACGCGCAGATGATCGCCGCCGTGCTGGCCGCCGTTTCCGACGACGAGCGGCCGATGATCAGCCGCGATCCCGCCATGGTCGCGGTGATCCGCCTGGCCGACCAAGTGGCCGCCTCCGAAGCGTCCATCCTCATCACCGGCGAGAGCGGCGTGGGTAAGGAGGTGATGGCGCGCCACCTGCACAAGAAGAGCCGCCGGTCCGAGCGGCCCTTCATCAGCGTGAACTGCGCCGCCATCCCCGAGAACCTCTTGGAGAGCGAGCTGTTCGGCCACGAGAAGGGGGCCTTCACCGGCGCCCTGGCCCGGCGCATCGGCAAGTTCGAGGAGGCGGACGGCGGCACGCTCCTCCTCGACGAGATCAGCGAGATGGACGTGCGCCTGCAGGCCAAGCTGCTGCGCGCCATCCAGGAGCGCGAGATCGACCGTGTCGGCGGCTCAAAGCCCGTCAAGGTCGACATCCGCATCCTCGCCACCTCCAACCGCGACCTGGCGGGGGCGGTGCGCGAGGGCGCCTTCCGCGAGGACCTGCTCTACCGCTTGAACGTGGTGAACCTCGCCATCCCGCCGCTGCGGGCCCGGCCGGGAGACGTGCTGGCCCTGGGCGAGCACTTCGCCAGGAAGTACGCCCTGGCCAACGGCGTGGCCGAGCGCCCGCTGTCGGCGGCGGCGCGCGAACGGTTGACCTCCCTGCGCTGGCCCGGAAACGTGCGCGAGCTGGAGAACGCCGTGCACCGCGCGGTGATCCTGTCCACCGGCGCCGAGATCGAGGCGGACGCGGTGCGCGCGCCGGACGCGGCCGCCCCCCCCGAGCCCGCCGCCTCCGACCCGGCCTCCTCCGTCGCGGCCCGCGCCGCCCAGGCCGCCCAGGGCGCGGTCGCCGCGGGCCTGGTCGGCCAGACGGTGGCCCAGGTCGAGCAGACGCTGATCCTCGACACCCTGACCCACTGCCTGGGCAACCGCACCCACGCGGCGGTGATCCTGGGCATCTCCATCCGCACCTTGAGGAACAAGCTCAACGAGTACGCCGCCGCGGGCGTGCCCGTGCCCGTTCCCCAGAGCGGCCTCGCCGCGGGCGCCTATGCGGCGTGAGGGCTCATTGCGCAGCGAACAGGCGTTCCAGCCCGTCGGAGAGGACGCGTTCGCGGGTGCGCCCGCTCGAGGCCGCCGTCGCATCGGCCCTGCGCAGAGCCTCGGGCGAGAGTTCAAGCGCGACCTCTCCGGCCGCGCCCAGGGTCGCCGTCACCAGCATGACGCCGACCTCGGCGACCTCCGGGTCGTGCGGCAGGCGCTCGATCGCGGTCGGTTCGGGGATGGCTTGGCCGTCCTCGACCATGCCGGCGAGGTGCAGGCTCAGCGCTTCGCGCGCCATCTCGGCCAGCGCCGCCGGCGTGTCGGCCGCGGTCACGCAGCCGGGGAGGTCGGGGAACGCCGCGCCATAGCCGACGGTGCCGCGCTCCGCGATCGCGGGGAATGTGTAGCTGCGCATGGCGCACATATTAGGTCAGCGCGGACGCAGTTGCACGCCGCTCTGCTTCTCGATGCTCTTCAGCGTGCCCAGGGGCAGGTCGGCCCGGGGGTGGGGCACGGTGGTGCGACCCGGCCGGTCCGCGTGCTTCAGCTGCACGTGACTGCCGCTGTGGCCGATCTCGTACCAGCCGTCCGCCTTCAGGAGGCGCAGGATTTCGCGGGAGTTCATGCCGCTCGACGTGCCCCAGGCGGTGCGGCGCGACAATGCACCCGCGCGGCGGCCGAGCTCCTCTCGCGGATGAGCGCCGCCCGTGGCTGAGCTGTCCATGGGCGCCGCCCTCCCGAAAGTGACGCCGCGCGAGGTGTG
>CAXSDV010000043.1:21534-23659 GCA_964235945.1 uncultured Caulobacteraceae bacterium
TGGCTGAGCTGTCCATGGGCGCCGCCCTCCCGAAAGTGACGCCGCGCGAGGTGTGGGGCTGGGTCGCGCGGGGCGAGGTGGGCCTGGCGGTCGGCGTGATCGGCGTCGTTCTGCTGCTGGTGCTGCCGGTGCCGGCGCTCCTGATCGACCTTCTGCTGGCGGTGTCGATCATCAGCGCCGTGCTGATCCTGATGACGGCGCTGCTGATCAAGAAGCCGCTGGAGTTCACCGCCTTCCCCACCGTGCTGTTGGTGGCCACGCTCTACCGGCTGGGGCTCGACATCGCCGCCACGCGCCTGGTGCTCGGCCACGGCCACGAGGGGGGCGAGCCCGCCGGCCACGTGATCCAGGCCTTCGGGCGGCTGATGATGGGGGGCAACTTCGTCATCGGCGTGATCGTGTTCGCCATCCTCGTGCTGGTGAACTTCATGGTCATCACCAAGGGCTCGGGGCGCATCGCCGAGGTGGCGGCGCGTTTCACGCTGGACTCCATGCCCGGCAAGCAGATGGCCATCGACGCCGACCTCTCGGCGGGGCTGATCGACGACAAGGAGGCCAAGCGGAGGCGCAAGGACCTCGAGCAGGAGAGCACCTTCTTCGGGGCCATGGACGGCGCCAGCAAGTTCGTGCGCGGCGACGCCATGGCCGGGCTGATCATCGTGGGCGTCAACATCGTCGGCGGCCTGCTGATCGGGGTGATGCAGCACCACGTGCCGATCGGGTTGGCCGCATCCACCTACACCGTGCTCTCCATCGGCGAGGGGCTGGTCAGCCAGATCCCCGCCCTGGTCATCTCCATCGCCGCGGGCCTCTTGGTGTCCAAGGCGGGGGTGGAGGGCTCGGCGGACAAGGCGCTGGTCACCCAGCTCGCCAGGAACCCGATCAGCCTGGGCATGGCCTCGGCCACCGCCGGGGTGGTGGGCCTCGTGCCCGGCATGCCCATCCTGCCCTTCGCCGCCATCGCGGTGGGGGCGGGGGTGCTGGCCTGGCGCACCGCCCGCGCCCCCAAGCCCCCGACCGCCGAGGAGACCGCCGCCGCCGCCGCGGCCGCCGCTCCGCCCGAAGACGAGCCCATCGCCACCGCCCTCGCCATGGACGAGGTGAAGATCGAGCTGGGCTACGGCCTGCTCACCCTCATCAACGACCTGGAGGGGCGCAAGCTCACCGACCAGATCCGCGCCCTGCGCCGCACCCTGGCCGCCGACTTCGGCTTCGTGACGCCCAGCGTGCGCATCCTGGACAACATGCGCCTCGCCTCCCAGGGCTACCGCATCTCGGTGCGCGAGATGGAGGCGGGCGCCGGCGAGGTGCGCATCGGCCTGCTCATGGCCATGGACCCCCGCGGCGGGCAGGTGGAGCTGCCGGGCGAGCACGTGCGCGAGCCCGCTTTCGGCCTGCCCGCCACCTGGATCGCCGAGGACCTGCGCGAGGAGGCGACTTTCCGCGGCTACACGCTGGTGGACCCCGCCACCGTGCTCACCACCCACCTGACCGAGATCCTCAAGGAGGCCATGCCCGACCTCCTCGGCTACGCCGACGTGCAGAAGCTGATCCGCGAGCTGCCGGCCGACCAGAAGAAGCTGGCGGACGACCTGATCCCCTCCGTCATGCCCGCCACCACCGTGGTGCGCGTGCTCCAGAGCCTGCTCAAGGAGCGCGTCTCCATCCGCGACCTGCCGGGCATCCTCGAGGGCATAGGCGAGGCCGCGCCCCACACCTCCAGCGTGGTGGCGCTGGTGGAGCACGTGCGCGCCCGGCTGGCGCGCCAGCTCTGCTTCGCCCACCGCGGGGACGACGGGGCCCTGCCCATCGTCACCCTGTCCCCCGACTGGGAGCACGCCTTCGCCGAAAGCCTGATCGGCCCGGGCGAGGAGAAGCAGCTCGCGCTCGCCCCCTCGCGCTTGAGCGACTTCATCCGCCAGGTGCGCGACACCTTCGAGCGCGCCGCCCAGATGGGCGAGAGCCCCGTGCTGCTCACCAGCCCCGGCGTGCGCCCCTACGTCCGATCCATCGTCGAACGCTTCCGCGGTCAGACGGTGGTGATGAGCCAGAACGAGGTCCACCCCCGCGCCCGGCTGAAGACGGTGGGGGTGGTGTAGGGCGCGCGTCGGCGCACCCTCGCGCG
>CAXSDV010000044.1:0-22762 GCA_964235945.1 uncultured Caulobacteraceae bacterium
CGGAGAGCATCAGCCCCGTGTTCGACGCGGGCCGCAGGCCTAAGTCGAATCTATCGAAGGGACGCCCCGCGTCCCGACGCCAATCGGTCGGCCATCGCGCGCAGGACGGGTCAAGGGCGGAGAGCGAAGCGTCCCTTGACGCGGCCGAGCACGGTGGCCGTGACTCGACGTCGGTGGTGGAACCCCCTCACCACCCCCGCCCGGTTTCCAGCAAAGCCCCCTCCGCACGCCGCCCGTCGCGCCCCACGATCCTCAGCCGCACCAGCTCGCCCGCTTCCCGCCCCCCGGCGAACGCGACCTCCGTGAAGTCCTCCGCCCGCGCCACCCCCGGGCGCTCCACCACGGCGGAGACCACCGTCCCCACCCGCGCCTCCAGGTGCCGCGCCAGCGCCGCGTCCGCCTGGGCGCGCAGGCGTTCGGCGCGCGCCTTGACCACGCTCCGGTCGAGCTGGGGCATGCGGGCGGCGGGCGTGTTCGGCCGCGGGCTGAACGGGAAGACGTGGACGTAGGCCAGCCCCAGTTCGTCCACCAGCGACAGGCTCGCCTCGAAGGCGGCGTCGTCCTCGGTGGGGAAGCCCGCGATCAGGTCCGCCCCGAAGGCGGTGTCCGGCCGCACCGCGCGCACCTGGGCCACCAGCGCCTGCGCCTGAGCGCGGCCGTGGCGACGCTTCATGCGCTTGAGGATCAGGTCGTCGCCGTGCTGCAGGCTGAGGTGCAGGTGCGGCATCAGCCGCGGCTCCCGCGCGAACAAGCGCAGCAGGTCCGGGTCGATCTCCGCCGCGTCGATGGAGGACAGGCGCAGCCGGGGCAGTTCGGGCAACAGGCGCAGCACCCGGCCCACGAGCTGGCCGAAGGTGGGCGCGCCCGGCAGGTCCGCCCCCCAGCTGGTCACGTCCACCCCCGTCAGCACCACCTCGGGCGCGCCGCGGCGCACCAGGGCGCGCACGCGCTCCACCACCTCCCCCGCGGGGACCGAGCGCGAAGGGCCGCGCCCCTGGGGGATGACGCAGAAGGTGCAGGCGTGGTCGCAGCCGTTCTGCACCTCCACCTCGGGACGGGCGCGGTCTTGGAGGGGGGCGGCGACGTCCAGCGCGCGCTCGGGCGGCCGCGCGAAGGCGTCCACGCGCACCCGCTCGGCCAGTGCGGCGGCGGCGTAGCTCCCCGGGGCGCTCTTCAGCCCGTTGCCCACCACCGCGTCCACCTCGGGCATGGCGGCGAAGGCGGCCGGGTCGATCTGCGCGGCGCAGCCGGTGACCACCAGGCGCGCGTCCGGCCGCTCGCGCCGCGCCCGGCGGATGGCCTGGCGCGCTTGGCGCACCGCCTCGCCGGTCACCGCGCAGGTGTTGAAGATCACCGCGTCCTCCAGCCCGTCCGCTTCCGCGCGGGCGCGGGCCTGCTCGCTCTCGTAGGCGTTCAACCGGCAGCCGAAGGTGACGACCTCCACGTCCCGGCGGGCTGCGGGCGCGCTCACCCGTCCGCACCCGCCATGTGGGCGGCGAACCGGTCGCGCCAGTCGGCGTGCCATCGCGACAGGGCGGGGCGGTTCTCCACCACGTCCCCCGCCGCCCAGGCCATGCGCCGCCGGTCCATCTGCGGCGTGGTCTCGCCGTCGGGGCAGACGATGTAGAAGTCGCCGGCCGTCAGGCGCGCGAACAGGTGGTCGACGGTCCGCTCCGGCGTCCACGCCCCGGCGGGCTTGTCGGTGCGGCCGCGGGCGGTCAGCCCGGTCCACACGAAGCCCGGTACGAACAGGTGGGCGGTGGTTTCGCAACCGGGCGTCTCGCGCAGGGTGTGCGCCAGCCCTTCGGTCAGCGCCTTCACCCCGGCCTTGGAGACGTTGTAGGCCGTGTCGCCCGGCGGGGTGGTGATCCCCTGCTTGGAGCCGGTGTTGACGATCAGGGACGGCCCGGCCTGGGCCGCCATGCGTGCGCCGAAGGCCTGCACGCCGTGGAGCACGCCGAACAGGTTGACGCCCAGCACGCGCCGCCAGCCGTCGGGGTTCTCCAGCGCCGAGCCGCCGCCGCCGACCCCGGCGTTGTTCATCAGCAGCGCCACGCGCGGGTGGCGGTCGAACACGGCGGCGGCGAGGTCCCCGACGGCCTCGCAGTCCGACACGTCGCAAGGCCGGGCGGTGATGGCGACGTCCGGGTGCGCCGCGCGCAGCCGGCCGGCGGCGGCCTCCAGCGCGTCCGCCTCCCGATCCGCCATCCAGACGTGCAGGCCCAGCGCCGACAGCCGGTCGCACGCCGCCAGGCCCAGGCCGCTCGCCGCGCCGGTGACGACCGCGACCTCGCCGGGCCGGAGGGCGGGGTGGGTGGCGCTCATGGCAGGTGTCCGGTGAACTCGACCGCCACGGGGCCGGTCATCAGCACGTGGTCGTCCTCGCGCCGCCAGGCGATGTGGAGGTCGCCGCCGTCCAGCGTCACCCGGGCGGCGAGGCCGCAGAGCCCCCGCCGGGAGGCGGCGACCAGCGCGGCGCAGGCCCCGGTGCCGCAGGCGCGCGTGAGTCCGGCCCCGCGCTCCCACACGCGCAGGCGCAGGTGGTCGGGGGCCAGCACCTGGCAGAAGCCGACGTTGACGCCTTCGGGGAACAGCGGGTGGCGCTCGATCAGCGGGCCCACCTCGCGCACGGGGGCGGCCTGCGCGTCGTCCACGAAGAACACGGCGTGGGGATTGCCCATGGAGACGCAGCCCGGCGTGTGCAGGACGGGCGCGCCCGGGGGGCCCACCATCAGCTCCACCCGGCGCGTATCCATCGGCTCGGCCAGGGGCACGTCGCGCCAGCCGAGGCCCGGCGGTCCCATGTCGACGGTGACGGCGCCCGCCTCCGCGCGCACGGCGTGGAGCCGGCCCGCGCGTGTCTGCAGGGACGCGGTCGGGCGGCCGGAAGCCTCCATCAGGAGCCAGCCCACGCAGCGCGCGGCGTTGCCGCACGCGCCGACCTCCTCGCCGTCCATGTTCCAGATGCGCATGAAAGCGTCGTCCGACGCGCTCGGCTCGAGGACGATCAGCTGGTCGCAGCCGATCCCGCGCTCCCGGTCGGCCAGGGCGCGCACTTCGGCCGGCGTCGGCGCGAAGGGCGAACTACGGGCCTCCACCACGACGAAGTCGTTGCCGAGGCCGTTCATCTTCAGGAACGGGCGGGACATGCGGCCCTATAGCGCCGAACCGGGCGGCGACGCTACGCCGCCCGGCTACGGTCAGTGCACCGAAACGGGCGCCAGCTCGTTGGCGCGGGCGGCGGCGAAGGCGCTGTCGCGGTCGGCCAGCACCGCCAGGCGCGCACCGTCCGCCCGGTGCAGGGCGTAGAGCGTCTGGTCGGGCGAGAGGTGGTGCTCGGCCAGAGCCTCGGCCAAAGCCTCGGGTCGGGCGCCCTCCAGCACCTCGGCCGCGGACACCTCGCGCACGTAGACGAGGTCGGGGCCGCCCAGGGCGGCGAAGGTTTCGGGGGAGATCGAGTGCGTCTGCATGACCGCGCTCCTTGGGTTCGGGGTGGTCCGCGGGGCCGCTTTCAGCCGGCGCTGCGGATGGGGATGCGGCGAACGAGTCGCTCGGGCTCGGGCCGGGCGACGCGGATGCGCAGAAGGCCGTGCTCCAGCACCGCCTCCGCCACCTCCATGCCGTCCGCCAGCACGAAGGCGCGCTGGAAGCCGCGGGCGGCGATGCCGCGGTGGAGGAAGCCGTCGCGGACCTTGTCACCCTCGCCCTCGCGCCGGCCGGCGACGGAAAGCTGGCCGCCCTCCACCTGCACGACCAGTTGGTCGGGGGCGAAGCCGGCCACCGCCAGGGTGATCTCCACCCCGCCGTCGTCCAGCTGCTCGACATTGTAGGGAGGATAGCTGTCGACCGCCGCCTTGCTCGCCCGCTCCACCAGGGCGCGGGTGTGCTCGAAACCGAGCAGGAAGGGGCTGTCGAACACCAGGGTCCGCGTGGTCATCGTCGTCCAGTCCTCGCCGTGAAGCGACTGTTCGCCCCGGTGTCCGCCCCGCTCGCGGCGACGGCTCCGGTGGTGGACGAAAGATGGGAGCGGCGGCGACGCCCCGCAAGCGCGACCCCGGAACGAAGAAGGGCCCGGCGGTGACCGCCGGGCCCTTCGGGAAGATGGTGGAGCTAAGCGGAGTCGAACCGCTGACCTCTTGAATGCCATTCAAGCGCTCTACCAGCTGAGCTATAGCCCCGCGCCGTCCGACCCTACGGAGCCGGACGGGATGGTGTGGCGCCGGGGGAACGGGCGGCTCTGGCGGGCCGCCCCGGCGCGAGGCGCGGTTCCTAGGTCGGAAGCGCGGGGAGATCAAGCGGCGATTTCACCGCTCGTCGTCCCCGTCCGCCGGCAGGTCCAGGTCGTCCTCGCCCAGGTCCTCTTCGCTCTCCTCGAGGAAGGGCACGTCGTCGGCCTCCTCCTCCTCTTCGGTGAAGCCGGCGGCGTCGTCGGCGGGGGTGTCGCCGGCGGCCTCGGCCGTGTCGTCGTCCTCGTCGCCCGCCGCGGGGGCGGTGACCGCGTTCGCGTCCAGTTCGGGGGTGGCCTCGGCCACGTCCTCCTCGTCCTCCGCCTCGTCGCGGACCGGCGCCTCCTTGGGCTCGTCGTCGGCGTAGTCGGCCGGGCTCGTGCGCACGCGGGTGCGGCGCGAACGCAGGGCGTCCTCCGGGTCGAAATCCAGGCCGCACTTGGGGCAGTGGGCGGGACGACGCGTCAGGTCGTAGAATTTCGTCTGGCAGTTCGGGCAGATCTGCTTGGTCCCGAGTTCCGGATTGGCCAAGACGTTCCTCGTTTGGGGGCCCGCGCGGGGGCCGAAAAGCGGGCGGCTCCTTGCCATGGAGGGGAGGCGCTGTCAAAAGCGCCGATCGCGCCGCGCCCAAGCTCGACCTGGCCGCCCGAGGAGACGCCGCATGGGCGACGCCGTGCTCGCCGCCCGCCCGGCCGGCCCGCTCCGGGGCCGGGTGCGCGCGCCGGGCGACAAGTCGATCTCCCACCGGGCGCTGATCCTGGGCGCCCTGGCCCACGGCCGCACGGACATCTCAGGCCTGCTGGAGGGCGCGGACGTGCTGGGCGCGGCCGCCGCCATGGGGCTGTTCGGCGCGGGGGTGGAGCGCACGGGGGAGGGGAGCTGGACCGTCCACGGCCGCGGCGGCCTGCGCGAGCCCGACCGGGTGGTGGACTGCGGCAACGCCGGCACCGCCGTGCGCCTGATCCTGGGCGCGGCCGCCGGCTTTCCCCTGCACGCCACCTTCACCGGCGACGACTCCCTGCGCGGCCGCCCCATGGCGCGGGTGCTGGAGCCGCTGGCCGCCATGGGCGCGCGGACGCTCTGCCGCTCGGGGGGGCGGCTGCCGCTGACGCTGGAGGGGGGCGGCCTGCGGGGGATCGCCCACGCCCCGGCCGTGGCCTCCGCCCAGGTCAAGTCGGCCGTGCTGCTGGCGGGGCTGAACGCGACGGGGGAGACGGCCGTCACCGAGCGCCGGCCCACCCGCGACCATACGGAGCGCATGCTGGGCGCGTTCGGGGCCGCCGTGTCCGTTCAGGAGGGCGCGCAAGGGCGGACCGCGCGGGTCGTGGGCGGGGCGCGGCTGGAGGGCGCGCCCGTCGAGGTTCCGGGCGACCCCTCCTCCGCCGCCTTCCCGCTGGTGGCCGCCCTGCTGGTTCCCGGCTCGCAGGTGACGGTGGAGGGGGTGCTGACCAACCCCCTGCGCTTCGGCCTGTTCGCCGTGCTGCGCGCCATGGGGGCGGACTTGCGGGTGGAGAACGAACGCGTGGCGGGCGGCGAGACGGTGGCGGACATCACCGCCCGCCACGGCCCTCTGCGCGGGGTGACCGCCCCGCCGGAGGGCGCGGGCTCCATGATCGACGAGTACCCGGTGCTGGCGGCGGCGGCCGCCTTTGCGGAAGGGCCCACCGTCATGCGCGGGGTGGGCGAACTGCGCGTGAAGGAAAGCGACCGCATCGCCCTGACCGCCGGCCTGCTGCGCGCGGCGGGGGTGGAGGTGGAGGAGGAGCCGGACGGTCTGGTGGTCCACGGCCGCGGCCGCCCGCCCCCCGGCGGCGGCTTGGCGGACACGGGCGGCGACCACCGCATCGCCATGAGCGGCTTGGTGCTGGGCATGGCGGCGGAGCGGGGCATGGCCGTGCGCGACCCGGACATGATCGCCACCAGCTTCCCGGGATTCGCCCGGCTCATGGCGGCCCTCGGGGCCGACCTCGGCTGACGGGGCGGCGGCGGAGCGCGACGAACCGTCGCGCACCCGCGTTATCATTACTCGTTGTTCACCTTCGTCCGGTTGAGGAAAGCTGGCGCGCGTTGATAACGGCCGGGACGAAACCATGGTGAAGCGATCGACGGCCGCGGCCTGCGCCCTCGTCCTCGCCCTGTCGGGGGGGGCGGGCGCCCGGGCGGCCACCGCCGCCGACATCCTCACCGGGGCCTTCGCCCCCAAGCCGGCGCCCGTTCCCGCGGTTTCGGCCGCCGCCGCCGCCGCGCCCGTCTCCCTGGCCGTCCAGCCCAAGACCACCGGCTGGCAGTGCGCCCAGTTCGCCCGGCTGTTCACCGGCATCCAGATCTTCGGCGACGCGGGCACCTGGTGGGAGAAGGCGGTGGGGCGTTACGCCCGCGGCTTCAGCCCCCAGGCGGGCTCCGTGCTCGTGTTCAAGCCCTACGGCCCCATGACCCGCGGCCACGTGGCGGTGGTGAGCCAGGTGCTGACCGACCGCATCATCCAGGTCACCCACGCCAACTGGTCCACCATCCACGGCGCCCGCGGCCAGGTGGAGAAGGACGTCACGGTGGTGGACGTGTCGCCCTCCGGCGACTGGAGCCGGGTCAAGGTCTGGTACGACCCCACCGGCGACCTGGGCACCACCGTCTATCCGACCTACGGTTTCGTCTACAAGGCGGCCCAGGCGGTGCAGGCCGCGGGCGCGGCGGCCCAGAGCATGGTCCAGTCCGTGGCCCAGAGCGTCGGTCAGTCGATGGGCCAATCCCTGGGCGGGGGCGTGGGCCGCAACGTGGCGCGCGGGGCCGCGGCGGGCGTGGCGGACGTGGTGCGCACCGTGGGCGGAGTCGACGCTCCCCGCTGACCCGCCGCCCGAGCGGAGCCGCCCGGGCCTTCGCGCGTTGCCTCCGCCGATCGCGCGGGGGCGCGTCGCAGGAGACGCCATGTCGGGATCGGCGCTCAGCCGCAACGCGCTGGTGCTGCTGGCGGTGGTCGCGGTGGGCGCGGCCCTGTCCTGGGGCGCCGCCATCCTCACCCCGCTGGCCGTGGCCATCTTCCTCATGGTGATGGTGGACGGCTTCGCGCGGCTGTTGATGCGGCGCGGCCACCTGCCCGGCTGGGCGGCCATGCCCGCGGCCATCCTCATCCTGATCGCGGCGCTGGGCGTGACCCTGGCCATCGTCGCCGACAACTCGGTGGACTTCGCCAACCAGCTGGTGGGCGCCGCGCCGCGGCTGAACGTGGTGATCGCCTCGCTCGCCGGCCTGTTCGGCGTGGCCGTGCCGCCCACCGTGCAGGGGCTGATCGACCAGCTCAACCCGAGCCGCTACCTGGGCGCCCTGGTGGGAGCGCTGCAGAGCTTCGGCTCGGCGTCGCTCTACGCCCTGATCTACCTGGGGTTCCTGATCGCCTCGCGGCAGGGCTTCCGCCACAAGGCCGACAAGCTGTTCCCCGACCCGCAGGAGCGCCGCAACGCCGGGGACGTGTTCGTGCGCATCCGCGACGGCATCGAGCGCTACCTGTGGATCCAGACGGTGACGGGGGCGGCCATGGCGGTGGGCTCGGGCGTGGCCATGGCGGCGCTCGGCCTGCCCAACGCCGCCTTCTGGGCGTTCCTGATCTTCATCGCCAGCTACATCCCCGTGCTGGGCGGGCTGGTGGGCTCGGTGCTGCCGCCCCTGTTCGCCCTGCTCCAGTTCCAGGAGTACTGGCGCGCCATCGTGCTGTTCGGCCTGCTGCAGGCGATCTTCTTCGTGGTGGGCAACGTGGTGCAGCCGCGCATGCAGCGCGACAGCCTCAACATCGACCCGGTGGTGGTGCTGCTCAGCCTCGCCTTCTGGGGAGCGGTGTGGGGGGTGGCGGGCATGTTCCTGTCCACGCCGCTCACGGTGATGGCCATCATCGTCCTGGCCCAGTTCCCCGGCTCGCGGTGGATCGCCGTGCTCCTGTCCGGCGACGGCGAGCCCGAGAGCCGGCCCGTGCTGCAGGCGGACCAGGCCGAGGAGGGCCCCGCGCCGCGGATCGCCGCCCCCGTCGCCAGGGCCTGAGATCACGAGTTCGTGAACACGGGCTCCCTCGCGCATCCGGGGCGTGCGTCCCATCTGCCTGCTGTCGGCGGCGTCCCCTCGCCCTGACCATCGGCCGCCGCTTCGTCCCCTCCGCGGCGGTCCGTGAAAGAGCGTTCCGGCCGACCCCCGGCTGGAACCCGCGCCGCCGAGCCCGCCCCGCTCGGCGGCGTCTTTCGTTCCGCACCCCGCTCGGCCGTCGCGGCGTTCGCACCGTCTTGGCGTGGCCGGAGCGACGGGACTAGGGTCCGCCCCGCAGGGCCCTGCTGGAAGGGTCGACACCCGCGGCTACCCCATGGACGACGCCCAGCCCGAGCTATCCGACTTCGCGGACGTGGAAGACCGCGTCCGCCGCCGCCTGGGCGGCGGGGAGCTGGACGCGGACGCGCGCAGCTTCGTGCGCCAGGCCTGGAGCGACCTGGCCGGGGACGACCTGGTCGGAACGGGCGACACGCGCGAGGCGGCGGCGGCCCTGCTGGCGGACGTGTGGCTGTGGGCGCAGTCGGCGCCTCGGGCGCCCGGCGGCTGGGCGGTCGACCTCGCTCCCGCCGCGTCCGGGACCTACGACGTGCTGCGGGTGGTCCAGCCCGACCGGCCCTTCCTGGTCGACAGCGTCATGGGCGAGCTGTCCGAAGCGGGGCTGGAGGTGCGCGCCCTGGCCCACCCGGTGGTGGAGGTGGCGCGCGACGCCGCCGGCCTCCGGACGGCGCAGGGCGGGCGGCCGACCTACGAGTCGCTGATCGTGGTGGCCCTGGCCCCCGTCGGCGAGGACCGGCGCGCCCTGGTGGTCGCCGCCGTGGAGGCCGCGCTGGCCGACGTGCGCGCGGCGGTGGACGACCACGCCGCGATGACCGCACTGATGGCGCAGGCGGCGACGGCCATGGCGGCCTCCTCCCGCGCGCCCGCGGACGGCGAGGCGGAGGCCTTCCTGCGCTGGCTGCACGACGACCGCTTCGTGTTCCTGGGCGCGCGCGAGTACGAGTACCCCCGCGACGCTTCGGGGGCCTACGCCGCGGAGGAGCCGCGCATCTCGGCCGCCACCAGCTTCGGCGTGCTGCGCGACCCGGAGCGCTCCGTGCTGCGCCGCGCCAGCGAGCCGGCCATCCTCACCCGCGACCTGGCCGCCCACCTGGACGCGGCGGGCCCGCTCACCGTGGCCAAGTCCAACCTGCTCTCGCGGGTGCACCGGCGCGCCTACATGGATTACGTGGGGGTCAAGCGCTACGACGCCGACGGCCGCGCCGTGGGCGAAACGCGCTTCGTGGGCCTGTTCACCGCCGAGGCCTACGAAGAGCCCGTGCGCGAGGTGCCGCTGATCCGCGCCAAGCTCGCCCACGTGATGGCGCGGGTGGGCGCCGCCCCCAGCGCGCACTCGCTCAAGCGCCTGCGCCACATCGTGGAGACCTATCCGCGCGACGAGCTGTTCCAGATCGACGAGGAGCGGCTGTACGAGATCGCCACGGGCGTGCTGCACCTCTACGACCGGCCCCGGGTGCGGTTGTTCGCGCGCACCGACCCGTTCGACCGCTTCGTGTCCGTGCTGATGTACGCGCCGCGCGACCGCTACGACTCCGAGGTGCGCGAGCGCGCCGGGCGGCTGCTCGCCCAGGGCTGGGGCGGGCGCGTGTCCGCCTCCTATCCGAGCTTCTCCAGCGAGCCCCTGGTGCGGGTGCACTACGTGCTGGGCGTGATCCCGGGCGCCCACGCCCGCCCCGACCTGTCCGCGCTGGAGCTGCAGGTGGCCGAGGTGGTGCGCACCTGGCGCGACCGCTTCGAGGCCGCGGTGCGCGCCGGGGGCGCCGGGGGCGGCGCGGGGGCGGGGGCGGTGGGCGATCTGCTGGCGCGCTATCCCGCGGGCGCCTTTCCCGCCGGCTATCGCGAGCGCAACGACGCGACCGAGGCCCTGGCGGACGTGGCGGTGGTGGAGGCGACGGACGCCGTTCCCGGGCCGGAGGGCGGGGCGGTGCGCGTGCGCGCCTTCCGCGGGGCCGACTGCGGTCCGCGCCAGTTCCGCTTCAAGCTCTACCGGGAGGGCCAGGCCGCCGTGCCCCTGGCGGACGTGCTGCCCATCCTGGAGAACATGGGCCTGAAGGCCATGGAGGAGGAGGGCTATGCGCTTCGCCGCGCGGACGCCCCCGTCGTGTGGGTGCACGAGTTCCTGTTGGAGGACGAGCGCGGCGAGCGCCTGCACTTCGCGGACGTGCGCGAAGCCTTCGAGTCCGCCTTCGCCGCCGTCTGGGACGGCCGCACCGAGAACGACGGCTTCAACCGCTTGGTGCTGGAGCTGGGGGTGGGCTGGCGCGACGCCGCGCTGATGCGCGCGCTGGCGCGCTATCGCCAGCAGAGCGGGCTGGACCCCTCGTCGTCGGTGGTGGAGGCCGCCCTGCGCGACCACCCGGCCATCGCCCGGCTGATCCTGGACCTGTTCCGCATCCGCCTGGACCCGGCGGTGGACGCCTCCGCTCCGGCGCGCGCCGAGCAGGCCGAGGCGGTGTGGGCGCGCATCCAGGACACGCTCCAAGGGGTGGCGAGCCTGGACGCGGACCGCGCCCTGCGCCGCCTGGCGCTTCTGGTGCGCGCGCTCAAGCGCACCAACTTCCACCAGCGGGACGCGGCGGGGGCCCCCAAGCCGTACATCAGCTTCAAGGTCGCCAGCTCCGAGCTGGAGGACCTGCCCGCGCCCAAGCCCTATCGCGAGATCTTCGTGTCCTCGCCGGTGGTGGAGGGGGTGCACCTGCGCTTCGGCCCGGTGGCGCGCGGCGGCCTGCGCTGGAGCGACCGGCGCGACGACTTCCGCACGGAGGTGCTGGGCCTGGTCAAGGCGCAGCAGGTCAAGAACGCGGTGATCGTGCCCGTGGGCTCCAAGGGCGGCTTCTTCCCCAAGCAGCTCCCCCGCGGCGGCTCGCCCGAGCAGGTGCGCGCGGAGGGCGTGCGCGCCTACAAGACCTTCCTGTCGGGCCTCCTGGACCTCACCGACAACCTGGACGCCTCGGGCGGCGTCGTGCATCCGCCCGGCGTGGTGCGCGCGGAGGGCGACGACCCCTACCTGGTGGTGGCCGCCGACAAGGGCACCGCCACCTTCTCCGACATCGCCAACGGCGTGGCGCGCGACTACGGCTACTGGCTGGACGACGCCTTCGCCTCCGGCGGCAGCCACGGCTACGACCACAAGGCCATGGGCATCACCGCCCGCGGCTGCTGGGAGGCGGTCAAGCGGCACTTCCGCGAGATGGGCCGCGACATCCAGTCCGAGCCGTTCACCACCGTGGGCGTGGGCGACATGAGCGGCGACGTGTTCGGCAACGGCGCCCTGCTCTCGCGCCGGATGAAGCTGGTGGCCGCCTTCGACCACCGGCACGTGTTCCTCGACCCCGCCCCCGATCCCGCCGCGGGCTGGGCGGAGCGCGCGCGGCTGTTCGCCCTGCCGCGCTCCTCCTGGGACGACTACGACCGCACGGCGATCTCCGCGGGCGGCGGGGTGTGGCCGCGCGCGGCCAAGTCGATCCCGCTGAGCCCGCAGGTGCGCGAACTCCTGGGGATGGAAGGCGAGGCCGCAACCCCCGTCGACCTGATCCGCGCGATCCTCAAGGCCCCGGCCGACCTGCTCTACCTGGGCGGCATCGGCACCTACGTGAAGGCGGTCACCGAAACGACGGCGGACGCCGGCGACAAGGCCAACGACCCGGTGCGGGTCGACGCGGGCGAGCTGCGCGTCAAGGTGGTGGGGGAGGGGGCCAACCTCGGCCTGACCCAGGCGGCGCGCATCGCCTACGCCCGCGCGGGCGGTCGCATCAACACGGACGCCATCGACAACTCGGCCGGGGTCGACACCTCCGACCACGAGGTCAACATCAAGATCCTGCTGGGCCAGGCGATCGCCGACGGCGCGCTGCCGGCGGCGGACCGCGACCCGCTCCTCGCGTCCATGACCGACGAGGTGGCCGTCCACGTCCTGGCGCACAACCACGCCCAGACCCTCGCGCTCAGCCTGCAGGAGCGTGAGGGTTCCCGCGAGCTCGACGCCCAGGCGCGCTTCATGGCCGACCTGGTCGCCGCCGGCCGCCTGGACCGGCGCGTGGAGGGCCTGCCCGGGCCCGCCGCCCTCTTGGAGCTGCGCGCCCAGAACCGCGGCCTGACCCGGCCTGAGCTCGCAGTCCTGCTCGCCTACGGCAAGTTGGAGCTGTCCGCCGCCCTGGTGGCGGGAACCGCGCCCGACGACCCCTATTTCGAGAGGACGCTGGAAGGCTACTTTCCCCGGGCGCTCGCCCCCTACGCCCCGCAGATGCGCCGCCACCGGCTGCGGCGCGAGATCGTCGCCACCGTGCTCGCCAACCGGGTGGTGGACTGGGCGGGGCCGACCTTCGTCCCGCGCCTGCAGGCCGCGACGGGCGCGGACGCCTCCTCCGCCGTGGGCGCCTTCGAGGCCGCGCGGCGGGTGTTCCGGCTGGAGGAGGCGTGGAGCGCCGTCACCGATCTGGACGGGCGGATGGATGCGCGCGCCCAGCTCGACCTCTACGCCGCCGTCGCCCGCGCCGCCCGCGCCGGGGCCTACGGCCTGCTGCGACGCCCCGCGGCCGCGCCGACGGGCGCCCTGGCGGGGGGCGCCGTGACGGGGGACGCCGCGGCCGACGGCGCGCCGGCCGGGGGCGTGCAGGCCCTGGTCGACGCCTACCTGCCCGCCGCCGACGCCCTGGTCGCGGCGCCGGCCGACGCGGGCCTGTCCGTATTCGAGGCGGACGCCTGCGAGGCGCGGGTGCGCGTCTTCCTGGACGCGGGCGCGCCCGAACTGCTGGCGCGGCGGGTGGGCGCCCTGGCGGCGGTGTCGGCGACGGTGGAGGCGGCGGACCTCGCCCGCACCCACGACGTCCCCGTCGAGCGCGCCGCGCGGACCTATGCGGCGGCCGGGGCCGCCCTGGGCCTGGACCGGCTGGGCGCCGCCGCCGCCTCCCTGCCCGCGGCCGATCCCTACGAGCGCGCCGCCCTGCGGGGGCTGGTGGCGCGCTTCGCCCAGGCGCGCGCCGAGCTGGCCGGCCGGGTGCTGGCCTCCGCCTCCCCCGCGTCGGCGCCCGCGGCGGTCGCGGCCTGGCTCGAACCGCGCGCCCTTTCCGTGGAGCGCGCGCGGCGCACGGTGGAGGAGATCGAGGCGGCGGGCGGCGGCTGGAGCTTCGCCAAGCTCTCCATCGCGGAGGCGGCCCTGCGCCAGGCGGCGGGCTGACGCCGCCTCAGCCGGCGCGGCGGGGGCCGCCGGACGCGCGCCCCCCGCCGCCCCACCGCGCCAGGGCGGCCCGCAGCGCGTTCGAGTCCAGCGGCTTGGTCAGGAAGTCGTCCATGCCCGCGTCCAGGCAGGCGCGGCGGTCCTCGGCGAAGGCGTTGGCGGTGAGCGCCACCACCGGCGTGGTCACGCCCCGTGCGCGCAGGGCGACGGTGGCGGCCAGGCCGTCCAGCCCCGGCATGCGCACGTCCATCAGCACGAGGTCGTAGGCGGCGCGGTCCAGGGCGGCCAGGGCCTCCTCGCCCGAGCCCGCGCGCTCCACCTCGCACCCCTCGCGCTGGAGCAGGGCGCGCGCCAGCAGGGCGTTGACCGGGTTGTCCTCCGCCAGCAGCACGCGCAGGCCGCGCGCGGGCTGCACGCGGTCGTCGTGCCCGCGCTCGTCCAGGGCGGCGACGGGGCCGGCGGCCTGCACCCGCCCGGAGCCGACGGTGCGGTCCGCCCCCAGCCGGGCCGCGACCGAACTGCGGCGCAGGGGCTTGATGAGGTAGCCCGCATAGCCCGCCGCGCGCGCCGGCTCGATCCGGTCGCGCTCCTCCGGGGCCAGCAGCACGTAGGCCCGCCCGCCCGCCGGGGGCGGCGGCGGGTCGCGGCCCGCCGCGTCCACCAGCACCGCGTCGTGCGGCCCGGGGGCCAGGACGGAGAGGGAGTTCGCGGGCTCGGCCCGGCCGCCGCAGGACTCGATCAGCAGGGCCGCCGCCCCCCGCACCACCGCGGAAGGCGACACCACCGCCACCCGCTTCTCCGCCAGGGCGCGGGCCGCGGGATCGCCGGCCGCGGGCTCCCCGGCCGCCCCGTCCTGCGCCGCGGGGGCGTCCGCCAGGGGGAAGTCCGCCTCGAACCAGAACAGGGCCCCGCGGCCGGGCGCGCTTTCCAGCCCCAGGCGCCCGCCCAGGGCGTCGGACAAGCGGCGCACGATGGCCAGGCCCAGCCCCGCCCCGCCCGCGCGCGCCCCCGCCTCGTCCTGCTCGAACTCGTCCCACACGCGCGCCTGGGCCTCGGGCGACAAGCCGGGGCCCGTGTCGCGCACGGACAAGCGCAGGCGCACGCGCCCCGCCCCCGCCGGCCGGGCGGCGGCCGACAGCAGCACGCCGCCCTGGCGCGTCAGCTTCACGCTGTTGCCCGCGAGGTTGAACAGGATCTGGCGCAGCCGCCCGTCGTCGGCCAGCACCCGGGGCGGCGGGGCGGCGGGGTCGGTCGCCCAGGCGATCTCGACGCCGGCGGCGTGGGCGCGCGGGCTCAGCAGCTCGCACACCCCCTGGAGCAGGCGCTCGGGCTCGGTGGGCGCCACCTCCAGCTCCACCCGGCCCGCGTCCAGCCGGGCGTGGTCCAGCACGTCGCCCACGAGCGCGAGGAGGTGCTCGCCCGAATCGCGCAGCGCCGCCAGGTAGGCGCGCTGGGTCACGTCCAGTTCCGTGCCGGCCAACAGGCCCGCCATGCCCAGCACGCCGTTCAGCGGGGTGCGGATCTCGTGGCTGAGGGTGGCCAGCATGCGCCCGCGCCGCGCCACCCGGGGGTCCACGGCGGTGAGCAGCCGCCCGCCGCCCGGCAGGGGCGCGCTGCGCCAGCCCGCCTCCCCCGCGACGGCGGCGACGTGCGCGGCGGTGGGCAGGGCGCGCCAGGCGGAATTGGCGCAGTCCACGCCTCCCGCCGCGTCCAGCACGGCGGCGGGGCCGTCCAGGGCGGCGAGCAGGGCGGCGGGCTCCGTCATGGGCGCAACCTGCGGTTCGCCCGCTTAATACGCCCCCAAGATGTGCGCGTCACCGCCCCGGGAAGGAGACGCCGGCGAAGACGCGCCCCGCCGGAGCCTCCCCCGCGGGCGCGGGGGCGCGACGGTGGATCAGCGCCTCCGCCACGTGGACGCGCCGTACGCCGTCCACGCCTTCGAGGTCGGCGATGGTGCGCGCCAAGCGCAGGGTGCGCGTCCAGCCCCGGGCGGTGAGGCCGCCCGCCTCCGCCGCGCGCGAGAGCAGGGCGCGGCCCGGATCGTCGGGGGTCGCCCACCGCTCCAGGGGATCGCCCTCCAGCCGGGCGTTCAGGGTTCCGCGCGCTTCCTGGACCTCACGGGCGACGGCCACCCGCGCGGCCACCTGGGCGGTGCCCTCGGCGGGGGGCGGCAGGGCGAGGTCGGCGGGGGTGACGGGCGGCGTGTCCACCTGCAGGTCGATGCGGTCCATCAGGGGGCCGCTGACCCGCCCCTGGTAGTCGCGCTGGCAGCGCGGGGCCTTGCCGCACGCCCCCTTGCCCGCGCCGCCGTGGCCGCAGCGGCAGGGGTTCATGGCCGCCACGAGCTGGACGCGCGCGGGATAGCGCACGTGGGCGTTGGCGCGCGCCACCATCACCTCGCCGGTCTCCAACGGCCCGCGCAGGCTGTCCAGCGCCTGGGGCGTGAACTCCGGCAACTCGTCCAGGAACAGCACGCCGTTGTGCGCGAGGCTGACCTCGCCCGGGCGGGCGCGCAGGCCGCCGCCGGTGAGGGCGGCCATGCTGGCGGAGTGGTGGGGCGCGCGGAACGGTCGGGCGCGGGTCAGCTCGCCCTTGGCGATCAGCCCCGCCACCGACCACACCATGGAGGTCTCCAGGAGCTCGCGCGCCGACAACGGCGGCAGCAGGCCCGGCAGGCGCTGGGCCAGCATGGACTTGCCCGAACCCGGCGGCCCGGTGAAGAGCAGGTTGTGCGCGCCCGCCGCGGCGATCTCCAGCGCGCGCTTGGCCCCTTCCTGCCCCTTGACCTCGCGCAGGTCGGGACCGGGCGGCGCGTCGCGCACCGCGCCCGGGGTCGGCGCGCCCATGATCTGGGTTCCGCGGAAATGGTTCACCACCGAGATCAAGGAGCGCGGCGCCAGGAGCCGCACCTCCCCCGCCCAGGCCGCCTCCGCCCCGCACGCCTCCGGGCAGATCAGGCCGAGCCCCGCCTGCCCCGCGGCCAGGGCGGCCGGAAGCGCGCCGGCGGTGGGCGCGATCTGGCCGTCGAGGCCCAGTTCGCCGAACGCCATCCAGCCCTGCAGGGCGTCCGGCGCGATCACGCCCATGGCGGCCATCAGCCCCAGCGCGATGGGCAGGTCGTAGTGGCTGCCTTCCTTGGGGAGGTCGGCGGGGGCGAGGTTGACCACCCAGCGCTTGGCCGGCAGGGCGAGGCCGAGGGCGGCCAGCGCGGCGCGCACGCGCTCGCGGCTTTCGCCCACCGCCTTGTCGCCCAGGCCGACCACGACGAACGCCACCTGGCCGGAGGAGGCCTGAACCTCCACGTCGACCCGGCGCGCCTCCACCCCCTCGAACGCCACCGTGACCACGCGTGCGGCCATACCGCTCTCCCGACCAGCCCTACCTGCAGCTAAGCCGCTTCAGGCGAACGTGTAAAGAACGAAGGCGGAACGGACCGGCACGTTAACCCTGAACCGGATGGTTAATGCGAGCCTCCCGGCGTGCGGGCGCGTCAGATGCCCTCGCCTTCCTCGCCCTCCTCCTCGTCGGCGTCCAGGTCCATGCCCTCGGTCGGGCCGACGCCGTCCGCGCCATGGTCGCCGAAGGGGTTGGTGCGGTCCGGGTCCTGGCGGATCGCGTCGTCGGGGCGGGGGGCGGAAGGGTCGGGCATGTGAACCTCGGGAGGGTGAGCGGGGCGAACGGGCGGTCGCCGCCCGCCGTTCCGGCCGCTTGCCGCTGCGCGGGGCGCGGCGCACAAGGCGCTCATGGCGGACACGTTCGACGTGGTGGTGGCCGGCGGAGGCCTGGTCGGCGGCACGCTGGCCCTGGCGCTCGCCGGCGCGGGCCTGGTCGTGGCGCTGGTGGAGGCGCAGCCGCCCGCCGGCCGCGCCGCCGCCGACCGCGACCCGCGGGCCTCGTCCGTCGCCTACTCCGCTTGGCGCATGTGGCGCTCGCTGGGGCTCGAGCCCGCCCTCCTGCCCCACGCCCGGCCCGTGCGCCGCATCGCGGTGGAGCAGGGCGGCGCGGGCGGCGCGGCGGAGCGGCCGGCGCGCGCGGGCGTGCTCGCCTTCGACGCCGCGGACCTCTCCGCGGAGGCGCGCGCTTCGGGCGAGCCCCTGGGCTGGATGGTGGAGAACGCCCGCGTCCACGCCGCCCTGGCCGACGCCCTGGCCGCGGTGGGCGCGACGGTGCTCGCCCCCGCCCGCGTCGCCGGGCGGGAGGTGCGCGGGCCCCTCGCCCACCTTCTGCTGGAGGACGGGCGCGCCCTGGCAGCCCCCCTGGTGGTCGCGGCGGACGGGCGCGGCTCGCGCCTGCGCGCGGCGGCGGGGATCGGCGTGACCACCGCCGGCTACGGCCAGACGGGGGTGACCGCCCCCCTCGACCTGGAGCGCGACCCCGGCGACGTGGCGCGGCAGGTGTTCGCCCCCGGCGGTCCGCTGGCCCTGCTGCCGCTGACGGGAAACCGCGCCAGCCTGGTCTGGAGCGCGCCGGACGACCCGGCGCGGGCGCTGCTCGACATGCCCGCCGAGCTGTTCGAGGCGCAGGTCGCGCGCCGTTTCGGCGAGGCGGTGGGGCTAGTGCGCCTCGCGGGTGCGCGGCGGGGCTTCCCGCTGGGGCTGCAGCTCGCCGAGCGGATGACCGCGGCGCGGCTGGCCCTGGCGGGCGACGCGGCCCACGCGGTGCATCCGGTGGCCGGCCAGGGGCTCAACCTCGGGCTGAAGGACGCGGCGGCCCTGGCGGAGGTCGTGGTGGACGCGCGGGCCCTGGGCGAGGACTGGGGCTCGGCGGCCGTGCTGGAGCGCTACGCCCGCTGGCGCCGGTTCGACCGGGACGCCCTGGCGCTGGGCGTGGACGGCTTGGCGCGGCTGTTCTCCGCGCGGGGCGGGGCCGCGCGCACCCTGGCGGCGGCGGCGCTGGGCGCGGCGGGTGCGACCCCCTTCGCCCGGCGGCTGTTCGCGCGGGAGGCGGGGGCCGCCACCGGCGACCCGCCCCGGCTGTTGCGCGGCGAACCTCTCGCGCTTCAGTCGGCCAGCGCCGCGCGCACCGCGTCCAGCGCGCGCGCCAGCGCCGCGGGGGCGTAGGGCTGCGGCGTCCCCACACCCCAGACCGGGCCGGGCCAGGCGGGGTCGTCCAGCCGGCGTCCGACCACGTGGAGGTGCATCTGGCGCGTGACGTTGCCCAGCGCGCCCAGGTTGAGCTTGTCCACCGGCCGGCCCAGCGCCTGCGCCGCGCACCGCACCGCCGCGCCCGCGCGCACCAGCTCCTCCATCAACAGGGCGCGCTCGGCGGGGCGCAGGTCCTCCACCTCCACCAGTCCCGGCCGGCGCGGGATCAGCACCAGCCAGGGCCAGCGCGCGTCGTCCTGCAGCCGCAGGTGACAGACCGCCAGGTCGGCCGCGGCGCGGGAGCCGGACAGCAGGCGCCCGTCGCAGTCCGGGCCGGGTCCGCCGGGTCCGTCCATCGCCGCGCTCACGACATGGGGTCGGGCGCGGGCGCCGGGTCGGGCGGCAGGAGGATCCACTCGGCGGCGTCCGCGTCCGGCAGCTTCATGCGGCCGGCGCGCCAGTCGGCCTTGGCCTGGTCGATGCGCTCGCGCGAGGAGGAGACGAAGTTCCACTCCAGGTATCGCCGGCCCACGGGTTCGCCGCCCAGCGTCACCACCGTCGCGCGGGTGGCGGCGGTCAGCGACGCCGCGCCGCCCGGTGCGAACACCATCATGCGCCCGGCGCCGTAGGTCGCGCCGTCCGCCTCCACCTCGCCGGAGACGACGTAGGCGGCGCGCTCGGGAAGGTCGTCCGCCAGTTCCGCGCGGCCGCCCGGCTCCAGCTCCCAGTGGACGTAGGACAGGGGCGAGTGCGTCCGCACGGCCGCGCGCCGTCCTCCGGTCGCGCCCGCCACCAGCCGGGCGCGGAAGCCCCGGCCCGACCAGGTCGGCGCCTCGTCGGCGTCGTGGTGGTGGAAGGCGGGCGCCGTCTCCTCCTGGCCGTCGGGCAGGGCCACCCAGGCCTGCAGGCCGTGCAGCCGGTCGCCGGAGAGGCGCCCCTTCTCGAACCGCTCGGAGTGGGTGATTCCCGCGCCCGCCGTCATCCAGTTCACCTCGCCCGGGCGGATCGCCTGGGCCGAGCCCACGCTGTCGCGGTGCATGATCTCGCCCTCGAACAGGTAGGTGAGGGTCGACAGGCCGATGTGCGGGTGCGGCCGCACGTCCACGCTGGCGGGCAGGCCCGGGAGGAAGTCGGCCGGGCCCATATGGTCGAAGAACACGAACGGCCCGACCATGCGCCGCGCGGCGGTGGGCAGCACGCGCCCCACCTCGAAGCCGCCGAGATCCTTGCGGCGCTGGTCGATCACGAGTTCGATCACGGCGGATCTCCTGGCGGGGGCCGCCGGACGCGGTCCGTCCGAAGGGAGCCCCCTCCGGCCGGCGATGGCAAGCGGCCCCGGCTTGGAGAAACGCCCCGCCCGGTCTAACACCGCGCCGCCCCCGCGCGCGGCGCGGACCCCCTCCAGGAGACACGCCCCATGGCGCGCGCGAAGATCGCCCTCATCGGCGCCGGCATGATCGGCGGCACCCTGGCCCACATCTGCGCGCGCGAGGCGCTGGGCGACGTGGTGCTGTTCGACATCGCCGAGGGCGCGCCCCAGGGCAAAGCGCTGGACCTCGCCCAGGCGGTGACGGTGGTGGGCGCCGACACGCACCTGAAAGGCGCCAACGACTACGCCGACATCGCCGGCGCCGACGTGTGCATCGTCACCGCGGGCGTGGCGCGCAAGCCCGGCATGAGCCGCGACGACCTGCTGGGCATCAACCTCAAGGTGATGAAGGCGGTGGGCGAGGGCATCCGCGCCCACGCCCCGGACAGCTTCGTGATCTGCATCACCAACCCGCTGGACGCGATGGTGTGGGCGCTGCGCGAGTTCTCCGGCCTGCCGACGCAGAAGGTGGTGGGCATGGCGGGCGTGCTCGACTCGGCGCGCTTCGCCCACTTCCTGGCCGACAAGGCGGGGGTGTCGGTGGAGGACGTGCGCGCCTGGACGCTGGGCGGCCACGGCGACGACATGGTGCCCATGACGCGCTTCTCCACCGTGGGCGGCCTGCCCCTGCCCGTGCTGGTCGAGCAGGGCTTGATGAGCCAGGGCGACCTGGACGCCATCGTCGAGCGCACGCGCAAGGGCGGCGGCGAGATCGTGGCCCTGCTCAAGACCGGCTCGGCCTTCTACGCCCCCGCCGAGAGCGCGGTGGCCATGGCCAAGAGCTTCCTGCACGACAAGAAGCGCGTCCTGCCCTGCGCGGCGCACCTCACCGGCCAGTACGGCGTGGACGGCATGTACGTGGGCGTGCCCGTGGTGATCGGCGCCGCGGGGGTGGAGCGCATCGTCGAGTTCCCCATGGACGAGGCCGAGCGCGCCATGTTCGCCAAGTCGGTCGACTCGGTGAAGGGGCTGATCGCGGCCTGCAAGGGGATCGACGCCTCGCTGGCGTGAGGCGGGGCGGGGCCGCGGGCGTCGCGGCCCCCTCTCCAAGGCGCGGCGGGCCTGCGGCCCGCCCGTCCTCAGGTGTTCATGGACTGGAAGA
Source organism: uncultured Caulobacteraceae bacterium (assembly GCA_964235945.1). Classification (GTDB taxonomy): domain Bacteria; phylum Pseudomonadota; class Alphaproteobacteria; order Caulobacterales; family Caulobacteraceae; genus JASLDZ01. The sequence goes on from CAXSDV010000044.1 coordinate 21,041, forward strand.
AGTCGCCGTTGGTCTTGGACTGGCGCAGCTTGTCGAGCAGGAACTCGATGGCGTCCTGCGGCCCCATGGGGTTGAGGATGCGGCGCAGCACGTAGGTCTTCTGCAGGTTGGCGCGGTCGGTGATCAGCTCCTCCTTGCGGGTGCCGGACTTGAGCACGTCGATGGCGGGGAAGATGCGCTTGTCGGCGACCTTGCGGTCCAGCACGATCTCGCTGTTGCCCGTGCCCTTGAACTCCTCGAAGATCACCTCGTCCATGCGGCTGCCCGTGTCGATCAACGCGGTGGCGATGATGGTGAGCGACCCGCCCTCCTCCACGTTGCGCGCGGCGCCGAAGAAGCGCTTGGGCCGCTGCAGGGCGTTGGCGTCGACGCCGCCGGTCAGCACCTTGCCCGAACTCGGGACGGTGGTGTTGTAGGCGCGGCCCAGGCGCGTGACCGAGTCCAACAGGATCACCACGTCGCGCTTGGCCTCGACCAGGCGCTTGGCCTTTTCGATCACCATCTCGGCCACGGCCACGTGGCGGGTGGCGGGCTCGTCGAAGGTGGAGGAGATCACCTCGCCCTTCACCGTGCGCTGCATGTCGGTGACTTCTTCCGGGCGCTCGTCGATCAGCAGCACGATGAGGTAGCACTCGGGGTGGTTGGTCTCGATCGACTTGGCGATGTTCTGCAGCATCACCGTCTTGCCCACCCGCGGCGGCGCCACGATCAGGCAGCGCTGGCCCTTGCCCAGGGGAGACACGATGTCGATCACCCGGCCCGAGCGGTCCTTCACCGTGGGGTCGGGCAGCTCGATGGTCAGGCGGGCGTTGGGGTAGAGCGGCGTCAGGTTGTCGAAGGCGACCTTGGTCTTGACCTTCTCCGGGTCGTCGAAGTTGACGGCGGCCACCCCCGTCAGCGCGAAGTAGCGCTCGCCCTCGCGCGGGGCGCGCACCGCGCCGCCCACGCTGTCTCCGGTGCGCAGGGCGAAGCGGCGGATCTGCGAGGGGGAGACGTAGATGTCGTCCGGCCCGGGCAGGTAGTTGGCCTCGGGGCTGCGCAGGAAGCCGAACCCGTCCTGCACCACCTCCAGCGTGCCGGAGCCGGAGACCTCCACGCCCTCGTCCGCCAAGTCCTTGAGGATGGCGAACAACAGCTCCTGCTTGCGCATGGCGTTGGCGTTCTCGAGCTCCAGGCTCTCCGCAAAGGCGACGAGGTCGGCGGAGGGCCGGTCCTTCAGCTCCTGCAGCGAGATGCGCTGGAGGCCGGCGGCGGGGGTGAGCAGCTCGGGCATAGGCGTGGCCACGGCCGGGGCCTGCACCTCGGCGGGCGCGGCGGGCGCGGCGACGGGGCTCGGGGCCAGGCTGCGGAGGCTCAGGGTGGTGTCGGACATCAGGAGGCCCTTCAGGCGGACCGCGGGCGCCGCGCCGAAGCGCAGGACGTCAGGTCCGGACTGGCGGCGGGCGCCGCGGCTGGAAGAGAATTGACCCGGCGCGGGCGCTGCAGAAGCGGCGAGGCCGAAATCGGGAGGAGGCGGGGACCGGCGCGCACGACGCCGATGCGTCAAGGGTCACCACACCTCGCCCCGCGGGTCAAGTCGCGGGGGTGCGGAACCGTGGACAGGCCCGAACTCTTCGGCCCAGGCCGCGAGAGGAGCCGGTGGAAGCACGTACCGCCCGGCACGCTTGCTCCACCCAAGTCATAGCCCTGTGTTCGACCCGTCGGAGACGTGTCGAACTTGAT
>CAXSDV010000045.1:0-22673 GCA_964235945.1 uncultured Caulobacteraceae bacterium
GCCAGGGTGGCGCGGCGGCGGGTCGGGGCCTCGGCGACGGCGGCCAGCGCCTTGCGAGTCCAGCCCTCGCGGTTCGCGCGCTGGCGGATGGCGCCGTCGGTGACGCCGAAGCGCGCGGCCACCGCCGCCGCGGTCTCGCCGGCGATGAAGGCTTCGCGCACGGCGGCCCAGGTCTCGGGGCCGCGGAAGCGGTAGGGGGAGCGGGAGGAGGTCACCCCCGCAGGCTAGCCCCGCCGCGCGGGCGGGGGACAGGACGCGCGCGCAGGCGGCGAAGGTGACGGCCGCATGTGCGCTTGTCACGCCCGCCGTCACCTCCATGTCACGCCCTGTGGCGCCCGGGCCGCGGCCGGCCGGGCGCCGGGCGGGCCCGTCAGCTGTCGAGGAAGCTCCTGAGCTTCCTGCTGCGGCTCGGGTGCTTGAGCTTGCGCAGGGCCTTGGCCTCGATCTGGCGGATGCGCTCGCGGGTGACGCTGAACTGCTGGCCGACCTCCTCCAGCGTGTGGTCGGTGTTCATGCCGATGCCGAAGCGCATGCGCAGCACCCGCTCCTCGCGCGGGGTGAGCGAGGCCAGCACGCGGGTGGTGGTCTCGCGCAGGTTGCTCTGGATGGCCGCGTCGATGGGCAGGATGGCGTTCTTGTCCTCGATGAAGTCGCCCAGGTGGCTGTCCTCCTCGTCGCCGATGGGCGTTTCGAGGCTGATGGGCTCCTTGGCGATCTTGAGGACCTTGCGCACCTTCTCCAGCGGCATGGCGAGCTTCTCGGCCAACTCCTCGGGCGTGGGCTCGCGGCCGATCTCGTGCAGCATCTGGCGGCTGGTGCGCACGATCTTGTTGATCGTCTCGATCATGTGCACCGGGATGCGGATGGTGCGCGCCTGGTCGGCGATGGAACGGGTGATCGCCTGGCGGATCCACCAAGTGGCGTAGGTGGAGAACTTGTAGCCGCGCCGGTACTCGAACTTGTCCACCGCCTTCATCAAACCGATGTTGCCCTCCTGGATCAGGTCCAGGAACTGCAAGCCGCGGTTGGTGTACTTCTTGGCGATGGAGATCACGAGGCGCAGGTTGGCCTCCACCATCTCCTTCTTGGCCTGGCGCGCCTCGCGTTCGCCCTTCTGCACGGTCTGGACGATGCGGCGGTACTCGTCGATCGGCACGCCCGTTTCGGTGGCCAGCATGGCCACGTCCTGACGGATGTCGGCGATTTGATCGCCGTCCTTGTCGGCGAACTTGCTCCAGCGCACGCCGAGCGCCCGCACGCTCTCCACCCAGTTCGGGTTCAGCTCGGCCCCGAAATAGGTTTTCAGGAACTCGGGGCGGGAGATGCCGTAGCTGTCGGCCAGGCGCAGCAGGCGGCCCTCAAGACCCACGAGGCGCTTGTTGATGGTGTAGAGCTGCTCGACCAGCGCCTCGATGCGGGCGTTGTTGAGCTTGAGCGTCTTCAGGTGGGTGATGATCGCGGAGGCGGCGGCGTCGTAGGCGGCGCGGTCGGCCTTGGAGAGGTCGCTGCCCTTCAGCCGGGTGGTGACGAGCTTCTCCTGCAGCTTGCGGAAGCCCTCGAACTCCTGGGCGACGGCGTCCAGGGTGAGCATCACGCCCTCGCGCAGCTCGGTCTCCATGGCGCTGACCGTGGGGCCCGCGCCGTCGTCGAACTCGTCGTCGACCTCGCCCTCGGGCTCGCCGGAGGGCGGCTCGCGCGGGCCGGCCTCGACGGGGGTGTCGGACGGGGCGCCGTTGAGGCCGCTGTAGGTCTGCTCCAGGTCGATGATCTCGCGCAGCAGGATGCGGCCGGCGCCCAGCTCCTCGCGCCACACCATGATGGCCTCGAAGGTCAGCGCGCTCTCGCACAGGCCGCGGATCATGGTGTCGCGGCCGGCCTCGATGCGCTTGGCGATGGCGATCTCGCCCTCGCGGCTGAGCAGCTCCACCGAGCCCATCTCGCGCAGGTACATGCGCACGGGATCGTCCGTCCGGTCGTAGGCCGCCTCCTTGGGGCTCTCGACGACCTGGGTCTCCTCGCGCACGGCGACCTCGCCGCCGCCCTCCTTGTCGGAGCCCTCGGCCGCGTCCTCCTCGGCCTCCACCACGTTGACGCCCATCTCCGACAGCATGGCGAGGGTGTCCTCGATCTGCTCGGAGTTGACCTCCTCGGACGGCAGGACTTTATTCAATTCGTCCATCGTCACGTAGCCGCGGGCCTTGGCCTGCTTGATGAACTTCTTGACGCCGGCGTCCGTGAGGTCGAGCAAGGGCCCGTCATGGGCGGCGTCGGTCCCGTCGGGCGCCTCTGTGGTCGTCGTGCTCATAAACTCTGGTCTCCGCCGGCGTCGCATCCGCGCGCATCCGGCCAACTAAGATGAGTGGGCGAGGCCCTCGGGTGACGCCTCGTCCAGGGAGAAGGTTCCCGACGCGATGGCCCGCTCCACCACGTCGCGTTCGGCCTTCAGCTTGGTGTAGGTAAGAAAGTCCGGCTCGCGCTCAAGGTCATAGTCGCGTTGCAGGTCCGACCTCGCGTCAGCCAGCGCGCGATTCAAGGCGGAAGCCCTCAGGAGAAGCTCGAAAGCCTGCGACCAAAGCGCCCGAACCGCCTCGGGCGCGGCGTCAGGCCGCAGGAAGGCCGCCCTGGACCGGTCCGCCGCCCAGGCCACCGCCTCCAGGCTCGTGCGATGGCCTCGCGCCTCCAGTCCGCGCGCCAGGGCGCCCGCCTCCAGCACGTCCGCCTGCAGGCGCAGCTCGACGATGTCGTGGGCCAGGGCCGACAGGGCGTCGTCGCAGAAGCCCTGGATGTTGAGCGTCTCGAAGCGCTCGTCCACGAGGTCGGGGTGCAGCAGCACCGCCTGGGCGATGGCGGCGGCCAGGTTGCCGGGGGCGGCGGCCGAGCGGCGGCGGGCGGCGGCCACCTGGGGGGTGGAGTCGTCGCGGGCCGGCGTGCGCGGACGGTCGTCGAAGCGCCCCCGCCCGCCGCGGCCGCCGCGAAAGGCGCGCGCCGCGTCGTCATAGGTGCGCGCCGGGCGCTCCAGCGTCCACAGCGCCTCGAAGCGGTCGAGGAGGTCGCTCTTATAGCTCTGGGCGAGGTCGGGGTCGGCGACGGAGCCCGCGAGCTTGCGCAAGCGCACCTTGAGGCCCGACCGGCGCTCGGGCGTGTCCAGCGCGCCCGCCTCCTCCTTCTCGCGTTCGAACAGGAGTTGGGCGAAGGGGCGCGTCGTCGCGAGTTGGTCGCGCAGCGCCTGGGGGCCCTGGTCGCGCAGCACGTCGTCCGCGTCCTTGCCGCCGGTGGCGACGGCGAAGCGGAACGAGCGGCCGGGCTTGAGCAGCGGTAATGCGCGGTCCAGCGAGCGGAAGGCGGCCTTGCGCCCCGCCCCGTCGCCGTCGAAGGCCAGGATCGGCTCGGGCGAGAGCCGCCACAAAGCCTCCATCTGCTCCTCGGTCAGGGCGGTGCCCATGGACGCCACCGCCGGCACCTCCGCCCGCTGGCAGGCGATCACGTCCATGTAGCCCTCGACCACCACCAAGGAGGCCGCGCCGTCGCCGCCTTTGGTCTGGGCGGCGTGGAGCAGGCGGCGCGCCTCGGGCAGGCCGTAGAGGGTCGCGCCCTTGTGGAAGAGCGCGCTCTCCGGGCCGTTCAGGTACTTGGCGCGCGCCTGCGGATCGAGGGCGCGGCCGCCGAAGCTGACCACCCGCCCGCGCCCGTCGGCGATGGGGAAGATGATGCGCTCGCGGAAGCGGTCGTAGGGCGCGCCCCCGTCCTCCGGCGCGATCAGGAGGCCCGCGTCCACCAGCTCCGCCGGGCGCGCGCCCTTGGCGATCAGGTGATCCTTCAGCCCGGTGCGGCCGGCGGGGGCGTAGCCCAGGCCGAAGCGCTCCCACTGGTCCTGGGGCAGGCTGCGCCCGTCGAGGTAGCGACGCGCCGCCTCGCCCTGCGGGCGGCGCAGCTGGGCGGCGAACCAGGCTTGCGCCTCCGCCAGCCAGTCGGCCAGGCCCTGGCGACGCTGCTCCTGCTCGGCGGCGCGCGGGTCGGGCGCGGGAAGCGACAGCCCCGCCTCCCCCGCCAGCCGCTCCACCGCCTCGCGGAAGGTCAGCCGCTCGGTCTCCTGCAGAAAGCCGATCAGGTCGCCGTGCTTGCCCGACGAGAAGTCGTGGAAGAACCCCTTCTCGTCGTTGACGAAGAAGGACGGGCTCTTCTCCTTGGCGAAGGGCGAGAGCCCCACGTACTCGCGGCCCTGGCGGCGCAGCTTCACCGTGCGCCCGATCACGTCGGACAGGCGCAGCCGGCCCTTGAGCTCGTCCAGGAAGCGTTCGTCGAAGCGCACCCTCAAGGTCTAGCGCCTCGCGCCCGCCGGGGCGATACGGCCGCCCGAGGCGGCGCGGGCCGACAGGCGGGCTCCCGCTCGGAAACCGGCGGCGCGGCCCCTATATCAGGGCCGGGGCGACACGGGAGATCACCACGCCATGTTCGGTCTGTTCGACAAGCCCGCCCCCGCCGAGGCGCGCCATCCGGTGACCAAGCCCGACGCCGAGTGGCGCCGCGTGCTGCCCGCCGACGCCTACGCCGTGCTGCGCCGAGAAGGCACGGAAGCGCCCTATACGAGCCCGCTCAACAAGGTGCATCAGCCGGGCGTGTTCAGCTGCCGCGGGTGCGCCAACCCGCTCTACAAGACCGCCGACAAGTTCGACAGCGGCACGGGCTGGCCCTCCTTCACCCGGCCCGTCGCCCCCCGGGGCGCGGTGGAGACCAAGACCGACCGTTCGCTGTTCATGGCCCGCACGGAGGTCCACTGCGCGCGCTGCGGCGGCCACCTCGGCCACGTGTTCGACGACGGCCCGGCCCCCACCGGCCGGCGCTACTGCATGAACGGCGTGGCCATGGTGTTCCGCCCGGCCTGACGCCGGCCCCGTCCACGCCTTCCCTCCCCGGAGTCTCCCATGACGCTTCCCGCCGACCCCGTCTGGCTCATCACCGGCTGCTCCACCGGTTTCGGCCGAGAGCTCGCGCGCCTCGTGCTTGACCGCGGTTGGCGCCTCGTGGCGACGGCGCGCAACGTCGAGCAGGTGCGCGACTTGGCCGAGGGCGCGCAGGGCCGGGCGATCGCCGTGGCGCTGGACGTCACCAAGCCCGACGAGGTCGCCTCAGCGGTCAAAGCCGCGACCGACGCCTTCGGCCGGGTCGACGTGTTGGTGAACAACGCCGGCTACGGCTACCTGTCCGCGGTCGAGGAGGGCGAGGACGAGCAGATCCGCGCCATGTTCGAAGCCAACGTGTTCGGCCTGGCGGCGGTGACGCGCGCGGTGCTGCCCGTCATGCGCGGCCAGGGCTCGGGCGCGATCGTGAACATCACCTCGGTGGGCGGCCTCGTCGGCTTCCCGGGCTCGGGCTACTACGCGGCGACCAAGTTCGCGGTGGAAGGCCTGACGGACGCGCTCTCCAAGGAGGTCGCGCCGCTGGGCTTGCACGTGCTGGCGGTGGAGCCCGGGCCGTTCCGCACCGACTGGGCGGGCCGCTCGCTCAAGGTGCCCGCCCACGCCATCGACGCCTACAAGGATACGGCCGTCGCCCGGCGAGCCCAAACCCAGGGCTACAGCGGCAAGCAACCGGGCGACCCCGTGCGTGCGGCCGAGGCGATCATCACCGCCGTCTGCGCCGACAACCCGCCCAAGCGGCTGGTGCTGGGCAAGTTCGGCGTGGACGCCGTGCGCGAGAAGCTCCGCGGCGTGCTGGCCGAGATGGACGTCTGGGAGGCGACGAGCCTGGGCGCCGACTTCCCCGAAGGCGAGGGCTGAGCCGCGTGGACGACGCCTCCGCCCTCTCCCGCCCGGCCGCCGTCCCGCCTGCGGCGCAGCGCCGGCCGCAGGTGATCGAACAGCTCGGCCGCACGCGCACGGACGATTACGCCTGGCTTAAAGACGCGGACTGGAAGACGGTGATGCGCGACCCGTCCGCGCTCGACGCCGACATCCGCGCCCACCTGGAAGCGGAGAACGCCTACACCGCCACCGTGCTGGCCCCCACCGAAGCGCTGCAGGCCGAGCTGTTCGCCGAGATGCGCGGCCGCATCAAGGAGGACGACAGCTCCCTGCCCTCGCCGGACGGCCCGTTCGACTATTACGTGCGCTACGACCTCGGCGCCCAGCACCCGATCCACGCGCGCCGGCCGCGCGGGTCGGACGGGCCCGAGGAGGTGCTGCTGGACGAGCCCGCGCTGGCGCAGGGCAAGCCGTTCTTCAGCGTGGGCCACGCCGAGCACTCGAACGACCAGGCGCTGTACGCCTACGCCGTCGACACCCAAGGGTCGGAGTATTACGCCATCCGCGTGCGCGACCTCGCCACGGGCGAGACGCTGGAGGGCGCGGTCGAAAGCTCGACGGGGGACTTCACCTTCTCGCCCTGTTCACGCCACCTGTTCTGGATCTGGCGCGACGAGAACGGCCGCCCCGCCAAGGTGTATCGCCGCCCCGCGCGCGGCGGCGAGGACGTGCTGGTCTACGAGGAGGCCGACCCCGGCTTCTTCGTCCACCTGGGGGTGACCGCCAGCCGCGCCTTCGTGGTGATCGGCGCGGGCGACCACGAGACGAACGAGAGCCGGCTGGTCCCCGCCGACGACATCGAGGCCGAGCCGCGCATCGTGGAGCCGCGCACGCCCGGCCTGCGCTACTCGGTGGAGCATTGGCCGGGCGTACAAGCACCCGGGCGCCTCGTCATCCTCACCAACGCCGACGAGGCGATCGACTACAAGCTGATGTGGGCGGACGCCGCCGACCCCGGGCGAACGGCTTGGCGCGAGTGGATCGGCCACCGGCCCGGGCGCTTCGTCACCGGCCTGCACGCTTTCGCCGACCACCTCGTGCGCGCTGAGCGAGTGGACGCCAACACGCGCCTGGTCGTCACCGCGGCGGGCGACCTGTCCGAGCATGAGATCGCCTTCGACGAGGAGGCGTACACCTTGTCGTTCGAGGGCGGGTTCGAGTTCGACACGGACGCCGCGCGCTTCGTCTACCAATCGCCCACCACGCCGCGCTCCTGGTTCGACTACGATATGCGCACGCGCGAACGCGTCCTGCGCAAGACGCAGGAGGTGCCCTCCGGCCACGACCCGGCGTTGTACGTGTGTCGTAGGTTGCACGCGCAAGCCGTTGATGGCGTGCGCGTTCCCGTCACCGTTCTCATGCGGCGGGACACGCCGCTGGACGGCTCCGCTCCGCTCCTGCTCTATGGATACGGATCCTACGGCATCCCCATGGACCCCGTCTTTTCCGTGCGGAACCTCAGCCTGGTCGACCGGGGCTGGGTGTGGGCGACGGCCCACGTGCGCGGTGGTTCGGAGAAGGGGTGGGGCTGGTTCCTGGACGGCCGTAAGGAGAAGAAGGCCAACACCTTCACCGACTTCGTCGCCTGCGCCGAGCATCTGACGGGCGAGGGTTACGGGTCGGCGGGCCGGATCGTCGCCTACGGCGGGTCGGCGGGGGGCATGCTCATGGGCGCCGTGGCCAACCTGCGCCCCGACCTGTTCGCCGGAATCATCGCCGCCGTGCCCTTCGTGGACGTGCTCAACACCATGAGCGACGAGACCCTGCCGCTCACCCCGCCCGAATGGCCTGAGTGGGGCGACCCCCTGCACGATCCGGCCGCCTACGACCGCATCGCCGGCTACAGCCCCTACGACAACGTCGCGCCGCGCCCCTATCCCGCGGTGCTGGCCACCGGCGGCCTGTCGGACCCGCGCGTCACCTACTGGGAGCCCGCCAAGTGGATCGCGCGCCTGCGCGCGGCCACCACCTCGGACGCGCCCGTCATGCTGAAGCTCAACATGGAGGCGGGACACGGCGGGGCCTCCGGCCGGTTCGACTTCCTCAAGGAGATCGCCCTGGACTACGCCTTCGCGATCTGGGCGGCCGCGCGCGTCGCCCCGGCGGGCTAGGGCCCGTGCGCATCCGCCCCAGCACGCCCGACGACGCCGCGGCCCTGGCCGAGGTCTACGGCGACTCGGTGCTCAAGGGCGTGGGCACCTTCGAGGAGGAGCCGCCCACCGCCGCCGAAATGGCCGCGCGCCGCGCGGCGGTGACCAGGCTGGACCTGCCCCACCTCGTGGCGGAGGACGAAGCGGGGGAGATCCTGGGCTTCGCGTACGCCTCGCCCTTCCGCCCCCGCGCCGCCTACCGCCACACGGTGGAGGACAGCGTCTACGTCGCGCCCGGCGCGCGCGGCCGCGGCGTGGGCCACGCCCTGCTCCAAGCGGTGGTGGAGGCGTGCGAGGCGCGGGGCCTGCGCCGCCTGCTCGCATTGATCGGCGACTCGGACAACTCCGGCTCCATCGCCCTGCACGCCGCCTGCGGCTTCGAACCCGTGGGCGTGCTGCCGGGCGTCGGTTTCAAACACGGGCGCTGGCTGGACGTGGTATGCATGGCGCGGGCGCTGAACGGCGGGTCCGGGACCCCGCCCGACCGGCCGGGGCTCGTCATGGAGGCCACGCCGCCCCTTCCGGCCGCGCGCGGAGATGCTTAGGTTCACGTCATGCTCCAACGCACCGAACTGGACGCCGCGGGCGAAGCCGCCTTCATGCGCGACCTCACCGCGCTGATCCCGCAGCTGCGCGCCTTCGCCCGCTCCCTCACCGGCCACGTGGCCGAGGCCGACGACCTGGCGCAGGAGACGGTGCTCAAGGCGTGGAAGAGCCGCCAGGGGTTCGAGCCCGGCACCAACCTGAAGGCCTGGACCTTCATGATCCTGCGCAACCAGTTCTACTCGGACAAGCGCCGCGCCTGGCGCTCCTCCCAGCTCGACCCGGAGGTGGCCGAGCGCACCCTGGTGGCCACGGACGATCCGAGCTCCGCCATGGAGCTGAACGACATGCGCCAGGCGCTCAACAAGCTGCCCAGCGCCCAGCGTGAGGCGCTGATCCTCGTGGGCGCGGGCGGCATGAGCTATGAGGAGGCGGCCGCGGTGTGCGGCTGCCGCGTGGGCACGGTGAAGAGCCGGGTCAGCCGCGGGCGCGACGCGCTCCAGGCGCTGCTGAGCGACGGCGACCTCCAGCGCGACGACGAGCCCGCCGCCGACGCCATGGCCTCCATACTGGGCGACGTCGACCGGCTGCGCAGCGCGGGCGGCAGCACGGCCTGAAGCCGGCCCACTGCGATTGCGGGGGGGATCGCTCGCGGGAGGTGTTAGGCTGATCCGCGCATCGCGGAGTCCGGCCTCATGATCCTTCCCTTCGTCGGCGTGATCGTCGTCGTGGCGCTGGTGCTCCTGGCCCAGTGCGTGCGCGTCAACCAGGAGTACGAGCGCGCGGTGTTCTTCCGCCTGGGGCGCCTGGGGGCCACGCGCGGACCCGGGCTCTACCTGCTGATCCCGGTGGTCGACCGGGTGGTGAAGATCGACACGCGCACCCTCACCGTCCAGCTCGAGACCCAGGAGACCATCACCCGGGACGGCGTGGCCGTGCGGGTCAACGCCGTGCTCTGGTACCGGGCGGTGGACCCCGCCAAGGTCGTGACCGCCGTGGCCCAGTGGCAGGCGGCCATTCTCCAGGCGGCGGAAACGGGCCTGCGCGACGCGGTGGGCCAGAGCGACCTCGACCAGATGCTCAAGGACCGGCTGGCGATCAACCAGCGCCTGCTGGGCATAGTGGCCGGCGCTTCCGTCCGCTGGGGCGTCGAGATCGAGGCGGTGGAGATCAAGGATCTCGACATCCCCGAGCAGATGCAGCGCGCCATCGCCCGCGAGGCGGAGGCCGTGCGCGAGAAGCGGGCGCGGATCATCAAGGCCGAGGGCGAGAGCGAGGCGGCCAGGAAGCTGGCGGAGGCCGCCACCGTCATCGGCACGGCGCCGGGCGCACTGGAGCTGCGCCGCCTGCAGACGCTCACGGAGATCGGCGTGGAGCACAACAGCACGATCGTCACCATGATGCCGGTCGAGCTGCTGCTGGCCGCCCAGAAGATCGCGGGTCTGCCGGTGGGCGAGACCGCGGCCGCCAAGGGGAACGAAGCGGCGGGCTGACGTCTCGGCCGCTCAGGCGGGACCGGTGACCGCCTCGGTGACCACGGTGAAGCCCGCGAGGGTGGCGGCCCCGAAGGTGGTGACGATGGCCACGTCTGCGGCGTCGCGGCCGTAGGCCATGAGGATGCGGCCTATCCGCGGCCGGTTGTGGCGCGCGTCGAAGGTGCGCCACCCGCCGCCGAGGTAGACCTCGAACCAGGCGCTGAAGTCCATGGCCGCGTCCACCGGCTCCACGCCGATGTCGCCCAGATAGCCCGTGCAGTAACGCGCGGGGATGTTGAGGCAGCGACACAGCGCGACCGCCAGGTGGGCGAAGTCGCGGCACACGCCCAGCTGCTCCTCGTGCGCCTCGTGGGCGGTGCGGGTCGCCCGTGCGTGGGGATATCCGAAGCGGATGCGCCGGTGGACGTAGTCCACCACCGCCTGCACCCGCGCCCAGCCGGGGGCCGCCCCGCCCGCCACGCTCCAGGCGAGGTCGGCCAGGTGCTCGGTTTCGCAGTAGCGGCTGGCCAGGAGGAAGACGAGCACCTCGTCGGGCAGGTCCTCCACCCGGTGCTGCTCGGCGTCGGGCGCGGCGCGGTCGGGCTCGCCCGTGTCGCGGATCAGGAAGTCGCTGGAGAAGGTGGTGCGGCCGGCGGGGGCCAGCACGCGCGCCACCGCGTTGCCGAAGGCGTCGGCGTAGCGGCGCACCGGCAGGTCGGGCCCGCACGCCAGGGTCTCGGGCGTGACGAGGTCGGGCCGACGTTCCGGCCGCACCCCCACCATCAGCAGCATGGGCGTGGGGGCGGCGCAGTCGTAGGCGATCTCGAACCCGGCGCGGATCAGCAGGCTCACGACGAGGTCAGGCCGCGCGAAGCACGGCGGGCGCGCCGGGTGCGGCGGCGGTGAGTTCGACCTCCACCTCCATGCGCAGGAAGTCCTCCGCCTCGCCCGAATAGGAGCCGCTGACGGGAACCGCCTGGGCCGGGTCGCGCACCACCGCCACCTTCACCAGGTCCGTGGCGCCGACGATGCCGTTGGTGGGGTCGAACTCCACCCAGCCGCAGCTCGGCAGGTAGACCTGAGCCCAGGCGTGGGTGTGGCCGCCGCCCTGGCGTGCGGGGCCGCGGTCGCCCGCGGGGCTGTAGACGTAGCCGGACACGAAGCGCGCCGCGAGCCCCAGGCTGCGCGCCGCCTCCATCATCAGCACGGCGAAGTCGCGGCAGGTACCGGCGCCGCGCGCCAGGGTCTCGGCCGGCGTCTGGATCAGACCGTCGAAGCGCTTGGCGTAGCCGAACCCCTCGTGGACGCCGTAGGTCATATCCGCCAGCAGCGAGATCACCGGCGTCGGCCCGGAGGCGCGCAGGAACCGGCGCGCGAAGGCGGCCACGGCCCCCTCCGGGTCGGGGTGGCGGCGCTCGATCAGCCGCAGCAGGTCGGGCATGTCCTCCGCGCCGTAGGCGAAGGGAAAGGTCGGGCCGGAGGGAGCGATCGCCTCCTCCGCGTCCGACACCAACGGGGCGGGGGTGTGCTCCAGGGTGATGCGGCTCTCGATCCGCAGCACGTCCGCAGGTCGCTCGAAGCGCGCCACCCCCACGCAGTTGCCGAACACGTCGTGCATCCACCGCAGGTCGACCGGCTCGGGCCCGACGTCGATCCGCTCGGACAGGAGGCGCTGGTCGTAGCTTTCCTTGGGCCTGAGCATCATCCGGTGCTCGCCGAAGCTGACCGGCTTGCGGTAGTGATAGGCGGTGAGGTGCCGGATGTTCAGGACGGGCATGGCGTGGAGCTAACCGCACCTGTGGACGATTCGGATCACACCCTGCTGCTGCCGCATGAAGAAAAGCCTGTGCGTGTCCAACGGGCGGGCGCCCGTGCCGCTTGCGTGCTCATCTGCGACCATGCGGGGCGGCGCGTCCCCGAGCGGCTGGGCGACCTCGGGGTGGCCGCGCCCGATTGGGACCGGCACATCGCCTGGGACATCGGGGCCGCCGCCCTGACGGAACGGCTGGGGGAAGCGCTGGAGGCCTGCACGGTCATGCAGGCTTATTCGCGCTTGGTGATCGATTGCAACCGCGACCCCGGCCGGGCCGACTGCACCCCCGTCATGTCCGACGGCACGCCCGTGCCCGGCAATATGGGGCTCACGCCGGGGCGGGCGGCGGCGCGGGTGGCGCAGATCCACGCCCCTTACCACGCCGCGATCGCCGCCGAGCTGGACGCGCGCGCCGCGTCGGGGCGCCCCGCCCTGCCCGTCTTCGTCCACAGCTTCACTCCGCGCATGAACGGCCTGGACCGGCCGTGGAGCTTCGGCGTGCTGCACGAGGGCGGCTCGCGCCTGTCGCTCGCCATGCTAGCGGCCCTGCGCGAGGAGGCGGGCCACCTGACCGGGGACAACGAACCCTACGCCATGAACGACCAGGACCATTCGGCCCCGCGCCACGCCCTGGCGCGCGGGCTCGACTACCTGGAGCTGGAGGTCCGCCAGGACCTGATCGCCGACGCGGCGGGGGTGGAGCGGGTCGCCGACATCCTGCTGCGCCGATTGGCCGAGGCGCGGGCGGCCACGGGAGGCGCGGCGGCCTGACCGGCGCTGGGCGCGCCTCTTGACCGGGGGGGCGATGCGCCCTCTCCTCCCGAGTAACAAAGGATACCGCACCATGACCTTCCGCATGCTTCTCCCGCCGGCCGCCCTGGGCGCGGCCGTGCTGCTCGCGGCGGGGGCGGCTCCCGCGATCGCCCAGGTTCCCGCCAGCCCCGACCCGACCAAGGTGCAGGCCGGGGGCTACCGGGTCGAGCCCAGCCACACGCGCGTGCTGTTCAGCCTCTCGCACATGGGCTTCACCACCTGGTACGGCGACTTCACCGGGGCGAGCGGCGTGTTGCGCCTCGATCCGCAGCACCCGTCCGCCGCGCGGCTGGACGTGACCGTGCCCGTAGGCTCCGTGTCGACCACCAACGCCAAGCTCGACGACGAGCTGAAGAGCAAGGAATGGCTGGACGCCGGGCGCTTCCCCACCGCGCGCTTCGTGTCGCGCTCCGTCGTCTCCACGGGTCCGGGCCGGGCGGACGTGACGGGCGACTTCACCCTGCACGGCGTCACCAAGCCGTTGACCCTGCACGTGCGCTTCAACGGCGCAGGGGTGAACCCGATCGACAAAAACTACACCGCGGGCTTCGAGGCGCGCGGGAGCTTCAAGCGCAGCGCGTTCGGCGTGACCACCTACGTTCCGATGATCGGCGACGAGATGGAGCTGATCCTGAGCGGTGCGTTCGTGAAGCAGGACGGCTGATCCACGCCGAGACACGGCCGGCGGGAGGCGTCCCCCCTCCGGCCGCGCCTCAGCCCCGCGCCACCAGGCCCGCGCCCGCACACACCACCACAATCCCCGCCAATCGCAGCCAGCCGGCCGGATGGCGCTCCAGCCCCAGCGCGCCGAAGTGGTCCAGGGCCACGCCCAGGGCGACCTGGGAGGCGACGATCACCACCAGGGTCGTGCCCGCGCCGAGTTTGGGCGTCGCCCAGGCGGAGGCGAACACGAGCACGGCGCCGTACACTCCGCCGATCCAGGCCCACCAGGGCGCGGTCGCCCAACCCTCGGCCAGGGGCGGCCGCTTGATCGCCACCGCCGCCGCCAGCACCAGCGTGCCCGCGACGAAGGAAGCCAGGGAGGCCCACAGCACCGAGCCCGACGTTCTACCGAGAAATGCGTTGGTGGGGGTCTCCACGGCTATGCCGATCCCCACCAGGATCACGGCGAGGAAGGGGGCGGCGAGCTGCATCATGCGGGGGTGCTTAGGCTCGTCCGGAAGAGGAGGGAACGCCCGACCGTCCCGCGGCTTGCACAAGCCGCCCACCCCCAGCTCAAGGACCGCTATGGCCGACGACGCCGACATCCGCTTCATGCGCCGGGCGCTGGAGGTGGCCGTCGAGGAGGGGGCGGACCCGGCGCTGTCGCCCATAGGCTGCGTGATCGTGCTGGACGGCGAGGTGATCGCCGCCGAGCGCAACCACGTCGCCAGCCACGAGGACGTCACCGCCCACGCGGAGATGGAGGCGATCCGCGCCGCCGGCCGGGGGCGCGAGAACGGCGAGTTGCGCGGGGCGACGCTCTACAGCACGCTCCAGCCCTGCGGCATGTGCACCATGGCCTCCATCTGGTCCAAGGTCGGGCGGGTGGTTTACGGCGCCGGTCGCGAGGACGTGCACCGCATGTACTTCGAGGCGCGCCACGTCGACACGCTGGCCTTCATCGGCGACGCCTACCGCGACGATGTCGGGATCGAGGGGGGCGTGCTGCGCGCCGAGTGCGCCGCCCTCTACTACGGCCCGAACGACCCGGTGCCCGAGACCGACCAGGGCAACATCTGACGCCTCCGGACCTTACCCGCCGCCGGACTCGGGCGCGGAGGAGGAGGTCGTCGTCACGGAGGAGGACGTCGGGCGCGACGGCAGGGCGGCGGCGGCCGACGCGGTCCAGGCCGCCGCGTCCGTCAGCACGCGGGTGATCGCCGCGTCGTAGGCGGGCACGATGGCGGACACCCGGTTCTGCGCCGCGGGCTGGTCCACCAGGAAGCGCCGCTCGGCCGCGAACGTCCCGTCCGGCCGCGAGAGCACGGCGTGCAACGCCACCCGCACGACGGGCGCGGCCCCGGCGACGGGGTAACGCGTCTCGAAGGCGGTCACCTCCAGCAGGAGCGCGCCCGACGCCCCCGCCGGCTGGTCGCGCCGCAACAGCCGCACGCCCGGCTCCCGTTCGGCGAACACGCGCTGGACGGCGGCCTGCATCAGCAGCACCGCGGGAGACACCCAGCGGGCGCCGCCGACATAGGCCGCTTCGTCCCCCGTCACGGTCAGCAGGCCGTCGCCGGCGGAGGCTGCGGGCAGCACCACGCCGGACAGGACCAGGCCGGCCGGCTTGGCCGAGGAGGCCTGTGCGGCCGGCGCGGGCGCTTCCATCGCTTCGAAGGTGTACAGCCGAACGGGCTTGCCGGCGGGCAGCACCGACACGCAGGCCGACAGGGCCAGGGCGCAAGCGGCGGCGGCGGGAAGAACGAAAGCGGGGCGGCTCACGGCTGCACCTCCAGGGTCCTCGCCGGGGCCTTGGTGACGAGCGCACGAGGATCGGACTCGACCTGGCCCACCAGCCTGTCCAGCGACTCGGCCGCCTGCTGAAGCGTGACCACGGAGCGGCCGAGCTCGGGCAGGCCGGTGGCGGCGAAGTCTCCCGCCGGCCCCGCGACCCGGTTCACCGCGCCCCGCAGGTCTACGGCGGTGGCGCGCACCTCGTCGGCGGTGGAGATCAGGTCGGCCAACGCCTTGCGTCCCTGACCGTTGACCAGCACGTCCGCGGTTTGCGCCAATCGGCTGATGCGGCCGGAGGTGTCGTTCAGGCTGAGCAGGGTGGTGTCCAGGTCGGCCAGGAGCTTCTTCTGGTCGCGCGCCTGGGCGGTGATGTCGCGCACATTGTCCAGCGTGTCGCCCAGGGCCTTGATGTTGCGGTCGTCCAGCAACCGGTTGACGCGGTTCAGCGCGTCCACCGTGCGGGCGAGCACGGTGCCCCCGCCCTCCAGTATGCTGTCGATCTGGCTCTGGGCCGTGCGGATCACCGGAATGACGCCCGCGGGCGTGACCGCCTTGAGCAACGGCTTGGTCAGCGTGCCCGCGGTGATCTGGATGTAGGCCACCCCCGTCACTCCCAGCGGCTCAAGGGTGCCGATCGAGTCGACCCGCACGGGCGCGTCCGAGCTCGTGCGGATGCGCGCCACCACCCGGTCGGGGTTGCGCTCGTCGAGGGAGAGCTTGGTCACCTGGCCGACCTTGATGCCGTTGAAGTACACCTCCCCGCCGTTGGACAGGCCGCGCACCGGGCCTTTGAAGTCCACGTCGTACACGTCGTAGGCGCGGGTGAACTGGAACCGCGCCAGCCAGACCACGAACACCACCGTCGCCACCAACAGCGCGGTGGAGATCAGGCCGACCAGGGCGTAGTGGGCGTCGCGTTCCATCAGGCGGCTCCGGCGGGAACGGGCGGGTCCGGCCGCACCCGGGCGCAGGCCTCGGCGGCGCGGCCGCGCGGACCGCCGAAGTATTCGCGGATCCAGGGATGATCGGAGCGCTCGAGCTCGGCCAGGGGGGCGGTGGCCACCACCCGGCGGTCGGCCACCACCGCCACCCGGTCGCAGACCGCGTGGAGGCTGTCGAGGTCGTGGGTGATCATGAACACGGTCAGGCCCAGGCTGTCGGAGAGTTCGCCGATCAGGGCGTCGAACTGCGCGGCCCCGATGGGGTCGAGCCCCGCCGTCGGCTCGTCCAGGAACAGCAGTTCGGGATCCATGGCGATGGCGCGCGCCAGGCCCGCACGCTTCCGCATGCCGCCGGAGAGTTCGGCCGGGCGCAGGTCTGCGGCGGACGGCGGCAGGCCCGCCAGCGAGATCTTCAGTTCGGCCAGGTCGTCGGCCAGGGCGGGGGGAAGGCGGGTGTGCTCGCGGATGGGGGCGGCCACGTTCTCCCGCACTGTGAGCGCCGAGAACAGCGCCGCCGACTGAAACAGCACGCCCCATCGCCGCTCCAGTTCGTCCCGCTCGGCCTCCGTGGCGTGCACGAGGTCGGTCCCCAGCACCTCCACCTCGCCGCCGTCGGGACGGCGCAGGCCGATCAGCGTGTTGAGGAGCACCGACTTGCCCGCGCCCGACCCCCCGACCAGCCCCAGCACCTCGCCCCGGCGCACGTCCAGGTCCAGCCCGTCGTGCACGAGGTTGTCGCCGTAGCGCGAGACGAGGCCGCGCACGCGCACCACCGCGTCCGCCTCTTCGACGGCGGCGTCGGCGCTCAAACGTCCAGCTCCATGAACAGCAGGGCGAACAGGGCGTCCACGATGATGATGGAGAACAGCGCCTGCACCACCGCGCCCGTCACGCGCCGGCCCAGTTGCTCCACGTCGCCGCCCACCTCCAGCCCCTGCCGGCAGCCGATGGCGGCGATGATCACCGCCAGCACCGGCGATTTCAGCATGCCCAGCCAGAACTGCGAGGGGCCGACGTTCTCCAGCAAGCGATCGAAGAAGAAGGCGGGGGAGAGGCCCAGCACCGACCAGATCACCACCAGCCCGCCCGCCAGTCCCGCGACCATGGCGAGGAAGGTCAACAGCGGCGTCATGGCCAGCATGGCGAGGAAGCGCGGCACCACCAGCGCCTGGAAGGGGTCCACGCCCATGACCCGCATGGCGTCGACCTCCTGGTTCATCTTCATGGCGCCGATCTCGGCGGCGAAGGAGGAGGCCGAACGTCCCGCCAGGATGATGGTGGTGACCAGCACGCCGAACTCGCGCAGCACGCCGATGCCCACCAACTCCACGGAGAACACCTGGGCGCCGAACTGCGCCAGGAGCGTGGCCCCCAGGAAGGCGAGGGTCGCGCCCACGAAGAAGCTGGTGGTGGCCACGATGGGCGCCGCGTCCAGCCCCGCGCGCTCCATCAGCGAGACGGTGGGGGCCGCGCGCAGGCGCGAAGGCTTGGCCGCCAGCGTTCCCACCGCGCCCAGGAGACGCCCCAGGAAGACGAACCCCCCGAACAGCTCGCGCCCGAACTCCTCCATGCCGCGGCCGAGCCGGACGAGCAGGGTGGTCAGCACGTCGCCGCGGGCCGCGGGCGCGTGGGCCCGGGGCATGGCTTCGCCCACCAGGCGGATCAGCCGCGCCGCGTCCGGCCGCGCCGGGTGCGCCGCGTCCGCGGCGGCGGCGGGCTCCATCACGCCCAGCAGTGCGAACGCCCCCGCCGTGTCGAAGCGGCCCAGTCCCGACAGGTCGAGCCCCAGCGGCCGGACGCCCCGCGCGTCCGCCTTGAGGCGCAGGGGCGCGCGGCCGAGTTCGGCGGCCGTCCAATCGCCCGACAGGGAGAGGACGGACCGGCCCTCGCGCGGCGTCAACGTGAAGCGGGCGGCTTGACCCATCGGCGTGGAGGTACGCCGGAAGCGCGCCCGCACCAAGCCCTTCGCAGCCAAGCTCGAAACCGTTCGAAGGCGCTGCGGCGCAGCAAAAGGGGAACCCAAGTAGCTGAAGGATGTTATCAGAATGAAATCCATCACCCTCACATTCGGGGACACCTGCCTTGCCTGACACGCTTCCCCGCGCGAAAGCCGCCCGTCTTTCCTCCATCGTGGCTCCGGCGGCCTTCGGCCATCGCGGCGGCGACGTTCTGATCTGCTTCTCGCACTTGCGGTGGGATTTCGTGTTCCAGCGCCCGCAGCACCTGATGACGCGCTTCGCCAAGTCGCGCAGCGTGATCGTGTTCGAGGAGCCGAGCCCCACGGATGCAGGCGCCTCCGCGAGCCTGGACATTCGCGTGGACGCCACGGGGGTGACGGTGGCCACCCCCCGCCTGCCCGAGGGCCTGTCCGCCGAAGCCGCCGAGGCCGAACTCGCCCGCCTGCTCGACGGCCTGGTCGCCGAGCGCCGGATCGAGAAGCCGGTCTGCTGGTACTACACGCCCATGATGCTCGGTTTCTCGCGCAAGGTGGCCGAGGGCGCCGCCTGCGTCGTCTACGACTGCATGGACGAACTCTCCAACTTCCGCTTCGCCCCCCAGCGCCTCAAGGACCTGGAGCGCGACCTGGTGGGCTTGGCCGACGTGGTGTTCACCGGCGGCTGGAGCCTCTACGAGGCCAAGCGCAGCTGGCACGTCAACATCCACCCCTTCCCGTCCAGCGTCGACCGCTTGCACTTCGGCGGCGCGCGCGCGGTGACCGCCGCCGACGATCCCGCCGACCAGGCCGCCCTGCCCCACCCGCGGCTGGGCTTCTACGGCGTGATCGACGAGCGCATGGACTTGGCGCTGCTGGCCGACATCGCCGACGCGCATCCCGAATGGTCGCTGATCATGGTCGGACCCGTAGTCAAGCTCGCGCCCGAGGACCTGCCCCGCCGGCCCAACATCCATTACCTGGGCGGCAAGTCGTACGCGGAGCTGCCGCTCTACCTGGGCGGTTGGGACGTGGCGATCGCGCCCTTCGCCATCAACGAGGCCACGCGCTTCATCAGCCCCACCAAGACGCCCGAGTACCTGGCGGGGGGCAAGCCCGTGGTCGCCACCGCCATCGTCGACATCAAGCGCCACTACGGCGAGCTGGCGGCGGTGACCGTCGCCGACACCCGCGCCGAGTTCATCGCCGGCTGCGAGCAGGCGGTGGAGTTGGCGCGCACGGGCGCCGACGCGGCCGGTCGGGCTTGGCTGCCCGAGGTGGACCGCGCCCTGGCCGAACTCTCATGGGACGCGACCTTCGCCCGCATGTCGACCCTGGTGGACGAGGCCATCGTGCGCCGCGAGGCGTCGGCCGCGCCGGCCAAGCCCGCCGTTCTCGCCTCCAACCGCAAGCGGCACTTCGACTATCTGATCGTGGGCGCGGGCTTCGCCGGATCGGTGTTGGCCGAGCGGCTGGCGGCGGGCTCGGGAAAGCGCGTGCTCCTGATCGACCGCCGCCCCCACGTGGCGGGCAACGCCTTCGACGTGCACGACGACGCGGGCGTGCTGGTGCACCAGTATGGACCGCACATCTTCCACACCAACTCCGACGAGATCGTGCGGCACCTGTCGCGCTTCACCGGATGGCGCACCTACGAGCACCGGGTGCTGGCCAGCGTGGACGACAAGCTCGTCCCCATCCCCATCAACCGCACGACCCTGAACGCCCTGTACGGGCTGGACCTGACCACCGACGAGCAGGCCGCCGCCTTCCTGGCCTCGCGCGCCGAGCCCGTGGATCGCATCCGCACTTCCGAGGACGTGGTGGTGTCCGCCGTGGGCCGCGAACTCTACGCCAAGTTCTTCCAGGGCTACACGCGAAAGCAGTGGGGCGTGGACCCTTCCCAACTCGACAAGTCGGTCACCAGTCGCGTACCTACGCGCACCAACACGGACGATCGCTACTTCAACGACAGCTTCCAGGCCATGCCGCGCCTGGGCTTCACCCGTATGTTCGAGAACATGCTGGACCACGACAACATCACCATACTGACCGAGACCGAGTACGCCGACGTCAAAGACGACGTTCTCTACGATCGGCTGGTGTTCACCGGCCCGGTGGACGAGTTCTTCGACCACCGCTACGGCCCCCTGCCCTACCGCTCGCTGCGCTTCGTGCACGAGACGCATGACGTGGAGCAGTATCAGCAGGTGGCCGTGGTCAATTACCCGTCGCCCGACACGCCCTACACGCGCATCAGCGAATACAAGCATCTCACCGGCCAGAAGCACAGCAAGACCAGCATCACCTTCGAGCATCCCAGCGCCGAAGGCGACCCCTACTACCCGATTCCCCGCGCGGAAAACCAGGAGCTCTACAAGAAGTACGAGGCCCTGGCGCTGGCCCGGCCGGACGTGTCCTTCGTGGGCCGCCTGGCGACCTATCGCTACTACAACATGGACCAGGTGGTGGGTCAGGCGCTCGCCACCTACCGCAAGCTGACCGAGCGCGACGGCCTGCGCGTGGCCGTCCCGCAGGACGCGGCGGTCCGCGCCTGACGCGCCGTCGCCGTCCCACGGCGCCGGGCGCGCCGCCCCCGCGGATCGCGCTGGCGGTCCGCCCGCGCGGGGACGGACCGCCCGCGGACGCGTCACAGTTCGAAGGGGTTGCGCTGGTCTCCGCCGGCCTGGACGGGCTCTGCGCGGCGCTGATGGACGCCGGGCGTCTCCTCCACGGCCCGGTGGCCGGTCGCCTCGGCCTCGACCCTGAACCCGCCGACGCGGTCGAGCGCGTGCGCCGAGCCGTCGACGAGGCGGAGGAAGCGCTGCTGCGGGGCGCGCAGGTCACCGCGCTGGTGGTGGACCTGCCCGGGGCGGGCGCGGTCTCGGCCGCTTTGGCCAGCATGCTGAAGGAGGTCGAGCTGCGCTGGTCGCCCTCCTCCGACGCGGTCGAGCGGCCCCGCCCCAACTGGCTGCGCCGTCTCCTGCCCGGCCTGGGCGACGCCGGCCCTCAGCCCGAATGACGAAGGGGCCGCCCGGATCCCGGACGGCCCCTTCGTGCGGATCGCGAAGCGCGCGCTCCCGGCGTCAGCCCTCGCCGTAGCCCTCGGGCAGGTCGTCGTCCTCGAACAGCGCTTCCTTGGAGACGGGCTCGTCCTCCACCTTGGCCTGGCTCAGGATCAGGTCGACCACCTTCTCCTCGAACACCGGCGCGCGCAGCTGGGCGGCGGCCTCCGGGTTCTTGCGGAAGAACTCGATGACCTCGCGCTCCTGGCCGGGGTACTTGCGCGCCTCGGCGATCAGCGCGCCCTGCATCTCCTGCTCGCTGATCTGCACCTGGGCGCGCTGGCCGATCTCGGCGAGCACGAGGCCCAGGCGCACGCGGCGCTCGGCGATGCGGCGGTACTCGGCGCGCAGGGTGTCCTCGTCCTTGCCCTTGTCCTCTTCGGACAGTTCGCCCGACTCGCGCTCCTGCTCGACCTGACGCCAGATGTTGGCGAACTCGGCCTCCACCATGCGCGGCGGCAGCGGGAAGGCGTGGCGCTGGTCGAGCACGTCCAGCAGGGCGCGCTTGGCCTTGAAGCGGCTGGCGCCCGCGTACTGCTGCTCGAGCTGGGTGCGCACCGCGTCCTTGAGCGACTGCAGGCTCGGCATGCCGATGCGCTCGGCGAAGGCGTCGTCGACCGCGGCGTCCGTCTTGGGCGCGCGCACCTCCTGGACGGTGGTCTCGAACTCGGCCGGGCGGCCCTTCAGCGCCTCGACGCCGTAGTCGTCGGGGAAGCTCACCTTGACGGTGACCACCTCGCCCGCGCGGGCGCCCTTGAGCTGCTCCTCGAAACCCGGAATGAAGCGGCCGGAGCCGATCACGATCTCCGAACCCTCGCCCGAGCCGCCTTCGAACGCTTCGCCGTCGATGCGGCCCGTGAAGTCGGCCACCACCATGTCGCCGTCCTCCGCCGCGCCCTCCTTGGCCTCGTACACGCGGTTGGCCGCGGCGAGCTCGGCGAGCTGGGCGTCGACCTCCTCGTCGGTGGGAGCGTAGACCGGGCGCTTGATCTCGATGTCGCTGACGTCCGTGGGCTCGAACTCGGGCATGAGCTCGACGTCCAGGTCGAAAGCGAGGTCGGCCTCGCCGTTCATCACCTTGTCGAGGTCGCTGCCCATCTTCACCTCGGGCTGGGCGGCGGGGCGGGCCCCCGCCTGGCTCAGCGCCTGGCCCTGACCCTCGTCGAACGCCGCCTGCACCACCTCGCCCATGAGCTGGCGGCCGTACATCTTCTTGACGTGGGCGGCGGGCACCTTGCCCGGGCGGAAGCCCTTGATGTTCATCTGCGGCCGCATCTCCTCGATGCGCGCGGACAAGCGCTGCGAAAGCTCGCCCGCGGGCACGGTCACGCCGTAAACGCGGCTCAGGCCCTCACCGGACTTCTCGACGACTTGAACGGGCATGGGACGGCTCTTCCGCGGGCGGGCCGGCCGCGGGCGGTGCGCGCCGGGCCGGCAGGGAGACATGAAACGCCGCCCCGCGGGCCGGGAGCGGGCGCGCGGGACGGCGAAGCGTCGACTTATGTCACCCGCGCGCCGCCGGGTCAAAGCACGCCGGCGCCGCCGCTTGCGGAGCGCGCGGCCCTCGCCTAACCCTGCCCGCGTCGGCCCGCGGACGTGGCGGAACTGGTAGACGCACTGGATTTAGGTTCCAGCGCCGCAAGGCGTGGAGGTTCGAGCCCTCTCGTCCGCACCGGCCGGCG
>CAXSDV010000046.1:0-21384 GCA_964235945.1 uncultured Caulobacteraceae bacterium
ACGATTTCCGGGATCCGGGACCACGCTCGCCCGGCGCCGCCGCCGCCACGCCCCGCGGGCGAACCCTTCTGCGGCGGGCCGCATAGGGTTGGCTGCGTGTGGGTTGGCGGTTCCGACGGCCCACGAAGGGTTTACAGGCCCAGGTCGGACAGGCCGGGATGGTCGTCGGGCCGAGGGCCGAGGGGCCAGTGGAACAGGCGTTCATTCTCGCGGATCGGCAGGTCGTTGATGCCGGCCTCCCGCCGGGACATCAGCCCGCGTTCGTCGAACTCCCAGAGCTCGACGCCGTAGGCGCGCCACCATCGGCCCTGCCGGTCATGGTGCTCGTAGGCGAAGTGGACCGCCATGCGGGCGTCGCGGAACGCCCACACCTCTTTTATCAGACGGTAGTCGAGTTCCTCGGCCCATTTGCGCGCCAAGAAGTCTCGGATCGCCTCGCGGCCCGCCAGTCGCTCCGTGCGGTTCCGCCAGCGGCTGTCGCGGGTGTAGGCGAGGCACACGCGGGCGGGGTCGCGGCTGTTCCACGCGTCCTCGGCGGCGCGCGCCTTTCGGATGGCGGCGTGCTCGGTGAAGGGCGGGAACGGGGGGCGGGCTTCGTCGGTCATGAACGGCTCCAGGCGTGCGGAATGGAGATTAGACCAACGAAGCACGCAAGCGCCTGCGCGCACCCGGGTTCGAACGCACCGGCGGTGATCCCCTCGACGCCGCCGCCCATGGGACGTTAAGCGCAGGACGCGCGAAGGCGCGTGGGCCGGATGGAGCGGGCGATGATCGAACGTCGAATGGTGATGGCGGGCGCGGGGGCGATGCTGGTCCGGCCCGCCGCGGCCCTCGCCGCCACCGCCAAACCAAGGGTGACGATACTGACCGGTCGCGGCGCGATCGTCGTCGAACTGGAGAACGTGAAGGCCCCGCTCACCACCACCAACTTCCTGCACTATGTCGACGCGGGCAAATATGACGGCGGGTCCTTCTACCGAGCCTCGCGCACCCCCGGAGCGCCCCGGCAGGGAACCATCGTCGGCGGCCCGGACGCCCGCGTCCGGCGCTTCGCGCCCATCGCCCACGAGAGCACCCAGGCTACGGGGCTGCGGCATGTCGCGGGGGCCATATCGCTCGGCCGCTACGCCCCCGGCACGGCCACCGCGGACTTCTTCATCTGCGCCAGCCCCGAACCCTACCTGGACGCGCACCCGCAGGCCCGACCGGGTCCGCATGAGGACAATCTGGGGTTTGCGGTGTTCGGCAAGGTGACGTCGGGCATGGCGGTGGTGCGCACCATCCTGGCCCTGCCCACCCCGGGCAAGTCACCCTTCCCCGACATGCAAGGGCAGTGGCTCAAGCCCCCCGTACCCATTCTGCACATGCGCAGGTCCTAGCCTTCCCTTCCACGGGCCTGCGGTGCGCTGGCCCGTAGAGGGCGACGGGTTGCGGAAAACCGCGTCAGCGGGCGGCCGCTTCGTCCATGCGGAAGAACAGGCCCTTGTCGGTGGTCGAGGTTAGGGACAGGCGCCCGGTCACGGTCAACAGGCCGTCGGTGATGGGCACGCCGTTCCTGGCCGACACCTCGACCACCTCGTTGGGCTGGCCGGGCGGGCAGAAGAAGCACACGGGCGTGTACTTCGACAGCAGGAAGTGGCGGGTGCGCGCGTCGGTGTCCAATGGCAGGAGGAAGCCGGACAGGGTGACGACGCGCCCCTGCAGAGCCTTCACCTCCGGCGGGAAGGTGGCGGTGAACAAACCGCGCCGGTCGTCCTCGGCCACGCGGGTGCGGCGCAGCACGGCCCACAGGGGCGCGCGCGACTGGGGCAGGGCCTGCTGGGCGCGACGTTCCGCAGCGGGCTGCGAGACGGACGCGGCGGCGGCCGGCGCGGCGGCCGTCAGGGCGAGGGCGGCGAGGACCAGGGCGACGGTCGACGCCGGACCGGGCGGGCGGGCCGAGAGCGTCATGACATCTTGGCTCCGTCCAGGCTGAAGAACAGGCCGCTCGCTCCGTCCGTCTTGACGTGCAACACGCCCCGCACGGTGATCAGCCCGGTGGACGCGGCCTTCAGGTAGTGGTCCGCGGTGACCTCGATCGCCTCGTTGGGCGCACCGGGCGGGCAGAAGGCGCACACCGGGGTGTAGCGGGTCAGCACGTAGTGGATGAACTGGGGCATCACGTCCGTGCGGAGCATGAAGCCCGACACGACGACCTCGCGCCCGTCCAGGGCGCGAACGTCGGCGGGATGGCGCGCGAGGTAGACCCCGTGGACCGGGTCGGCGGTGACCGTCGTGTGCGACAGGGTGGTCCACAGCGGATCGTGCGACTGGGGCAGCAGGCGCTGGCGGGCGCGCTCGTCCGCGGGCTGGGACGGCGGCGGCGCCGCCAAGGCCGCCGGGGCGGCCCACAGGACCGCCAGAACCGCGGCGCAGGCGAGGCGGGCCCTCACGAGATCGTCGCGTCCACCAACTGGAAGAACAGCCCCTGGTCGCTCGTCGGCACGAGCTTGAGCCGCCCCTTCACGTAGAACTGCCGTTGTTCATAGTGGACCGGAGACTTGAGGTAGACCTCCAGCGCCTCGTTGGCCTCGTTGGGCGGGCAGAAAGGGCAGCCGGTGGAGCGGCGCGTCAGGATGAAGTGCCGCATGTTGGTGCTGGCTTCGAGCGGCATGATGTAGCCGCCGATGTCCAGTTCGCGCCCATTGATGGCGGTCAGGTCCTTGGGGAACTGCGCGACCATCACGCCGCGCGCCTTGTCGACGGTGGTCTTCACGCCGCGGAACTCGATCCAGCGCGGATCGTCCGGATGGTCGGGCCCTCCGTCGCCGCCGCCGGTCGGGCCGAAGATCTGGAAGCCGCACAGGGTGATCAGGGCGCCGGCGGCCAGAACCGCGCGGGACAGGACGGAACGGACGCTCATGGGTCAGGCGCCTTGCAGGACGGAGGCCGG
This sequence comes from uncultured Caulobacteraceae bacterium, assembly GCA_964235945.1. Classification (GTDB taxonomy): domain Bacteria; phylum Pseudomonadota; class Alphaproteobacteria; order Caulobacterales; family Caulobacteraceae; genus JASLDZ01. Next base: position 2,933 of record CAXSDV010000046.1, read on the forward strand.
GCGGGTGCGGTAGGCGATCAGCCCCGGCGCGACGGAGGCGGCGAGGCTCAGCACCGCCGCGCCGACGAGGATCAGCGCCTCGGGCGCGCCCAGCGGCGGCAAGGGCAGGGCCGGCCCCCCTCCCCGTGCGGCCGACTGGGCGGCCAGGGCCGCCGCCGCCCGCCCGAGGGCGAGGCCCGCGACGCCGCCGACCAGGCCCAGCGCCAAGCCCTCCAGCGCCACCAGGGCGAACAACAGGCGCGGCGCGGCGCCCAGGGTGCGCAGGAGGGCGAGCTCGCGTCGCCGTTGGCTCACCGCGGAGAACAGGGCGACGAAGAAGCCGAGCGCGGAGAGCGCCAGCAGTCCCACGCCGAAGGCGCGCAGCACCTCGGCCCCCGTGCCCAGCAGCGTGGTGAGGTGCGCCGTCTCCACCGCAGGGCTCGCCGCCTGCAGGTTGGGCAGGGAGGAAACGTAGCGGGGCAGCATCAGCGCGCCCATGGCCGAGCGGTAGCTGACCAGGAGGGCGGTGATCTCGCGCCCGCCGGGGCTCTTGTCCACGTCCGCGGGGTCGATGGGCCGGCCCGCGGCCAGCGCTTCCGCGTGCTCCACGTCCTCGTGGTGGTGCACCCGCCACACGCTGGCGGTGTCGGTCAGCACCACGCGGTCGATCACCGTGCCCGTGGGCCGGAGCACGCCCACCACCACGTAGGGGCTGTCCTTGTGCGCTTCGCCGCCGGGGGAAAGGCCGTGGTCGCCGACGAAGCTCTGGCCGACGCGGTAGTGGAGCGTGCGCTCCGCCTCCGACCCGACCACCGCCTCCATGGGCGCCGTCCACAGCCGCCCCTGCGCCAGGTGCGCGCCGTAGAGCTCGGGATACCCCGTGGATGTGCCCACGATGCGGAAGCCGCCCACGTTGTCGCCCAGGGAGACGGGCACCACCCGGCGCACCATCATGTTCTGCTGCAACAGCGGCAGGGTGGAGAGCGGGATGTTGCCCGTGGGCTGGTCCAGCTGGAACACGGACGACATGATCAGCTGCAGCGGGCTGCCCTTGGCCCCGACCACCAGGTCGACGCCGGCCAGGTCGCGCTGGAAGCGGCCGGACAGGGCGGAGTTGAGCGCCAGTATGGCGGTCAGCACCGCCACGCCCAGGGCGAGGGTCAGGGCGTGGAAGCCCCAGGTCAGCGGCTTGCGGCGGATGAAGGCGCCGACCAGCTTGAACGCGTTCACCCTGCCGCCTCCGCCCACCCGGCCTCGACCGGGATCGCCTGCACCGCGACGTCGATGCGCTCGCGCAGGCGCCCGTCGTGGGTGGCGATCACCAGCGCCGCCCCCGTGTCGACAGCCGCGCGCAGCAACAGGTCCGCCGCCCGCGCGCAGGCGTCGTCGTCCAGGCTCGCGGTGGGCTCGTCGGCCAGGATCAGCTTGGGGCGCAGCAGCATGGCGCGGGCGATGGCCGCGCGCTGGGCCTGGCCGCGACTGAGGGTCTCGGCCGGCCGGTGCGCGCGGTCGCCCAGTCCCAGCTCGTCCAGCAGCGCCAGGGCGCGGGGGCGGTCCTGGGCGACGCCCGCGGAGAACGGGGCCAGCAGCACGTTGTCCAGCGTCGACAGGCCCGCGATCAGGTGCAGGTCTTGGAAGACGAAGCCCACGGACCGGCCGCGCCAACGGTCGCGGACGCGGGCGGTCATGCGCGAGGGCTGCTCGCCGTCCACGCGGACCTCTCCCCCCAGCACGTCGGCCAGGCCCGCCAGCGCCAGCAGCAGCGTGGTCTTGCCCGAGCCGGACGGACCCAGCAGCAGGGCCGCCTCCCCGGCCGCCACCGTCAGGCGCGGCAACCGCGCCAGGGCGCGGCCGCCATAGCCCGCCACGACCTGCTCCACCTCAAGCACGGGCGGCTCCGCAGGCCCGGGCCCAGGCGCGCACCCGGTCGCGCCCGAGCAGGCCGGTGTGGCGCCCGCACGGGCGGCCGTCGGCGCGGAACGCCACAGCCAGGGGCAGGCGCGGCGGCGCGCCCCCCAGCCTCGTCAGCACGGCCGCCGCGTCCTCCCGCGTCACGGCGGTCTCGCCCTCGGCCAGCCCCAGCCTGCGCAGGGCGGGGCGCAGCGCCGCCGCGGGCTGGAGCCCGACGGGGATCAGGCGCGCGGGCTGGGCGGCCGCGCGCAGGGCGGACAGGTCGGAAAGCTCCAGGAGGCACGGCCCGCAGTCGGCGCGCCAAAACATGAGCACCTGCGGGCCGGACGCCCGGTAGGGCGCGCCGCCCAGCGTGTCCAGCAGGGGGGCGGACGACGCCTCGCTCCACGCCCGGCCGCCGCCCACCAGAACCAGGGCCGCCGCCGCGAGCAGGAGGTCCAACCGCTTCATGACTGTGATGCTATAGCCAGCCCCATCAATCCGCCAGTCCCCGTCTGCGTGCGGACGGCTCCGCGCCCCCCGGCGGCTAGCGCATCAGCTTCTCCTGCAGGTAGGTCATGGTCAGCGCCTGCACCCGGGCGGCCTGCTTGAGGTCGGCGCCCGCGCCGTGCCCGCCCTCGGTGTTCTCGTAGTAGAAGAACGGCAGGCCCATCTCCTCCATGCGGGCGGCGAACTTGCGGGCGTGCTGGGGCCCCACCCGGTCGTCCTTGGTGGTGGTGAAGATGAAGGGCTCGGGATAGGCCACGCCCCGGCGCAGGTTCTGGTAGGGCGAGGTCTTGCGCCAGAACGCCATGACGGCGGGGTCGGCGTCCACGTCGCCGTACTCGCCGCGCCAGCTGGCGCCCGCCGCGATCTTGGAGATGCGGATCATGTCCAGCAGCGGCACCTGGATCACCACGGCGTTCCACAGCTCCGGGTGCTGGGTGAACTCCACCCCCATCAGGAGGCCGCCGTTGGAGCCGCCCTCGATGCCCAGCCGGCGCGGCGAGGTGATCTTGCGCGCGATCAGGTCTTTGGCCACGGCGGCGAAGTCGTCATAGACGATCTGACGCTTCACACCGAGGCCCGCCTCGTGCCAGGCCGGACCGAACTCGCCGCCGCCGCGGATGTCGGCGAGCACGAAGGCCCCGCCCCGCTCCAGCCAGAGCTTGCCGGTCACGCCCGAGTAGAACGGCGTGGAGGAGACCTGGAACCCGCCATAGGCGTTGAGCAGGGTGGGCGTGGAGCCGTCGTAGGCGATGTCGCGCCGGTGCACGACGAAGTAGGGGATGCGCGTCCCGTCGCTGGAGGCGGCCTCGAACTGCTCCACCACGTCGCGCGAGGCGTCGAACCTGGGGGGCAGGCTCTTCACCTCGACCATGGAGCCCTTGTCGGCGTCCACCAGGCGCAGGGACGACGGCTGGAGGAAGCCGGCCACGGAGGCGAAGGCCAGGTCGGACCGGTCGTCGGCGTCCTGCAGGTCGAAGGTCACGTCGTCCGGCAAGCCGAGCGGCGCTTTGCTCCAGCCGTCGCGTCCGGTCGGCGTGTAGACCCAGCCGCGGCCGCGCACGTTGTCCAGCGTGCTGAGCAGCAGCCGGTCGCGGGTGGTGGAGATCCCCTCCAGCGACGTCCGCGCGGTGGGCGTCCAGACCGGCGTGGGCCTGAGGTGGGCGGGGTCGGCCTTCACCGCCGCGAGGTCCATCTGCACGAGCGAGCCCGCCGGATAGCTCGCGGCGCCCACCGACCAGGGCTCCTCCACCTTCACCAGCAGGCGCCCGTCGATCAGGGCGGCGGGCGCGGCCTTCTCGGGTATGGCCAGCCGGCGCACGCCGGACGCGTCGAGGAGGTAGACGCGGGTGTGGAAGAAGTCGACGCCGCGCTGCACCAGGGTGAGCCGGCGCCCCCGCCCGTCGCGCAGCACCACCGGTCCGGCGGACACGTCGCCCTTCTCGCCCCGGAACACCTCGACGGCGGTGGACAGCGCCTGGCCGCGCTTCAGGCGCTTGACCACGTAGGGGTAGCCCGCCGTGGTCAGGTCGCCGGGCGTCCATTCCCGGGCGACCAGGAGCGTGTCGGCGTCCTCCCACTCGACCGTCTGCTTGGACCGGGGCAGGTGGAAGCCGCCCTGCACCCAACGCCCCTTGTCCAGGTCGAACTCGCGCAGCTCGTCCGCGTCCTCGCCGCCGTCCGACAGCGCGACCATGCACAGCTTCTCGTCCGGCCGCAGGCAGGTCGCGCCGTGGAACACGAAGCTGCGCCCCTCCGCCTTGTTCAGGGCGTCGATGTCGAGCACCGTCCTCCACGCGGGCGAGGCGGAGCGATAGTCGGCCAGCGTCGTCCTGCGCCAGATGCCGCGCAGGTGGTCGGGGTCCTGCCAGAAGTTGTAGATTTCGCCATGGGTGAAGCTGGGCGCGGGTATGCGGTCCTTGGCGCCGGCGATGGCGAGCGCGTCGTCATAGTTGCGCAGGTAGCCGGGATCGGCTTGCAGCCGCTTCACCGTGGTCGCGTTGTGGCCGTTCACCCAGCCCATGGCCCGGGGTGATGAGACGTCCTCCAGCCAGACGTAAGGGTCGGCGGAGGTCGGCGCGGCGGACGTGGGGACCGGCGGGCGGGCCGAAGCAGGCGCCGACAGGACGGTGGCGGCGAGCAAGGCGATGATCGTCGAGCGCATGCAGGATGGAGTCCCCGTAAGTCGGTCTCCTACTTGAACCGCAGCGGACCACCGGTTCAAGCGGCCCGCGACGCCGGGCGGGGTGCGGGCCGAAGCGCACGCGTGCAGCCGACCCCCGTCGGCGGGCGTTGAGCCCGTGAACCACGGAGGCTCCCATGAAGATCGACCTGGACGGCAAGACGGCCCTGGTCACCGGGTCCACGGCCGGCATCGGCTTCGCGGTCGCGCAGGGCCTTCTCGAGGCGGGGGCGCAGGTGGTCGTCAACGGCCGCAGCCCGCAGAAGGTGGAGGCGGCCGTCACCCGGCTCGGGCCGGGCGCGCGCGGCGTGGCCGCCGACCTGGGCTCGGCGGAAGGCTGCGACGCCCTGATGCGGGCCGAGCCCCGGTGCGACATCCTGGTCAACAACGCCGGCGTGTTCGCGCCGGCCGACTTCTTCGACACTCCCGATGCGGAGTGGGACCGCCACTGGCGGGTCAACGTGATGGCCGGCGTGCGCCTGTCGCGCGCCTACCTGCCGGCCATGGAGCAGGCGGGCTGGGGCCGGGTGATCTTCATAGGGTCGGAGTCGGCCTTCAACATCCCGGTCGAGATGATCCACTACGGCGTCAGCAAGACCGCGGACGTGGCGCTGGCCCGCGGCCTCGCCAAGCGGATGGCGGGCACGGGCGTGACCGTCAACTCGGTGCTGCCCGGCCCCACCCTGTCGGACGGCGTGACCGACATGCTCGGCGACGCCGCGAAGGGCGGAGGCGAGGCGGCGGAGAAGGCGATGGCGGACTTCGTCAAGGCCCACCGCCCGAGCTCCATCCTGCGCCGGGGTGCGAGCGTGGAGGAGGTGGCCAACATGGTCGTCTACGTCGCCTCCCCCCAGGCGTCGGCGACGACCGGCGCGGCCCTGCGGGTCGACGGCGGGGTGATCGACACGCTCATGTGAGGACGGGGCCGGCGCGCGCGACGCCTCCCCGCCCCGGGCTCAGTGGGCCTGCACGCCGTCCTTCGTATCGGGCTCCGGCCCGACCCGCAGGGCGGCGACCTCCGCCCGGGAGACGGGCGGGGCGTTGTTGCCCCACGACGCGCGCACGTAGCTGATCACCGAGGCGATCTGCGTGCTGGTGAGCTGGTCGGAGAAGCGCGGCATGCCGCCCCGGCCGTTCAGCAGCGTCTTGATGACCGGCGGCTTGGCGCCTTTTACGAAAGGATCGCCGGCGAGGGCGGGAAACGCCCCGGGCACCCCCTTGCCGGTGGCTTGGTGGCAGGCGGCGCAGTTCTGGCCGAACAGGACGGCGCCGGTCTGGGCCCGGGCGGCGGGGGCGGCGAGCACGAGGGCGGCGGCGGCGGCGGCGCGCAACGGAAGCGTGCGCATCAGGCGTGAACCCTTTGGTGGAGCTTGGCGACCTGCTGCCAGGCGACTTCGATCGCGCCCTCCTGCCAACCGTTCAGATAGCTGAGGTGCTCGCCCGCCAGGTAGACCCGCCCGTCGGGTCGGCACAGCAGGGGGTAGGCGGTCCGGCGGCTCTCGTCCGTCCACTCCGACCAGCCGCCCAGGTTGTAGGGCACCCGGTGCCAGGCGATGGAGAAGCTCGAGTCGACGTTGCGCCCGTACTCGGGAAACACCTTCTGGCCGGCCGCCACCGCCAGGGCCAGGCGCTCGCGAGGGCTGAGCGCGCTGACCTTGGCCGCGTTGATGCCGAACTGGTAGTAGCCGAGCAGCACGCCCTTCTGGCCGAGCCAGCCGGTGGAGGGCAGGCTGATGCTGCCGATGTCCGCGTCGTCGAAGTAGACGTGGCCGCCGTAGATGGCGTGGTCCTCCTCCCAGAACCTGCGGCGCATCTGGATGCCGATCTTGCCCACGAGCGCGTAGGACGGGGCGCCCATGGCCGTCTTGAATTCGGGACTGACCTGCATGTCGATACCCTTGGCCACCGACAGCGGGATGGCGCAGATGCAGTAATCGGCGACGGTCGTCCCGCGCTGGCCGGAGCCGTCGCGCCAGGCCACCTCCACCCGGTCGGGCGTTTGGCTGATCTTCTCCACCACGTGGCCCATGCGGATGGCCGGGCCCAGCCTGGCGGCGAAGGCGGCGGGCAGACGGTCCATGCCGCCCTGGGGCTGGAACATGGTGCGCTGCTGGTCGTAGTCGGCCACCGAGCGCAACACGTTCCAGGTGCGCGAATCCAGCAGGTCGTGCAGGGGGTACGGCGTGGACGGCTCGCCGGGGCCGGGATCGAGCTCCGCCCCGGGGTCGACCGCGAAGCCGCGCCCGCTCGTGCCCGTATAGGCGTAGTCCTTGGCCGAGAGGTAGCCCTCGCTTTTGAGGTATTCGAGCATGAGGTCGCGGTCGTCCGCGGTCATCTGCTGGTCGAGCGCGCCCTGGCGCACCTGCTTGGCCAGGATCTCGGCGACGTGCCCGCGCATGTCCGCGGCCACCTCCTGCTTGCGCACCGGCCGGCGCGCCAGGGGACCCGTCCCCTTCTCGCTGTAGATGTAGGAGTGGTCGTTGTCGTTGTTGAACAATTCCATGGGCACGCCCAGCGTCCGGGCGTAGTGGAGGTAGCCGCGGTGGTGGTAGGGAATGCGCCACGGACCGGGGTTGATGTAGTTGCCCGCGTCGAAGGTGCAGACCTGCTCCTCGCCGCCCAGTTCCGTCAGCCGCGTCCCCGCCCGCGCGGTGTAGGAGCGGCCGCCCACCCGATCTCGCGCCTCCAGGAGGGTCACCTGATAGCCCGCGCGGGAGAGTTCGTAAGCGGCGGTCAGCCCGCCCACGCCGCTTCCCAGCACCACCACCGACTTGCCCGCGCCGCCCCCCGACAGGGCGGGCGGCGCGGCCGCCGCGGACTCGATGCCGAAGCCGAGCGCGCTCATGCCGGCGAACAACAGGGACGCCCCTCCCGTGCGGGCGAGCCCTTCCAGGAACATGCGTCGAGTGGGTGGCGCGGGAAAGTCTGTCAAGCGGGCCTCCTCGGATAATATTTGAACAGTCGACACGGGATCCGGACCGTAAGCAGGTCCTGGACTCAACAAAATTAGAAGCTGTACGTCACACGTCCATAGTAGTAACCACCGTTGATACCGAAGGGAGAGAAGTCGGGATATCTGCCGACGGCCGCATTGTCGTTCGCCATGCGATAGGAGGCGACGAGGGCGGGATTCAACCTGTCGGGGAATTGATTGAACAGGTTGTTGGCGCCGATCGCCACGCGAAGATCGTGCGGCAGGTGATAAGCGAACTCGAGGTCGGTGATCGCGGTGGGATCGATTTTGCTGGTGTAAAGCACCCCGTCGTCGCCGAAAGTGCGCTCGGAACTGTCGCCGTAGGCGGTCTCCCGCAGGTTCACGGTCAGCCGGTGGTAGGTCCACAGCGCGCCGGCGATGATCCGCACCTTGGGCGAAGCGCTCTGTATGATGGAGAGCGCCGTCGTGTCGTAAAGCGTCTGGGGTGCGATCGGCGCGGGCGACGCCTGCACCTTGGTGATGTTGGTCTCGTTGAGGCTGCCGCTGAGCGACCAGTCCATGTGGCCGAACACCCCGTAGTTCTCCGCATAGTTGAGCACGAACTCCAGGCCGTCTGTGCGGGTGTTGAGGCCGTTGGCGAACAGGTTGATGCCCGTCATCGTGTCGCCGGCGAGGGCGCCCGCGCCGATGAAGTTGATCAGCGCCGCCTCCACCGCGGCCGAGTCGCCCAGCGCTCCGTTAGGATTGCCGGTCCCGTAGATGTTTCCACTGGCGACGATCCGGTTGTGGATCAGTATGCGGTAGACATCGAGCGTCGCCGTCAGCTTCGGTATGGGGTGGGCCACAACCCCGACGCTGTAGTTGTGGGAGGATTCGGGCTTGAGGCCGTTGCTGCCCAGCGCCGCGGCCCCTCCGGAGTTGGGCGCCAGCTGACCGAAGGCGCTGGTGGGACCGACATTGACGTTCGAATAGTATTCTTCAGCCAGCGTCGGCGCGCGGAAGCCGGTGCTGACCGTACCGCGCAGGGCGTATTGCGGCGTGAAATCGTAGCGCCCCGTGGCCTTGTACACCTTGGTGTCGCCGAAGTCGGTGTAGTGTTCGAAGCGCCCGGCGAGGTCGAGCTTGAGCTTGGCGATGGGCGACACCGCCAGGTCGCCGTAGACGCCGGTGTTGTCGCGCCCGTGCAGCCCCCGGTTCACCGCCGGCAGGCCCGGGAACGAGGCCGCGCCGCTGCCGAGGTAGGAGTTGGGCTCGCCGGCCTTGAGCTCGTAGCTGTCGTGCCGCTCCTCCACACCGGCCGCCACGGTCAACGGACTGGCCATGTGGATGTCGAAGTCGCGGCTGACATCGAAATTCTGGGTGAACTGGGTGGCGATGAAGCTCCCGTCGTAAAAATTAGTCTGCTTCAGACCCAGCGCCGCGAACTGATTGTTCGCCGTTCCCTCCGTATAGAAGCGGTCGAGGTCCTTACCGTAGGTGCTGGAAAGATCGAGGTTGAAGCCGAACAATTGGCCGCGCGTGCCCAGGGTGAGCGCGAAATCGTCCTCCAGCAGCTCCTCTTTGGGATTATAGCCGAACGGGTAGATCGACGGCGCCTTATCGGGCGTTCGATAGTTCTCAAAGGCCTGACCATTCTTGTGGCCGTAGGTGCCGAAGCTGTAGAGTTCCCATCCGTTCGAGAACTTGTAGCCCGCATCGTACTCCGCCACGTTCAGGTGGTACATGGCGTCGCCGGAGATCAGGTTGACGTTCGGATAGCCGGGAAAATTGACGGCTCCCGCGTATCTCCCGCCCGGCCCGACGTTGACGATGCCGTCGTGGTTGTAGACGCGCGGGTCGAGGTTGCCGTTGTTGCTGTGGCCGTGGAAGCGCGACTCGATGGTCGCGTTGAACCAGGAGTTCGGCACGGGCGCGAAGCCGATGTTGGCGCTGATGTCTCCCGTATCGCCGCCGTTGCCGTAGTAAGTACCTCCGTTGACGTTGATTTCGCCTCCCGAGGTGTTGTGCTTGGTGATGATGTTGACCACGCCGGCGATGGCGTCGGTGCCGTACTGGGCGGCGGCGCCGTCGGTGAGCACCTCCACGTGGTCGATGCCGTCGACCGGGATGAAGTTGAGGTCGGGCGCGGCCCCGCCCTGGTAGGGGCCGCCGAGCACGGCCAGGTTGGCGGTGCCGTGACGACGCTTGCCGTTGATCAGCACCAGCGTGTCGTTGGGCGACAGGCCCCGCAGCCGCGCGGACAGGGTGAGGTTGGCCGCGTCGCCCCCCAGCGCCTGCTGCGTCAGCGAAGGCACGTTCTGCGACAGGGACGAGATCAGGTCCGGCTGGCCCACCCGGCGCAGCGAGGCCTGGTCCACGAACTGCACGGGCGCGGCGCTGTCCACCGCCTTCAGCCCCGTCTGGCGGGTGCCGGTGACGATCACCTCCTGCCCCGCGGCCTCCACGGCCGAGGTGGCGGGCGGCGTCGTCTGCGCCGGGGCCGGCCCCGCCAGCAGGGCCAGCCCCGAAACGCCCGCCAACAATACAATAAGCTTCATCTGAGCCCCCTCGCGATTTCGCTGTGGGCCCTCGGTGTGTTTCCCCGGTCGCTCATCGTCCGATCCCCGGCGGGGATCAGCGGCTCTTGACGGCCTGAGCTTCGATCTCGACGAGCGCGCCCGGACCGGCCAACGCCGCCACCTGCACCGTGGTGCGGGCGGGAAGGTTGGGCTGCGTCGGGGTGCCGAAGAACTGCTTCCAGCCGGCCATCATGCCGGCGAAGTCCATCTTGCCGCCCATGGCGGGGTCTCCCACGAGGTAGACCCGCACCATGTCGACGTCGCCCAGCCCCAGGCCCTGCGCCGTCAGCAGCTCCCCCATGCGCTTGAGCGTGGCCACCGTCTGCGCCCGCGTGTCGCCCAGCGGGCCGCTTCCCGCCGGGGCCGTCGTGCCGCTCACCCAGACGACGCGCCCCGAGGCCGGCGTGGAGACGAGGGAAGAGATGGGGAAGCCGCCGGGAGCCGGCGTCCGCACCGTCTGCGCCCGGGCGCCCGACGTCGCGGCGACCGCGCAGCAACATGAAACCGCCGCCCAGCAGGCTCGGCGCGACCGTGTTCGCCGCCGAACGATCGGCGAGGAGGTTGGACGAAGACGGGACCAGGTAAGATCAGACATGAGTAGCCTCGAATTGATCAAGGCTTCGAGGTCCCCTCCCGGACCGGACTCAACAGACACGCCACGCTTCGGCGGCTTGGGATGAAGATTTCACAACGCAGGGCGTCCGCCTCTAGGACGGGTTGTCGCACCCGTCCGCATGCGTCCGGCCGATCTTTGGTGGATACTGTAACGGCCCGCATCGCATTTGATGATCAGAGTGGCCGAGCCGGGGCCGTCGACCCTTCTTCAAGCCAAGCGCCACAGGAGCGCGGTCAGCGCAAAGGCGAACACGCTGGATGCGGCGCTGAGCACGGTCCAGGTGCGCAGGCCCTGGGCCACGTCCAGCCCCGTGAGCCGGGTGACGATCCAGAAGCCCGCGTCGTTGACGTGGGAGCCGAACATCCCGCCCGCGCCCAGGGCCACGCACACCAGGGCGGTGCGGTCCGGCCCCAGCTCCGCATGGGCGAGGGCGGGGGCGACGATGCCCGCCGCCGCGATGATCGCCACCGCGGTCGGGCCCTGGGCCACCCGCAGCAGCAGGGCCAGGAGATAGGCCAGCGCCAGCAGCGGCAGGCCCGTCGCGCCCAGCGTTCCCGACACCGCCGCCCCCACGCCGGAAGCCACCAGCACCTTGGCGAAGCCGCCGCCCGCCCCCGTGATCAGGATCACGATGGCGACCGCCGGCAGACCGGAGCCGACCACGTCCGCCACGCGCTGCAGCGGCCAGCCGCGCCGCACCCCCAAGACCCAGGCGCAGAGCAGGACGTCGATCAGGAGGGCCACGAAGGGCGAGCCCAGAAGCGTCAGCGCCGTGCGCAGCGGCGCACCCGGCGGGAGCAGCATGGAGGCGACCGAGCCGCCCAGGATCAGCAGGATCGGCAGCACGATCAGGCCGATCACGGTCAGCGACGGCGGAGCCGCCCCGGCGTCGGCGTCGCTCCGGGCGGCCTCGTCCCCGCCGGCCGCGGGGGGCGTGTCGGCCGGCTCCAGCCCCCGCGTCAGCAGCATGGCCAGCCCGGCGCCGAAAGCGGCCGTGACGACGACCACCGGCGCGGCCCAGAGCACCAGCCGCCCCAGGTCCACGTGGAGCAGGGCCGCGGCCGCAACCGCCCCGGGGTGCGGCGGCAGGAGGGCGTGCACGACCAGCAACACGATGCACATGGGCAGGGAGAAAGCCGGCAGGGGCCGGCCCGCCGTGCGCGCGGCGCCGACGGCCAGCGGCATCAGCATGACCACGCCCACCTCGAAGAACACCGGTATGCCGACCAGGAGCCCCGCCAGCGCCAGGCCCGCCGCGGCGCGCGAGGGGCCGACCAGCCGCACGAGGTCCTGCGCCAGCCGCTCGGCGCCGCCGGACGCTTCGACCAGCCGGCCGATCATGGCCCCCAGCGCCACGATCAGGGCGACGTGGCCGAGGGTGGCGCCCACGCCCTCCTCCACCAGCGCCGGCAGGGCCGCGGGCGCGATTCCGCCCAGGAGGCCCACCCCCAGCGCCGCCACCAGCAGGGCGACGAACGGCTGAACCTTGGCGCGCAGGATCATGAACAGCAGCGCCGCCACGCCGCCGACGCCGACCAGCAGGGAGACCTGGGGATGGGTGAGGTGCACGACGCCCGTCAACCGCCCGCCGTCCGCCGGGACGCGGGACGACGGCTCCCCTCCTCCCCGGTCGCTGCGACCGAGACTCCCTCCGGCGGGCGCAAACTCACAGGGCGCGCCCGCGAAGCGGGACGAGCTGTCCCCCGAGCAGGAGCGGCGCCAGGCCGAGCCAGAAGACGGAAACCGGCGACGCCCACGGCGACGCGACGGCGGCGAGGATCAGGAGGAGCGGGACGCCCCATGTCCAGCAGGTCCAGGCGCGCTCCAGCCGCGGCGCCGGACGTCCCCCGTCGCGCCGTCGCGTCAGCCAGATCGTCGTTCCCGTCGCGCAGATGTAGGTCAGGGCCGCGCCGAACACGCCATAGGCGATGCGGACCGGCAGCCCGCCGAAGACGCCGAAGTGGACCTGGGCGGCGGCGGAATACGCCTGCCGGCCGAGCGAACCGGTGGCGAAGCGCCCCCGGCCGATCTCGCGGCCGGCGCTGTTGAAGTAGAACTGCTCCCCGCGCGGGAGCCGCCCGTGGGCGGTGACCTCCACCGTGTAGGCGGCGCCGCGCGTGCCCGTGCGCTCCAGGCCGACATAGTAGAGCCGCGAGCCGGGAACGGCCGCGCGCGCGTGGGCGACCATCGCGCCCAGGTCGGCCGGGGGCGCCGGGCGCGGGTCCGGCGTCACGACCGGCGCGCTCAGGGGGGCGTAAACGCGGGCGACGTCGCCGTGGAAGGCGAGCGCCGCCGTCGTGGTGGCCGTGAGGTTGATCAGGCCGAAGAAGGCACCCGTGAGCGTCACCGCCACGTGGAAAGGCAAGCCCCACACGCTCAGCCGGTTGTGCAGCTCGGCCTCGCGCAGGCGGCGCGACCCGGAGAGGCGCAGGCGGAAGGCGTCGCGGAAGATGCGCGGGTGGGACAGCACGCCGGAGAACACGATCGCCAACAGGGCCGCGCCGCCCACCCCCACCAACAGCGAGCCCCAGGGCGCGGGCGCCGTCAACGTCATGTGCAGCCGGGTGACGAAGTCGGTCCACGGCGTGCGGGCGGGAACGGGCCGGCCGTCGGCGTCGGCGATCCAGGCGTGCTCCCCCCCGCCCCCGAAGGCGGTGAGGGTGAGCCGCTGGCGCGGCGTCACGGGCGCGGTGGCGTAGAGCGTGGCGCCCGCGGGGATCCGCGACGACGTCCACGCCACGGCGTGCTCCAAAGCTCCCGCGTGAAGGGCGCCGGCCGCGGGGGCGGGCTGCTCGATCAGCTTCAGCTCGTCCGCGAACACGCTGAGCGTTCCGGTGAGGCAGATGAGGTGGATCAGGGCGCCGAAGACCAGTCCCAGGGCGGAGTGGCCCGAGAGCGCCGCGGCGGTGAAGCGCGCCGAGACCTTGGGCCGGACAGGGGGTCGGACGGGGGGCGGCGGGCGCGCGGCCTGTCCGACCCGCACCGGCGGCTGCGGCGCGTTCACAGGGCCGCCGCCGTCAGGGAGACGAACGTCACCAGCGCGAGGGCGGCGACGACGCGGCCGAGCCGGTCGTCCGTCATCGCCCAGACCATGGCCGCCGCCCAGACCAGGGGCGTGACGAAACCGCAGGCGACCAGCCGGTCCGCCGCCTCCCAAGGCGGGCGCAGGGCGGTGAAGGCGCCGCAGCCCACGGCGGCGGCCAGGCCGAGCGGTCCCACGCACGCGATCCGCACCCCCGCGCGCCAGAGCGGGCCGCCCGAGACGGGCGGCGCGACCTCCCCGGCCGGACGCGGGCGCGCGCGCCGGGCGCGGTTCGGAAGTTCGGCCGTCGCGGCGATCACGGCCAGGGCGATCAGGGCGGGCGCCAGGATCGCCAGCGCGACCGCCTTGTCCCAGGCGCACCCGGTGAAACGCCAGCCGACCGCCCCGAGCCCGACCAGCGCCCATCCCACCAGAACGCGCAGCGCATCCCCTCGCCGGCTCCAGGCCGCCCGGAGCGTCAGCACGCCGCCCGCCGCGGCCGTGAGCCCCAGCAGGAAGGCGGCGACGGTCACCGGCGGCGCGCGTCGAGCGGACCGGTCGCGTCCGGGCTCGAGGTCCGGGGCCGGGACGCGACGTGCGCCGGGTCAGGCAGGCCGGGAGATGGCAAGTCGCAACTCATTCTCATTATCCAGAAGCGTTCCTAGGACGCGCGCGGGCCGGTGGCAAGCGTTCCGCTTCAGGGCCGCCGAAGGCCGAGCGGAGTCCCGCCCTCCCGTCGTCCCGCCCGGGTGCGCGACGCGGCGGCCGACGCTGTTCAGGTCACCGCCTCGCGGATCGTCGTTCCCAGAAGCCTCAGGTCGGCGGCGCGCGGGCTCCACTTGCGCCAGACCAGGGCTATGCGGCGCTCCGCCCCGGGGGGCGTCAGTTCTCGGCTCTCGACGCGCGTGCCTTCCAGCAGGCCCGCGGACACGGCCATCTGAGGCAGGAGCGTCACGCCGAACCCCGCGTCGACCATGCGCACCAGCGTGTGCAGGGTCGACGCCACCAACCGCGATTCGACGCCGGCCTCCTTGAGGTTGCAGGCCGCGAGCGCCTGGTCGCGCAGGCAGTGACCCTCGTCCAGCAGGAGCAGGTCCATCGGGTCGACCCCCGCCCCGGGCGCCTCCGCGCTCGCCCGATCGCCGACGCGAGCGGCGATCAGCAGGCGGTCGACCATGATTTCGCACGTCTCCACTTCGCCGCAGTCGGCGGGGAGCGCCAGCAACGCGCAGTCCATGACGCCGCGCTGCAGCGCTTCGCAGGCCGCACCCGTCAGCATCTCGCGCACACGAAGCCGCAGGTTCGGCCACTGGTCGCCCACGCGATCGACGATGCGCGGCAGGAGGAACGGGGCGACGGTGGGGATGGCCGCCATGCGCAACGGCCCCGTCAGGGGCTCGCGTGCGCCCTGGGCCGCCGTGCGCAGGTCCTCCACCGCGTGGATCACCTCACGGGCGCGGGCGACGACCTCCTCGCCGACGGCGGAGAAGCGGACGCTGCGGCGGGAACGCTCGACCAGACGCGTCTCCAGCAGCGCCTCCAGTTCCGCGACGCCGGACGACAGGGTGGATTGCGTGACGAAGCACGCCGCCGCCGCCCGCCCGAAGTGCTGATGCTCGTGCAGGGCGATCAGGTACGTCAGCTGACGGAGGGTCGGCAGGGCTGTGATCGAGACACCCGATGAGAGAGATCGCTATAACCTGTTGGATTGATCTATCGCGGGCGGGCATTACGTGTCGAGCGGGATGCGGGCCGCGCCGGATTCGGCGACCGCCTCCCGCCCATGCTCGACGGACCGCCCCGGTCGAATTCGAAGAGGCCCGGCCATGAACGCGATTTCCAAGGACGAGCAGCAAGGCTGCCCGGTGAAGAGCCCGGAGGCGCTGCGCACGCTGCTGGGCCGCACCAACCGCGACTGGTGGCCCAACCAGCTTTCCCTGGACATCCTGGGGCAGAACGGCGTCAGTCCCGATCCGCACGACGCGGGCTACGACTACGCCGCTGAATTCAAGTCGATCGATTACGCCGCCCTCAAGCGCGACCTGACCGCGCTGATGACCGACAGCCAGCCCTGGTGGCCGGCGGATTACGGCCATTACGGCCCCTTCTTCATCCGCATGGCTTGGCACAGCGCCGGCAGCTACCGCACGGGCGACGGCCGCGGCGGCGCCTCCACGGGCGCCCAGCGCTTCGCCCCGTTGAACAGCTGGCCGGACAACGGCAACCTGGACAAGGCGCGCCGCCTGCTGTGGCCCGTCAAGCAGAAGTACGGCCGCAAGCTGTCCTGGGCCGACCTGATGATCCTGGCGGGCAACGTGGCCATCGAGTCCATGGGCGGCCCCGTGTTCGGCTTCGGCGGCGGCCGCGCCGACGTCTACGAGCCCCCCCGCGACATCTACTGGGGGACGGAGGAGGAGTGGCTGGGCGACACGCGGATCGACGAAGAGTCGGGCCGCGCCCTGGAGAACCCCCTGGCCGCCATCCAGCACGGCCTGATCTACGTCAACCCGGAAGGCCCGGGCGGCAACCCCGACCCGGTCGGCTCCGCCCGCGACATGCGCGAAACCTTCGCGCGCATGGGCATGAACGACGTAGAAACCGCGGCGCTGACCGCCGGCGGCCACACCTTCGGCAAGGCGCACGGCGCGGGCGACGCCTCGCTGGTGGGCGTGGAGCCGGAAGGTGCGGACATCGCCAGCCAGGGCCTGGGCTGGAACTCCAGCCACGAGAGCGGCATGGGCGACCACACCATCACCAGCGGACTGGAGGGCGCCTGGACGCCCACCCCGATCACCTGGGACATGACCTACTTCGACATGCTGCTGGACCACGACTACGAGCTGGTCCGGAGCCCCGCCGGGGCCAAGCAGTGGCAGCCCAAGGGCTCGCCGGCCGACACCCTGGCGCCGGCCGCGCACTCGCCCGAGAAGCGCGTGCCCACCATGATGTCGACCGCGGACATGGCGCTCAAGATCGATCCCAAGTACCGGGAGATCTGCGAGCGGTTCCGCGCCGACCCGGCCTACTTCGCCGACAGCTTCGCCCGCGCCTGGTTCAAGCTGTGCCACCGCGACATGGGCCCCAAGGCGCGTTACCTCGGGCCCGAGGTGCCGGCCGAGGACCTGATCTGGCAGGACCCGGTTCCCAAGGCCGACCACGCCCTGATCGACGCGGCGGACGTCTCGGCGCTCAAGGACGAGATCGCGCGGTCGGGCCTGTCCGTCGCCGAGTTGGTCACCACCGCCTGGGCCTCGGCCTCCACCTATCGCCGGTCGGATCACCGGGGCGGCGCCAACGGCGCGCGCATCCGCCTGGCCCCGCAGAAGGATTGGGACGTCAACCAGCCCGAGCAGCTGGCCCGCGTGCTGGCCGTCTACGAGGCGATCAAGGCCAAGTTCGATGGCTCGGCCGCCGGCGGCAAGAAGGTCTCGATCGCCGACCTCATCGTGCTGGGCGGCGGCGTGGGCGTCGAGCAGGCGGCCAAGGCCGCCGGCCACGAGGTGGAGGCGCCCTTCACCCCCGGCCGCACCGACGCCTCCGCCGAGCAGACGGACGTGGAGGGCTTCGCGGTGCTGGAGCCCAAGGCCGACGGTTTCCGCAACTACCTGCAGGTGCGCTTCAACGTGCCGACGGAGGAGCTGATGGTCGACAAGGCGCAGCTCCTCAAGCTCAGCACGCCGGAGATGGCGGCGCTGGTCGGCGGCCTGCGCGTGCTGGGCGCCAACCACGCGAAGGCGGCCGAGCACGGCGTGTTCACCGACCGCCCGGGCCAACTGACCAACGACTTCTTCGTCAACCTGCTGGACATGCAGACGGCGTGGAAGGAAGTCGACAAGCGGGCCGACGAGGTTTTCGTCGGCACCGACCGCCACACGGGCGAGCACCGCTGGACGGGGTCGCGCACCGACCTCGTGTTCGGCTCCAACTCGCAGCTGCGCGCGGTGTCGGAGGTCTACGCCTCCGCCGACGCGGGCGGGAAGTTCGTCCGCGACTTCGTGGCCGCCTGGACCAAGGTCATGGACGCGGACCGCTTCGACCTCGTGGCCGCCTGATCGGCTACAAGGTTCGGCTCGAACCCGGAGGGGCCGCTTCACGCGATGCGCGTGGGGCGGCCCCTCTTCGTATTGCGCGACGGGTGAGGGGCTGGGCGTCGGAACGGCGCGGAGTTCTCCCCGTTTCCCCGCCGTCTCGGAGGGTTCATGGCAGGCTGGCTGAAGTCCGTCACCCGCGCGATCGGCCCGACCGCCGCCGCGACGCTCACCTCCATGTCCGCCCTGGCGCTCCTGGCGCGCGCAGAGGGCAAGGGCGCCCTCCAGCCGATCAACGCCACCAGCCACTGGCTGAACGGGCGCAGGGCGGCCGAGGTCCGGACGGCCGACCTGGCCCACACGGGAACGGGCGCGGCCACCCACCTCGCCGCCACGTTCTTCTGGGCGGTGTTGTTCGAGCGCTGGGTAGCGCCCAGGCGACCGCTTCCGCGCCTGACGCTGTTGAGGGACGCGATGCTCATTTCCGCCTTCGCGGCGGGCGTGGATTATCTCGCCACGCCCAAGCGGTTCACGCCGGGGTGGGAGTTCGTGCTGTCCAAGCGGTCCATGGCGGCCGCCTACTTCGCCATGGCTCTGGGCCTGGCGGCGGGGTCCCCGCGCGACTGAGCCCGCCCGCGCCGCGGACTCCGGGGGTGCGCCCAGCGCCGGGTCGCCCGCCGGTCGCCGGCCCTCGGCCTCGGGCTGGAGGTCACCTACAGCCTCGCCATCTCCGCG
>CAXSDV010000047.1:0-11858 GCA_964235945.1 uncultured Caulobacteraceae bacterium
CCCGCGTGCGCCGCGCGTTCGCCGAACAGCGCGCTGCCCACGCGCACGTCCGTGGCGCCGAAGCGCACGGCGGTTTCGAAGTCGCCGCTCATGCCCATGGACAGGCGCGCGAGGCCGTGGCGCGCCGCCAGGTCCGCCAGCAGGGCGAAGTGCGGCCCGGCGGGTTCGTCCGCGGGCGGAATGCACATCAGCCCTTCCGGGCGCAGGTCGTAGTCGCGCGCCAGCTCGGCGAGGAAGGCGTCGACCCCCGTCGGGGGCAGGCCGGCCTTCTGAGGCTCCTCGCCGGTGTTCACCTGCACGTAGAGGCGCGGGAGGCGGCCCAGGGCCTGGGCGGCGTCGGCGAGGGCCCGGGCGAGCTTGGGGCGGTCCAGCGTCTCGATCACGTCGAACAGGGCGACGGCGTCCTGCGCCTTGTTGGTCTGCAGCGGGCCGATCAAGCGCAGCTCCAGCGCCGCGCGGTCCACCCCCTGGGCGGTCCAGCGCGCCCGCGCCTCCTGCACGCGGTTCTCGCCGAACACGCGCTGGCCGGCGGCGAGCACGGGGGCGATCGCCGACCAGGGCTGTTGCTTGGACACGGCGGTGAGCGCCACATGGGCGGGGTCGCGCCCGGCGGCGCGGGCGGCGGCGGCCAGGCGCGCCCGCACCTGCTCGAGGGCGGCGGCCGGATCGGGAAGGGCGGGCGATGGGGTCACGGGCGGCGGACGGGCGCGAGGTCCTGGTGCGGACCGCGCGGACCCTAGGCCGGGCCGCCCGCGCGCGGAACCCCGGTGCGCGCCGGCGGGGAAGCGCGCTCGCCCCCCTGGTGCTCGTCACGGACCCGGACCGGCTGCCCGACCCGGTGGCGGCGGTCGCGCGCCTGCCGCGGGGCAGTTTGGTGATCCTGCGGACCTTCGGCCGGGGGGAGGTGGAGGCGCAGGCGCCCGCCCTGCTGCGCGCGTGTCGCCGGCGCGGTCACCGGCTGCTGGTCGGGGCGGACGCGGCGCTGGCGGCGCGGCTGGGCGCGGACGGCGTGCACCTGCCCGAACGCGCCCTGCACCTCGCGCCCGGCCTCAAGCGCGGGCGACCCCGGTGGGTGGTGACGGGGGCGGCGCACTCGGCGCGGGCGTTGGCGCGCGCGCGGGCCGCGGGGGTGGACGCGGTGCTGCTGTCGCCCGTGTTCCCGAGCGCGAGCCCGTCGGCCCGGGGGCGCAGCCTGGGCGTGCTGCGCGCGTCGGCGCTGGCGCGGGGCGCGGGTGCGCCCGTCTACGCCCTGGGCGGGGTGGGGGCGGCGACCGCGCGCCGGCTGGTGCTCGGCCCCTTCGCGGGGTTGGCGGCGGTGGAGGCGCTCAGAACTTGAACGCCGTCTCCAGGTGGACGCGCGGCGCGGTGTCCTCCGGGGTGAGGCGCTGGGGCTGGGCGAACTTGTCGCCGAAGCCCACGCTGCCGCCCACGCGGATGCGCGGCGTCAGGCGCAGGTAGGCCCCCGCCTGCACGTCCTTCCAGTCGCTGGGGCGGCCGGAAGGCTGCTCCACGTCCAGCCGCACGCCCCAGCGGCCCTGGCTGTCGAGCTGGAGCGTCTTGTGCGGGGTGGGGATGGACCAGGGCTGGGCGACGGCCGCGGCCTGGTCGGCCGTCGTGCGGAAGTCGGGCGTCGTCGCCGGAGCGAGCCGCACGGGATCGGCGTGCGCGGTCGCCGCCGCGGTCAGCACCGCGCCCGCCACAGCCCATGCCGCACATCCGTACCGGGGCATCCCCGCCTTCCGCATGTTTCGTTCCGCCCCGCACGGGTACGCCCTTGTCATATAGGCGCTGTCCGTGACGGGCGATTAAAGCCGTGGTCTCGGAAGGGTCAACGCGGCGGGCGGGCTTTCGGATCGTCACCTTCCGAAGAAGCCGTACGCTGTGGCCCCCGCGCCACGATTCCGGTTCCGCCCCGCGGCGGCCCTTGGTATAGACACGGTTTCGCCGCTCGGGGGTGCGGTGATCGGGGCCTTGGGCGCCCGCGACCCCGACCGGCCGTAAGGCCGCCGGGCGCGCGCGTGCGCGCGACGGCCCCGCCAAGGTCTTGGAGCGATTGCACATGTCGGTTACGCGCGGGGCTGCGGCCCTCATCCTGGCGCTCGGCGTCGTCTCGTCGGGCTGCGCCCACCGCGGACCGGTGGCGGCGTCGGACACCTCGTCCAGCGGGGCGGGCGGATTCGTCAGCCAGGAGTCGGGCGGCGGCCTGCTCAACATCGGCCGCCGCGCCCCCGCCGCGCCGCGCGGATCGCTCGGCCAGCCGGGCATCGGCGTCAACGCCTACCTGTGGCGCGCCACCCTCGACACCCTGGCCTTCATGCCCCTCTCCTCGGCCGACCCCTTCGGCGGCGTGATCATCACCGACTGGTTCACCAACCCGGAGAAGCCGGACGAGCGCTTCAAGGCGACCGTCTACATCCTCGACACGCGCCTGCGCGCGGACGGCCTCAACGTCAGCGTGTTCCACCAGACCAAGGACGGCGCAGGCCAGTGGGTGGACAGCCCCGTGGCCGCCCAGACCGACACGGAGATCGAGAACGCCATCCTGACCAAGGCGCGCCAGCTGCGCCTGTCGACCCTCAACACCCGGGGCTGAGACCGCCCCGGTGACGCGCTACAACCCCAAGGAGGCCGAGCCGCGCTGGCGCGAGGCGTGGGCCGCCGCCGACGTGTTCCGCACGCCCGAGCCGTCGACCGAGGCGCAGCCCGGCTCAGGTCGGCCCAAGTACTACGTGCTGGAGATGTTCCCCTACCCGTCGGGGCGCATCCACATGGGCCACGTGCGCAACTACACCATGGGCGACGTGGTTGCGCGCCACAAGCGCGCCACCGGCCACGACGTGCTGCACCCCATGGGGTGGGATGCGTTCGGCATGCCCGCAGAGAACGCCGCCATGGAGCGCGGCGTCCACCCCAAGGCTTGGACCTACGACAACATCGCCGCCATGCGGCGCGAGCTGAAGCTCTTGGGCCTGTCCATCGACTGGTCGCGCGAGTTCGCCACCTGCGATCCGCAATACTATGGCCGGCAGCAGGCCTGGTTCCTCGACCTTTACGCCCGCGGCCTGGTCGATCGGCGCGAGAGCGCGGTCAATTGGGATCCCGTCGACCAGACCGTGCTCGCCAACGAGCAGGTGATCGACGGGCGTGGCTGGCGCTCGGGCGCGCTCGTCGAGAAGCGCAAGCTCACCCAGTGGTTTCTGCGCATCACCCGCTACGCCGACGCCCTGCTGGAAGGGCTGACCACCCTCGACCGCTGGCCGGACAAGGTGCGGCTGATGCAGGAGAACTGGATCGGGCGCTCGCGCGGCCTGCGGATGAGCTTCCGCTGGGCGCAGGGCGGCGAACTCGCGGCGGCCGGCGACGCGTGGGCCGGCGGCGTGGAGGTCTACACCACCCGCCCCGACACCCTGTTCGGCGCGAGCTTCGTGGGCCTCGCCCCCGATCATCCCATCGTCGAGCGGCTGGCGGCGGAGAACCCGGCCCTGGCCGCCTTTGCGGTGGAGTGCCGCCGGGGCGGCACGACCGAGGCGGACCTGGAGACCGCCGAGAAGCTCGGGTACGACACCGGCCTGACCGTGGCGCACCCGTTCGAGCCCGGCCGCGTCCTGCCCGTCTGGGTCGCCAACTTCATCCTCATGGATTACGGCACGGGCGCCATCTTCGGCTGCCCCGCCCACGACCAGCGCGACCTGGATTTCGCGCGCAAGTACGACCTGCCTGTGCGCGAGGTGGTGCTGCCCGCAGGGGCGGACGCGGCGACGTTCCACGTGGAACGCGAGGCCTACACCGGCCCCGGCCGCATCTTCCGGTCGCAGTTTCTCGACGGCCTCGACATCGAGGCGGCCAAGGCCGAGGCGGTGTCGCGCATCGAGGCGCTCGGCCAGGGCGAGGGCGCGGTGGTCTACCGCCTGCGCGACTGGGGCGTGTCGCGCCAGCGCTACTGGGGCTGTCCCATCCCCGTGGTGCACTGCGCGCAGTGCGGCGTCGTGCCCGTGCCCGCCGATCAGCTTCCGGTGACGCTGCCTGAAGACGTGACGTTCGACCGGCCCGGCAATCCGCTGGAACGCCATCCCACTTGGCGTCACGTCGCCTGCCCCGCGTGCGGCGGTCCCGCCGAGCGCGAGACCGACACCCTCGACACCTTCGTCGACTCCAGCTGGTACTTCGCGCGCTTCACCGACCCGCAGGCGACCGATCCGATCGACCGCGCCGCCGCCGACCGCTGGATGCCGGTGGACCAGTACATCGGCGGGGTGGAGCACGCCGTGCTGCACCTCCTGTACGCCCGCTTCATCACCCGCGCCCTGGCCGACGACGGCCTGTTGGATGTCGCCGAGCCCTTCGCGGGCCTGTTCACCCAGGGGATGGTCACCCACGAGACCTACCGCGACGCCGACGACGCGCGCTGGCTGTCTCCCGCCGAGGTGGAGAGCGTGGACGGCCGCCGCGTGGAAGCCGCCACCGGCGCACCGGTGATGGTGGGCGGCGTGGAGAAGATGTCCAAGTCCAAGCGCAACACGGTCGCGCCCGAGGACATCTTCGACCAGTACGGCGTGGACGCCGCGCGCTTGTTCGTGCTGTCCGACAGCCCGCCCGAGCGCGACGTGCAGTGGACCGACTCGGGCGTCGAGGGGTCCTGGCGCTTCCTCAACCGCCTGTGGGCCGAGGTGGACGCGGTGGACGAGGTCGAGGCCGCGACCGCCGGGGTCGATCCCGCCGAGGCGGGTCGTGAGCTCCAGCGCGCAACCCACAAGCTGATCCGCACGGTGGGCGAGCACGTGGAAGGGTTCCGCTTCAACTCGGCGGTGGCGCAGTTCTACGGCTTCCTCAACACCCTGCGTCGCCTGCGGGGGGCGGAGTCCGGGGCGCGGCGCGAGGCGTTGCGGGCGCTGGCGGTGATGGTCGGGCCGTTCACGCCGCACCTGTCGGAGAGCGCCTGGGAACGGCTGGGCGGCGAGGGTCTGGCGGTGGACGCCCCCTGGCCGGTGTACGATCCCGCCCTGGCGGCGGACGACGAGACGGTGCTGCCCGTGCAGATCAACGGCCGCCGCCGCGGCGAGGTCCGCACCTCCCTGGGCGCCTCCGAGGCGGAGGTGCGCGAACTCGCCCTGGCCGACGCCGACGTACGCCGCCACCTGGAGGGCCTCGCCGTACGCAAGGTGATCGTGGTGCCCGGGCGTATCGTCAACATCGTCGCCGCCTGAGGAGCGCCCATGCCGCCCCATTCCGCCCGACCCACTGTTCCACGTGGAACACGGCTCGCCTCCGCCCTGCTCCTGGCGGCGGCGGGGCTGGGCGGCTGCGGCTTCACCCCGCTCTACGCCACGCCCGGCAACCTCGGCGGCCTGCGTGCGGTGCAGGTGGACGCGCCCGCGCACTCGCGCACGGGCTACCTCGTGCGCCAGCAGTTGGACGACGAGCTCGGGCGCGACCCGGCGGCGGCCCCCGCCTACCGGCTGGGCTTCAGCGTGGACGAGCGGCGCTATCCCCGCGGCGTGCGCGTCA
Source organism: uncultured Caulobacteraceae bacterium (assembly GCA_964235945.1). Classification (GTDB taxonomy): domain Bacteria; phylum Pseudomonadota; class Alphaproteobacteria; order Caulobacterales; family Caulobacteraceae; genus JASLDZ01. Next base: position 5,506 of record CAXSDV010000047.1, read on the forward strand.
ACAACGTCGCCAACCGATACGAAATCCAGCTCAACATCGCCTACACCCTCACGGACGCGGGCACCGGGCGCGTGCTGCTGCGGGGCTTCGCCCCCGCCAACGTCAGCTATGACAGCGCGGACGCGCCCTATGCCGGCGTCGCCGCCGAGCAGGACGGGGAGGAGCGCGCCGCCAGTCAGGTGGCGGTGCTGATCCGCCTCGCCCTCTCGCGCTGGCTCAACACCCCGGCGGGCTGAGCCCGTGATCGTCTCCAAGCGGCCGGAGGTCGACCGCTTGCTGGACCGGCCGCCCGCCGAGTTGCGCGCGGTGGTGATCCACGGGCGCGATCGGGGCGGGGTGCGTGAGCGCGCCGACCGCCTCGCCGCCAGGGTGGCGCGCGACCCCGACGACCCGTTCGACGTGGCCCAGCTCACCGACACGGACGTGTCCGACGACCCGGCGCGCCTAGTGGACGAACTCTGCGCCCAGTCGTTGATGGGCGGCCGGCGCCTGGTGCGCCTGCGCCTGACCGGCGAGAAGGCCAGCGTCGACAAGGCCGCGGGGGAGGCGCTCGCCGCCCATGCCGAGGGGGCGTACAACCCCGCCGCCATGTTCCTGGTTGAGGCGGGCGCGCTGGAGCGTGGCTCGGCCCTGCGCAAGGCGGCCGAAGCCTCCCCCGTCGCCGCCGCCGTGGCCGTCTACGAGGACGAGGGGGGCGACGTGGCGCGCCTGATCCGCGAGGGGCTGGCGGCGGACGGCCTGACGCTGTCGCGCGAGGCGCTGGACCTGTTGGTCGCGCGTCTGCCCAAGGAGCGCGGCGTGGTGCGCCAGGAGGTCGAGCGGCTCGCCCTGCACCTGGGGCCGGGATCGGGCGCCACGGCCACACCCCAAGACCTGGAGGATTTCCTGGGCGTCGAACCGGAGGCCAGCCTGTTCGACGCCGCCGCCCACGCCTTCGGCGGTCGCCTGCGCGAGGCGCACCAGGGCCTGCGCCGCGCCTACGCCGAGGGGGAGGGCGGGCCCGCCGCCGTGCGCGCCCTGGGCCAGCACGCCGCCAAGCTGCGCAAGGCGCTCGCGTTGATGGCGGGCGGGCGTGAGCCGGCGATGGCGGCCAAGGCGTCCGGCGTGTTCTGGAAGGCGGAGCGCGAGTTCGTGCGCCAGCTCGGCCGCTGGCGCTTCGCCGACCTGGACGCGGTGCAGCCCGAGCTCCTGGAAGCGGACCGGGCCTGCAAGTCCACCGGCTCGCCCGACACGTTGTTGGCCGAACGCGCCTTCATGGGCGTGGCGGGCCGCGCGCGCCGGCTCGGCCTGTAAACGCGCGGCCTAGTTCATCAGCTTGCGGCACAGCTCGTCGAGCTGCTCGAGGGAGGCGTAGGCCACGCTGAGCCGGCCGCCCTCGCCCTTGTGGTCGAGCAGCACCGCCATGCCCAGCACCTCGGAGAGGTCGCCCTCCAGCGCGCGGATGTCGGCGTGCTTGGCCCCGCCGCCGCCCGAGCGCGCCGGGCGGGGCGCCGCCTCGCGAGGCTTGGCCTGGGCGGCGCGGCCCAGCTCCTCGGCCTGGCGCACCGACAGGCCCTTGGCGACGATCTCGTCCGCCAGCCGGGCCGGGTCGGGCGCGGTGGCGATGGCGCGGGCGTGGCCGCTGGTGATGCGGCCGCCGACCAGGTGGTCGCGCACGTTGGCGGGCAGGGCCAGCAGGCGCAGGGCGTTGGCCACGTGGCTTCGGCTCTTGCCCACGACCTGCGCCACCTCCTCCTGGGTGCGGCCGAACCGGTCCATCAGCGCGCGGTAGCTCGCCGCCTCCTCGATGGCGTCCAGGTCGGAGCGCTGCACGTTCTCGACGATGCCGATCTCCAGCACCTCGGCGTCCGTCAGCTCGCGCACGAGGATCGGCACCACGTGCAACGCCGCGCGCTGGGCCGCACGCCAGCGCCGCTCGCCGGCGACGATCTGGTACTCGCCGGGCGCGCCGGGGGCGGGGCGCACGAGGATGGGCTGGAGCACGCCCTTGGCGCGCACCGACTCCGACAGCTCCTCCAGGTCCGCTTCGTCGAACGAGCGGCGGGGCTGGTCGGGGTTCCGGCGCAGCAGCTCGATGGCGATCTCGCGCGGCGGCCCGTTCGGCGCGGCCGGCTCCGCCGGCGCCGCGCCCGGGGCGGGCGTCGCCAACGCGTCCGACTCGCCCAGGAGGGCGGACAGGCCGCGGCCAAGTCCGCGTCTTTGGGCTTCGGCCATGCGGCGCTCCTCGGTGTCGATCGGGTTCGAGTGGTCGGGACGGGACGGTGATCAGGCGGGGACGGAAGCGGCGGCGCGGCGGGCGCGCTCGCGGGCGATCACCTCGGCCGCCAGCCGCACATAGGCTTGGCTGCCCGCGCACTTCAGGTCGTAGATCAGCGCCGGCTTGCCGAAGGAGGGGGCCTCCGACACGCGCACGTTGCGGGGAATCACCGTGTCGTAGACCTTGTCGCCGAAGTGCGCGCGCACGTCCGCCGCCACCTGGTCGGACAGGCTGTTGCGCCGGTCGTACATGGTGAGCACCAGGCCTTGCAGCTCCAGCCGCGGGTTGAGGCTGGCGCGCACGAGGTCGAGGGTGCGCATCAGCTGGCTCAGCCCCTCCAGGGCGAAGAACTCGCACTGCAGCGGGGCCAGCACCGCGTCCGCCGCCGCCATGGCGTTGACCGTGAGCAGGTTCAGCGAGGGCGGGCAGTCGATCAGCACGTAGTCGTAGGCGCGCACCCCCGAGAGCGCGGCGATCGCGTCGCGCAGGCGGTAGCTGCGGCGCGCCTGCTGGCCCAGTTCCAGCTCCACCCCCGACAGGTCCGCGTCGCCGGGCGCGAGGTCGAGGCCGGGCACGCCGGTGGCGACCACCGCCTGCGCCAGCGTGCACTGCCCGGTGAGCACGTCGTACACGGTGCGCGGGCGCCGCGCGGGGGGCACGCCAAGGCCGGTGGAGGCGTTGCCCTGGGGGTCGCTGTCGACCAGGAGCACGCGCTCGCCCACCGCGGCCAGGGCGGTGGCGAGATTGATGGCGGTGGTGGTCTTGCCCACTCCGCCCTTCTGGTTGGCGAGGGCCAGCACCCGCGGGGGCCGCGGCGCGGCGGGCGAGGAGGAGTCAGGCACGCTCCAGCCTCCTCACGCGCACGATGCGCCCCTCGGGGTCGCTGCGACTGGGCAGGAGTTCGGCGTCCGCCCGCCAGGAGCGCCGCGCCTCGGCCAGCTCCGTCCCGGCGGTGCGGCCCTTGAGCAAAAGGGCGGTCGCGCCCGCGCGCAGGTAGGGGCGCACATAATCGAACAGCACCGACAGGGGGGCCACGGCGCGGGCGGTCACCACGTCCACCGCCGGGACGGGAGCGTCCTCCACCCGGGCGTGGACCACTTCGGCGGGCAGAGCGAGTTCGTCCACCACCTCCTGCAGGAAGCGGCAGCGCTTGGCGAGGCTGTCGACCAGCGTCACGCGCGCGCCCTCGCGGCCCTTGAGGGCGATGGCCAGCACCACGCCCGGCAGGCCCGCCCCGGAGCCGAGGTCGGCGAAGCGCAAGGCCTCGGGGGCCAGCTGCAGGAGCTGGGCTCCGTCCCAGGCGTGGCGGGGCCAGAACTGCGCCAGCGCCGAAGGGCCCACGAGGTTCATGCGCGCGTTCCCCTCCGCCAGGAGCTCGCGGTAGCGCGCGAAGTCGCGGGCGGCCGCTTCGCCCAGCCCCAGGGCGGCGGCGAGCTCGCCGGCGTCGGCGGGCGATGCGCCGGGCGAGGGGTCAGGCGGCGCGTCGAACATGCGCCAGGAGGGCGGTGAGGGCTCCGGGGGTGACGCCTTCGATACGGCCGGCCTGGCCCAGGGTGCGCGGCCGCACGGCGAGCAGCTTCTCGCGCGCTTCGGAGGAGAGGCCGCCCACCCGGGCGTAGTCGAGGTCGCCCGGCAGCTCCAACGCTTCGTCCCGGCGGAAGGCCGCCACGTCGGCGAGCTGGCGATCGAGATAGCCCGCGTACAGCGCGTCGGCCTCCACCTGCTCCACCACGTGGAACGGCCAGGCGGCGAGGCCCGGCCAGATGCGCGCCAGCACCGCCATGTCCACGTCGGGATAGGCCAGCAGGTCGGCGGCGGTGCGGCGCTGGCCGTCGGCGCGCAGGTGCACGCCGTGGCCCGCCGCCTCCGCCGGGGTGAGCGAGAGCGCGGCCAGGCGGGTGCGGGCGGCGGCCAGCTCGGCGGTGCGCGCGCGGTGGTGGGCGAGGCGCTCGGGGCCGACCAGGCCGGCGGCCGCGCCCAGCTCCGTCAGCCGCTGGTCGGCGTTGTCGGCGCGCAGGGTGAGGCGGAACTCGGCGCGGCTGGTGAACATGCGGTAGGGTTCGCTGACCCCGCGCGTCACCAGGTCGTCCACCATCACGCCGATGTAGGCCTGGTCGCGCCCGAACACGATCGGCGAAGCTCCGGCCGCCTCGCGCGCGGCGTTGAGCCCGGCCACCAGTCCCTGAGCCGCCGCCTCCTCGTACCCCGTGGTGCCGTTGATCTGGCCGGCGAGGTGCAGGCCCGGCAGGCGCTTCACCTCCAGCGCCGCCGTCAGCTCGCGCGGATCGACGTAGTCGTACTCGATGGCGTAGCCGTAGCGGCGCACCCGCACCTGCTCCAACCCCGGCAGGGTGCGCAGGAACAGGTCCTGGGTCGTCTCGGAAACCGAGGTGGAGACGCCGTTCGGGTAGACGGTGTCGTCGTCCAGCCCTTCGGGCTCCAGGAACACCTGGTGGGCGCTCTTGTCGGCGAAGCGCACCACCTTGTCCTCGATGGACGGGCAGTAGCGCGGGCCCACGCCGGTGGCGCGGCCGCCGTAGACCGCCGACTCGCCCAGGTGCGCGGCGATGATCGCGTGGGTCTCGGCGGTGGTCCAGGTGACGCCGCAGGCCACCTGCGGCCGAGTGATCGCGGTGGTGAGGAAGGAGAAGGGGGAAGGCGTCTCGTCGCCCGCCTGCATCTCCAGCCGGTCCCAGGCGACCGTGCGGCCGTCCAGCCGCGCCGGCGTGCCCGTCTTCAGCCGACCCATGGCGAGGCCCAGGCCGTAGAGCCGGTCGGCGAGACCGATGGAGGCCGCCTCGCCGTGACGGCCGGCGGGGGTGCGCGTCTCGCCGCGGTGGATCACGCCCTTGAGGAAGGTGCCCGTGGTGAGCACCACGCGGGGTGCGCGATAGGTCGCCCCCGCCGCATCGACCACGCCCGAGACACGGCCGTGCTCGACCAGCAGGTCCTCAACCGCGGCGGCGCGCAGTTCCAGGCCGTCCTGCTCGGCCAGCGCCGCCTGCATGGCCTCGCGATAGAGGCGCCGGTCGATCTGGGCGCGCGGTCCGCGCACGGCCGGACCCTTGGAGCGGTTGAGCAGGCGGAACTGAATGCCCGCCTGGTCCGCCAGCCGGCCCATCAGCCCGTCCAGAGCGTCCACCTCTCGTACGAGGTGGCCCTTGCCTAGGCCGCCGATGGCCGGGTTGCACGACATCTCGCCCACCGTATCGAGCCGATGGGTGAGCAGCAGGGTGCGCGCGCCCAGGCGAGCGGCGGCGGCGGCGGCCTCGCATCCCGCGTGGCCGGCCCCGATCACGATCACGTCCCAGGCGCCTGACGGCATCGCTTCCTCCGCCGCCGTTATCTAGGACCGGGGCGCCACGGCGTCGAGCCGTGTTCCACGTGAAACACCGACCGCCCCTGCGGCTACTTGCCGATGCAGAAGCTGGAGAACACCCGGTCGAGCACCGCCTCGGCGTCCACCGCCCCGGTGAGCCGCGCCAGCGCCCGCGCAGCCAGGCGCACGCCCTCGGCGGCGAGCTCGGGGGAGGCGTCGAGGTCGGCCAGCGCCCGGTCGAGCTCGCCCAGCGCCTGCGCCAGCACCTCGCGGTGGCGCAGGCGCGTGACCACGGGCGGATCGCCCGCGCCCACCACCGCCGCCTCCAGCAACGCCCGCACCGCGTCCACCCCGTCGCTCGCCAGGGCCGAGGCCTCGACGAACCGCAAGCCGGCGGCGGCGGCCCAGGGCGCCGCCGCCTGAGCGGTCCAGAGCCCCGGCGTGTCGGATTTGGAGAGGACCAGCACGTCGCCGGGCGCCAGCCCGGCGGGCGGGGAGGGCGGGGGCGCGGCGCGGTCCGCCAGCCACAGCCGCAGGTCCGCGGCTCGGGCCCAGGCCTGGGCGCGACGCACGCCCTCGGCTTCGATGGCGTCGTCCGTGTCGCGCAGGCCCGCCGTGTCGGCCAACACCACGCGCCGGCCCGCGACCTCCAGCACCACCTCCACCACGTCCCGCGTCGTGCCGGGCGTGGGGGTGACGATGGCGGCCTCGCGGCCCGCCAGCCGGTTGAGCAGGCTCGACTTGCCCACGTTGGGCGCGCCCAGGAGGGCGATGCGG
>CAXSDV010000047.1:11958-21378 GCA_964235945.1 uncultured Caulobacteraceae bacterium
GCGTCCACGAGGTCGGCGACGGCCTCCGCCTCCGCCAGGTCCATGCGCCCGTTCGCAAAGGCGCGGCGGGTGAACTCGCCGGGCTCGGCGAGGCGCGGCGGCGGGGCGGGGGAGAGGTCCAGCGCCCCGAGCGCCGACAGCACCGCCTCCACCACCGCCGGCCCGCCGTGGAGCTGCAGCTCGGCCTGATCCTCGCCGGTGTAGCTCGCCGGTCCCGGCAGCCACAGCACCAGCGCCCGGTCGAGCTCGGCTCCGTCGCGCGGATCGGTCAGCCGTCGCAACGCGGCGCGGCGCGGCGGGGGAGGGCCGGCGGCCAGCAACTCCAGCACCCGCCGGCAGTCCGGGCCGGACAGGCGCACCACCGCCACCGCCGCGCGCCCGGGGGCGGTGGCGGGGGCGTAGACCGTGTCGCTCATCCCCCGCCGGTGTCCGTGCGGCCGCCGCGCACGGCGGCGCTCATCAAGTGGCGGAACTGCTCCTGGGCCGCGCCGCCCAGCGCCATCCAGTTCTTCATCAGCGTCTCGGGTTCGAGCAGGGAGACGTTGGCGTCCAGCCGCCGCTTCATCTCGCCGACCAGATGGTCGTTGAGGCCGCTGACGTCCGGCAGGCCCAGGAAGCTCCTCGCCTCCACCGGCGTGCAGTCGATCTCGAAGGTGACTTTCACCGCCGCACTCTCCCGGCGCGTCCGCGCCCACGACTTCGTTACGGGCGTACGCCCGCCTGAACCGCTAACACCCGCGGACCGGCGGTTGAAGAGAAGGCGAGCGTACATGCAGGGCGAGACCATGACGATCGAGGGCGCGGACGGCGCCTTCCAGGCGCTGGTGCGCCGCCCCGTCGACCAGGAGCAGGGCGAAGGCCCGCGGCCGGCGGTGGTGGTGATCCAGGAGATCTTCGGGGTGAACCACACCATGGTCGAGGTGGCCGAGGGCCTGGCGGCCAACGGCTTCTACGCCGTCGTGCCCGACCTGTTCTGGCGCCTGCGACCGGGGATCGTGCTGGACGACAGGAAGCCCGAGGACATGCAGCAGGCGTTCTCGCTGTTCGGGCGCTTCGACGTGGACAAGGGCGTGGAGGACATCGGCGCCACGATCGCCGCGGTGCGCACCCTGCCGGGCGTCAACGGCCGCGTCGGCGCGGTGGGGTACTGCCTAGGCGGGCTGTTGGCCTTCCTGACCGCCACCCGTACGGACGCGGACGCCTCCGTCGGCTATTACGGCGTCAACATCGACAAGTTCACCGGCGAGCGCGAGAAGCTCGCCCACCCGCTGATGCTCCACGTGGCGGGGAACGACGCCTTCGTGCCGCCCGAGGCGCAGGCGCGCATCGCCTCCGCCCTGGGCGACGACCGGCTGGTGGAGATCCACACCTATCCCGGCCGCGACCACGCCTTCGCCCGGCGCGCCGGCGACCACTACCACGCCGCGGACGCGCGCACCGCCGACGGGCGCACCCACGACTTCCTGCGCCAGAACCTGGGCTGACCGCCGTGCGCGCGATCCAGGCGGAGCGGGCGGGCGGCCCCGAGGTGCTGCGGCTCGTGGAGATCGACACGCCCGAGCCCGGCCCCGGGGAGGCGCGCGTGCGCCACCACGCCATCGGGCTCAACTTCATCGACACCTACCAGCGCTCGGGCCTCTACCCCGTCGACTATCCGGCGGTGCTCGGCCAGGAGGCGGCGGGCGTGGTCGAGGCGGTGGGCGCCGGGGTGTCGCGCGTGGCCGTGGGCGACCGCGTGGCCTACCAGGGCCGCCTCGGCGCCTACGCGGAGGCGGCGGTCGTGCCCGCCGACCGGCTGGTGCGCCTGCCGGCCGCGGTGGACTTCGAGACGGCGGCGGGCGGCCTGCTCAAGGGGCTCACCGCCGAGTTCCTGGCGCGGCGCCTCTGGCCGCTGGAGCGCGGCGACACGGTGCTGGTGCACGCGGCGGCGGGCGGCGTGGGCTCCCTCCTGCATCCCTGGCTGACGAGCCTGGGCGTGCGTGTGATCGCCGCCGTGGGATCGCGCGCCAAGGCCGAACGCGTCCACGGCTGCCTGGCCGTACTGGTGGTCGGCGAGGACGACCTGCCCGCGCGGGTGCGCGAACTGACGCAAGGGCGCGGCGTGAAGGTGGCCTACGACTCGGTGGGCCGAACGACCTTCGACGCGAGCCTGGCCTGCTTGGCGCGGCGGGGGCTGCTCTGCGCCTTCGGCAACGCCTCGGGGCCGCCGCCCGCGCTGGACCCGCTGCGCCTGGCCCGCGGCGGCTCCCTGTACCTGACCCGTCCGACGCTGGTCGACTACGTCGTCACCTCCGAGGAGCTGGACGCCGCCGCCCGGGCGCTGTGGGACGTGCTGGCCCGCGGCGCGGTGAAGGTGGAGGTCGGCCGCACCTTCCCGCTCGAACAGGCGCGCGCCGCCCACGAGGCGCTGGAAGGGCGGCGCACCACGGGCTCCACCCTGCTGGTCCCGTGAGCCTCAGCCCTCGCCGCGGCGACCGTAGCCGCCGCGACCGCCGGCCGCCTCCGCCGTGTCGAAGGCTTGGCGCTGTGCGGGGGTGAGGCGCGCGTAGAACGCCTTCACCGCGGCGGCGCGGCGGCGCTCCGAATCCAGCCGCCCCTGGGCGCGGGTCACGGCGGCGTCCGCCCGCTCGGGCGCGGTGGCGGGGGGCGGGGCGGCGTCGTGCGGCTCCGGCTGGAGCGCGGCCTGGTAGGCGGTCCAGTCCGCTTCCTGGTCGGCGCGCAGCCCAAGGGCCGCGTGCAGCGCCTGGGCGCGCTCGGCCCGGCGCGCTTCGAAGCGCGCCCGCCCGCCGCCGTCCGATCCGTCCTCCGGCGGCTGGGCGTGGGCCGCACCGGCGACCACCGCGCTGCTGGCGAGGAGGAGCAGCAGGAGGGGGCGGAGCGTGCGTCGCATGGGGCCTCGCAGGTCGGGAAGCCTCATCCTAGCCGCCGCCCGGAGCCGGCCGATGTCGCGATCGGGCCGGCGCTGCAACAATGCGGGCGGCCGCCGCGGCCGTCGCTCCCCCCGGCGGCCCTCTTAGGCCACGCGCTCCACCATCATGCGCTTCACGCCGGCGATCGCCTTGGCCGGGTTGAGCCCCTTGGGGCACACCTGGGCGCAGTTCATGATGGTGTGGCAGCGGTAGAGCTTGAAGGGGTCCTCCAGCGCGTCCAGCCGCTCGCCGATCGCCTCGTCGCGGCTGTCGGACAGCCAGCGGTAGGCTTGCAGCAGGGCGGCGGGGCCCAGGTACTTCTCGCCGTTCCACCAGTAGCTCGGGCAGGAGGTGGTGCAGCAGGCGCACAGGATGCACTCGTACAGGCCGTCCAGCTTCTCGCGGTCGCCGGGGGTCTGCGCCCACTCCTTCTGAGGCTCGGGAGTCTCGGTGTGCAGCCAGGGCTCGATGGAGCTGTACTGGGCGAAGAACAGCGACAGGTCGGGGATCAGGTCCTTGACCACCGGCTGGTGCGGCAGGGGGCTGAGGGTGATCTCCTTGCCCGGAACGTCCTCCCAGGCATGGGTGCAGGCCAGGGTGTTGCGGCCGCCGATGTTCATGGCGCACGAGCCGCACACCCCCTCGCGGCAGGAGCGCCGGAAGGCCAGGGTCGAGTCCATGGTGTTCTTGATGTGGATGATGGCGTCCAGCACCATCGGCCCGCAATTGTCGACGTCCACGTCGTAGGTGTCCCAGCGCGGGTTGGCGTCGGACTCGGGGTCGTAGCGGTAGACCTTGAAGGTCTTGACGCGCTTGGTCCCCTCGGGTGCGGGATGGTGGCGGCCCTTGGTGACCTTGCTGTTCTTGGGGAGCGCGAACTGGACCATGGCCGACGGGGAGCTCTCGGGTGCGCGCGCCCTCCGCCCGGGTGCGCGGACGCGCTCCCACCTTATTTAGCGGCGGCGCGCCCGGTTGCAAACAGGCGCGGTCAGCCCGTCGTGGCCGCCTTGACGCCCGAATCGGGAATCCCGGCCTGGACGGGGCCGGCCGGGGGCGTGGTCACCGGCAGCTCGATCCAGCTCTCGCCCCGGCCGGAGACCACCACGCGCTGGACGGCGCGCACATAATCCTGCGGGCGGGCGTAGAAGATGTTCTGCACGAAGCTCTGCGGGTTCCTGTCGTAGAGCGGGAACCAGCTCGACTGCACCTGCACCATGATCCGGTGCCCCGGCAGGAACACGTGGTCGGCGACGGGCAGGGCGAAGCGGTAGGCGAGCTCCGCGTTCGGCTGCAGGGGCCGCGCCACGTCCAGGTCCTGGCGGTAGCGGCCGCGAAGCACGTCCATGGACACGGCCAGTTGGTAGCCGCCCATCTTGGGCTCGCCCGCCACCTCGTCGGGGTAGACGTCGATCAGCTTGACCACCCAGTCGCTGTCCGTGCCGCTCGTGGCGGCGGTGAGGTGCACCACCGGCTCGCCGGTGATGCGCAGGGGCGCGGTGAGCACGGGGCCGGTGAAGGCCAGCACGTCCGGCCGGCCGGAGGCCTCGCGCTGGTCGTCCGCCAGCCAGTCGGGCCAGGTCTCGCCCGCGTCGTAGCCCACCGGCTGGATCGGCCGGGCGCGGAACGGCACGGGCTTGGCGGGGTCGGACACGTAGTCGGCGGTGAGGGGGCGTCCGTGCGCGGGGAGGACGGGCGCGAAGCCCAGCTGGAGGCCCGGCTGGAGGTAGAGCGCGGTGGGCCGCGGGGGCGCGCCGTCCGGCGCGGCGGGCCAGGCGGGCAGGCGGCGCCACTCGTTCGTCCCCGTCTCGAAGGCGGTCACGGGGGCGAGGTCCAGCGGGGGCGGATCATCGCGCAGGTAGTGGGCGAGGTAGGGGGCCAGCACGTGGCGGCGGAACCACAGCGCGGTGTCCTGGCCGAACTTGACCGCGCCCAGGCTGTCGCCCTCCTCGATCTCCCCGCCGTGGCGCCAGGGGCCGAGCACGAGGCGCACCATGTCGCCCTGGACGTCCTTGGGCTTGAGCGCCTTGTAGACGGCGATGTCGCCGTAGATGTCCTCCGCGTCCCACAGGCTGTGCACCAGGAGCACCGGCACCTTCAGCGGGCGGTCGGCCAGGACGCGGTCCATGGCCTGGGCCCGCCAGAAGGCGTCGTAGGCCGGGTGGGCGGCCACCTTGCGCCAGAAGCCCGCCTGTTCCAGCCCGTGGGACTGGGCCAGCGCCCCCGCCGAGCCCGCGCGCAGGTACAGGTCGTAGTCGTCGTGGACGTCCGTCCACCACTTGTCGGAGTTGGCGCGCGTGCCGTCCTGCTCGTAGATGTAGGGCAGGTTCTGCTGGCGGAAGGCGCCGTTGTGGAACCAGTCGTCGCCGCGCCAGCCGTCCACCATGGGGTTCATGGGGATGGCCGCCTTGAGCGCCGGGTGCGGGTCCACCAGCGCCATCAAGGGCGTGAACCCGTCATAGCTGACGCCGATGATCGCCACCCGCCCGTTGGAGCGCGGCACGTTCTTCACCAGCCAGTCGATGGTGTCCCAGGTGTCGGTGGCGTGGTCGGTCTTCGTGGGATTGAGCGCGGTGCCGGCCAGGGGCCGGTTCATCACGTAGTCGCCTTCCGAGCCGTACTTGCCGCGCACGTCCTGCACCACGCGGATGTAGCCGCCGTCCGCCACCACGTCCGGCGCGTTGTCGTAGCCGTCCAGCACCTGGGCGTAGTGGGCGCTCTGGCTGTGCTCGGTCAGCTCGTTGGCGTTGTAAGGGGTGCGCGTCAGCAGCATGCCCGCGTGGGTGGCGCGGCGCGGGGTCAGGATCACCGTGTGCAGGCGCACCCCGTCGCGCATGGGGATCATCGCCTCGCGCCGCTCGAAGTCGAACGAGGCGGTGACGGGGACGAAGGTGTGCGGGATCTCGCCGCCGCCGTGCGCCGGCCCTTCGGAAGGGGTGTTCGGCCCGTCCGTCGCCGCCTGCGCCTTGGAGCCTAGTCCCCGCGCGCCCGGCTCCTCCGGCGCGGCCTGGGCCCGGGCGCGGGGCGCGAGGGCGGCGAAGGGGAGGGAGGCCGCCAGCAGGACGGCGAGGAAGGCGCGCGAGCGGGTCAAATCACATCCTGCGAGGGTCGGGGTCGAAACGTGCCCCGTCGCGGCGGGTTCGGCAATCGGCCGCCGGCGCTCGCCGTGCGCCCCGCGCGACTGGACACGCCCGCCCGCCTCCCCTAACCCGCCCGGCCGTTCCTTCCCGTCGCGCGGTCGTCCGACCCGCCGCCCGGCCAGCCCCGACGTTCCATCATGAAGCCCCCCCGTTCGAGTTCCGGCCGTTCGAGCTCCGGCCCGTCCAAGTCCCGCCGCAGCGCCAGGCCGGCCAAGCCCGCCGCCGGCGCCCCCGCCAGCCAGCGCCAGCTGCGCGCGGGCGAACTCGTGCGCCACGCCCTGGCCGAGCTGCTGCGCGAGGTGGAGATCCGCGACGAAGCGCTGGCCGGCGTGTCCGTCACCGTCGCCGAGGTGCGCGCGAGCCCGGACCTGCGCCACGCCACCGTGTTCGTGGAGCCGCTGGGAGGCGCGCACGCCGACACGGTGGTGGCGGGGCTGAACCGCGCGGCCAAGTTCCTGCGCGGACACCTGGGCCGTTCCATCGACATGAAGTTCACCCCGGACCTGCACTTCGTGAAGGACCAGAGCTTCGACACGGCCACCCGCATGAACGCGCTGTTCGCCAACCCCGAGGTGGCGCGCGACCTGGCCGTGCAGGGCGACGCGCCGGACGAGGACGCGCCGGGCGCCTACCCCGACGGGGCGGCGCGCCGGTGAGCCGGCGGAAGCGCGGCCTGGCGGTCAACGGCTGGGTCAACCTCGACAAGCCCGAGGGGCTGGGCTCCACCGACGCCGTCACCCGGGTGCGCCGCTTGTTCGACGCCCAGAAGGCGGGCCACGCGGGCACGCTGGACCCGCTGGCGTCGGGCGTGCTGCCCATCGCCCTGGGCGAGGCCACCAAGACCGTCCCCTACCTGATGGACGCCGACAAGGACTACGCCTTCACCGTGGCCTGGGGGGTGGAGACCGCCTCCTTCGACCGGGAGGGCGCGGTGACCGCCCGCTCGGACGTGCGCCCCACGCGCGAAGCGGTGGAGGCGGCCCTGCCCGCCTTCACGGGCCGCATCTCCCAGGTGCCGCCCGCCTTTTCGGCCATCCGCGTGGACGGCGCGCGCGCCTACGACCTGGCGCGCGCGGGCGAGGCGGTGGAGCTGGAGGCGCGCGAGGTCGTGGTGCACGCCGCGCGCCTGGTCGACGCGCCGGACGCGGACCACGCCGCCGTCGAGATCACCTGCGGCAAGGGAACCTACGTGCGCGCCCTCGCCCGCGACCTGGCCGCCGCGCTGGGCGCCCACGCCCACGTGTCGGCCCTGCGGCGCACCCGGGTGGGGCGGTTCGAGGCGGCGGGGGGCGTCACCCTGGATTTTCTCGAGCGGATGGTGCATGAGGGGCGCGCCCACGAGGCCCTTCTCCCGGTCGAGACCGCGCTGGACGACATCCCGGCGCTGGCCGTGACCGACGAGGACGCCTTCCGGCTCGCCCAAGGGCGGTCCATCGTGCTCCTGCCCCGACAGGTCGACTCCCTCAAGGAGACGCTCCGCTCCCGCTCCGCCGGGGCCGCGGACGCCTCCCGCGTGGTGCAGGCGGTCCGGGCGGGCGTGCTGGTCGCCCTGGGGGAGTTGAGGGCCGGACGGGTCGAACCGTTCCGCATCTTCAACCTCTCAGCTCCTTGAAAGGAGATCACCGATGTCGATCACGCCCGACCGCAAGTCCGAACTGATCACCACCCACGCCCGCACCGAGAACGACACGGGTTCGGCCGAAGTGCAGGTCGCGATCCTTTCCGAGCGGATCAGCAACCTCACCGAACACTTCAAGACCCACAAGAAGGACAACCACTCGCGCCGGGGCCTGCTCAAGATGGTCTCCCAGCGCCGGCGGCTCCTCGACCACCTCAAGGACACCCACGTCGAGCGCTACACGGCCATCGTGCAGACGCTGGGCCTGCGTCGCTGAGTTTCAAGGGCCGCGTTCCGCAAGGACGCGGCCCTTCCTATATCGACGTCGTTCGAGACCGCAGCCGGCCGTCAGGCGACCGCGCCGCGTAAGTATAGAGGGCCGAAACGGGTCCTCGCCGCCTGATCCCCGCAGCCCGCATGGGCGGCCTGCGGTTCTGGAGAGGACTCCCGGACCCGTCCGCACCTGTCCGCCCGCACGCAATCCGGCCTGCGGGGCTGAAGAAAGACACGCACCAATGTTCGACATCAAGCGCAAGAGCCTCGAGTGGGGCGGCCGCACCCTGACCCTGGAGACGGGCCGCGTCGCCCGCCAGGCCGACGGCGCCGTCATGGCCACCTACGGCGAGACCACCGTGCTCGCCACCGTCGTCGCCGCCAAGGCCCCCAAGGCCGGCATCGACTTCTTCCCGCTGACGGTGAACTACCAGGAGAAGACCTTCGCCGCCGGCAAGATCCCCGGCGGCTACTTCAAGCGCGAAGGCCGTCCCACCGAGAAGGAGACGCTGACCTCGCGCCTGATCGACCGCCCGATCCGGCCCCTGTTCGTCAAGGGCTACAAGAACGAAGTGCAGGTCGTCGTCACCGTCCTCTCCCACGACCTTGAGAACGACCCCGACATCGTCGGCATGGTCGCCGCCTCCGCCGCCCTGACCCTGTCGGGCGCGCCCTTCATGGGCCCCATCGCCGGCGCGCGCGTGGGCTTCATCGACGGCGAGTACGTGCTCAACCCCACCCTCGACCAGCTGGCCGACGCGTCCAACAAGATGGACCTGGTGGTCGCCGGCACCGAAGACGCGGTGATGATGGTCGAGTCCGAGATCCAAGAGCTCACCGAAGACCAGGTGCTGGGCGGGGTGACGTTCGCCGCCAAGGCCTTCCAGCCGGTGATCGCCGCGATCATCGAATTGGCCGAGCACGCCGCCAAGGAGCCGGTGGACTTCCAGCCCACCGACGACAAGCCGGTGATCGAGGCCATCAACGCCCTGGTCGGCGCCGACATCCGCGCAGCGTTCGGCAACAAGGACAAGCAAGTCCGCCAAAAGGCGCTGGCCGAGTGCAAGTCGCGCGTCATGTCCGAACTCGGCAAGAACGATGCGCGTCCCGAAGGTCACGACCTCATCAAGCTCGCGAGCGCCTTCAAGGAAGCGGAAGCCCACGTTCTTCGGCGTGACATCATCGAGAACGGCCGCCGCGTCGACGGCCGCGACGTGAAGACCGTGCGCCAGATCGACTGCCAGGTGGGCGTGCTGCCGCGCACCCACGGCTCGGCCCTGTTCACCCGCGGCGAAACCCAGGCCATGGTCGTGGCGACCCTGGGCACCGGCGACGACGAGCAGTGGATCGACGCCCTGGCGGGCACCTACAAGGAGAGCTTCCTCCTCCACTACAACTTCCCGCCCTACAGCGTGGGCGAGACCGGCCGCATGGGTTCGCCCGGCCGCCGCGAGATCGGCCACGGCAAGCTCGCCTGGCGCGC